>NZ_JNVM01000005.1 GCF_000722545.1 Paenibacillus tyrphae
CCACCACTTGAGTCATTTTCTCTTGAATTTGTTCCTGTGTACGTGCTGTATTCCATACCCGCACGTCGCTGATGACGCCATCGAAGTACTCTGCATTTAATTCTCCTTGCCTTCCGAGTACTAACGGTCCACTTCCTGTATAAGTTAGCGCCATTCCTTTCGTTGCCTTCAGTTCCCCATTAATGTACAAATACGCATTGTTGGGAGTCGACACTGCAGCCAAGTGATACCATGTGTCTGTTCTTAGCTCACCAACGGGTACCGAGTTCCATGAATCTGTAAACCGCATATTTCCATTATCCATTCCTAAGTAAAACGAATTTGAGATATTCTCCTTCGTCCATTGGGATAGCATTTCTCGGTATCCTTTATCGAACGTATCTTTTTTGAACCACAACTCTACTGTATAGTTACTGCCTCCTGTCGGTATCATTCCGCTCTTTGACAATACTCCATAGTCATCCTGACCATCCAAGGTCAGGTGACTTTTTTCAATAGTGGAAAATAACTGATTACTTAAATTTGGAGCTTCAATAAATAAAGAATCACTAGAGGGACTTCTCTTAGGTGAAGTTAAAGCATCAGACACACTAATTGGAAAAAAAATAAATAGTATAACCAGACTGAAACCTAATATAAAGACTCTTTGGCTACAATTGAAAATGAGCATAAAAACCTTCCTTCATTTATTATTTGTAAGGTTTGCATAAATCTACAATAACATGATTAGTAACATGTTAAATTATACCTTTGGAAAATGATGTCTGTATAGATTCTTGCAAAAAATAAAAAGACAACCACATTACGACAATGCAGTCGTCGAAAGCTTCTTCGGCATCTTAAAAATCGGAATTCTTATAACACAGGAATTTGAGAATATTGTGCATTTTAAAAATAGTACCGAACCCATCCCCTAAAAGTTGCTTAATATATTTTTCCTAACTTTTTAGAGTCACTTCACGCGATGTAGTCAAATTGTAGTTTCCAAAAACATAACTTCTATTTACGAGAGCATAATTCTTCTTTTAATAATCTGATTAATTTTAGGAAGCATGTTTTCGAAAACTTTGTTTGAGTTAAAGAATAAAAAGTGGATGAAGGAATCAGCGGTGCAAAAGTAGATGAAGACGCCTTAGAAGTAGACCGAGAAGGATTCCAGAATATGCTTTCCCTCCTCTCTACTCGTTCTATCGAGCATGTTGTCGTTCTGAACACAAATCGCTTGTGGAGAAGCGATATCGTCAAAGTGTTGGTCCATCGTGAATTTAAGAAATACAACGTTGACGTGAAATCGATTGAACAACCGACATACAGCATCTACAAGAAAGATCCTTCGGATTTCTTAATCAATGGCTTGATGGAACTATTGGACGCTTACCAACGGCTTGAAATCGCCATGAAATTAGGTAAAGGACGCAACAAGAAGGCCAAGGAAGGCGGTTATGCCGGAGGAAGAGCAACATTCGGCTACAAGGCTAAGAAAGGCTCGAAAGTCCATGTCATCGATGAAAAACAAGCAGTCATTGTGGAACGAGTATTCGAATTAAAAGAGCTATTCCCCAATGGACATTATCCGAAATTGCATACCAATTGAACCTTGAAAACTACAAAACGCAGCAAGGCAAGGCCTTCACCAAAGTACAGGTGAAACGAATCCTTGATCGTCGCAGCTTTTACAGCGGCATGTACCAGTATGCTAACGTGGAAGCTATCGGCAAGCATCAGGCGATCATATGAGGGGAGGCAACATGAATATGAAAGTTACCCTCATGAACAGATTGGATGCCGAGGAACGTGAACTGATGCAGCAAATTCAAACGTACGAAGCTTGCACTATGGCCGTCTTAAACAGGGTGAACGATCAAATAAGACCATTACATAAATTTGCTGTGGAAGACATTGTTTCGAGCCTTCACCGAATGACTATTGAATTGCAAACGGAATTACTTCATTTGAGGCTAGAAAAGGCACTATGCCAACTATTGAAACACTAAAACTGGGGCATGAACGGAGAGCAGGTTATTGCTGGCGTATCTTTGCGGTTTGTCCGCTCGAACTAAGGATGAAAGCCTACATTCAACCAAAAATCGGCAGAGCGTTGGCGGTATATTATATGAAGAATTAAATTGTTTTTTAAGGTCCCCTATATACATAAATCATCTTATGGAGGTATAATTTTACAGGGAAAATATCCTTGAATACATCCTCAAACTGTAAATGCACAATCTCCTCGACCAACAATACTTTTATTAATTCGGGTTTTATTCAGTAAAACGATCATTACGATTAATACGTAGCGCACTTCAAACCGCTCATTGGCGTAAATTTGTAACTGCTTTGTAACCTATCTATAGTACAAACGAATGGACAGATCATGGACTATAGGGGTCGAGCATATGAGAAAGGATTCAATGGATTGGCTGGCAGCCAGAAGTGCCTTAACTCCACATCGAACAGCGGCAATAAACGCAGAGACAGGAGAAGCGTGGAGCTACGCTCAAATGAACGAACGAGCCTGCGCTCTGGCAGGCTATTTGGAAGCGGCAGGCGTAGCGCCCGGGGATCGTGTCGCTGTGCTTGCGCAGAATGATCTTTGCTGCTGGGATGCGCTGTTTGCTTGCATCAAGCTGCGCGCCGTATTCGTGCCGCTGAACTGGCGTTTATCCGGCAGCGAATTAAACGCTATTGTAAGCGATTGCACGCCGAAAGCTTTGTTGTACCATAGTGAACTGGAGTCGTTAGCGCGCGGCCTGTTTGCTCCAATCACGCTGCAAGCAGGCGGAGTTGAATACGAGAGCATCATCAGCGCTGCAATTCCGCTGAGACATCTGGAAGCAGAACGCGGCGATGAAGCGGCAGAAAGCTGCATGATGATCTATTCCGGCGGAACGACTGGAAAGCCTAAGGGTGTCGTGCTGTCGCATCAATCGGTGCTGTGGAACATGTTGAATACGATCGTAAGCTGGAATTTGACGGCAAGCGATGTTACCGTAACGTCACTGCCATTGTTCCACACGGGAGGAATTAATGCGCTTTGCCTGCCGATTTTGTACGCCGGCGGTACCGTGGTGGTAAGCAAAGAATCCCGAGCGGAGCCGCTCATGGAACTGATTCAGCGCTATGCCTGCACGATCGTGCTGATGGTGCCGACGATGTACCGGATGATGATCGATTTGCCTGCATTTGCGCATGTACAATTTCCGCATGTACACACGTTTCTCTCCGGCGGCGCTCCATGCCCGATTGCAATCTACGAAGCCTTCGAGAGCAAGGGTCTGACGTTCAAAGAAGGCTATGGTTTAACGGAGGCGGGGCCGAACAATTTTTATATGGACCCGCGCGCTGTCGTCCATAAGCGAGGATCGGTCGGGAAGCCGATGATGCTGGTGCAGGTGAAAATTGTGTCAGACAGCGGCTGCGAAGTGGCGATTGGAGACGTTGGCGAAATATGGCTGCGTGGCAAGCATGTGTTCCAATGCTATTGGAATCAGCCGGAGACGACGCAATCCGCCTTTGTTGACGGCTGGCTGCGGACAGGCGATCTGGGCCGGCGGGATGAGGATGGCTTCTACTATATCGTAGGCCGTAAAGCAGACATGATCATCACGGGCGGAGAAAATGTATATCCCGTCGAGGTGGAGCAGATCATGCTGGAGCACCCCGCGGTTAAAGAAGCGGCAGTCGTCGGCATTCCCGATCCCAAATGGGGGGAATCGATCGCCGCGGCCGTTGCCTTGCACCCGGATCATGGGCTTACCGATGAGGAGCTGAGGAACTACTGCATAGGCAAAATCGGAAAGTACAAGATTCCTAAAAGGTTTTTGTTTCTGCAGGAGCTGCCCAAAACACATGTAGGCAAAGTGGATAAGAAACGGATCTGCCAAATGTACCAAGAAATGTAGTGGAGATTGTAAAAGGCGGTTGATTGAAGCGATGACTGCGGCAATTGTCCAAACGAAGCTGATACCTCCCCCGCTCAAAAAAACGATACTGCTGCGGCCGACTCTTAGCAAAAAGTTAAAGCGCTGCGAGCAGCATCCGTTAACGCTTGTATACGCCGGTGCGGGATACGGAAAAAGCACAGCGCTCTCTGCTTTTTTTCAAGTCGAAGCCACGGCTTGCTGTTGGTACAGCGTAGGCGCGGAAGACAAGCAACTGGCCACGTTTGTCCTATATTTGATCCATGCCGTTCGGTCAAACCATCCGCATTTTGCGGACAGTTGGATGAATATGGTGAACGAACAGACATGCGGCTGTGAATCGCAAGAGAGTGTCCGCTTGCTTTGCTCTTTGTTCGTTAATGAGCTTTTGGCGCTGTCTCAGGAAGTGATTCTTGTGATCGATGATTACCACCATGTGGCGCATCATTCGATAATTGATGATTGGATGCAAATGTTTATGCAGTACGCGCCGCATCATGTCCATGTCTTACTATCGAGCAGAATCCATCCGTCGTGGGATATGCTTGCGACGTTGAAAGTGAAAGGAAATCTGCTGGAAATCGGGGAGCATGACCTTGCATTCAGCATGGAAGAGATCGAAACCTTGTTTGCCGATGCTTATGAATTTTTGCTGCATGAGGGTGATATTCAGGAAATTTATCGGCAAACGGAAGGTTGGATTACGGCGGTCCATTCGATGTGGCAGCAGATGTCTGCCGCCAGAAATACGTCTGCCGATGTGCACCGATTTCTGATGCTGGAAGTGTGGCGGCATCAGAATGATGCGGTTCGCGGGTTTGTTGAGCAAACCTGCGTGCTGGAAACGTTTACGCCTGCTCTTTGCGATGAATTGCTCGGCTTGCAGCCTCTACATTCCCAGAACATGATCGAGCGAATCGAGCGCTTGGGGCTGTTTCTGCAGGCGTATGCCGATACCGGCTATCGGTATCATCCGATGTTCCGCGAGTTTGTCAGGCAGCAGCTTCAGGTAAAACCGCAGCAGTATGCGCTTGCTCATCAGCGTGCCGCCGATTACTTCGAGAGCAAACAAAAATGGCTGGAAATGATCGAGCATCTGTGCGCTCTGGAGCAGTACGAGAAAGTCGCACAAGCGATTCATCAACACGGCCATAAGCTGCTTAGGCTCGGCCAGCTTGAACATTTGCTTGCGATCATCTCCCGCCTTCCCAAGCCTTTGAAAGACCGCTACTACATGGTGTGGATGTATGAAGGGGACGTGCATCGGTACCACAATTCGTATGACCGCGCCATTTTTTGTTACACGAAGGGCGAGCAGTTGGCTGTGCAAGCGGGCTATTCCTCCGCCTCCAATATGGCTTTGGAGCGGAAAGCCCATATTTTCCTCGATACGATCGAGCCGGGGAAGGCGGAACAGCTCTTGCAGCAGGCGCTTGTTGTGATGGAATCTGACGGAGTGTCAGATCAAGGCAGTGTTCGTCTGTACAGCTTAATCTGTGAAAATCTCGTCAATGCCGGACGATTAAAGGAAGCGGAGGTGTGGTACCGAAGATGCAAGGCGCTGCAAGCCGATTTTCAGGATCATGTGTTGGAGGCGCGGCTTCATTTGCGTTCTGGCCGTCTGCAGGAGGCGCGCCAAGCGCTGGAGCGGAAATTGCGCTGCGAAGGTGCGGCAGCAGACGGGCATTTGCCCAAATCGCACCGTGAAACGTCGGTTTTATTGTCTTTTATCGAAGCTTTGGCCGGTAACTCGGAAAGCTCTAAGAAATGGGCGGAGCGCGGCATCATGCAAGGGGTATCCGGCAAAGCTCCTTACATGGAGGCTTGCGGATGGATGCGCATGGGAAATGCTGCGCTGCTCCTGCCACGCTACGAGCTGGGGCTGCCTCTTTCTTGCTATCGCACAGCGCTTGAGATGATGGAAGGGCTTCAAGTTTCCAGAGGAAAAGCGGAACCTTGGATGGGGTTATGTTTGCTGTACGGTCGTGAAGGAGCGACAGAGCTTGCTATGGAGTACGGGGCGCAGGCGCTATTGGAAACGGAAAAAGCGCACGATCTCTGGTTGTCGGCGTGGATTCGGCTCGGCATGGGCATTGCTGCCGTCTGCGGCAGCAGGTGGGAAGATGCAGCGGAGAGGCTTGCCCTTTGCGAATCGGACTTTCAGGCGTGCGGCGACGGGTACGGGATAACCGTTGCGATGCTGTGGCAATGTTTGCTTGCGCACCATACGAAGAGGGAGCATTTGCGGGATCGCTGCACTTCGCGTTTTCTAAAGCTGATGAAAGAAGGCGGCTACGAATTTTTATTGCACAAGCGTACGCTATTCGGGCCTCGCGATCTGAGGCAGCTTGTTCCGATCCTGCTGGAAGCGCACAAAAAGAAGCTGGACATAAGCTACACCTCCGTGCTGTTGTCCGATCTGGGAATCGAACAGCTGACGTACCATCCTGGCTATACGCTGCGGATTCAGACATTAGGCGGCTTTAAAGTGCTGCTTGGGGAAAGAGAAGTGACGGAAAAAGATTGGCATCGCGGCAAAGCGAAAGAGCTTTTTCAACTATTCGTCACAAGAAGAAAGCACATGCTGCCCAAAGAGGAAGTGATGGCGCTTTTATGGGGCGATCTGGACGATAAGGCTGCCTATCGCGATTTTAAAGTGGCGCTTAATGCGCTCAACACGGCATTAGAGCCTGAGCGGCAGGCGAGAACCGCCCCATTTTTCGTTGAGCGCAGCGGCACCTTGTACGGGTTGAGCCTTGCCTCCGGCTTGGAGCTTGATGCCGCCGCCTTTGAGGATGGAATCAGGCACGGTCTGGATGCAAAGGAGCGTCAGGAAGCCATAGACATGCTGCAAAAAGGATTAAGCTTATATGCAGGAGAGTATATACCCGAGAGAAGATACGAAGACTGGTGCGCGCAGGAGCGGGAGCGGCTGAAAGCGCTGTTCTTGAGAGGGGCGCAGCGTTTGGCGGAGCTTTATGCGGCTCTGGGTGACTTCGATAAGGCCATTTGCTGGTGCGAGCAGATTATCGAGAAAGATCCGTGCTGGGAAGAAGCGTATCGCTTGGGGATGAAGTGCCACTATAGCAACAATAACCGCCACCAAGCGCTTAAATGGTATGCCCGATGCAGCAAGGCGCTGGAGTCGGAGCTTGGGGTGGAGCCGATGCCGGCGACAAAACAGCTATACGCCAAAATGACACAACAGAAGTGGAGCGAATCATGATGACGAGTGCAGTACCCATAGGTATCGTAAGTACGGGCATGTACATCCCGGAGACGTTCCAGACAAGCAAGGAAATTAGCGAGCTGTCTGGCGTGCCGCAGGACGTGGTCGAGAATAAGTTTGGCATTCTCCGCAAGCCTGTGCCAGGAGCCGATGACCACAGCTGCGAGATGGGAATTCGTGCGGCAAGGCTGGCCATTGCCAAGGCTCAGCTTGATCCGGCAGAAATAGATCTGGTCATCTACATCGGCGAAGAACACAAGGAGTATCCCGTTTGGACAGCGGCTATGAAGCTTCAGCAGGAGGTAGGGGCTACCCGCGCTTGGGCGTTTGACGTCGGTATGCGCTGCAGCACGACGGTTATGGCTTTAAAGGTGGCGCAGAGCATGATGATGGCTGATCGCCCGATTCGTACCGTACTCTTGGCGGGCGGTTATCGCAATGGCGATTTGATTGACTACGGCAATCGGCATACGTCATTTATGTTTAACCTCGGAGCAGGCGGAGGGGCGATCCTGTTACAGCGCGAATATGGGCGCAATCATGTGCTGGCAAGCCATTTGATCACGGACGGCTCATTTAGCGAAGATGTTATCGTACCGGCCGGCGGCACGAAACATCCGCTTACGCTCGAAGCGATAGAGCAGAGAAAGCATTTTTTCCACGTTCCAAATCCGCAGCGGATGAAAGAGCGCCTTGATGAAAAGTCCATGGGCTACTTTTTGGAGGCGGTCCGGCAATCGCTTGCGAAGAGCGGGTATACCGAAAAGGACATCACCTATGCGGCGATGCTGCACATGAAGAAATCCGCTCATGATTACGTGCTTCGCCAGCTGGGATTATCCGATGACCAGTCCATTTACTTGAACGAATTCGGCCATATCGGACAGTTCGATCAAATTTTATCTTTAGAGCTGGCCGTAAGCAGCGGAAAGTTAAAAGATGGGGATGTGGTTGTTCTGATTAGCGCCGGCATCGGCTATGCATGGGGAGCGACGACGATCCGATGGGGGGAAGCCGATGCTGGAAATTGAGTTCAAGTCGCTACAGCTCTCTAATGGCGAAACGATGGCCTACCGTTTGCGCAGAGGCGCCGGAACGGCGGCCGGACGGACGCTGCTGCTCGTGCATGGCAATATGACTTCATCCGTGCATTGGGATCTGTTTATGGAAAGCTTTGACCCGTCTCATACGCTGATTGCTGTTGATTTGCGAGGCTTCGGCGCTTCTACGTATCATGTGCCGGTCAACAGCATAGCTGATTTTTCGGATGATCTTCAGCTGTTTGTGGACGGGCTGAACCTTACTTCATTCACGCTGATGGGCTGGTCGATGGGCGGCGGAGTCGCCATGCAATTCGCAGCTTCGCATCCGCAGTACGTCGAGGCATTAATTTTACTGGCGTCCATGTCAACAAGAGGCTATCCGCAGTCTGAGCAAGTACAGGCGAGAAGGCTTCGTACCCGAGCGGAAATTGCCGAAATGGACAAAACGAAGCTGGTGCAGCGAGCCTATGATCACCGGGACAAAGCATTTTTGTGCAATTTGTGGAATCGTCAAGTTTATGTCATCCAAGAGCCGGATGAAGTCCGGTACGAGACGTATCTGAACGACATGCTGACGCAAAAAAATTTGCTGGATGTATATGATGCCATGAATCGCTTCAATATGAGCGCCAAGGATCATGAAGCAGGGGGCGGCAGCGGCGATGCGGCACGACTTTTGATGCCAACGCTCGTTTTATGGGGGAGTCAAGATAAAGTAGTCACTCGTCAGATGACGGAGGAATTGGTAGAGGATTTGGGCGAGCATGTCGTTTACAGGGAATTGGATCATACAGGCCATTCGCCTATTGTGGACAACCTGGCGCTACTCTGCCAGGTTGTAGCTGAATTTATCGAACGGAGGAGATAAGTATGAGACTGCAAGGGAAAACAGCGCTTATTACGGGAGGAGCCGCCGGCATCGGGCGAGAGACAGCGGCGCTTTTTGCACAGGAAGGAGCGCGCGTCATTATAGCTGACTACAACAAACAACAGGGGGAGGAAGCGGTTCAGGCGTTGCTGCAAAAGGGAGCGGATGCGCATTTTATCGAAGTTGACGTGTCCGACAGCGGTAGTGTCAACAAAATGGCGGCAGAAGCGCTGGCGCGATACGGTGCGGTCGATGTCTTGATCAATAACGCGGGAATTACGCAGGATCGTACGCTGGCCAAAATGACCGAAGAGGAGTGGCATCGGGTCATTCAAGTGAATTTGAACGGCGTTTTCTATTGTACCAAGGCGCTAATCCATTCGATGATCGAACGCGGAAGCGGGAAAATTATCAGTACGGCATCGATTGTAGGCGTGCATGGCAACATTGGGCAAACCAATTATGCTGCAACCAAAGCGGGAATTATAGGAATGACGAAAACGTGGGCGAAGGAGCTTGGTCCGAAAGGCATTCAGGCCAATGCGGTTGCGCCAGGTTTTGTTGAGACGGGGATGGTGGCAAACATGCCGGAGAAAGTGATTCAGCAGATGCTGGAGAAAATTCCGCTCCGCCGCCTTGGGCAGCCGATTGATGTCGCGAACGCGTACTTATTTCTTGCTTCCCCCGAATCGGATTACGTCAATGGTACTGTTCTGGAAGTAAACGGAGGCTTGGTCATCTAAGCAAGCCTAAACAAGCGTTCACCGTCTTCTGCAACTGAAATGCAACCGCTTCCAATTATGATGAAACCGTGCGTTTAGGGACGCATAAAAATACGATGCGGCTGTGACCTTTTGGATATGCGCGAACAGTCGCCATGAAGGGAGATTGGATACATGTACAAAAGATGGTTGCCATCGGTAACAACGGCGTTGTTGATCGTCTGCGCGCTGCTCGTATCGCATGCTGGAGTGAGCGGAGCACAGGAGGCAGGGGCTGCGGGAGCTGCGGAAGTTGCAGGAGGAACTGCAGGGGCAGCAGCATCCAATTTGGTGCTGGAGCAGACGTTTACAACGGTTAGCAATGGATGGAGCAAGGTGGAACGTTGGAAGGACAACAATCCGATGTTCGCTGCCGAGGACTACCCCCAAGATGGGCGAGGCGATCAGGATGGACAACGCCTTACGTTTTTCGGAGGGGTGAAAAAACCGCATTCCAGCCGCTTCTTGCTTTACTACGCTCCGAAGTACGACACCAATCCGGTAAAAACGCCGGTTCTGCTCGTACACGGCGCGAACGATAACGCGGATCGCGCTTGGGCGAATCCGAATGAGCTTGGCTCCTACGGCTGCGGCGCAATATCGTGCCCCAGCACTGGCATGATGCAGGACTTGGTCGGCAAAGGCTACAAAGTGTTTGCGATTAATTTTCCGCATAAGCAAGGGGACAACTATTACAGCGCCGAACAAATTCACGATGCGATTACGATTATCCAAAACGTAACAGGTGAAAGTAAAGTCGATGTTATCGGATGGAGCAAAGGCGCTTTCAGTGCGCGGATGTATGCTTCCTCTGTTAAAAAAGCGGGGGGTACGAGCTACAGCCAAGATATTCGCAAGCTAGTCTTGGTCGGCAATCCGAACAAAGGCTTTGATTACATCTTCCGCCATGGCTGGTCGCATAATCTTAGCATTTTCCCTGAATGCGGCGGTGTTGTCAATGCGCCTTCTCCGCACACGCAAATGGTATGCTGGGGAATATCGAGGAACCATCCCGAGCTGTCGATTTACAACACAGCGTCAGGCAATTTTTTCCCAGGGCAAAAGCAAATGCTTGGCAAATGGGTTGACGAATATCCGCTTCCTGCGCTTGAGCAAGATTGGTACACGACTTACTACGGCGGTCAGGGATTCTTTACGAATAGCAACGGGATCGACGCTGCGATTCAGCAGGGATCGTTGGTTGAACCCATTTTGAATGCGGGAATTCCGACCAGTATTCAGACCTATTTGCTGTCGGGAGATAAAAATGACATTCCGGCGATTCATAGCGAACACACGGGCCCAAGCGATGGGGTCGTCTTCATTGCAAGCGCGGCAGCGGTGCAGGGAATCGGCAATGTCGCCGGCAACGTAACGGTGCAGCATAATCATTTGCAGCTTGGCTGGGCGGCTGCTTCTGCGAAACAGATTGATCAGTGGCTCAAACAAAACTAACGATCCATGGGAGGAATCTGCATGACCATAACGACTTTACAGCCTGAATCGATCCAAACCGACCGCTTGCATGTTTCCTATTTATCTGCTGGAAGCGCTGAAAATCCGCCGCTTATTCTTATTCATGGCAACGTTTCTGCGAATTTATTCTGGGACGACACCCTTCGTGCATTGTCTGAGGAGTACTGGGTGCTTGCTCCGGATTTGCGCGGATACGGTCAAACGGAAGCGCTCCCTATCGATGCAACGCGGGGGCTGCGCGATTGGTCCGACGATTTGAAGTCGTTTTTGGGTGCTCTCGGCATGAGTCAACCCGTACATGTGCTGGGCTGGTCGCTGGGAGCAGGAATTGCCATGCAGCTTGCCATCGATCATCCTGCGGCTGTTCGTTCGCTCGTTTTGATGTCCCCGCTTTCGCCATACGGCTTTGGCGGCACCAAGGACGATTGGGGTACGCCTTGTTACGACAATTACGCCGGTTCGGGCGGGGGAACGGCAAACCCGCAGTTTGTCGCTTGTCTAAGCGGCAAAGACCGCAGCGGGGGAGAGCCGAACAGCCCGCGCAATATCCTGAATCAGTTTTATTTTAAATCGCCGTTTCGCGTTAGCGGCGAGCGGGAGGAGCGTTACTTGGAGGCGATGGTGTCTACCCGCATTGGCGACGCTCATTACCCTGGAGCCTTCGAGACTTGCGAGCATTGGCCCGGCGTAGCTCCGGGAGAAGAGGGGATCAACAATGCGATGTCGCCCAAGTATGTCAACCTTTCGCCGATTATACATATCGAACCTAAACGGCCGATCCTATGGATACGGGGCGCGGACGACGCGATCGTGTCAGACAGCTCATGGTTCGATTTCGGTTATTTAGGCAAACTTGGCTACGTTGAAGGCTGGCCCGGCGAAGAGGTGTATCCGCCGCAGCCCATGGTTTCCCAGATGCGCTGCGTGCTTACACAGTATCAGGAAGCGGGCGGCAGCTTCGAGGAGCTTGTCGTTGAGGACGCAGGGCATGCCCCGCACATCGAGCAGCCTGAATTTGTATTCGCGAAGCTGAGATCATTCCTGTCTTTAATCGAATAGAGGGATGGAACCGCTGCCGGCGGGGCACGCAATAATCAACAGATGGATTATTACGGACCCCGCTTGCAAATATGCCGGCATGACCGTGATGCTTTATTTTATGGCTTTATCCAACAGTGCGGCTGCCTCCTGCCGAAGCAAAGGCTGATTGGAGCGGAAATCGACGGTGCCATCCGCCTGTACGGTTGTATCCGGATCGATTACGTCCTGCGAAACCAGTACAGTAACGGCCTCGACCGCCCACGCATCCGTTTGACCGCTCAATCGAACTTTGGACGCCGGCTTGAGTTCTTTCAGGTTTTGAATCATGACCGCTGCCGTCTGTCTTGTAATGATCGCATTCGGATCAAAGGAAGGGAGACCGGCTATCATTTGCTTTTTCTCGAAGCGGCTGCCTGATTTCGCACCCATGATATCCAGGGCGTGCAAATCGTCGATAAAGCTTTTATATTTGCTTCCCTCCGCTACATCCGGAAACGGCTGCTTCCTATGGATTTTTTGCGAATCCGATCCGAAGTGCAGTCCTTCCAAACTGTCGTAATAAAAATATTCGATCGATCCGAGATGGTCTTTTTTAAACGCCAGCTTGTTGCCCGATTCGTCTTCAAACAGCAGCGGAGTAATCATCTTGAAGATGTGCTTGCCCGGCGCTCCCGTCTCCATCAGCAATTTTCCGTCGGCGTACGAAAATTTCGATTTCAAGAAAAGAAAGCGCGTATTCTGATACAGTCCTACGTACTTTTCCGTATCCTTTTCATCCAAAGTTACATAAACAGGTTTCTCCGGTGTTTCCGTTCGCGGAAAATAATGGTCCATAAACGCCTCATACACTTCCAAACTCATCATCTAATCGTTGTTGTACGACATATAAAATGCCGTATTCTTCTCGGGTACCAATACGATCAAAGATTGATGGCCCGTCATACTCCCGCCTTTCAAAACGACATGCTACAGTCCGATAGAATTCTCAATTAGTTTATATCTTGTGGAACAGAATGATCCATGCGCTATATCCAAGCATCTGGTGTATAATTGTGGTAAGAAGCTGGATAAAGGAGCAACATTATGGATATCAACGAAGCAGCTGCACTGCGCAAAAAATGGGGCAACAGACCTTGTAGTCACCCCCATATGGTCAGTGAAACCAGTCGTCATGGAAAGACTGGCGACTATGTTTGCACAACTTGTGGAGAAACTGGATGGGGTAAGAACTGGGTTGAGGATGAACGCCGCCTACATGATAAGGATAGTTAATATCCATTCCTACACTTCCCACACACCGTTTACCCTATTTGACAAAACGACTTTTCCGGCCTGAAATGCCTCTTTGAAATCCATCTAGAATACCCGCACTTGCGCAGTTAATCGGTGCGGATGTGTCCGCCTGATCCCGCTTCTCTGCCAATCGCTTCGAGCGGACCATGGAGCCGACAGGCTCCGATACGTGAATATAATGTTAGCTGAAGTATTATGAACTCCTTGTATTACTTCCACTTCTCATCAATCATTAAATATTTACGTATTACTTCTCTTAATCGTCTGATGTCATGTTCATGACTCATTCTTCTATGATTAAAGTTATTGTATACTCCAATTGGATTAATATTGGGTTTCATTTTTAGTAAAGTATTTATGACAGAATTCTCTGAGGAAATCAGACAGTACAGCTTTCATATTGACATGTATATTGATATCAATGTCTGAAATGATCTTATCCAATACTTCTTGAACAGCCAAAGGCAAGTATGGATTATGAGAAAAGTCAATTAACTTATTTTTAAAGTCAGTATGATTTTGGGTCAGATAGATCTTATCGACTTCGATGATACCTTTTTTAGCATTCTCATACTTTGACCTGCCTATATCTTCATTGTTTAAATCATTAGGCTGTTGTTTCTCTTCAAAAGCATCGATTAATTCAACATCTAATAGTTGCTTACTTTCACCGACATAAGTCCATCCTACAATTTGATCATCTATTTTCTTAACTATTTCATCCTGATTTGCAAAAAGAAAACCTAAGTCCAATAACTGTTTATTCGTGTTGATCGTGGCGATTAAGGAGTAATCTAAGCCCTTGTATATCAACTTACTTTCTGATGGTAGAATTCCAAGAAGTTCAACGAGAATTTCAGATTGCTTTTTAATTACTTCGTTTCTTATAGGTTGTAGGACAGTGGCTCTTGCTCGACGATAGGTAAGTATTGCAACAATAGTGCCTGTTGCTGTAAAAAGGATAGTTGCGAAATCTTTAAGCCATGTGATGTTATTCTTAAGAAAAATAATCTCTATCACCCTCATCAATCACCCGTTTCTTTGTCATACATTTCATCAATTCCTTCTTTCGTAAATAACTCATCACTACAAACAGCCATTGTAGTGAAACCTGAAGATAAAAAAACTTCAACATTATAATTAATTGATTTTTTAGGTTTAAATGATTTATCATCTACATCATATCCATCAATTATAAACCCTAAATCAGTTCTTCTAATTAGTTGATCTTTTAAGTATTCGGCTATATATTGGTCTTGCGTAACTTCTAAATAGACCCTATCGATAGTTTGGTAAATTCTAACTGAAGAAACAGAAGGATTTAGATATTGATTAAACTGCTCTCTTATCCTAGGTAAAATTTCTATTGCCTCAAAACTATCTAATTCATCTCCTGCTCTTATTTCAGAAAATTTTTGGACCAATTTAATTGCCTTATTTAGAGGGAATTGAAAAAATTCCCTATTTGCATTTACTCTAAAATCATTTAATTCATTATGTATAGTTTTTTCTAAATTGTCACAGTCGTTAGAAAAAACTTCGTAAGCTACCTTAAAAGGTGTAGGGACGCCTGTGCTGCTAGATAGTTGTCTTGCCCTTTCATTGGAGCTTATTGATGTCTTTCCTATTTTAACTAATCCCTTAAGACTTTCATTTACAAGTATATAAACATATCCATTTGACATTTTCTTTCATCCTTTGCTTACTAATATTTCAAAAAACGTCTCATTTGCGAAGCTCACAAACAGCCCATATCCGTAAGTCTTTTCGAATCCATACGTACCATAATCATACCACGAAATTGGAAATAAATGTCGATTTTGTCGCACAAAAATCCCCCTAGAGCCCATCTCAAGAGGGATAAACATATCTCTACAGCATTCTGCTTCACTGTTCAACAATTTTCATAGCCCTCTTACACCCCACTTTTCGCCGTCACTTATGGCATTGTCCTCACCCATCTTTAACCCCGATAAACCTGCTCCAGCAGCAACACCCGCATCAACTGATGCGGGTAGGTGATGTGGCCGAAGGAGAGCTTCTTGTCGGCGCTGGATAGGGCGGCGGGGGACGGGCGAGCTAGTCCGGGTGAGGGATGGATGGCCCGCTTCCTGAACATGGTGTTTGCTCACGTCGCCCTCATGGTAAAAGCACTTGTTCCTTAAATTGTTCATCAGTACTAATTGATTTAAACAAAAAACCTCTACATTTTTGTTCTGACTTCCACGTTAGTTTAGTAATCAATCTTAAACTTTCGTTTTCAAGTTCACCGAGATTTTCCATAGTCGCTCTTATGTCTTCTCTGGAATTTTTTCTAATGAAAGCATATAACTTGCCAAGTATTCGGGTAGAGCTGAAGTAAAGTATAGATTTTGGGAAGCAGACAGGGTTTTCTAATTTGAATCATTTACTTGTAGGTGGTCGATTCGAAGTCAAAATTATTTTATAATCGTTATGTAGAACAATTATATTAGGATGAGAAATTTATGAAGAGTCAATTAAGAAATATTACCATTGATAGTCAAGCATTTGTTTATTGGTATTCGGGTGGGGAAAGTTTCACATTAAATATTTGTCCAAAGGAAAACAAAAATATCAAAATCACACTTATTTTCGAATCAAATCCACCAGACGAAGATCCTCTTACATTCTGGGCCTTTTACAGTATTACAGCACAAAAAAATGATTTGAAAACAATAATACACCTAGGCAAGCCAAAACATATAGCTGAGATTATTTCATATCTAATGAAACAAAGAAAAGAATTATTTACAAAAGGACAGCCTCATATTTTAAATAATGCATGGGATTTACTAATGGAAATGGGATATTCAAATTTTAATCCGGTTTGGGTTGGCGAATGGTAGTACATTGTCAGGAACGAATATAGTGCTTTTGCAAACAAACCCAAGGAATGAAAAAAGCTGCAATCCCCCACAGAGCCCCTAACCAGAAAGGGATGGTCAGCTGTTCAGAAAAATGCTCCAAAGTAAAGAGAAGAGAAACGAAAAGGATGGTCCGAATGACAAGCATCATCCAGTCATACCAAAACCAACGCTTTATAAAGTCCAGCAATGAATCACCCTCAAGGGGGGAGTCATGTTGGCCGGTCTATACTCGGTAAGCGCCTATGAATATAGCGTATTGGAGTTGTCCGCATCTTGTTCCACAGGGCGAAGCAGTCGAAGTGGAATCTCATCCTGTATCTGAATCGAGTGCTCCGTTAATCTTAATATATATCGGACATATCCATATTGTATTTAATGTAAATTATACACTTTGGATATATGGGAATAGCAAATTTCCGAGTAATGATCGGTATCCCTTTTGAAAGCTCGAGACATGCGGAGTGTGTAATATTGATGGAATGGAGGGGTGAGCCTAAATAGGCTACGCCCCTTGTTTTAGTGGGTTTTGGAAGTTGTAACTGATTTCGATTGAACCGTCATTATGAACATCCACACGGTTAATCATTTTGTGAATCATATCTCTCAGGATTTCCTCGTTGCTTACGTCTAGCGCGGCGAATCTAATATTATCGCTTCATGAAGAGTTATGTCTATAATCTTAGATAGGTGTAAAGGAAAGGTGAAAGGAGAGCGTAGGATTGCTACACTCTTTATTTGCGTAGAATTATAGCGTAGAAATATAATTCTGCGCTAAGATATTGCTATCAGGCAAGGAAAACGTGGTCAAATAGACCCATTAACATTTGTAAAAACAGCGGCAGACTTTATTTTTTAGATCCTAGTCCACCGCAGTTTCTTTTTTTGGGATCAGATTTAACAAAGGCTGATGATTGTTCGTTTCATAAAAGCCAGTAATATCAAGGAACACAGTCCCAAATATATTCACAAACCCAACTACAATTGCTTCCATCAGGGTTGCATTTCTTTATTAGCCTATAACAAGGTGGGCATGGATGAGAGTGGTCAGTATAATAGGTCACTGGGTTTACTGAATAGTATGGACTTACAGAATAGTATGAACTTACAGAATAGTATGGGCTTACAGGATATAGATGGCTACATGTCGCTCTACATTCATCTGGAAATCCCCCCCCATTTTCGCACCTTCTCATACATTCTTCATAGCTCAGAGGATAATACAAAGACAATCACTCCTTATCTTAATATTAGCTACCTGGTATATATGCAAACGCCACGGAAACCCTGCAATCCACTGCTTTTGGATAGGTGGGCTTTATTTGACGGTTATCACCACATAAAACGAATTGCTTTATAAGCTTGAGTAACTCTTTTGAACCTGAAATATCTACATCACTACACGTACATTAGAAAACCCTCGTCAATTCCTCTGCAATCCATTGTTTTTGTCGTTGCAATGGTTAAAGTCTCTATACAATACACCTTCATTGCCGAGGCTGGTCATACACCATAATGTTGCCATGGACATGCCTCCTTAAAATAATTTTCCCAATATAATATTTGGCCGCATATGTTTTGGGTGATTGTCTAAGCATAATTAGGCGATTTGCTTATTCCGAAAATCGTTCGGTCCCCCATTCCGGTAATTATTAGTCACCCGTTCCGAAAATTATCTCATTTTTCTCAACCGTTTCTGAACGAAATGAAAGGAAGACTCAAACTGGTCTTTCTACCGCCCTAACAGCTCTGAACTCAATATCATCGAAGGGCTTTGGATGGCTGAAAGCCGATGTCATTAACAATGTCTTTTACCATACGGTGGCGGAGATTCGTCAAAATGTCCATATCTTCATGGAACACATAATGATAAATCCAATGACTATTATTGATCGGCTTTATATTAGATTCTATTTGCCATCATTAGTTAAACTTATATATATACTTTTCTTCCATATTTTCTCGATTCTATGATTTATATCTCATTGATTATTAGACTTTATTGAAGATTCAATGCAAATCCCATAATCCCCCATTCTAAAGATTTTGAAAAGATGCTCACTTCCTGCAACCATTCATCCGAAGAAACGTTAAAGACCACAAGCGGACTCCAAATCTAACGGATCCTGATTGCGAGGAGGATGGGGAGGGCAACAGCGATGCTTCATGTACTTATTGTGGAGCCTTATACGGGTAAACGCGCGAGAATCAAAAAAATGGTGCAGGAGATGGGGCATATCGTCGTCGGGGAGGCGCGTAACCGGGAAGAAGCTTTACGATTGATGGAGCAGGGATGGCCCACGCTTCTCCTGACCGATCTTATGCAGCCCCGGCTCGAGGGACTTGCCTTGATGAGCCAGGTGTACGAACAGCGTATTCCCGTGGTAACGATCGTACTGAGCGATAATACGCGTTTTGACTACGTACGGCAGTCCATGCAAGCAGGCGCCATCGATTACTTGCTCAAGCCGGTGAAGGCCGAAGAGCTGAGACGCGCGCTGCAGCGGGCGGAAGAGCGGGTGGTGTATTTCCACGCTGCACACCGCGAGTTCGTACAGGCGCAGCGATTTTTCGAGAGGCTTGATCTTCTCCAGCCGGGCGAGGTTATTCAGAGACACGCCGAGATGATCCAAAGCATGCAGAGCTTCGAGGAGGGCCAGCAAGGGGAGCGTCTGGGCCTGTTTCGTATGCTTTATGCCAAATGGCACTGCGTTCTCAAGAAACGCGGGCTCGATTTCGACGAGCCATTCTCCTGGGAGGGCGAAGAGGAGGCTATCGCCTATTTTCAGAGGCTGTGCGAATTTTGGATCGCCCAGTCCGCCTCGCCCGCCGATAGCAGCGTGAAGCTGAACGTGAAGCGGGCCTGCGACTATATCCGGGAGAACTACCGGAGCGATCATACGCTGGCCGAGGTCAGTGAGCGGTTCGGGATGAGCGTCTCTTATTTCAGCGTGCAGATTAAGAAGTATACGGGCTATTCGTTCGTCAATTATTTGAACCGCGTCCGGATCGAGAAGGCCAAGGAGCTGCTGCTGCAACCGAATCTGAAGATTTACGAAGTGGCCGGAGCAGTGGGGTATGACACGCTGCAGTATTTCAATAAAGTGTTCAAGCAAGCCGTACATATGACGCCGGGAGAATACCGGAGAAGACTTGGGATCTGAGGTGACGTTTAAAAGTCCAGTGAATAAGTGAGCACTACTCGTTCGGATCATTCTTCCAATCGCTGCTCCACCCCACAAAGTGAAGTCATTCGAGGAAGTTATTTCAAGTACTTTGTGGGGACCCCGGGTCCCCGGATTCTTGGATTCTATAAGCCATTGGTAGGTTAGAATCCGGAGACAAAGGCGAACGCTGCCGCTTCTCCAGAACGATTCCGCACGATCCGCGACTATTCACTGGACTTTTAAAGATTTCGTTAAGAAGAAAATCGGCTCAGAAACAATAAGATCGATTCATTACTTTTCCTGCCTTGCATATTATACTAGGACAGGTCGTTCAGGCGATCGGAATCCAGCGAGGAGGAAAAGAAACGAGATGAAACGAAAGACACGCAGTATGGCTTTATGGCTCAACCTTTTTATCATGTTCTCTTTGGTTTCTCCTTTGGGACAAGCTTTGGCGGCGGACAGTCCCCAGGCGGCATTCGGACAAGTTCTGGATTCGCGCCAGATGGAGCTCGGTCCGGGTGCGAAGTACACCTGGCAGGACATGAAGCTGCCGCAGGGCTTGGAGAAAATTCATTCTGTCGAATTTGATCCGAAAAATACAGCGCTCGACCTGCAGCCGGGCAAAACGAACGGCAAAGTGTACGGGATGCAGGGCGTAACGAAAATGGCTGACGATGCCGACGCCCCTGGCAATCGGGTCATTGCGGCCATCAACGGCGACTTTTATGACATGGCGACCGGCGTTCCGCTCGGTTTGTTCATGGGGGACGGCGAGATTTTGACCAGTCCGCCGGAGAAATGGAGTTGGCTTGCCTTCGGTCTGAAGAACGACGGCACAACGATTTACGGCTTGAGCCCGGAGCTGACCCGGACGCTCACGATCGGGGGCAAGACGATACCGATCTCCCATATCAACCGGATGCGGGAAAACAGCGAAGAGCTCATGCTGTACACCGCTTCCTTCCATACCTCCACGATGACGAACGATCTCGGCGATGAGGTTGTGCTCGATGTGCTGGAAGGCGAAGTGAAGAGCGGCAAGAGCTTGAAGCTTAGAGTGGCCGAGATTCATAAGGATAAAGGAAATACGCCGCTGAAGGCCGGTCAAGTCATTTTGTCCGCATCGGGCAGCCATCGGGCCGAGCTGGCCGGACTGAAAATCGGCGACGAGGTGACCGCAAGCTTCGAGCTGGAGGACGACTGGAAAGACGTCAAGATGGCGATGGGCGGCGTCTTTATGCTGGTGAAGGACGGCGTGGCACAGACCCACGAAGACAAAGCCTTGTACCCCCGGGTCGGGATCGGTACTAAAGCGGACGGTTCGATCATGATGGTCGAAATCGACGGCAGAGCGCCAGGCTTTAGCGAAGGCGTGTCTTATGACGATCTGGGCAAAATTATGAAGGATATGGGCGCCGTAAACGCGCTTTGCCTGGACGGCGGCGGCTCTGCGACGTTCGTAGCCAAGCTTCCTGGAGAAACGAAACGGCAAATTTTGAACCGGCCTTCCGACGGCTCGGAGCGGAAGACGGCAAACGGGCTCCTGCTCGTGAACAAAGCGCCGGAAGGCGCTGCATCGAAGCTGGTCGTACAGCCGAACTTGGAACGGGTGCTAGTCGGCTCTTCCGTTACGTTCAAAACGGCTACGGTGGATGCGAACGGTCATCCGGCTTCCTACAGTGGAGCGCCGGAGTGGAGCCTGAGCGCCCCTCTCGGAACGATCGATGCCACAGGGAAATTTACTGCCGGCAACCAGGCGGGTATGGTTGATGTTACAGCGACCGCAGGCGGATTGACGGGCAAAGGGCAAGTGGAGGTTGTAAACGAGCTGACGGAGCTGAAGTTCTCCGACGCGGTGAAAACCTTCACATCGGGCGAAAAAGTAACTTTGAGCATTAGCGCTCTCCGAAACGGTCAGCTCATTCGCGCGCAAAACAACAAGCTCGAATGGCGGGTAGAGGGGCCGATCGGCAGCATCAATGCGGACGGCACGTTTACCGCGACAAATGCCACAGAGCAGAGCGGCAAAATTTTCGTGAAATACAACAACATTGAAGCGTCGATGGACGTGAAGGTCGGACTTCCGCCGGTCGTGCTGGAGGATTTCGAGAACGGTACGGGCAAGTATTTGACTGAATCCGGCGCACGCTACAAGACGGTGAAGATTAGCGAGGAAACGAATGAGGATTTCGTCCGTTTAGGGAATAAATCGGCCAAGCTGGAGTACGATTTCACCGAAACGATCGGGACTTCCGGCGCTTATATCACAGCGAAAGATCTGGAAAGCAATATTCAAATCCCCGGCTATCCGGAGAAAATTGGCCTGTGGGTGTATGGCGATGGCAAAAAGCACTGGCTGCGCGGACAAATCCGCGACGGTAACGGATCGGCCGTCGGCATTGATTACGCAGACCAGACGGTCGGCGTCGATTTTACGGGCTGGCGGTATTTGGAGGCCGTTGTGCCGAAGGGGCGTCCGCTGCCACTGCGCATGGATCAGCCTGTGCGTTACATGGAAACGAAAAACGACAACAAGACGGCAGGCGTCCTCTACATCGATCAAATCCGGGCGGTTTATGGGCCGACCAATGACGATATGGACCCACCCATACTGAAAGACTTCAAACCTGCGGAAGGCAGCACCGTCACGACGAATACGCCGAAAATCGAGGCGATCGGGGAAGATTACGGCTACGATCCGGTCAAACATCCGGGAACGACATTGATCGACCCGGACAAAATCCGCTTCTACGTCGACGGTGTCTTGGTGCAGCATACGCTGTATCCTCCGAAAGGACAAATTCACTACACGCCGAACGTACCGTTGGCAGACGGGCTTCACTCGGCGAGGATCAAGATTAGAGACTTGTCCGGCAACGTTACGGAGAAGGAATGGACATTCACCGTAGATACAGGCTCGTCGAAGATCGTCTATGACGCTCCGAAAACCGTCTATGCAGGAAATACGTACACCGTCGATATTAAAGCGCTGAAGGCAGCGGATATCAAGGGCGGAACGATGGAATTCGGCTTCGATCCGACGAAGGTGGACGGATTGAACGTTCTGAAAGGCAGCAAACTGGCGGAAAGCCAATTGGTCTCTACGGTTGATGAAGCTACAGGCGCGGTAAAATTGAATTTTAACGATATTTCCGGCGCAGGTTTGACCGATCAGGATCTGCTCGGCCAAATTCAGTACCGGATTAAGCCCGATGCCAAGGATGCAGTCAAGATCGCTTTTAAATCGGGAGCCATTACGTTTAATGATAAAGGTGATATAAGCTTCGGCTTCTTCGGCTTGCCGGTGGAAGCGGCCATCAAGCATCATTTGCAGCTAAGCTGGGATGAGCATGGCGTCGTTCAAGGAATGCCCACCACGTTCAAGGTAGTCGGCGAGAACGGTGCTCCAGTCGAAGGAGCGAAAGTAACCGTCATTGGCGGCACCGAAGTCGGTGTGACCGACGCTCAAGGTACGCTGGTTACGGGGGCTCTAACTTCCGAAGTGAAAGAGTACCAGCTTCAAGCGGTCAAGGGCGAATCCTACAGCCCGATTCTGAAATTTAAAGTATCGAAGCTGGCGGGCAGTCCGGTTCCGAGCAACGTCAGCGTGACGATGGGAGCGGACACGGCGACCTCCAAAGCCTTCACATGGCATACGGACCCG
Organism: Paenibacillus tyrphae; assembly: GCF_000722545.1. GTDB lineage: Bacteria > Bacillota > Bacilli > Paenibacillales > NBRC-103111 > Paenibacillus_G > Paenibacillus_G tyrfis. The sequence goes on from NZ_JNVM01000005.1 coordinate 23,351, forward strand.
GCTACGAGCGATACGGTGGTTGAGGTCGTGAAGAAATCGGAGTTTACGGATTTCAGCGGACCGAACGCGAAGCGGTTTACAGGTACCAGCTACTTATTCAACACCACGGATACGGGAACCGTTCGAGTTCATAAAGCCGTTGCAAGCGGTTTGGAATCGGGAACTCAATATATGTTCCGTGTAGGCGACGGCCACGGCAGCTACAGCCAGAACGGGTCGCTTCAGACAGCGGCTGCTACGGGCGAGCGTACCAAGTTCATTTTCCTGGCGGATTCGCAGGCGACGAACGAAGCGGGCTTCAAGCTGTGGGGAGATATTTTGAAAAAAGCGATGACGGATCATCCGGATACGGAGTTCGTCGTGCAGGGCGGCGACTTGGTCGAGGACGGCTTTAAAGAAAACGAGTGGAACATGTGGTTCAATGCCGCTCAAGGCATCTTGATGCAAACGACCGTCGTGCCTGTCGTCGGTAACCATGAAGTGACCGGTACGCGGAAAACGGAAGATTACCTAGCTCACTTCAACCACCCGCAGAACGGGATCGACAGTCTCAAAGGAAGCAACTTCTCCTTTGATTACAAGAACGCCCATTTTATAGTGTTGAACAGTGAATATGATTTCGAGCAGCAAAAGGAATGGATGCGCAAAGACTTGGCAGCGACCGACAAAAAGTGGAAAATCGTCGCGTTCCACCGCGGACCGTTCGGCAGCATGTACGATTCCGAGCATATCCGCAACACTTGGACACCGATTTTTGACGAGTTCCAAGTCGATCTGGTCATGAATGGTCACGATCACGTGTATGTGCGGACCTACCCGATGAAAGACAAAAAGCCGGTCGCCGATGGCGAAGGCACGACTTATATCGTCGGCGGGTCGTCTGGTCCGAAGTTTTACCAAGTATGGGCCAGAGAGTGGCAGCGGGTGACGGACGGCGAGCAGGCGCAGATGTATATCGCTGCCGAGATCGACGGGGACGAGATGAAATTCGTCGTCAAAACGATCAACGACCGCGTGGTGGATCAGTTCAGGCTGCTCAAAATTCCGCCTCAATCGGTCGTGATCGATAACCCGAAGGTCAATCTGGCCGTGAACGCGAGCGTTCAATTAAATGCTACCGTGCTGCCGGCCAATGCCAGCAACAAGAGTGTAACATGGTCTGTTTATAGCTCTTCTGCGGACCGCGTCGTCAAGGTAACAGAGGATGGCTTGGTGATCGCTCAGAGCTTGGGCAGTGCCGTCGTCCGGGCAACAAGCGTATGGAGCAATGTATACGCCGACAGCCTCATTACTGTGGATCGGCTACCTCAGATTCACGTGGAAGAAGTGAGGCTGAATCAAACCAGCGGAAAATTGAAAGTAGGCCAAGAACTTCAATTGAATGCAACGGTTCTTCCGGAGAATGTGCCGAATAAGAGTGTCACTTGGTCGGTGTACGGCGATGCGTCGAAAGGAATTGCCGCCGTCAACGGTAGTGGTCTGGTTAAGGCGGCTGCGCCTGGAACAGCGACGATCCGCGTGACGAGCGCAGTGGATACGACGAAATACGCGGATTTCCAGCTGACAGTAGAAGAAGCGGATAAGCCGACCAATCCGCCAGTGAGCGAGGTTTGGCTGAATCGCGAGGTTGCGACGCTGAAAGTGGAAGAAACGCTGCAACTCTCTGCAAGAGTGTTGCCGGAGAACGTCCTCAATAAAAACGTCATCTGGTCGGTCGAAGGTCCGGCGGGAATCGCTAATGTCACCGACAAAGGTCTGGTTACCGCATTGAACCCGGGTGAAGTGTTCATTCGCGCGACCAGCCAGATGGACCCAACCAAGTACGCACAGTTGGAGCTGATCGTAAAAGAAGCGGACAGACCAGAGCCTGTCGTGGATGTCGAGAAAATTAAGCTGGATAAAGTAAAAACAGAACTCAAAGCCGGAGAAAAGCTGCAATTGACGGCTACCGTGTTTCCAGAAAATGCAAGCAACAAATCGGTCACATGGGCTGTTTATGATGTGGGCCGGTCTGGAGTAGCCACCGTCACCGAGCAAGGTCTTGTCACGGCACTGAAGCCGGGATCTGCAATTATCCGTGCTATTAGCCAGCAGAAGCCTGAGATCTTTGCCAGCTTCGAACTCACTGTAAAAGAAGCGGACAGACCAGAGCCTGTCGTGGATGTCGCGGAAATTAAGCTGGATAAAGTAAAAACGGAACTCAAAGCCGGAGAAAAGCTGCAATTGACGGCTACTGTTCTCCCGGAAAATGCAAGCAACAAATCGGTCACATGGGCTGTTTATGATGTGGGCCTATCCGGAGTAGCCACCGTCACCGACAAAGGTCTTGTCACGGCGCTGAAGCCGGGATCCGCAACTATCCGTGCCATTAGCCAGCAGAAGCCTGAGATCTTTGCCAGCTTCGAACTCACTGTAAAAGAAGCGAACAACTCCGATAGCTCAGATTCCGGAAGCTCTGGAGATTCCGGCACGCCGGCAACGTCGGGCAGCTCCGGCAGCACCAATACGCAGCCTCCGGCCGTTACGCCGGGCACGGCCACGGTAACGCAAGGCAGCATCTCCGTCGAAGCGAAGGTCGAAGCGGGAACCGCGAAAGTCGAGATTCGTGCGGAAGATCTGGAGCGCGCGCAGAAGGAAGCGAAGTCGGACTCCGACGGCGCTAAAGTGGTCCGTGTCGAGGTGAAAGGCGCTCAAAATGCGAACCACGTGGAAATATCGCTGCCTAAGAAATCGGTAACGAAGCCGGCGCCGGAGAACAAGTTCGAGATCGTGACGCCTATCGGCAGCGTGATCGTGCCTTCGGACTTCCTGAAGGACAAGAACGTAGCGGATACCGACTTCGTAAGCTTGATTATCAGCAAGGAGGACCCGTCTTCCATAAGCGAAGAGGCGCGCAAAGAAGTCGGCAGCCGCCCGATCATCAATTTGGAGGTTAGAGAAAAAGGGGCGTTCCGCGCATGGAACAACCCGGATACGGTCGTACGGATTGCCATTCCGTATAAGCCGACAGCGAAGGAACTGGAGAACCCTGGAAGTATTGTCATCCGCTACCTCGATACGGCGGGTCGCATCCTTCCAGTGCCGAGCGGCATCTACGACTCAGCAACGGGAGCAGTACGGTTTGAAGTGAAGCATTTCAGCAAATACGCCGTAGCGTTTGTCGATAAGACGTTTGCCGATATAGCGGCTTATGCGTGGGCTAAACCGTCGATCGAGGCTTTAGCGGCGCGCGACATCATCCAAGGGATGGATGCGGACACGTACGCCCCGGCGCTGAACATTACGAGAGCGGACTTTGTTGCGATGCTCGTTCGAACGCTGGAGCTGAAAGCATCCGTAACCGGAAACTTCAAAGACGTGAACAGCGGCGATTATTATTACGAAGCGCTGGGCACGGCCAAGGAACTGAAAATCATTGAAGGAACCGGCGACGGGATCTTTCATCCGAAAGAAAAAATCTCTCGCCAAGATATGTTTACGATCACGGCAAGAGCGCTGAACACGGTCAGAAACATGAAAATGACCGCAAGCGCCGAGACGTTAGCCGGTTTCGCGGATCGTGCGAAGGTCGCAGCCTATGCGGCGGATAGTCTGGCCGGGATGGTCAAGGTAGGTCTGATTCAAGGCGACGGTCAGGCGCTGAACCCGGAAGGAAATGCCACGAGAGCGGAAGTCGCCGTATTCATGTACCGCATCTTGAACAAGATTTACAAGTAAGCCGACATCGAAAAAGAGCCCAATCCGTACGCCGACAGCGTGCGGGTTGGGCTCTTCTCTTTTCAATAAGGCTGCGGCCGATAGCGGCTACGGCTGCTTCGCAGCCGCGTCAATCATTTGCGGCGGCTTCACGCTGCGCAGGATGCTGACCTCGACGCGGCGGTTTTTCGCACGGCCGGCTTCGGTGTCGTTCGTATCGATCGGCTGGTACTCGCCGTATCCGATGGAACGGAAGCGCTCCGGACCGATTTTATCGTTTTCGAGCAAAATTTTCATGAAATTTAAAGCCCGCTTGGCGCTTAAATCCCAGTTTGTTTCAAAAGCCGCGGTTCGAATCGGCACATTATCTGTATGGCCGGCGACCTCGATCCGATAATTCGGATATTGGGCGAGCATTCCGGAGATCGTGCCCGCAAGCTGCTTCGCCTCCGGCTTGACCGTGGCCGATCCGGACGAGAACAAGGCGTTGTCGCGAATCGTGAGCATCAGGAGATCTTCGGTCAGCTTCGTTTCCAGTTGGGTGGACAATTGGTTTTCGGCTATGTACTTGTCCAATTTTTCTTTCAGCTGCTGGAGGTCCACCTGCTCCTTCGCCATTTGGCTGCTAAGCTGATCCTGCTGCTTCTGCTGCTGTCCCGAAGCGTTCGGCGTTGCCGGATTGGTCGGCTGATCGTACTTTTTTTTATCAATGTTCGGCTCCGTTGTAAGCGGAATGAGGTTAGAGAAGTTAAATTGCCCTACGCCACCGGTGAAGGCGGAGTTGAACGACTGCATGATGGCATAGTATTTCTTCTGATCGGTCTGGCTGGCGGCGAACAAAATAATGAACAGCGCAAGCAGCAGCGTCAGTAGGTCGGCGTATGGGATCAGCCACGATTCGTCAACGTGTTCTTCGTGATGCTCTTGTCGTTTTTTACTCATCCGCTTTCACCGCAGTATCGTTATTTTTTTCCCGCTGGGACGTCGGGACGAAGATCATAAGCTTCTGTTGGACGGCCGTCGCGGAAATCCCGGTCTGAATGGAAAGCAGCCCTTCAACCATCATCATACGCAATTCCACTTCTTTCTTCGACTTTTGCTTCAGCTTATTCGCGATCGGATGCCATAACACGTATCCCGAAAAAATGCCAAGCAGCGTAGCGACGAATGCGGCGGAGATCAAATGGCCGAGCGCCTCGATTTCGCTTAAGTTGCTGAGTGCCGCGATCAAACCGACCACCGCCCCGAGAACGCCGAGGGTCGGTGCGTAGGTGCCGGCTTGCGTAAAAATTTGCGCGCCCGTCCGATGCCGCTCCTGCATCGTATGTATATCTTCCATTAATACGTCGTGAACGAACTCCTGATCGTTCCCGTCGATGATCATCCGCATCCCGTTACGCAGGAACGGGTCCGGGATTTCCTCCACCTTGCTTTCCATAGCCAGCAAGCCTTCGCGGCGGGTGATCGCTACCCATTCCGTGAACATGTCGATCAGTTCCAGTTTCGAGATCGTCTTTTGCTCGGTAAACACAATTTTCATTAATTTCGGAAACAACTTAAGCTCTTCCAGCGAAAACCCGATAAAGAGTGCTGCTGCCGTTCCGACGAAGATGATGAGGATTGCCGCCGGATTGAGTAATGCGGACAGACTTGCCCCTTTTAAAACCATGCCCACCCCCACTGCGATAATTGCGAGAATAATGCCGATGATTGTTGATTTTTCCACGCGAGGAACACCTTCCGCTTCTGTTTATTCTGGCATGATATGCCATTCGATGAGCAGTCACTAATTCGACATAAAATGACACAAATCCTGCCGAATCGACTTGGCGGAATTTAAATTTTTTTAGAACCTGGGAAAGAGAAAGAGCCCCCGTTTTCAACAAAGAGAAAACGAGAGGCTCGTCGGGATATTGAAATAGCAGATACGGCTTCATCCGGCGTTCGCGGCTTCTTCGACAGCGGGCAGCGGAACCGTTTTGCGGCTTGCACGGACGTAGCTTAGAGAGACGAGCAGGGAAGCGGCAGCGACCGCAGCCATGACCCAGAAGATGTTCCGGTAAGCGGCTTGCAGCGGAGCGGACGCTTGCCAGACGAGCGAAGCGCCGGTGAGCGCCACGCCGAGCGCGCCGCCAAAAAACTGCGTCAGCTGCGCCATGCCCATCCCGCCGCCGATTTCATGCTTCGCCAGAATGCGCGACATTTCGTTCGATACGCTCGATCCGATGGCGGACACCGACACGCTCATCAGCATGTACGCCGCGGTGATAGCGTACAAGTACTGCGTAGAAAGCAGCGCAAAAACGAAGGTGGCGGCAAGTAGCGTCGCATGTCCGGCCAGGATGACCGGAGAATTGCCCACCCGGTCGATCAGTCGGCCGATTCGGGGGGAGAGCAGCGCGGTCAGAATCGCCCCGGGGAAAATCAGGAATCCGGTGACGGCGGAGCTCTGCCCGTACAGACGAATGATCACGAGAGGCATGAGAAACAACGTGGCGAAATGAAGCACATAAGCCACAAATCCCATCACCGTCAGGTTCATGTATGGCCGATTGCGCAGCAGCGAGGGCTGCAGGAAAGGCTGGTCGACCCGGTGAATTCGAATCCAGAAGGCGGCCAGCGACAAAATTCCCAGCGCCAGAGCCCACCAAGGATGTAGCGTCAGAAAGAGCAGCAGCCCGGTGACGCCGACGCCGATGAACAGAGCGCCCCATCCGTCAAATTGAATACGGGAATACGGCTGCTCGGGCAGATTGCGGTAAAATACAGGGATCGTCAGCAGCACCAAGGCCGTTACGACGAACAGTGAGTTCCAGCTGAAATACTGCGTCATCGCGCCCCCGACAATCGGACCGAGGCCGAAGCCGAACGACGCCGCGGAAATAATGACGGACATCGATTTGCCCCTGCGCGCAAGCGGGATATACCGGGTAACGAGAACGATCCCGAGACCGGGTGCGGATGCCGCTCCGATCGCCTGGAGCAGGCGGGCGGCCAGCACGGCGTAAAAATTGTGCGCCAGCAGGCCGATGACGGAGGCGATGCCGAGCAGCACAAGGCCGATTATCAGCAGCGTCCGAATCGGGACGAAGTCGGTCAATCGGCTGTACGTGATGGACGAAATGGCGAACAGGATCGAGTAGCCAGTCACGATCCACGAAGCGGCTGTCGCGGTCAGTCCCAGATCATGGGCTACGGTCGGCAGCGCGACGTTGAACATGGTGGTGTTCATGACGACCAGCAGGACGGTGAGACCCCACAGGGGGATAATTAACGATTCCCGAAACGACGGGCTTGCGGCCTCAGGCTTCATAACAAATGGCAGCCTCCTTATGAATAAATGGAATCGAATACTTTTCTAATAATACTATTCTGGAAATAGTATTTGTGCTAAAATATATATCACACGCACGGATGTTGTCAACGGGGTCTTTGTTAAATTTTTCTTTTGTCTCATGTATAGTGTAGTATGGAAAGAAGAGAACGATTTTAAGGTGGGTCGCTTATGCCTTCGAATTCCATGAATACGTTGTGGCACAGCCTTCTGGATATGAACCGCAAGCTGAACCAGACGCTGTGTCTGCTCAGCTCGGCGGAGGAGGTTCCGCCGTCCGCGGTGGCGCTGATCTTTAAGCTGGAGCATAAGGAATCGATGAAAATCAACAAAATTGCCGAGGTACTGGGCATTACCATCGGCGCAGCCTCCAATCTCATTGATAAGCTGGAAGAAAAGCAATGGGTGGAACGGGTGCGCTCCGAAGAGGACCGGCGCATTATGAATGTCCAACTGACGAAGCAGGGGAAGGAGCAATTGCTTCACTGGAGGCAACAGTTTTCTGAGCACGCGGATGTTATTTTTGCGCAGGTGCCCCTGGAGGAGCTGGACCATTTTAGCGAGCGGGTTGTTCGTTTAAGCCAACACTTAAGCGATTACAACCGCCGCTTGGAGAGCGGGCGGTCCCGCAAGGACGGGTAACAGCAGGGAGGGAAAACATCGGATGAAGCATGTCGTGGCTATTTGGGGCGTGAATTGTCGCTCGAAAGAGGAGCTTGCCGCTTTCGTCGAACTGGAATATACGGAGGATGGGGATGCTATCCCGTCCGAATTCATGAGCAGCACCGGGTTGTCTTGGATCGATGAGGATTTTATGGAGGTTCATCTGCTGCCGGATGAAGAGAGCCGTGAGGCGTTTGTGCAATATTTGAAGCAGGACTGTACCTCTAATCCGGACCGGTTTGCGCCGCAGGTCCCGAATTCGCTTGGGGAGAGCATGGCGCCGTACCCTTCGGTGATCGTGCTCCATGGCAACGATTCGCGGTATGGCTCCGTTAACGAAGTGTTGTTTTCATTGGCCGAGATCGGCTCTGAGGTCGGGCAGCAGCCTGTCCCACTTATCGCGAAAATCGTTTACGAAACGGAAGACAGGTAGCGGGGGATTAAGGGATGAACGAAACTGTGGAGTCGATCGAAAAAATAAAAAACTGCCTGAAACGGCCGGCTGTCGTATTCGAAATCGGCGGCTTTCGTCCGCCGGAGGACCCGCTTACGCCTTGGTTCGGCAAGGTAACGGTTGCCGCGTGCGACGAAAGGTGGCCGACGCATGCGGACGGGACGCCGATGTGGGCTTTGGGACAAGTGAACTTGTCCGCGCTCGATTACGTACCGGAGGCGCTCAAGGATGTTGCGTTTCTCACGATTTTTTTCGGGCCCAAGCATCCGCAGCAGGAAGACCCGAACGGAACGAACTGGCTGATCCGCACCTACGCATCGTTGGAAAAGCTGGCGCCGTTAGAGCAGATGCAGACGAGCTCGCATTTGAAGCCGTTTCCGATGCAGGCGGGCGAGCCGGTGGAAGACTATCCCGTATGGGATGGGGGAGACATTCCGGAGGACCTCTCGGATTTGATCCTGCAGCTGGAAGACGAAGGCAAGATTGCGGACTACCATGATCTGATCGAGCTGCATGGTGGCTTTAAAATCGGAGGCCACCCTTGCTTTATTCAGCCCGGCATGTCGGTTGGCGAGTCGTTCGAGTTCGTGCTGCAGATCGATTCGACGGAGAAAGGCAACCTCATGTGGGGACACGACTCCGGCTGTGCCTACTTTTTCCGGGACCCGCGAACGAACGAATGGCGCATGACCTGGGACTGTTATTGAGCAGCCGCGGGATGCGGGATTAACGTACACAAAAAATAGCCTGATCCTATGCCATGGAAAAATGGATAGGACAGGCTATTTATGTCATATTGGAATGGTTCCATTTTGTCTTATACTTGCGGAGCAGAAGAAGATTTTCTTTCAAATACTCGGCTTCTTCGTCCGTCAAATTTTCCTTCTCTTCGCCGAAAAAGGCAACATTGTTATATTCGTTCGTGGTCTTAGCGACATTATTCGTCCGCCCAAGCAAATCATCCAAACTTACTTCAAAATAGTCAGCTAACGTAACGAGCGTTTGGAAATCAGGTTCTCTGGTGCCTTGTTCATAATTGGCTAACTGAGCTCGGGTGAACTGTAACCGATCTGCTAGTTCGTATTGGCTGATTCCCTTTTTGTTTCGCAGTTCCGCTAATCTTTTTCCGAACAAGCAGAGCACCCCCTCGTTTCATTATAGGAAACTGTATAATTCCAAACCATAAAGGACACAATAAGTATCCTTATGCTTGACATTCTTGTGGAAATGTATGTATATTTTGAATAAATAGACACAAAATGAGTCTTTATTCGGTATTTCGCATTATATTTAAAGCTGGAGGGCTTCAAATGAAAATAAAGCGTCCCGTTTATTTCAATAATGCTTGAAACGAATTCGCACAATAGGCATGAAAAGTCGCAACAGTTGATGGAACTGGCTTTACTTTTCTTTCAACGTGAATTGTACAGGCAAAGCGTTTTACTTGCCGATGAGGCTTTAAAAACCATGCTTCAAGCAGTGTACATAAAAATAAACGGAACCTTACCCTCATCGCAGCTTTCAGTCGGGGATCTGATCCAGCATGTCCGGTCCTATGTTAAGCTTGACTTAGATTCAGAATTGTTTTTAATCAATGTTCACTTGTTCTTTTGTTCTGAATATGATCGGTCTGCTTATTTACCAGTTATGGAAGTGGTCTCGAAGGTGCTGGTTAAAGCCGATGCTATTTTGTATCGCATGTCGTTAATGACAGCAGAAGAGCGTGAGGGCGGATATCGCTTTGTTTTTCAACAGGGGATATGAAGGGAAACGGAGAATATCGATTCTTCCAAGTTCAGAGCAGGATGTTCCGGAAGGCTGCGATTCTTCCCCCACCGCTTCGAAATGCGGGATCCCACCATCCTCCATTTTCCAGCAGGGCTTAGGACTAGTAACCGGTTTCAACTTGTGCCATAATTACTAGCAAACGATTGTTCGGGGGCTGGGGGACATGGCGAACTGGATACGCAAGCTTAAGAACAACCTGCTGGGAACCAGCCTGCAAACCAAGCTGCTTTTGGCGGTATTGCCGCTTGCCATTATTCCACTCGCTGTTTTGGGAACGTTTTCATACCATAAATCGGCGCAGGTCGTACAGCAGCAGGTATGCCAGACCATTCTGGAAAGCTTGTCGCAAGTGAATTACAGCTTGGACTATTTTGTAAAAGATATCGAGCAGCTCACGATGTACATCTACAGCAGCCGCGACATTCAGGACGTGCTGTCCAAGTCGGCGGACCGGTCGCTTGCGGAGAAGCACCAGGACAAGCAGAAGGTGGGCGAGGTGCTGGACACGTTTCTCGGATTCAAGAACTGGGACATTTCCATTTATTTGCTGGGGGAAAACGGGGACCGTTATTTTACCGGCGATCTGCTGCCCGGGGCTTATGACGATTACAACGCCTCCTGGGGGCTTTTCCGGAAAATGAGGCTCGCGGGCGGCAATGTCGTCTGGGATACGCATTACAGCATGAAGAAGACGGACGATTTCGGCATCGTACTCAGCAGCGGCCGGCTTCTGAAGCGGGTCGATACGAACGCGCCGCTGGGCTATTTGGTCGTAGACATGATGGAAAATGCGCTCGCCGACAAGTACAAAAAAGCCCATTTACAGCCGGGCGGACAGATGCTGCTGCTGGACCGCAACGGCTACATCATCTCAAGCACGCCGTCCAAGCACAAGGTCGGGACGAAGCTGGAGGAGCCGTTTGTGGACCGGGTGCTTGCGGGCGGCAAAGGCTTCTTCGAGCAGAGCGGCGAAGGAACGCCGCCTGTCATGGTCGTGTACGATACGTCGGAGGTGACCGGCTTCAAGCTGGTGAACGTGCTGCCGGTGGCGGCGCTGACGCAGGAAAGCAGCAGCATCCGCAATCTGACCTTGCTGGTCATCGCCGTCGGCGCTGCGGTTTCGTGCGTGCTGGCTTACCTGCTGTCCGTGAACATCACCCATCCGCTGCGCAAGCTGAAATCGCTGATGCGTACGGTGGAAACGGGCAATCTGGACGTCGCCTTTCCGACGAAGTACAAGGACGAGGTTGGGCAGCTCGGCCGCAGCTTCAATGCGATGGTGCAGCGCATCAAGCAGTTGATCGACGAAGTGTACAAAAAGCAGCTCATGCTCCAGGAAGCGGAGATCCGGGCAATTCAGGCGCAGTTCAATCCGCATTTTCTGTACAATGCGCTTGATTCCATCAACTGGATGGCTCGCATTCATAAGCTCGATCACATTAGCCGGACCGTCGTCTCGCTCGGCGAGCTGCTCCGGTTCAGCATCCGCAAAGGGCAGGCGCTCATCCCTGTGCGCGAGGATATGCAGCAAATTCGCAATTTTCTTACGATCCAGCAGATGCGCTACGGGGACAAGCTGGAGGTGCATATCGAGCTGGACGAGGAGGTCGAGCGGCTCTACACGCTGAAGCTGATGCTGCAGCCGATTGTGGAAAATGCGATCACGCACGGGCTTGAAATGAAGCGGGGCCTGGGGCGGCTCTTGATTACCGGCAAGGTGGTGGGGGAGCGGGTCCGCTTTGAAGTGCGCGACGACGGCGTCGGCATCCCGCAGGAGAAGCTTGAACGCATCACGTCGGGGCAGTTTGTGTCGGCCGACGAGCGGAAAACGGGGATCGGCTTGGAAAATGTAAAAAAGCGGCTGCAGCTCTATTTCGGAGACCGCTATGTATTGAGCCTTGCCAGCCAGCCGCAGCAGGGGACGACAACGATTATCGAGATTCCGATCATTCGGACGCCGGGGGAGGATACGCATGTATAAGGTGCTCATCGTGGAGGACGAATGGCTCGTTCGGGAAGGGCTTAAGCACACGATCGACTGGGAGGACGTCGGCTGCCGCATCATGGGTGAAGCGTCCGATGGCGAGACGGCGCTCCGGCTGATGGAGGAGGAGACGCCGGATATTGTGCTCACGGATATCCGGATGCCGGAGATGGACGGCATTCAGCTTGCCACGGAAATTGCGTCCCGGTATCCGGGGATGAAGGTCGTATTTTTGACCGGCTTTGACGAATTCGCGTACGCCCAGCAGGCGATCAAGCTGGGAGCCGCGGATTACGTGCTGAAGCCGACGAATCCGGACGAGCTGACGCAGCTGATGGGGCGCATGGCGGCCAAGCTGGACGAGGAGCGGCAACAGCGGACGGAGCGGGAGCGCATGGAGCACAAGCTGGCGTTCGGCCAGCCGCTGATCGTCGAGAAGATGCTGTACGACTTGATGCTGGACCATGCGGGAGCGATGGAGCAGGAGCTGTTTCTGGAATACGCGGCCGAGCAAGGGGAGGTATTGGACGCGTTCCGCGTTGCCTTGCTCTATGCGGAGCCGTCCCCAGGTGAATCCGCGCCGCCGGGCGAGCTGTATCGGAGCATCGCCGCCTGGAGCTCCGGCCTGTCGTCGTATCCGCTTGTGCGCATGAACGATGCCAAATATGCGCTATTGTTGGACCGGGAAGCGGAGCGCGGGGAGCTGCACCGGCTGCTGAACGTGGTTCGTCTTAGCGCATCGCAAGGTTCGCAGCGGCAGCTGGTGCTTGGGGTCAGCGGGCGGCACAACCGCCTGGATCAGGTTCCGGCTGCGTTCCAGCAAGCGACGCACGCCTTGGTGACGTCGTTCTTCTGGGGCGGGGAACGGATCGCCTGGTTCGAGGATACGGAACGGCTCGCGGCAGAGGTGCCGGCGCTGCCCGGCTTGCTGGAGGAGCTGATTGAGGCGGTCAAGTGGGGAACCGAAGCGTCCATCCGGGCGAAAAGCCAAGCTTGCTTCACATGGATCGTGCAGCAGCACCCGACGAACGAGTTGGAGGCGAGAAAAGCGTTTTTTGGCTGGGTCGTATCGCTCTACACCATGCTGCTTCACGAGGACGAGCTGCGACTCATCGTGCAGGATTCCGCCCTTTTGTTGACCTCTCTGGACCGGACGGTCCGGCTGGAAGACGGGCTGGAACGGCTGAACGGGATGCTGCTTTCCTGGAGCGTGCGTTATCAGGAACAAACGAAGCTGCAGTCGAGAAGCGGATTCGAGGAGATCGAGGACTACATCGGGCGGCATTACGCCGAAGACATCACGCTCCAGAGCATTGCGGAGCGCTGCAATATGAGCGAGAGCTACTTTAGCCGCTTGTTCAAAAAGCAGGTCGGCACGAGCTTCGTCGATTATTTGACCGCCTTGCGGATGCGCCGGGCGAAAGAGCTGCTCACGAACCCGCGGCTGAAAATATACGAGGTTGGGCTTCAGGCGGGCTATCAGGACTCGCGCTATTTCAGCCAAATTTTCCGCAAATACACCGGAGAAACGCCGACGGAGTTCCGCAAGCGGCTCGGGATCCCGAACGTTCCGATTTGAATGTTTCGCATGGCAGCGTGAGGCCGCCGGGCGCCCATGGTCTTGGTGGCCACGTTAATCTGCCGACAACAAAAAGCTGCTTAGCTGTATTCCAAGCTTGCCGCTCTTCGCGGCTAAGGAGACGGATCTTTTAAAATCCACAATCGGCAGAGCAAAAAGATTAAGATGGCCTATGTTCTTGGCGACGATTTCAGGCACAATCGCAAATCCCATGCCGGCCATAACATAGCCAAATATAAAATCTCCGAAGGATACTTCATTCACGATATGGGGTTTGTGCCCGAGCGCCTCCATTTGCCCATGAATATGGCTCCGTGTATCGCATGGAGCTTGATGGACAATGAGCGGCTCGCCGCACAGGTCGGAAAGGGTTACGCTTGTTTTCGACCGAAAACGATGGTCAATCGAAAATACCGCATGATAACATTCCGTAAACAATTCATAGTGCCACACCGAATCGTCGGTATATAGTGTATCCACCAACACGGAATCAAGTCTTCCTTCCTTCAGCGATTGTAATAGGTCCCCGGATGTGTTTTGAATCATTAATGTATGAGAGTGTTGTAAGGCTTTTATTCTCGAAGGCAGGTAGTAAGTAGCCAGACTGGGAAGGCTTCCGAGCGCCAGTTGATCCGTTTGCCGATATTGTCGCAGTTCCCGCCGAATCGAGGCCAAATCGGAAATAACCGGAACAATTCTCGTATAGAAGCGTTCGCCCGCTTCGGTAAGCTCGATCCCGCCGGACGTTCGATAGAACAAGGTCACATCCAGATCATGCTCCAGATTCCGAATATGCTTGCTTAAAGCCGGTTGCGTAAGATTGAGCTCTTTTGAGGCCTTGGAAAAGCTTTTTAACTTAGCCGCTTCGGCAAAACTGTGCAGCCACTCCGTATTCATCGATTTTCATCCTCCATAACGATACGTTATATCCCTATAGCATAACGATTGTTCTGTATGCCTTGAAGGTATGGTACCTTTTATAGTGATCCGATCTTCTTAATCATAACATAACGTTATAGGGTTCGGTCTACGGGAATCCAATCCACTATAACGGATCGGTGCTAGAAAAGGAGGATAACGATGAACAAGGTTCTGCTTCTTACCATAGGCATGTTTGCTCTTGGATTTGATGCTTACGTGGTTGCAGGCTTGCTGCCCGATATCGGCGCAACGTTTCACAAAAGCAATTCTCAGGTAGGACAAGCCGTGAGCGCTTTTACTTTATGCTACGCGCTGGCAGCTCCAATCTTTGCGACGCTGTTGGCAGGAAAATCCGTTCGGAAAAGTTTAATCTTTGCGCTTGCCGTATTCTCGGTTGGAAATGCAGCTAGCGCTCTCGCTCCTAATTTTTCGCTGCTGCTTATCGCACGGGCCGTGGCAGGGATCGGAGCCGGTCTGTTTTCCCCTTTGGCTTCGGTTGCTGCGGCATCTCTGGTTTCCGCGCAAAAACGCGGCCGGGCGCTCGGGATGATTCTGGGGGGAATGAGTACAGGAACGGTTATAGGCGTTCCAATCGGGTTGTTCGCTGCCGAAAAAATAGGATGGCAAGGAACGCTTTGGCTCATTACCGTCATTGGTCTTGGTGCCATGATTGGAATTTTATTGTTTTTTCCGAACTTTTTGGCCGCGGCTCCGCCGTCCTTGCGCCAACGTGCCGCGATGCTGACCGATAAAAAGGTATTGGCGATCGTCGGGATTACCTTTCTGGCCAGTATTGCGAGCCTAGGTCTTTATACGTATCTCTCTGCCGTCTTGTATGAACTCGATGGGATTGCCAATGCCGCCCCCTATCTGTGGGCTTGGGGCATAGGCGGAGTTGCGGGAAGCTTTACCATAGGATTTCTGATCGACCGAACGAGCCATCCGGCGCGGCTTATGGCCGGACTTCTGTCCATCTTGGCCTTGGCCATGTTTTGCATCCCCTTCGCGCTTAAAATTTCCGTGCTGGGCTTTCTGCCTTTTCTCTTATGGGGAGCGGCCGCATGGGCTTCGTTAGCCCCGCAGCAGCATGCCTTGCTTCATGCACAGCGCGATCACGCTGAAGCGGTTGTCGCCTTGAACAGTTCAGCGAATTATTTAGGGAGCGCCGTGGGCTCATTTGCCGGAGGCGTTGCCTTGTTCGCGGGTTTTCATCCGTCCTTTCTTCCTTTTGCTGCGGGAAGCTTGATCTTGCTGGCCGTTCTCGGACAACTAAGAATAATTGCGTCCGCACGTGCAGCCGCGGCCAATTCTGCTCCTGCGCACCGATAAACCGTCCATATCTATGGACGCAGAGTGTCGAGAAAGTGGTCTCCACTAATACAGAGGAACATGCGGAGGTGGGGTATGCACTGGAGGAGCGATAGCGTTCGCCTTTGTCCGCGGGAAATATCCGCTGCGAAGCGGCTTCAAATCAAAATTTCCTGCGGACCCGGGGTCCCCGCAAAGTACTCGGACTGAGCTTCCCTGATTTACTTCACTTTGTGGGGTGGAGCAGCGACCGGAAGTGTATACCCCACCCCCTCGTATTACCTGTACTGCTCTCTGACCACTTTCTCGACAAGCTTAACCGTCCATACTCATGGACGGTTTTTCTGCTATGCTGCAAATTAGTGCAAAAAATTAAACAAAGAAGAAATTTCACCGCATTGAGAGCGTTTACTTTAGCGATTATAGTTAATAACAAGAACAAGAAATCCGGCGGGACACATCAAGCGAAGTTGACGAAAGCGCTTTTTTACGAAAGCAAGGTCCCTTTGTCCCGGATTTCAAGCCATATCAAATATAAAACGGAGGGGTTCTACAGATGAAAAAAGCGTTTACGGGCATTCTCGCCTCGCTGCTTCTGGTCACGACGCTGGCAGGCTGCGGCACGGAGCAGGCGGCACCGCAAAAAACGGCATCCGGAGATGCGGGTACGAAAAACGAAGCGAAAAAAGGAGGCAAGCTGACGCTGTACTCGCCTAACGCCGCCGAAGTGAATAATCCGATCATCAAGGAATTCCAGGACCGCACGGGCATCGAGGTGCAGTTGATCTCCGGAGGCACGGGCGACTTGCTGAAGCGGGTGCAGGCGGAAGCGGTTTCCCCGCAGGGCGACGTGTTCTGGGCTGGCGGCGCCGACTCGCTGGAGGCGTACAAGAAATTTTTCGAGCCGTACAAAACGAAAGAAAACGACAATCTGCTGCCGGAGTACATCGACAAAAACGGCGTATGGACGCCTTTCGCCGCGCTGCCGATGATCATCATGTACAACAAAGAGCTGGTGAAAGCGGGAGAAGAGCCGAAGAGCTGGAATGATCTGCTCGATCCGAAGTGGAAGGGCAAAATCGCTTACGCCGACCCGGCCAAATCCGGTTCGTCGTATACGCAGCTCGTGACGATGCTGACCGCTTTCGGCAAGGACGACAAGGGCTGGGACTTCGTCAAGAAGTTCGTGAAAAACCTGGACGGCAAAGTGCTGTCGGGCTCGGGCCTCGTATATAAAGGCGTCGCGGACAAAGAGTTCGCCATCGGCATCACCCTGGAGGAAGCGGCCCTTCGCTACGTGGAAGGCGGAGCCAAGGTAGGCATCGTGTATCCGTCCGAAGGTACGTCCGCCGTACCGGACGGCGCGGCGATCATCAAGGGCGCGCCGAACATGGAGCAGGCGAAGCAGTTTATCGATTTCCTCGTCGGCAAAGACGTGCAGTCCCTGATTCAAAAAGAATTCAAGCGCCGCTCTGTCCGCAAGGATGCTGAGCCGATCCAAGGCATCGTCCAAACGAAGGACATCAAGCTGGTCAACTACGACTTCGACTTCGCCGCGAGCAAGAAGGACGACAACATCAAGCACTTCTCCAAAATTATAACCGGCGCGGAATAACGCAGTCCGCCTATGTTCTAAGGGTGCCTTTGACGATCGTCCGAAGAGGCGCCCTTTTTTTCCAAAGAAACGGAGGCCAGATCCATGCAAAAGATCGTATTTGACCATGTCACCAAATATTTCGGCACGCACAAAGCGGTCAACGACGCTCATTTTACGATAAACGAAGGCGAGTTTTTCACCCTGCTCGGCCCGAGCGGCTGCGGCAAAACGACGCTGCTGCGCACGATTGCCGGCTTTTACCGCCAGGAGGAGGGCGGCATTTACTTCGGAGACAAGCTGATCAACGACGTGCCGACCCATCAGCGCAACATCGGGATGGTGTTCCAAAACTACGCGATTTTCCCGCACATGACCGTGTTCGAGAATGTTTGCTACGGGCTCAAGGCGCGCAGCGTCCCGAAAAAAGAGATGGAGCAGCGCGCGATGGAAGCGCTTGAAATGGTACAGCTGGCGCATCTGCGCGACCGCGTCCCATCGGATATGAGCGGCGGGCAGCAGCAGCGGATCGCGCTCGCCCGCGCGATTGTCATTCGTCCGGGGCTGCTGCTGATGGACGAACCGCTGTCCAACCTGGACGCCAAGCTCCGGGTCAAAATGCGGTCCGACATCCGGCAGCTGCAAAAGGAGCTGAACATCACGACCATCTACGTGACCCACGATCAGGAAGAGGCGCTGGCCGTTTCCGACCGGATTGCCGTCATGAGCGAGGGCGTGATCCAGCAGATCGCTTCTCCCGAAGATATCTACTCGTATCCCGCGAACAAGTTCGTGTCCAATTTTATTGGCACTTCGAATTTTATCGAAGGTCACTGCTCCGGCTATAACGAGGCGGCGCAGGAAGCGAGCCTGCGGCTGCTGGAGACGCAGTGGAGCCAGAAGCTGTCGAGACCGTACGAGGGAAAAGTATTGTTCTCGCTTCGTCCCGAACGGATCAGGCTGCGCGGCGAAGAGCCGGGAGAGCGATTGGTCCGGGGGACGATCGACAGCGTGACGTTTCTGGGCGAGAAGGTGAGCTATACGGTCCGGCTCTCCGACGACTCCGTCATCGAAATTCAGGAGCATGCGATCGAGCCGCACCGGATGAGAAAAGCGCATCAAACCGTGTACGTCGATCTGCAGCTCGACAAGGCGACCTTATTCGACGAATCGGGCAAGGAGGTTTTATACCGTGCAGCCTACTAATGCCGCCCCGACGCTGCGGCCCAATCCGTTCAAACGTCTGCTTCAGCCCAAGCAGTGGGATTTCTGGACTTGGGTAACGGTGATTGTGTACGTATTCCTGTTTGCATTCATTTTGTACCCGCTCGTCTCGTTGTTTTTCAACAGCTTTTTCAACGACAAAGGGGACTTTTCGCTAGAAAATTATGGAAATTTCTTGAAGCTCAAATATTATTACGGCTCGCTATGGAATAGCTTGAAGGTGTCGGCGCTAGCGACGGTGTTCGCGATTCTTGTCGGGGTTCCGCTTGCGTACGTGACGGCCCGGTATAACGTCAAATTTAAGGGTCTGATCCAAATTCTTGTCATTATGTCGCTGCTGTCCCCGCCGTTCATCGGCGCCTATTCGTGGATCTTGATGCTTGGGAACAACGGCTTCATTACCCGGTTCCTC
The DNA here is from genome assembly GCF_000722545.1 of Paenibacillus tyrphae. Classification (GTDB taxonomy): domain Bacteria; phylum Bacillota; class Bacilli; order Paenibacillales; family NBRC-103111; genus Paenibacillus_G; species Paenibacillus_G tyrfis. The sequence goes on from NZ_JNVM01000005.1 coordinate 42,308, forward strand.
CAGGATATCGGGATTCCATTCCAATCGGTGTACGGCTGGAAGGGCATCGTGTTCGTGTTTACGCTGCAATTTTACCCGCACATTTACTTGTACGTGTCCGGCGCGCTCAAGACGATCGACACTTCGCTGGAGGAGGCGGCCGAGAGCTTGGGACGCGGCGCATTCCACCGGCTGATGACCGTGACGCTTCCACTCATTTTCCCGACGCTGTCGGCCGGGGCGCTGATGGTGTTCATGGCTTCGTTCGCGGACTTCGGTACGCCGATGCTGCTGGGCCAAGGCTTCAAGGTGCTGCCGATTCTGGCGTACGAGCAGTTCATCAGCGAAATGGGCGGCAATCCGGCGATGGCGAGCACGCTCAGCGTGATTCTGATCTTCTGCTCGACCGTGATTTTGTTCGTGCAGCGCCATTTTGTCTCGCGTAAAAATTATTCGATGACGGGTATGCGGACGCCGAAGGTGCAGCCGCTGAAGACGCTGCCGAAGTGGCTGCTGACCTTCGGGGCGCTGCTCGTGGCCTGCATCTCGATCATTCCGCAGGCAACGGTTATTGTAACATCCTTCATTAAAACAAAGGGGCCCGTGTTTCACCCCGGCTTCAGCTTGAACAGCTATAAAGAAATTTTGTACCGGGTGCCGAAGGCGATCGCCCATACGTACAGCTTTTCGCTCATTTCCATCGTCATTATGATCGTAATGGGTATGCTGGTCGCTTACGTGCTCGTCCGCCGCAAATCGAAGATTACCGCAATGCTCGACGGGATCCTGATGATTCCTTACGTCATGCCGGGCACAGTGCTTGGGATCAGCTTGATTATCGCGTTTAACAAGCCGCCGGTCATTTTGACGGGGACGTGGGTTATTCTGGTGATCGCCTATGTGGTCCGCAAGCTGCCGTATACGATCCGCTCCAGCACCGCCATCCTGACGCAGCTCGACAAGAGTGTGGAAGAAGCGTCCATCAGCCTCGGCGTGCCGCCGATGAAGACGTTCTTCAAGACGACGGGACGGATGATGGCGCCGGGCGTCATGTCCGGGGCGATTCTGAGCTGGATTACGACGATCAACGAGCTGAGCTCGACGGTCGTGCTGTACACCGGGGCGACCGCAACTATTTCGGTCACGATCTATAGCGAAGTGTTCACGGCGAATTACGGCACCGGCGCGGCGCTCGCTTCGATCCTGTCCATCAGTACGTTAATCTCGCTGTTGATTGCCAGCAAGCTGAGCAAAAAAGGGCTCCAGCTATAATTGACGGGTGCCTGATTTCCGAAGGCATGTTCGTGATACAATGGAGGTAAGAAGCCGCTCGTATCAGGAACTGGAGGAATCACCATCATGAAGCTGCGCACTTGGCTGGTTCGGCTTGCCCTCGGATGCATCGCTGCAGGCGCTTTGGTTTACGGCTTAACTCACGGAAAGCTGTCGGAGGACGAACCGAAGCCGTCGGCCCCTCCCGCGTCGCTGTCGATCTGGGTATACAGCAAAGGCTGGGAGGACATGGTTCACGCCTTCGGGCAACGCTACCCTCATATCGATGTCCAAATCCGCTCGTTTCGTTCTTACGAACAGTTGTACACCGAGCTGCTTGCGTCGATATCGGCCGGCGCGGCTCCGCAGCTTGCGGAAATCCACAGCTTCTACGGCGTCGCCCAGCTCGCGGCCACCGGTGCGGCGATGCCCGCGGAGGATATCTTAACCGCGGGGAATCCGACGTTTCTCCCGGCCTTTTCCGCCGCGTTCCGGTATCGGGACGAGGATTGGGCGGTCCCTTTCGGAGGCAGCGTACCTGTGCTTTACTACCGGGAGGAGCCGTTCAAGCGGCTGGCCGGGCGTGCCCCGGCGTTAGGCACCTGGGAGGAGGTCCGGCAGACGCTGTTGCTTGCCAAGGAGCCTCCGGGGGAAGAGGTGTCGAAGGGCTACGGCACGATGACGGTGGATAAAGAGCTGCCCTGGTTTTTGGCGAGCCTGAGCTACGCCCCGAAGGAGACCGGCGGACCGGCCGCGGAACGTACGCGAAGCGCGCTGGAGCTGTGGCGGAATTTGACGCACGAATCCAAGCTGATGAACCCTTTGCAACACGATAGGGCGGCAAGCGATTTTATTAACGGCAAGGCCGGAATGTACGTCGGCTCTTCCGATAAGCTGCCTACGATCGAACGCTACATCGGCGGCAAGTTTTCGTTCGATCTGGCGAAGCTGCCCACTTGGAAGCAGGAGGCGCTTTTGCCCGGCGTTCATGGACTGGCGGTGTTGAAGAGCGACCCGGAGCGGCTGAAGGCGGCGCAAAGCTTCGTGCAGGAAATCACGGCTCCGGAGGCGCAGTCGGCGTTGTGGAATACGGTGGGACTGATTCCGGCACGCACGGATGTGCTGGCAAAGCTGGAGGAGGAGCCGGCTTTAAGCGAAAGGCTGCGGCGGATCTTGAGCTGGATCCCCTCCTTGGCCGGCCGCGCGCCGCAGTACGACGATTACGAGCGGTGGAAACGGACGGAACGCATGCTGGAGCAGATCGAGCTGAACCCGCAAGAGCCGGTGGAGGACGCCAGAATGCTGTACTAAAAGCCTTACCACTATAAGCAGAGGATCGGGTGGAGGAGAATATGAACATACAAACGTTAACCCTGAAGGGAACCGCCGAATGGAACGAGGACGCGCTGGTCGTTAATCCGGGCGTATCGATGTACGGAGTGCTTGACGGAGCGACCTCCCTGCATCCGTTCCGCGGGCCAAACGGGGAAACCGGGGGATATTTGGCTTCCCGGACGATTCAGCAGTATCTGGAATCGCTGCAAGCGGAAGACTTGGCGGGCATCGATTTGAAGGAAGCGGTCGTTCAAGCGAATGTCCGTCTGAGGGGAAAAATGAAGGAAGCGGGAATCGATCTCACCGATCAGGCGGCGCTGTGGACCAGCGCGCTGGCGGTTGTCCGGATACACGACCGTTATATCGACTACGCGCAGGTAGGGGATTGCATGATCGCCGCCACCTATGCCGACGGAACGATCCGCACCGTATCCCGCGATCAAGTCGCGCACATCGATTACGAATCCAAGAAGATTTGGGAGGAAGGCCTCCGTACCGGCGTCCAGACCCGGGAAGAGCTGTGGGAGCTTGTGAAGCCGCACATCCGCGGCAACAAATCGCGGATGAATACGTTAGGCGGCTACTCCGTGCTCAGCGGGCAGCCCGAGGCGAACGATTTCATCGAATACGGACGGATCAACCGCATCCAGCTGCGGTCGATTCTGATCGTGAGCGACGGGCTGTTCCCTCCGAAGACGAGTGCTCAGCCGCCAGCCGACGGAATCGGCGAACTCGTGACCCTCATCAAGGAAATGTCGCTGGAAGGGTATGCGAAGTGGCTGATGGATTTGGAGGCGGAGGACAAGGAATGCCGCAAATATCCGCGGTTCAAAGTATCCGATGATAAAACGGCGATCTTGATTCGCTTTGACGCTGAATAGCACATAGAAGACGGGCGATCCTCCGGGACCGCCCGTTTGTTTTATTATCCGGCGAGAGAACGGAATGCAGCATCGATTTACCAGAAGAAGTCATCGTTCTCTCTATTGAATCCAAGGGTCATTGAATACAATGAGGGGGAAGAACATTCTCAAATCGCTATCTGCATTTGGGGGAGGAGCCTTATGAAGCTTTCGTTGAGCATGTGGAGCTTGCATCGTACGGTGAGAGCAGGCGGTTGGACGGTCATCGATTTTTTGGCGTTTTGCCGCAAGGAGGGCATCGATTCAGTCGAGCTGCTGGACGTATTTTGGCAGAATCAAGCTGTGGAGCTTGACGAGGTCGTTCGCTACACCCGGGAGAACGGCATCCGGGTCGTCAGCTATGCCGTCGGCAACGATTTGGTCAGCGCATCGGAGGAAGGGCGCTCAGCGGCCTTGCGGGAAATTACGGACGCGTTCCCGGTGGCGAAGGCACTCGGTACGTCCGTCGTTCGCGTCTTCTCCGGCAGTCTGCATCCCGGAATCGCTTACGATCAGGCGCTCGGCTGGATCGTAAGCGGCCTGTCCGATGCGGCGAAGCAGGCCGAAGAGGCCGGGATTACGCTCGCTCTGGAAAACCACGGTCAGTTGGCCGGGAGAGGGGGGCAAGTGAAAGACATCATTGAGCAAGTCGGGTCAAAAGCATTGCGCTCGACGTTCGATACGGGCAATTTCCTGTTGGTCGACGAGCATCCTTCGCAAGCGATCGAGCCGCTGCTGCCTTATATCGCGCATGTGCATATGAAGGATTTCAAACGGCATCCCGAAGGAAGGTACCAATCGCTGGGCGGCCAGACGTTCGAAGGCACCGTGGCAGGCGAGGGCGATACGCGTCTGGCTTCGCTGATCGAACGGCTCGAAGCGTCCGGTTATGCCGGGGCGTACGTGCTGGAGTACGAAGGAACGGGCGACGAAGCCGAAGGCATTCGCGGAAGCTATGCTTTCGCAGACGAGTACAACCGTGCGCATGGGGAGGGCAGGCCATGATCCGGGAGCGGGAGGCGGAGATCGTCGTCATCGGAGGCGGAACCGGCGGATGTGCGGCGGCGCTGGCCGCGGCCAAACTCGGGAAGCGCGTGGTCCTGACCGAGGAAACGGAATGGATCGGCGGGCAGCTGACGAGCCAGGCGGTGCCGCCGGATGAGCATCCGTGGATCGAGCAGTTCGGCTGTACGCGCAGCTACCGGCAGTTCCGGGACGGCGTGCGCAGCTATTACCGGCGGCATTTTCCGCTGACGGCCGCAGCGCGGGCGAATCTGCTGCTGAACCCCGGCAGCGGTGGTGTCAGCCGGTTGTGCCACGAGCCGCGGACGGCGCTCGCCGTGCTGCAGCAGATGCTCGCTCCGTACGTTCACAGCGGGCAGCTAACGATCTTGACGCGACATATGGCGGAGAGCGCCGAAACTGAAGGGGACCGCGTCGTGTCGGTGACGGTGCGCTGCCTGCGGACCGGGGACCGTACCGTGCTGACTGCCCCTTATGTGATCGACGCGACCGAGTGCGGGGATGTGCTGCCGCTGGCGGGAGTCGAGTACGTGACTGGAGCGGAATCCCGCAGCCAGACCGGCGAGCCGCACGCCTTGGACGGGGCGGCCGACCCGCTCGATATGCAGGGCTTCACCTACTGCTTCGCGATGGATTACTTGCCGGGTGAAGATCATACGATTGCGAAGCCCGCCCAATATTCGTTCTGGCGCAACTACCGGGCCGACTTCTGGCCGGATAAGCAGCTGAGCTGGACCGGCGTGCGCCCGTCTACGCTGGAGCCGGTCACTTACGAGCTGTTCCCGGGAACGGAACGTTATTCGCTGTTTCATTACCGGCAGATCGTCGATAAAACGAATTTTGCCGAAGGAACGTACCGCAGCAATGCGACGCTCGTCAATTGGCCGCAAAACGACTACTGGCTGGGCCCCGTCTTCGAAGTAAGCGAGGAGGAGCGCCGGCGCCATCTGGAAGGCGCCAAGCAGCTCAGCCTGTCGCTGCTCTATTGGCTGCAGACGGAAGCGCCCCGGCCGGACGGCGGCCAAGGCTACCCGGGCCTGCGCCTGCGTCCCGACATCGTCGGCACGGAGGACGGACTGGCGATGTATCCATACATTCGCGAATCGCGGCGCATCCGGGCCGAATTTACCGTATTGGAACAGCATGTGGGCGCCGGTTGCCACCCTGGCGGCCAAGCGGCAGCATTCCACGATTCGGTCGGCATCGGGGCCTACCGGATCGATCTGCATCCGAGCACGGGCGGACGGAACTATATTGATATTTCGTCGCTGCCGTTTCAAATTCCGCTGGGCAGCCTGATTCCGATTCGCGTGGAGAACCTGCTGCCCGCCTGCAAAAATTTGGGCGTCACCCACATTACAAACGGCTGCTACCGGCTTCACCCGGTCGAATGGAACATCGGCGAAGCGGCGGGCGCTCTCGCCGCCTATTGCATCGACAAGCGGCTGAGCCCGCGAGCCGTCCGAGGAAACGCGCAGCAGCTCGCCGCGTTCCAAGCGCTGTTGACCCGGGAAGGCGTGGAGCTGGCTTGGCCATCAGTGCACGCCATTTAGCCAGTCGGGTAAACCTGATTCTGATTACAAAACGAGGTGTAGCTTTCATGAGCGACAAAATCCGCATGGCCGTCATCGGAGCGGGCTCGATCTCGGAATTGCATCTGCAATCGTACCGGAACAATCCCCGAGCGGAACTCGCAGCCATCTGCGACCTTAACGAAACCCGGGCGCAAGCGAAGGCGGAAAAATACGGCATTCCGCACGTCTACACGGATTACCGGGAGCTGCTGTCCCGCCCCGATATCGACGCTGTCAGCATCTGCACGTGGAATAACGGCCACGCGCCGATCAGCATCGCAGCGCTCGATGAGGGGAAGCATGTGCTCTGCGAGAAGCCGCTTTGCAAGACGGTGGAGGAAGCGTTAGCCGTGGAGCAGGCCGTGCGCCGCAGCGGGAAGACGCTGCAGGTCGGCTTTGTGCGCAGATACGGTGCGAACACGCGTATCGTCAAGCAGTTCGCGGACAACGGAGAGCTCGGCGATATTTACTACGCCAAAGCGTCCTGCATCCGCAGACTGGGCAATCCGGGCGGCTGGTTCTCGGATATCGAGCGTTCCGGCGGGGGACCGCTGATCGACGTGGGCGTTCACGTAATCGATCTGTGCTGGTATATGATGGGCAGGCCGAAGGTCAAGTCCGTATCCGGCAATACGTACCGCAGGCTCGGGAACCGCTCCAACATTAAAAATCTCGCATTCTACAAGGCAGCCGATTACGACGCCGGGCACAACGATGTGGAGGATTTGGCGAACGCCATGATCCGCTTCGAGAACGGGGCGTCCCTGCTTGTGGACGTCAGCTTCTCCCTGCACACCAAGGAAGACGAGCTGACCGTCAAGCTGTACGGCGAGAAGGGCGGCGTGGAGCTGGAGCCGAAGCTTACGATCATTACGGAGCGCCACGACACGATTTTGAATATCGTCCCGCAGATCAACAACCTGTCGTTCGATTTCGCCTCTGGCTTTCAGGACGAGATCGATTATTTTATCGAGGTATGCCGGGGCACGAAGGAAACGATCAGCCCGGTGGAAGACGGCGTCGAGATGATGAAGATGCTGTGCGGCATTTACGAGTCCGCCGCTCAAGGCGCCGAAATTCGATTTTAAATATCGCTGAGCAGCACAAGTGAAACGCCCGCCTGTAACCATAAAAGGTCAGGCGGGCTTTTGTGCGGCGCTTACTTGCGGCTGCTTTTATACCATTCGTTGGCCGCTTTGATCATGTCGCTGCCGCCGCTTGCTTTCCACTGCTCCAGAAACTTGTCGTAGGTTTCCAGCGATTCGGCTCCAGTGACGTACTTGATGAAGGCATCCTCGGCCTGCTTTTGCAGCTTCTGCGAATGTTTCGAGATGTCCGCAATCGGCGGGGCGTAGGTCAGCGCGTCGTGGTACAGGATTCCTTTTGCATTCGCTTGGTACGTTTCGTAATTGTTCTGGACGAACTCGTTTTTGCGAACGCGCGCTTGCCAGTACGCCTCGTAATTTTTCTCGTCCGTTCCCGTCAGAAAATCGCTTCCGAAGTTCCATTCGTCGTTGAATTTGGGCAGGATCGGATAGTACTTGCCGTCTTTCACTTCATGGTGTACCCCCTCCCGGCCGATGGCCAGCCCCTTGAAAATATCCTTTTCCAGCTTGAGGTCCAAATATTTCATCGCTTCCTCTTTATTCGGAGACCACTTCGGGATGGCGATAAACCACGAAATGCCGCCGGTGCCGACCTGCGCCGCTTTTCCGCTGTCTCCCGTCAAGTAAGGCAGGATGCCAATCTTGGCGTTCGGGAAGTTTTTGGCCAGCGCGTTGTTAAGATTGGCGGCGTCCCACCACCCGGACCGGAACATGAACGCCTTGCCGCTCGTGAACTTCTCCAGCAGCTTGTTCGGCTGGTTGATCGCCCACTCCGCGTCGATTAGCCCCTCGGTGTACAGCTTCTTCATGAACGCGAGATAGTCCTTGGTCTTCGGGTCTTCGACCATATGGACAATTTTGCCGTCGCTCTCTCTCCAGTTCGTGCCTGGACCGTAATGCCAACCGAAGGTGGAGCCGATCTCCGCCTGGAACGGATCTTTGCCCCCGGTCATCGGGATGACGTTCTTTTTCTCTTTGATCGTCTTCAGCACGGCGTACAGCTCGTCGCGGGTCGTCGGAGGCTTCAGCCCCAGCTCGTCGAGCCAATCCTGCCGATATACGAGCGCCGTTCCGGTCGCCACGCCCGAGCTGCCTTCCGGAATGGCGTGCAATTTGCCGTTCAGTCTGGCGCCGTTCCACGAGGCCGGGCCGATCGCTTCCTGCATGTTTTTGCCGTACTTCCGGACCAAGTCGTCCAGCGGCTCCAGTGCGCCGGAGGAAGACAGCTTGGCGTACTGGTTCGCGTTCAGCTTCATGATATCGTAGGGCTCTTTGTTCGCCATAAGCAGGTTCAGCTTTTCGTCGGCGTTTTCGACCGGCAACATATCGTACTTGACGTCGTAGCCGGTTTTTTCTTTCAAGTATTTACCGACCGGGTCGTTGTTGGGATCGAACCGGTTGTATTGCAAAAGCTGGCGCAGCTGCGGATTCGTTGTGCCCGATTTAGCCGGTTCGGGGGCCGGGCCCCCGCCGCTACAGGCGGCTGCGACGGAAGCGAGTACAGTCACGGACAGGATGGCAGCCAGTTTCTTGGTCATCGAAGAACCTCCTTTGGATGGTCATGGTTGAAGTAAAAACATAGTTCACTACGGTTATTCTTTGATCGAGCCGACAAGAACGCCTTTGACGAAATATTTTTGCAGGAACGGGTACACGAGCAGGATCGGCACGGTCGCGAGCAGAATCGAGGCCGCTTGAATCGCTTGCGGTGACGTGTTCATGGCCGCGTCCACGTTAAGGTGTGCACCGAGCTGCAGGAATGTGTCGCTGGAGGAGACGAACAGCTCCTTCAAATACAGCTGCAGCGGCTTTTTCTCCGGGGTGTTGATGTAGATCAGCGAAGCGAAGTAATCGTTCCAGAACGCCACGGCGTAGAACAGCGCGATCGTCGCCAGCACGGGCAGGGACAGCGGCAGCGTGATGCGCCATAGGATCGTTAGATTGCCCGCCCCGTCGAGCTTCGCCGATTCCTCCAGACTGTCGGGCAGACTCTCGAAATAATTTTTAATGATGAGCATGTTGTAAACGCTGATCATGGCGGGCAGGAACAGCACGGGCAGCTTGTCGATCAGCTGCAGGCTTTGCATCAGGAGATAGGTCGGAATAAGCCCCCCGCTGAATAGCATGGTGAAAATGTACATCAAAATGAACCATTTTCGGCCGCGCAGCCGGGGTTTGGACAGCGGGTAGGCCGCCAGCGTCGTCATGAACAGCGCCAGCAGCGTCCCTGCGACCGTAACGAACACCGAAACTTGAAACGAGGTGAGGAACAGCGATTGGCTCATGACGTACCGGTACGTGCCGATCTGCCAGTCTACCGGCAGCAGCGTGACGCGCCCGGAGACGACGGCTTCCTCGCTGCTCAGCGATTTGGCGATCAGATTCAGGAACGGGAACATCGTAGTCAAGCCGAGCAGCACGAAGAACGCGTAGTTCAGCGCCGTGAACGCCCGCCCGGCGGGCGAAGCGGACATCGTGCCGCGGCGTGGGCGGAGTGCGGAGTGTGACATTTTGATCATGAGGTCCCTCCTTTTACCAGATACCGCGCTTCAAATATTTTCGCGCCAGCCCGTTGCCGGCGACGATCAGCACGAAAGCGATGACGGATTCGAACAAGCCGACCGCCGTGGAGAAGCTGTAATCCTGCTCCCCGAGGCCGATCCGGTAAACGTATGTTCCGATGACATCGGCAACATGGTAGACGCTCGGGTTGTACATGACGAGAATCTGCTCGGTCCCTGCCTCCAGAATCGATCCGAGCCGCAAAATGAACATGAGCAGGATGATCGGCACGAGGCCTGGTAGCGTAATGTGCAGCGTCTGCTTCCATTTGTTCGCCCCGTCCATCTTGGCCGCTTCGTACAGCTGCGGGTCGATGCCGGTCAAGGCGGCCAAATAGACGATCGTGCTCCAGCCGATCTCCTTCCAGCCGGCGGAGGCGACGATCACGGAACGGAAAACCTCGCCGTCGATGAAAAACTTCACCGGCTCCCCGCCCAGTAGGGCGATCCACCGGTTCACGATCCCTCCGTTCACCGACAGCAGATCGATGAACAGCCCGCTGACGATCACCCAGGACAAAAAGTGCGGCAGGTAGACGATGGTCTGAATGGTGCGCTTGAACAGCATATGTTTCAGTTCGTTCATCAGAATGGCGACGATAATCGGGAGCGGGAATAAAAAAACGATTTTGTACACGGAAATAAGCAGCGTATTGCGGAACACTTGCAGGAAGCCGGAGGAGGTCAGCAGCTTCTCAAAATGCTTGAAGCCGACCCATGGGCTGGCGCTCATGCCGTCGAAGATGTTGAAGTCCTTGAACGCAATGACGATGCCGTACATCGGCGTATATTTGAACAGCAATAGAAACAACAGGCCGGGAACAAGCGCGGCGTACAAGTCCCAGTCTTTGCGGACATCGGTCCAAAGCCGGGCCCGTTTGATTTTGCCGGTTCGCACGTGGTGCGGCACCTCCTTAGTTCGACGACGGTTTGCGGTGCGGGGAAGCTTGATTTCAGTGTACTGGTGGGAGGCCCGGGAGGGTAGGAGAGGGCGATGACCTTTTTTGGTAGTTTGATTGTTTTTTGGCGGAAGGCAAGCGGACACGGTGCTGCGTTATGACAGGTTGTCATGTGAATACCAAATAAAGTAATTATACTCCTATATATGGTTTTAGTTGGATCTTGTAGACTTAAAGTGGAAATCCCATTTAAAGCCAAGGAGAGTGGTTTGGATGAAGAAAAGGTTTGTTTTATTGGCCGTCGCGGCCGCGGTCATGGCGGTGTTCCCGACGGCGATAAGCGCCAGCGATTTGCCGGGGCGCGCGAAAAGCGGAGGCGAACCGGCATCGATCGAAATGAGCGGAGCGGAGGTGACGGACTTTACGAGGACGGCAACGGCTGCGAAAATCGACGAGGTGCTGGCCAAGGCGCGCCAGGCGGGGATGGAGAGCGTACAAGCCCAAGGCTTGCAGAGAAGCGCGGCAGCTTCTGGACATACGGTCGATTACACGTTAATCGACGGGGATACCGCGTATTTCTATGAGAAAAGCCCGACGCAGGCGAAGGAGAAGGTTTACGTCTACGAAGCCACAGCCTCGGAGGCGGGCGGCGATGCCGGCCGGCGGATCGCGGCAATGGCAGGTAACCTTCCCGATGGCATCGGAGGCCGGGCGATCGTCAATGGGAACGGCTCGTACCTTAACTCTACGGTGCGATTGGCGGCGTCGAATCAACTGACGGGCGCACCTTCGGGGGCAACGTACATTTATGCCGGGTTTAGCGGCACCTCCGGCAGCCAAGGGGTAGAAACCGATATGGGCTTGCAGTACAGCAATGCATACAATAATCAAAAATGGTTGCCCGTGCTGTCCGTATTTAAAGGCTCCAAGCAATTCGGCACGTTGGTTTCGCCCTATAACCAGGTGCAGTATAAGAACGGGTATAAGCCTGGTACGGATGTAAACCTGACGGCTTACCGGAACTCGAACGGCAGCGTGCGGCTGTCGCTCAGCGGGTATGCCATTTGCTCCGACATGAGCTGCTCTTCCCAAACGGATACGTACCTCACGGCCGTTGCGGAGGTGGCGAATATCAATGTCTCCAGCGTAAGCAAGTGGAAAATGCTGGCGACCCTTGCCGGTTCCGAAAGCGTCACGGGAAGGAACTATGCCGAATTCAAAAATGTGAATGTGGACGGAGCGGCGCGAACTCCGGTCAAAGATGTGGAGGATAATGCGACGGTCGTCGTTTCCGGAAACAATGTGACGATTAACGTCTCCAGATAACGCCTGATTTTTGCGATACTTGCGGAATCGAATCGAACAAGCCCTTGCCGGCGGCTTGTTCGATTTTTTTGTTCCGGCGCCGGTTCAGGGCTTCATCTCTCCCGGTGTGACGCCCCAATATTTGCGGAATACTTTCGTAAAATAGCTCACGTCCCGGTACCCGGCCAGCATGGCGGCATCGTATACCTTGGCGCCTTTGAGCAGCGCGGCTTTGGCGGCTTCCATCTTGCGCTCCAGCACGTACGTAGAGAACGGCTTTCCGGTTTCCTGCTTGAACAGCCTGCTTAAGTAGGACGAATTGACATACAGCCGGTCTGCGACCGTATGCAGGGTGAGCTCGGAGTCCAGCTCCTTCTCAACGATGTCCAGAATCGTCCGAACCGTATCATGGCTGATGCATTGGCGCTGGTTCTGCACGTAAGCGGCGATATGACGGACGGTGCGGCTCAGCCATGCCTGGATCTGTTCCTTCGTCGTCAGCAGCAGCGGATTCTGGAAGAACACGTAGTCTTCTCCAGTCACTTCCTTGACCCGCCAGCCTTGGCGCTGGACCGTCCGGGTCAGCAGGCTGACGAAATAGAGCACATGCTCGTGCACGTCATCCACGGACGCAGCCCGGTCCATTCCTTCCGTCCACAGCGCGGAAGCCAGCTCCTCCGCCTTGCCGGGATCGCCTGTTTCCAGCGCGATCTCCAGCCCCTTCTCCAAGGTCGGCTGCAGCGTAAGCGCGGAAGTCCCTTCCGGCTCCTCCCGGTATGGAATCGTGATATCCCGCCCGTACACTTTGCGGCACAGCAAAGCTTTGCCGGCTTGAGCGTACAGCTTGTGCAGCTCCTCCGGGCCGCCGGTCGCCCCGCAGATGCCCGCGCTTGCCGTGAGCTTCAGACATTCCTTCACTTTGCCGAGCAGCCGGGTGACTATCGTATGCGCATGCAGCAGAACGTCGTTCGGGTCCTCGTCCGGCCCCGCATCGAACAGGATGACGGTACGGCCTTCCGGATCGGTAAAGCTCCAATGCCCGGACCGTTGAAGCAGCTCGCTTACGATGCTGTGAAGGGAAAATAAGAGGAGCTGCCGGTCCTTCGGGCCAAAGCGCGTTTCCGCTTCGGGGAGCGGGTCCATATCGAGTATGGCGACCGCCAGCTGCCGGTCCGGCTCCAGATCGAGCTGCACGTCCTTGCCGTACTGCATCGCTTCGCGCAGGCTGTAAGCTCCTTCCGCCCAACGCCGGAAGAAGCTGCTGCGCAGCTGCGGCAAATGCTGCCGCCATTTCTCCTGCAGCATCGCCTGATTGCTGATCCGCTCCAGCTCCTGCCGAAGCTGTTCGGCCGCTTCAAGCACGGCTTTCAGGATTTCCACATCCCCGGCAGGCTTCAGCAAATACTTCATCACCCCGACGTCCATCGCGGCTTGTGCGAATTCAAAATTATCGTGCCCGCTCAGGATGATCAGCTTCACCAGCGGGTCCAGCTCCTGCAGCTTGCGGGCCAGCGTGATGCCGTCCATCTGCGGCATTTCGATATCCAGCAGCACAATATCCGGCTTCTTGCGTTCGAAGAGCCGCAGCGCTTCAAGCCCGTTCTCCGCCGTGCCGATCACTTCGATGCCATGGTCTTCCCACGGAATATGATGCATCAGGCTGTTCCGCAGGCGGATTTCGTCTTCGACAATGAATAAGTTCATGCCAGCTTCACCTCTTGGTGCAGACCGGGATGGGGAGGCCCCAGCTCGTGATTCTCCTTGCACTTCTCCAGCGGAAGAATCAGCGTCGTGGTCGTGCCCTGGCCCTCCGTGCTGCCTATTTGCAGTTCGGCCCGTTGGCCGTAAACGATGAGAATACGCGACATGACGTTGCGCAAGCCGAACAAGTCCTTGGGATTGCTTTGCCTATACGACAGCGTTCCCGATTCGAACGCGGCCAGCTTGGCCAGCTCGCTGCGGATATGCTCCAGCCGCGCCGGGGGAATGCCGGTTCCGTTGTCCTGCACGGTCAGCACCAGACAGCGTTCCTCGATGCGGCTGGCGATGAGCAGACGGCCGTCTCTGCGCTTTTCCAGCCCGTGAAGAATCGCATTTTCCACCAAAGGCTGCAAAATCAGCTTCAGCACGGGGATGTCCTTGCTTTCTTCGGACAGCTCGTAGCTGATCGTGAACGAATCGAGAAAACGAAGCTGCTGCACCCGGATGTAATAGTGCAGATGCGTGACCGTTTCCTCCACGGAGAACGTTTCCCGTCCTTTACTCAGGCTGAGCCGGAAGAAGTTCGATAAGTTCAGCACCATTTCGCTGATTTCGTCGGCGTCGTAATTTTTGGCGGTCCAATAAATCGAATCGAGCGTATTGTAGAGGAAGTGCGGATTGATCTGCGACTGCAAAAATTTCAGCTCCGTGTTGGCGAGCTGCAGCTGCTGCTCGTAGTAATTTTCGATCAGATGACGCTGTTCTTCGACCATCTTGTTGAAGGCCCGGGTCAAGTAACCGAGCTCGTCGGCCCGCTCGTTCTCCAGCCGGACATTAAAGTTGCCGCTTCCGACCCGCTTCATTCCCTTCAGCAGACGCTGCACGGGAGAAGCGATGCCGCTGTACACCCCCCAGGAGATGAGGCAAGCGAGCACGATGCTGATTCCGATAATAATGTAGGTATACATCCGGTTTAGGTTCGTTTCCCGGTACAATTCTTCCTTCGGCTGGGACAGCACGAGCGACCATTTGTAGTAGGCCGAATCGACCTTCGTCGAAATCTTGGACCCGCTTCGGCTGTCTTCGTCCGCGCCGGTCCGCGTCCGATCGGCGCTTTCCGTTCCCGTCACGAGATGTCCCTTATCGTTATAAAGAGCGATTTGCGCTTGCGGCGATGGCAGCAGCGACACGAGCAAGTCGAGCAGCTTGTCTTTGTTCAAAGTAATAATGAGCAGATTCGGCTCGCGGTCCGGGTTGTTGAGATCCATCGTACGGACCAGCGAAATACTGTCCGTGTCCATGACGGAGCCGAACGTCTGCCGTTCCAGAAACTCCACGTCGGGCATGACGTAAGCAATGGCGGAGCCTCCGGCCTCGGCAAGCTCCTGCAGCCCCAGCACCTGAAGCGGATGCTCGATCTTCTTGCTTCCGTTACCGGTGGACAGCAGCATCCGGGAGGAAGCGTGATACAGCGAAATTTGGGAGACCATCGGGCTGATCGAGGTGATGCTTGAGAGCTCCCTTGAGATCTCGGAAAAGTTGATATACGATTGCGCCGTCAAGTCCGGCCCCGTCTCGTTCAGCAGCTTCAGAAGGTTGTTGTTCGTGGCGGCCAGCGTCGAAATTTGCTCCACATTTTGCAGCGTGACATCGATATAATCCATCGAAGAGGTCAGCGCGCCCTTGGTCCGCTCCTCGATTTGCTCCAGCAGGATGCGCTGGGAACGGAAGTTGACGAACAGACTGACGATGACGAGAGGGACCAGCACGAGAACGAAATACACGGTGAGACGGAGCTGGATTTTTTCCGTATACCGCTTGTACAACCAAGGCCACAGTCGCATCAACGCACCTCCCGCTGCTTTTGATACCACGCGTTGACTTCCTTCGTGATTTCATCGCCGCCCTCCCTCCTCCACCAGTCGGCATACGATTCGAACTGGTCCAAAGGAATGACGCCAACGACCATTTTGACGAAAACGTCGCGGAGCGCGGACAGCTTCTTCTTGTACTTTTCCATGGCGGGAGTCGGGGGGCCCTGGAATTCGTTGCGTATGACGTTCCGCTCGACCGTCTGAATGTTCGAATACAGCTGGAAGCGGGGGCCGAGCGAATCGAGCCGCTCCTTCAATAAGGCAGGGGAAGGCACATCGACGAGCGAGGAGTACATGCCCCGGTACAGATGCTTGTCATGCTCGTCGAAATCGGTCACGATGCGCCCGTCCCGCTCGCTCCAGACTTTGTTCCGGAAGCCGAGCTTCAGCTCGCGGTTGCCTTCCCCGGCGATGAAGTTCAGCATTCGGATAGCGGCACCGGCCCGGCGGCTATGGGCGGGAACGACCTGATACTGGCGGATCAGCGAAGTCTCAGATGTGCCCTTGCGGCCTGCAGGCCCGACAGGATAATCGAGGGGAATCCACTCGGCCTGCGGGTCGTTTTTCCGGTTCAGCTCGATCGGTCCGCGCGTATCGTACCAGGTCGCCGAGAACAGCCCGACTTGGCCGGATGCGATCTTTTGATCGAGGTTCCGCTTTTTGTTGATCGGAAATTCGGGATCGAGGAGCCGCTCCGCGTACAGGCGATGGAGAAAAGTAAGCGCTTCCTTTGTTTCAGGCAAAATATCCGCATACAGCAGCTTGCCGTCCCGTTCCATCCATTGACCGAGTTGGACGCCGAACGCCCCGAAAAAAGGGGAGGACCGTCCCAAATTTTCGATGAGGATCAGTCCGAGCGTATCGTCCTTGCCGTTGCCGGCGGGGGCGTTTCGGGTAAACGCCCGAATGACCTCGTAGTATTGCTCCAGCGTTTGCGGCGGCTTCAGGCCGAGCTTGTCCAGCCAATCCTTCCGCGCGTACATCAGCTCGGTGCCGCGTATTTCATTGACGCTGGGAATCGCATAGATGTTGCCGTTGAACGTGACTTTGTCCCAGGCCTCCTTCGAGATGCCCGCCTTCAGCGCGGGGCCGTAGCGGTCGATCCAATCATTCAGCGGCTGGAGGAGGCCGCTCTTGGCATAGTTGGCTACCCAGACGTCGCTGAACACGCTCAGCATATCCGGAGGATTGCCGGAAGCCATGAGCGCGTTCAGCTTCACCTCGTATCCTTCGGAAGGCGGCAAAATGACGCGGATGTCCAGATTCGTCCGCTCCTTGATGTAATCGAGATACGGGTTCCGGTTCTCGTTCAGGCCCTCGGGGAATGTAAACCCCTGGCTGTTCAGAACGACGGAGACCGGCTCCGGCGGGACGGCTTCCGGAGAGCCGACCCGGTAACATGAAGTCAGTCCGACGATGCCAAGGATCGATGCGAGCAGCACGGAGCAACGAATCCGTTTCGCATTCACGGCCATCTACTCCTTTGGAAAAGGTGGTTTGGCTTTTACTTGCTTATCCCTCGCTCCGAAGCACGCTTTTGACCGCCTCTTGCCAGATGTCCTCATAGTTGAATTTGAAGCCGATCATCATAAAGTTGCCGATGTTGTCGATCACCATCGTCAGCATATGCGCCTTGGCCGTAATCCGCTCGTCCGGAACGACGCCAAGTTTCGCGCCGTGCGTCAGCAGCTCCTCGAACCCGCTGGCGAATCCTTCGGTCACCGCGTGGAACCGCTGCTCGTACTTCGGTTCGTTGCGGGAGCCCCGGATCAGGTATTCGTTCAGGATGCGGGGGAAGTATTCGTCCTGCCGTTGGTCCTCGATCATCCGGTAGCCGTCGGCCAGCAGCTTCGCTTCGAAGTTGTCTTTCGTATAGTCCTGGATGGAAAAGGACTTCGAAAAATCGATTTCCTTCGCGATTTCATCGAAAAGAACGTCGATCAGCACATCTTTGGAAGAAAAATGATAGTAGATCGCGGGCTTGGAAATTCCTACTTCTTTGGCGATCATGGACAGGCTTGTCTTGTCAAACCCGTGCTCCGCGAACAGCCGGTAGGCGGTTTCCAAAATTTTGGCGTAAGTTTCGTTGATAACAATCACTCCGTCAAACGTTTTGTTGTAAAATACCCCAAAAATTCCTAGTTACCAATACTTCTGCATCCCTATGTTAAATCCCTCCTTTTCGGATGAGGGACATTCTACCTACGGTAAAATAAACATGCCCTCTTCGAGAAACCGGGGAACCGGATCAAAGAGGGCTATGGCCGGGGCGGGCAAGCTTACCAAAGCAGAATCAGCGTCAAATTCGACAGCGCAAAAGCGAACACGGCGTAGTCGCGCGGGCGGAACCGGTACACGCGGATCGGCGTCCGTCCGGTATCGCCTTGGTAGCAGCGGGATTCCATCGCGACGGCCAAATCTCTGGCGCGCAGGATGGAAAGCACGAACAAGGGCAGCAGCATCGGCAGCACGCCCCGAAAGCGGGCCACTACCCCTTTGCGGTGAAAGCCTCCGCCCCGGGCCGTCTGCGCTTTGCGGATTTTGTCGAACTCGTCCAGCAGCAGCGGGAGGAAGCGAAGGGAGATGGAGAACATCATCACCGCTTCGTGCACCGGCACCTTCAGCTTCTTCAAGGGACTGAGCAGCAGCTCCAGCCCTTCCGCAAGCACGATCGGCGAAGTCGTCCGCACGAGCAGCGACAAGAGCAGCACGATCCCGGCGATCTGTTCGCACATGACGACGCCCTTGACCGCGCCTTCCGCCGAGAACGTGACGAAGCCGATCGTGATCCACGTATCCCCCGGAACGGGCGTGAGGATCGCCTGGTAAATCATCGTGGACGTAAAAAACAGCAATAAGGACAAAACAGTCAGCGCCAGCACGCGCCAAGAGAGCTTGGCAACACCCCAAAGGACGATGAGCAGCGCGAGCTGGGCACTTTTCAGAAGCAGGTGGTGGTTCAGCAGCAGACTGAGGCCGAACAGCAGCACGGCGACGATCTTCATGCGCGGGTCCCAGCGTTCCAGCCACGAGTCTCTTTTTTGGTAGATCAAATCGCTTGTTGCGGACATAGGTCAGGCGCTCCTTAAGAAAGGTAAACTGGATGGGATCGCTCCGCATACCTTCGCGCGATCCGTTGAGCGGTCTCTTCGATCGATTCGAGACGTCCGGGGAGGACGGGGGCGTCGGTGCTTGCGGACCCAAGCATTCGGCGTATAGCCAGCGCCGGAGGCTCCTCCCAGCCGAAGGCCGCCAGGAGCTGCGGGTCGGATAACAATCGCGCCGGATGCCCGTCGGCCACAAAGCGGCCATCCTTCAGCGCGATGAGCCGGGAAGCGTGCTCCAAAATTTCGTCCAGCTGGTGGCTGACCCACAGAATCGTCATCCCGTTCTCCCGGTTCAAGCGGTGCAGCAGCTCGAACAGTGCTTGACGCGAAGGCAGATCGAGGCCGGCCGTCGGCTCGTCAAGAATAAGCACGTCCGGCTCCAGCACGATGACGCCGGCGATGGCGACACGCCGCTTCTCGCCTCCGCTCAGCTCGAACGGACTCCGGCTTGCGAACACGTCATCGTCGAGGCCGACCGCGGTCATCGCAGCCCGGACCTGCGCCTCCTTCGCTTCGGGCGTCAGCCCGGCGTGCTGCAGGCCGAAGGCGATGTCCTCGAACACCGTCGCCGCAAACAGCTGATGCTCGGGATATTGAAAAATATACCCGACCCGGTCGAACAGCTCCGGACGCTTGGCGGTATGCGGATTGGTGCCGTCCAGCAGCAGCTCGCCCTCGGTCGGGGACAGAAACCCTTTGAGCAGCTGCGTGAACGTTGACTTACCCGAGCCGGATTTGCCGGCAACGGCCAGCATCTCGCCCTTGTCGATCGCCAGCCCGATTTGCCTGAGCACCGCCGGGACCGAGGAGGAAGCCTCCTTTTTGCGCCGCCGTTTGCCGTAGGCGCCATAGGTGAACGACACGTTCTTCAGCTCGATGCGCATAGCAGCTTCCTCCATTCTTCGGGCCCGGGCGAGTCGGGAACGGGAACGCCCAATCTCCGCAACGCCAGCGCCAGTCTGCGCGGGTAAGGCAGCTCCAGCCCGCAGCCGGAGAGCAGCTCCTCCTGCGTCCACAGGTCCGCGGGCTTCCCGACGGCTTGGACGCCGCCTTGCCGGAACAGCACCCAGCGGTCCGCATCGAACACTTCCTCCAGGTGGTGGGTGATGTAGATCAGCGTAAACGGATGCTCGCGACGAACCTCGTGCAGCGTCTCCACGAACTGCTTCCGGGAGACGGGGTCCAGCATCGAGGTCGCTTCGTCGAGAATCAGGCAGCGGGGGGCGAGCGCCAGCACGGAAGCCAGCGCCAGCTTCTGCTTCTCTCCGCCGGACAGCTGCGTCACGAGGCGGTCTTCGTCGGCATCGAGCCGGACCGCGTTCAGCGCCCAGCGAATCCGGCGCTGCATGTCCTCTTGCGGCCAGCCGATGTTCGACAGCCCGAAAGCGATGTCCTCGCCTACCGTTAGGCCGACCTGCTGGTTTTCCGGGTTTTGAAATACGATTTGGACGCGCCTGCGGATGGAAGGGACCGCATGGGGATCGGCGGTATCGTCGCCCTCGACAAGGATCGAGCCTTCCGTCGGCAGCTCGATGCCGTTCAGCAGCTTCGTTAGCGACGATTTGCCGGAGCCGTTCGGGCCGAGGAAAGCGACGAATTCGCCAGGCTCAAGCTCCAGGCTGACATCGCGAAGCGCCCAAACCGGAGCGTCGCCGCCGGTATAAGAAAACGATACGTTTCGAATTGAGATCATAAGTCGTAGTCACTGCCTTTCCGAAGTGGCGACCGGGCCGTAGACACTTTTTGCATCAGCGGGATCGAACAAGCCGTCCTCCGTATTCGGAATTTGCCAGAAGAAGTCGATATGCACGCCTTTTTCCGCCGCTAGCGCCAAAAAGTCCTGCATGAAGACGCCTTTCCCCGGATCGCAGGAGGGGCTTCCGCTAATGCCGAGCCCGCCTGCAATCGTGTAGCCATGATCCTGATACACCTTCAACTGCTCGACGAACGGCAGCAGAATGTTCCGGTTGTGGGCGTGAAACTCCGGCGTGTCGTACTCCTCGACCGTCATCGGGGGCCGCTCCGGCCCGAGAAACGTGAACTCGGGGCAGGGCAGCTGGACGATGCCGTATCCTTGTTCATTCGCCCAATCGACCGCCGATTTCATCACGCCCGGACTCCGGGCTTCCTCGGCGACGACGGCATTCTGATTCAGCACGCAATGGGATGCGACGATGATTTTTTTACTGCGCTGCATGGGGAGCCCCCTTCGATCCGCGTTTGGCCGGCCGCTTGAGGAGCGACTGCGGAATGCCTTTGATCACGTAGTAGACGAGCAGGGCCGACAAGATTTTGTCGATTAAATTTTCTGCCAGACGGGGCAGAAACGCGGATGCGAACAAGCTGCTGCCGGCTTGCTTCAGCCACAGCACCGCAATATCCTGTACGCCGCCCGTCAATCCGCCGAATACGCCGATCGCGATGACCGTTCCGATGGCGGGGCAGACGATGCCCAGCAGGAGGCCCGAGACGAGCGCCGACCGCAGCGTATATCCGTATTTCCGTGCGGTGTAGCCGACGATCAGGCCGACGGTGGCGTTCACAAGCGCAAAAGGAATCGACGAATAGCCGGACGTCACGCCCAGGACCAGATTGGTCAGGATGCCGACGAGCGCACCCCAGAACGGGCCATAGACGGCGGCGATAAAGATCGTGCCGATGACGTCGAGGAACAGGAACGGAATTTTCAAGCTTCCGACGACCGTTCCCGCAATGACATTGATCGCAACGGCCAAAGCGCCGAGCGTGATGATTAACGTTTTTTGATTCATGCCGAACGACCTCCAAGGATTCATAAAATAAATACCGGACTTTCTTCGATCCGTCTTCGATCAGAAGGTCTTGCTTTATTAAAGAATCCGATTCCCCCTTTGTACATAACGAGAAACGCATGGGAGCGCGGGCTTGAAGCGAAAAGGACTTCCGGCTGCGGCTCTGACGCATATTCTACAGACGAGTTGAATTGCTTAAAACCAAGTAAGTTTATCCACTTAGTTTAGTATCATTGTAGTGCTTTTTGTTTGGTTGTCAATGATGATAATTGGATGCAGTTGAAGAAAGTGGGACTTTGACTTTGCCCGCTGCCCGGGGCCGTTATTATCTATATTCCGCCGGCGGACAATTATCCTAAACCAAACCTTCCCTTGACCGGCCTGGCTTCCGAGGATACCCTATTCAAGTACGTTTATTTATTTTCTGCAATCAAGGAGTGCTCCATGCGATTTCGGGATTTTCATCCAAACGTTAAACTTCGTATTATGATGAGCTTTTTGACCGGGGCACTCGGCAGCATGGTCGTGCCGTTCATGTCCGTTTATTTTGCCAAAACGCTCGGGGCGACGGCCGCAGGTTTCGTGGCGATTTTCAATATCGTGGTGGGGCTCGTCTTCGCCACGCTGGGCGGCTATTATGCGGACCGGGTTGGACGCAAGCGCATGATGCTGATCTCCGAAGCGGCGATCGCCGCGGCTTATCTGGTCATGGCTGCCGTCAACTCGCCCTGGTGCCAATCGCCGGTCGCGACGCTCGTCATGACGGTTGTCGTCAGCGCGAGCTGGGGACTGCACAAGCCCGCCATCGAGGCGATGCTGATCGATGTGACGGAGCCGCATGCCCGCCAGGCGATGTACCGGATTTCATATTGGACCAACAATCTGTCTGTTGCCGCTGCCGGAATGATCGGAGCGATTCTGTTCGCCGATTACTTGTTCGAGCTGTTCCTCGCCGTTGGGCTCATGACGTTTGTTTCCTTCGCCGTCACCTGGGTCTTCATCACCGAAGCCTGGAAACGGCCCGAAGGCGGCCCAACCGGGGCGGCGGAGCCGAAGAAAGGCAAGCTGTGGGCCAACTACCGGCAGGTGCTGCGCGATAAAGTGTTTATGGTGTATGTCGGCGCCTTTATGCTTCTCTACTCCGTGGAGATTAATCTGGTCGACTATATCGCGATTCGTCTGGAGAAAGAAATGCGGTTGACGCCGTGGCTGCCATGGACGGACTGGCAGATTGACGGTATGGAAATGCTGGGGGTGCTGCGGACCGAGAATACGCTGCTTGTCGTTCTGCTGTCGCTTGTGATCGCAGCGCTGATCAAGCACCGCTCGGATTCGCGGATCATGTACGCGGGGCTTGCGCTCAACATCGCCGGATACAGCTTTCTCGCGTACAGCAACCAGCCGGCGCTGCTCGTGCTGATGATGTTCGTCGCGACGGTCGGCGAGCTGATTTACGTTCCGCTCAGCCAGGCATTTCTGGTGAACATCGTGCCGGATCACGCGCGCAGCTCTTATATGGCGATTAACGGCATGGGGTTCCGGGGAGGCATGATCCTGGGTGGAGTCAACATCATACTCGGCGGCGTGCTGCCGGGCTGGGGGATGGCGGTCGTAATTTTCATGACCGGGGTGGCTGGGCTGCTGATGCTCCGTTCCGTGATGCCGGTGCTGAATCAAGGGAGTTCCTCATCGAACGGCAGCAGCGCCGTGCACCTGTCGAACTGATTATGATTCAAGCGGCTGCTGCATATCCTGTTTAGGGAAAGCCGCTCGGATCCCCGGCCGCACAGGGCATGTTTACAATTGGAAAAAATAGATGCCAAGTGCCAATTTATAGTCTAGAATATAGGGTGAGAAAAAGCCGCTCACCCGCGATCGTTTAATGAACCTCCGGGAGCATTGCTTGAGTCGCGGCGAATCATGACCAAGAATTCGTCCCGGAGGGGATTATGAAAAAAACATGGTTTTACCGCTTGCTGTTCTCCTATTTTCCGATCTTTTTCAGCTTGACTTCCGTTTTAATTCTGCTCGCCTTTTTGTTCGTTAGCGACCTCTCCCGAAAAGAAACGATGAACGCAAACCAGATGTATGTGAGACATGTGATTCAGATGATCGACCACTCGCTGCGCGAAACGGACGGCATGCTGATCCATGAAATCGAGACGAACGACAAGCTCCGCACGTTTTTTCAAAGGAACGCCGGTTCGCAAAATTATTTCTCCACGTATGAGGTTTCCAAAAAAATAAACGAGCTCGTCACGTTTAACAGCTTTATCGACTCCGTCTATTTGTACCGTTTCTCGGACGGCATGGTAATCAGTCCCGCCGTGTTCGCTCCGCTCGAAAAATTCGGAGACCGGACCTTCCTGACCGGACATCTGGATTCGCGCATCCCCTATACGTTATCCGAGCGAAGAACCTATTCGGACGCCCCCGATCCGGAGAATCGGCCGCCCGCGTCGGTCATTTCCATCGTAAGAAGATATCCGCTGCTGACCGGGGAGCAGGGCGTCGTCGTCATTAACATCGCCGTGCGGGAAATTCAAAAAATGCTTGCCAGCATGTCGAGCTCCCAGGTCAGCTTTGTGGAAATTAAAGACCGGAACGGCAATCTCATCACCGATCCGCTTCCCGAGAATAACGGCAAGGAAGGGACTGTGCTGTCTCGCTTCGTATCCGATTATACGGGATGGTCGTACGAAGGCGGGGTATATGACAACCACTTGTTCCGCTATGCTTCGGTATTCTCGTATCTTTGGATTGTTTCGGGCTTCGTTGTTGTGGCGGCAGGTACCGTCTGGATGGCTTACGTGACAAGGCGGAATTACAAGCCGATCGAATCGATCATCTCGCGGATCAATGTGTACTCCATGCACAAGAGCAGCAAGCTGACGAAGAAAGCGAAGGACGAGTTCAACTTTATCGAGCAAGCGCTGGATAATTTGATCGAGAAATCGAATACGTACCAGAAGCTGCACGAAGAGGACGTAATTTACCGGCGGCGGCATTTTTTCCTGCAGCTGCTGGAAGGCCGGCGGCCTGCGAACCCGCGGGATTGGGCGACAGAGCTGGAGCTGTTCTGGACGCGGTCCCCTGGGGAAAGCATCGGCCTGGCCGTATTTGAAATTGACAAATATTCCGCGATGAAGGAACGATACTCTGTACGGGACCAATACTTATTGAAGTTCGTTCTGAACAGCGTGGTCAAAGAAATTGCCGAGCCGCTGCCGGTCACGGTATGGTCGGAGTGGACGGCGGATCACCGGCTGACGGCGCTGTTTCAAATGGCGGACGCGCAGAACGGAGACGAACAGCTTATCGCTTCGCTCGCCGAAAGCGCGAGGGCATGGGCGGAAAAAAATTTGGACTTTACCGTCACCGTCGGCGTCGGGCCGTGCATGGCGCAGGTGGACGATATTCCGCATTCGTATGCCGGTGCTTTGGCGGCGCTGGCCTATAAATCCAGCCTCGGCTTGAACCTTGTCATTCCCCACAACGAAAGGGGACTGAAGCTGCAGGGGGAGCCGTACCGGCATTTGCAGCTGATCCGCTCTCTGGCGCAAGCTTTCCGGACCGGGGGAGAGGATTGGCGGCCGATCTACAGCCAGATTTTTTCGGAGGTCAAGGATGCGCTTTTCTCCCGGGAAGAGCATGTCAATCTGATGAATTACTTCATCTACCATTTGTATCGCGAGATGATGGAGTTTCCGCCGAATGTCCGGGAGATCTGGAAAATGGAGACGCTGCCGCGGCTCAACCGGGTGCTGCATACGTTCGACCTGGTCGACGAGGTGGAGACCCAATTTCTCGATATCTTAACGGACACCGAAAAGAAAATCCGGCTTCTTCAGGAGAGCCGCAGCAAATATACCGTCATTCGGGAAGTGAGAAGCTATATCGAGCGGGAATATGCCAACCCGGATTTGTCCCTCAATCTGCTCTGTGAGGAATTCGGCTTGAACGGCAAATATTTAAGCCGCCTGTTCAAGGAAGCATTCGGGGTAAAGCTGGTGGATTACTTGGTCGGCGTCAAGGTCGAAAAAAGCAAAGAGCTGCTGGAAAATACGCAGCTGTCTTTGCAGCAAATTTCCAGTGCGGTCGGATACATGCACGTCATCTCGTTTATCCGCGCGTTCAAAAAAGTGGAGGGGACCACCCCCGGCGAATACAGGAAAAAACACGGAAAAAGCCTTTCGTGACGGAAGGCTTTTTCCGTTTGGCATATTGTGCGAAATAGGCTTATCGCTCCTTTTTCCTTTAGGCTAACGGGGTGAATCTTGTAGATTGATTTTCCAGTTCGGATAGCGCTACATTGAGCATACATTCCCCGCGGCTTCACTGGGAGGAATGCAAGTACATTAAGGCAGAGAGGAAGTCGATCGATGAACAAAAAGGGGCGGAATCGAGGGGTTGTGTTAAGCGTGGCCACCGTACTAGCGGCGGGAGCGCTGGCAGCCGGATGCAACAACCATGATGCGTCTGAGAAGAAAGGGGCCGAGGCCAATCAGACGGAACCCAAGAGAGGCAGCATTACGGTTTCCATTTACGACCGGAATAACATTCCGCCGGAGGAAGGGAATTGGGACAAAAATCGCTGGACCGAATGGGTCAACAAGCACGGGCCGGTCGATGTCAAGTATGTTCCGGTTCCGCGCTGGGAATCTTTGCAGAAATTCAATGCTTTGTTCGCAAGCGCCGCCGCTCCGGATTTAATTCTGGAGTATGATACGAATTACCGGAACCAGTGGTACGCCCAAAAGCTGCTGATGCCCTTGGACGAACTGATCGACAAGCACAGCACGATTTACAAGGAGCTGATGAGCAAGGTTCCGCTGCTCAAGAAGCTGGGCACCAAGGACGACGGGAAGCTGTATGAAATCGGCAGAGTCACTCCCCTGACGACGAACCACGCGGTTTATATTCGCGAGGACTGGCTGCAAAAGCTAAAGCTGGAAGCGCCCAAAACAACGGAGGAGCTACTGCAGGTCGCCAAAGCTTTCGCCAATCGTGATCCCGACGGCAACGGAAAAAAGGATACGTTTGGCGTCAACTTAAGTGGAAACGGTTTCACGATTGTGAATCACATGTTCGGCCACGGTCTGAACGATTGGGACGTCCGGGGCGATCGCGTTGTGCATGAATGGGATCGTCTGAAGGCGTCCGTTGCGTTCCAGAAAGCGTTGTTCGATGCAGGTCTGGTCGACAAAGACTTCCTGACGGATAAAAACGGGGAAAAGGCGAAGCAGGATTTTCTGAGCGGCAAATTGGGCATGTATTTGCATCAGGGCCTCAGCAGCAGCGATTACGACACGTTCAAGAAAAACAATCCGGACGGGAATATCGCCATTCTGCCGCTTCCGAAGAGCGAGTTCGGCCAGTTTAGCCCGGTCCTGGGGGCACCGGTGCAAATGGTCGCGGCCGTGAACGCCAAAGCGGCGGACCCGAAGGCCGTCATCCAGTATATCGATTTCATGGTTAAGCCGGAGAACGCTATCGTCATCAAGAACGGCATCGAAGGGGTGCATTGGCGCAAAGGAAGCAACGGCTGCCCGCAAAAAATCGATCCGGAAAAAAACAAAAAGGAAGTCTATACCGCCGATCTGAACATGCTGACCTCGGAGGTGCTGTTCGGCAAATGCGCCTTTGGGGATTCCATGGAAAACCCGTCGGCAACCGATAAGGCGCTCAGCGATTTGAACAGCCAGGCGAAGAAGGCCTATATCAGCAAGGAGCGTCCGGTCCCGTCCTTAAATGCGACGGCCATGCCGCTGCTTCCCGACGCGCTATCTATCGTCGTTAAAAATGTAGAGAAGCAGACCGGAACCGGCGTCGTCCGCGGCGACATTTGGATGAAGGCGATCGTGAATGGTCCCGGCTTTACGGCGGATCAGGCGCTTAGCGAAGCGAAGGCCGTTTGGGAGCAGGCCGGAGGGGCGAAAGTGGACGAATTTTATGCGAAATGGTACTCGGATAACAAGAATGCGCTGTTCCTCCTGGACGATTTGTACGCCTTCGACGAGCAGATTCAGCAGTTTAACCGGGGAAGAACAGAACCGTGAAAGCGTGGAAAGGGGATGATCCTATCCAAAAGCAGACGCTGTTGTATCCGATGAAGCCTTCCGAAGCTCATACTTCCGTCCGCAGACTCCAAAGAAAAAGGCTGAAGCAAAATGTGCCGTTAATTTTGATGTTTATTCCGGTCATCGCCTTTTTTGTGGCCTTCCGGTATATTCCGATTCTCGGCAATGTGATCGCTTTTAAGCAGTATAACCTGATGCAGGGCATCTGGGGGAGCCCATGGATCGGTCTGGACAATTTCAAGATCATATTCAGCAACCCCCAGACGCTTCAGATCGTGAAAAACACCTTTCTGCTGAGCTTCTTCGGCATTGTGATCGGGTTTCCGTTCCCGATTCTGGTCGCGGTCATGCTGAACGAAGTGCGCAGGATGTGGTGGAAAAAGACGGTGCAGACGCTTTTGTATTTGCCGCACTTTTTCTCCTGGGTCATTATCGGGGGGATCGTCGTTACGCTGTTCGGGTCTCAGGCCGGCGTCGTGAATGCACTGCTGGAGCAATGGACGGGCGCGAAGTATCCGTTTCTGTACCAGGCCGGCTCCTGGCTGACGATCTTTTTCGGCTCAAGCGTTTGGAAGGAAGCCGGCTTCGGGGCCATTATTTATTTGGCCGCGATGAGCTCGATCGATCCGCATTTGTACGAAGCGGCGAGCATGGACGGGGCTTCGAAGCTAAGACAGATCTGGCACATCACCCTACCCGGCATTGTTCCGACGGCGACCATCATGCTGATCCTTTCGATGGGGCGCGTCATGGATGTCGGCTTCGATCCGATCTACAACCTGCAGAACGCCGTCGTGTCGGACGTATCGAACGTCATCAGCACGTACATTTACACGATCGGGATCCAAAACGGGCTTTACAGCTTGACGACGTCCATGGGACTGTTCGAATCCGTGATCGGGCTCATTTTGGTCGTCGGCGCAAACCGGATCGCCAGAAGATTCAACCAATCGTTATGGTGAACGAACAAGGAGGGCGACGATGAAGCTATCGTTCGGAGAAAAAATATTTTACTGCGTGAACAATCTGCTGCTGGTCGCGGCCGGTCTTAGCTGTCTGCTGCCGCTGCTTAACATCGTCTCGATGTCCTTCAGCGACTATTCCGCCATCGCCTCGGGCTTCGTCGGGATCTGGCCGGTCGGGTTCAGCCTCGACTCCTACAAAGCTTTGATCGACGGGACGCCGATTGTCAACTGCTTTAAAAATAGCGTGGTCATCACGGGAGTCGGCGTCGTCCTGAGTATGGTCTTCACGATCTTGGCCGCTTTCCCGCTGTCGAGAGCGTACTTTTATGCGAGAAAAGCGTTCACGCTGGCCATCGTGTTCACGATGCTGTTCGGGATTCCCACCATTCCGGCTTTTTTGGTGAACCGCTCCTTGGGCATTATCGATACGTACTGGGCGCTCTGGCTTCCCGGCTTGATCAGCGCTTACAATTTGATGGTGCTGAAAACGTTTTTCGAGAACGTGCCGGCCGAAATCGAAGAGGCCGCCCGGATCGACGGCTGCGGCGATTGGCGGCTGCTGATGCAGATCGTCCTGCCTCTGTCGATGCCGGTTCTGGCGACGCTGACCCTGTTTTACGGCGTCGGCTACTGGAACGCGTTCCAGGGCTTGTTAATTAACATTAACGATCCCGCGAAGTACAATCTGGCCGTCATGGTGCAGAACATGATTGCGAATCAATCGCTGCTCCAAAGCTTGAACAACCTGCAGCAGCAGGAGCTGGAGCAGTTAATTACGCCCGAATCGATCCGGTCGGCGGGGGTGGTTGTGATGCTTGTTCCGCTGCTGCTGGTATACCCCTTTATGCAGAACTATTTTGTCAAAGGGGTCATGATCGGCGCGGTCAAAGGATAAGGATGTAGGGAAAGGGGCTGGCAGTTTGGGCAACAACGGAAGGGCTGCTGAGGTAACCCCGAAGGGAGAAAGTGCATATTTTGCAGAGGGGGTTCATCCATGAAAGCAAAGAGATGGAACAAAGCCTGTGTGACAAGCACTGCCGCCGTTCTTGGCGCGGGTATGCTTGTGGCGGGCTGCAACGGCAGCAGCGTGCCGGACGATAAGGCGGGTCAGCAGGAAGGAAAGAGAGGCAGCCTGACGGTGTCGATCTACGACCGGAATAACATTCCGCCGGAAGAAGGGAATTGGGACAAGAACCGCTGGAGCGAATGGATCAACAAGAACGGTCCGGTTCAGGTCAAATATGTTCCGGTTCCGCGCTGGGAATCTTTCCAGAAGTTCAACGCCTTGTTCGCCAGCGCCGCGGCTCCGGATTTAATCCTGGAATACGATACGGGGTACAGAAACCAGTGGTATGCCCAGAAGCTGCTGATGCCTTTGGACGAGGTCATCGATAAATACAGCACCACGTATAAAGAGCTGATGAAGCAGTTTCCCCAGTTAAAAAAGTTGGCGACCAAAGACGACGGGAAAATTTACGAAATCGGCAGAATTTCCCCGCTTACCGCAGGGCACCGCGTTTACATTCGCGAGGACTGGCTGCAGAAGCTGAACCTTCAGGCTCCCAAAACGACGGAAGAGTTTTTTAACGTAGCGAAGCTGTTCGTGGAACAGGACCCGGACGGAAACGGCAAAAAAGATACGTTCGGTCTCAATTTGAGCGGCAACGCCCCCTCGATCATTCAGCATATGTTCGGGTTCGGAGAAGTCCAGTGGCGCTTCGAAAACGACAAGTTCGTGCATGAGTGGGACCGTTTGGCGGCGGCGGTTGCTTTTCAGAAAAAGCTGTTTGACGCCGGTATGGTCGACAAAGATTTCCTGACGGATAAAAACGGGGAGAAAGCGAAGCAGGATTTCCTCTCCGGCAGGCTCGGCATGTATTTGTTTCAGGATTTCCCGAGCGAGAAGGATTTCGATACGTTCAAGAAAAACAATCCGAACGGCAAGCTTGCGATCCTGCCGCTGCCGAAATCTGAATTCGGCCAGTTCAGTCCGGCGGTCGGCAGCCCGATTCAGATGATCGGCGTGCTGAACGTCGCAGCCAAAGACCCGAAATCGGTCATGCAGTACATCGATTTTATGATTAAACCGGAAAACGCGTTAACTATTCAATACGGCTTGGAAGGCACGCATTGGAGCAAGGACGAGAACGGCTGCCCGCAGCCGATCGACGCCGAGAAGAACAAGAAGGAAGTATCGTATACGGCCGATCTTGGCATGATGGCCTCCCGGCTGCTGTACGGCAAATGCGGATTTGATTCGTACCGGCCGCAGAAGACGGAAGCGCAAAAGGAATTGCGCGAGCTGGCGCTGCAGGCCAATGCCGCCTACGTTTCGAGAGAGCGGCCGATCCCTACCCTGAAGCCGGAATACTTGCCCGTGCTGCCGCAGGAGCTTGCCATCATCGTCAAAAATTCCGATCAGCAGCTCAAGGATATTTGGATTAAGGCGGTTGTCGGCGGAAACGGCTATACGGCGGAGCAGGCATACAAAGACGCGAAGGAGTTATGGGAAAAGGCGGGCGGCACCCGGGTGGACGACTTCTACGCCAAATGGTACGCGGAGAATAAGCCGAAAGCATTTATGCTGGAGGATTTATATAAATTCGGCGAAGACGCCGAGAAATTGTATTCCAATAAATAAGATTCCCTTGCGCAGCATGTCTGTCCGTCTGTTCCCATAGGGTGGGAGGCGTCCGTTTTCTCACCCTGCATGTTCCTCTATTTGAAGGGAGGTGCCCAAATCATTTGTGATGAAACCTGTTTTGTAAACGCTGTCAATGTCGCGAATTTTGTATGGGGAGGAATCCGCTTTGACAGAGAAAATAACGAAAGGGTTGGCAAGCTTTTGGCTGGTGGTATTTCTGTTGTTCGGCCATGTCCCTCTCCCCTTGGGAACTGCTCCGGTCGTGGAGGCACAGGCACTCTCACCCCCCTCAAATTTGACCTCTGTTTGGCGGACCGATACCTCGGTTCATTTGACGTGGACCGCTTCTTCCTCCGGCAGTGCGGTCATCGGTTACGACGTCTATAATGGCAATGCATTGATTGGAAGTACGAGCGGCTCATCCGACTATTGGGCAACCGGGCTGACTCCGGGCGGAAGCTATACGTTTACGGTGCGGGCCAAAGACGCGTCGGGGAACGTTTCGGCGCCAAGCAGTCCGTTCGCCGTTCTGCCGGGCGCGCTTGACCGGGGACTCTGGACCACCACCGCGTCTTCCAGTGCCAGCGGCGCACCACCCTCCTTGGCGGTGGACGGCAGCCTATCCACCCGCTGGAGCAGCGGAGCGGCACAAGCCTCAGGGATGTGGTTCCAGATCGATACGGGACCGGGGGATAAAACGTATCATAAGCTGGTGCTGGACGCCGGAGTTTCCGCCGGCGATTACCCCCGGGGGTATGAAGTCATCGTGTCCGACGACGGGACGAATTGGAGCGCGCCGATCGTCTCGGGTGCGGGGAGTTCTTCCGTCGTGACGATCGATTTTCCGCAGCAAACCGCCCGATATGTCCGGATCACGTTGACGAAAAGCTCTGGGCCATGGTGGTCGATCTACGATTTGAATCTGTACGGCGCCATGCAGCCCGATACCCAAGCGCCGACCGTTCCCGGCGGCCTGAAAGATTCCGACGTGACGGATCATGAGATCCGGCTGTCTTGGAATGCTTCTACAGACAATGTGGCTGTTTTTGCATACGATATTTATCTTGGTCCGGACTTCATCGGTTCCACGAAATCGACGGACTATAAGGTATCCGGGCTTTCCCCGAGAACCGCCTATTCGTTTACGATCCGGGCCAGAGACCCGGCGGGCAACGTTTCTGCACCGGCCGGACCCTATGCGGTGACTACGCAGGATAAGCTGGATCGCACGCTCTGGAAGGTGACGGCCTCGTCGAGCGGCAGCACTTCCTCGCCGGGCATGGCGGTCGACGGCATCCTATCCTCCCGGTGGACCAGCGGGGCGCCGCAAGCTCCGGGGACGTGGTTCCAGATCGATACCGGACCGGGGGATAAAACGTATAACAAGCTGCTGCTCGATGCCGGAGCCTCCGCCGGAGATTATCCCCGCGGATACGAGGTTACCGTTTCCGACGACGGTGTGAATTGGAGTGCGCCGGTTACATCGGGTACGGGCACTTCTTCTGTCGTGGCGATCAGTTTCCCGCAGCAAACCGCCAAATATATCCGAATTTCGTTAACAAAAACCTCAGGCTTATGGTGGTCTATCCATGAGCTGCATCTTTACGGCGTCATGGCTCCCGACGACGAACCTCCCACCACTCCCGCTCATTTAACCGCCACCAAAATACTCGATACGGAAGTCGATCTTACCTGGGAAGCCTCAACGGATAACGTTGCCGTGGTAGGATACAATGTGTACGCCGGTTCCACATTCATTGGCTATACTTCGGCTACGAGCTACAAGGCAGAGGATCTCACTGCCAAAACGGCCTATACGTTTACCGTACGCGCCAAAGATTTGTCGGGCAATCTGTCGCCGCCGAGCGCCCCCCTGGCGATAACCACGCAGGATGTCATCGCGCTGCCTCTGGTGGCCAGGTACGAAATGGAGCCGGACCCCTCGAATCCGACGCTGCTGCGGGACGATAGCGGATATGGACAGAACGGCACCATCAGCCCCCCGGCCTCCTTCGAAGACGGACGGGAAGGCGGCGGAAAGGCGTTAAAGTTTACCGGACCGAATGAAGCTATGGTTGCTGCTCCCACTTCTCCCACGGGCATGCTAAACAATCTTTCTTCCAAGTTTACGATTAGCGCCTGGATCAAGCCGGACGATTTGAACGGGCATCAGCCCATCGTCACGAAGCGTGACGCCAACTGGAAGGGATCGACGTTTTATTTGAGACTTACCGGGAATCGTCTGGGGTTTGCGGCGGATTACGGGGAGAAATGGTACGACTGGTCCTTTCCTTCGGATTCGATCGTGGCCGGGCAATGGTGTCATGTCGCAGTAACCTTCGAAAAAAACGTCGGCGTTAAATTTTACGTGAACGGCAAGCTCATCGGCAGCGTCGACGGCTCTGCGGTATTCACGGATGCGCTGCCGAACTTTGTGAACATGATGCTGGGCACGGAGTGGCATTGGGACCCTGCGACAAGATCGATGCGTCAATACGGGTTCCGGGGTTCGATCGATTCTTTGCATATTTATGCGGCCCCTCTGACCTCCGGCCAGATCAAAGCGGATATGGCTAACACGATGAAGATCCGTCCGGCGGAGCCGAGCGATTTCACGTTCCCGGAGAAATGGGCGACCTTCCGATTGGTCCGGTACGACATGCCGAACGGCTTGTTTACGAACGGCAGCGCCAAAATCCACCAAACGGCCGTGCGCAAGGAAGGCCCCGATGCGGTGGATTGGCCCAGAATCACGCTGAACATCCCCCAGGCGGATCAAACGAAAAGCACGGTAGAACCCTTCGCCGATGGAGCCGAATTCAAGACGGATATTTTGCTGCAGCGCGAGCCGGAAAGCATGCCGCTCCTACAGGAGCCCTACGATAACGTGCTGCAGCCCGGCAATCATTGGATACGCGGGGTACAATGGCGCTGGGGCCAGACGTACATGTACACCGCCGACAGAACAGCCAGGTCGTGGGCTTGGGATTACGAGCTCTGGACGTTTCCGGTGAAGATCGAGGGAACTGGGCCGGGAGCCGTTAAAAACGTCGTGCTGAAAGCGGACGGGGCGGAGATTTATAACAGCGGGGCGAATGTATACGATTCTCTGACCCTGCTGCTGCCTCAAAATGAAGACGGCAAGCCTTACGAGCTGTGGGTTGACGGACGCGGACCGGTTCGATTCGACGCGGGACTTCAGCCGGTCGAAGCCGGCAATCCAAAGGATGTCCCGTTTGCGTTCGCTCTGACCGTTCCCGGCAGCGGGCCGGCCATTACCGTAAAATCGCTGGACCGTCCGGAAACGTTCCCGAATCAGGCGGCATGGGATGCGGATGCGGCGTCGCTCTCGGAGGCGAAGCCTGTCACGCCCGGCTATGTCCCGGATCGTTCGTCGATCGCCCGTCATCTGGGGGTCGATGTTCCCCGATCGCCGGAGACGATCAACTTCGTTTATATGTCGCACGGCATGAGCTCCGGCGGATTTTACCACTCCGAGCATAAACAGGTGGCCTCGATGTATCAGACTCTGGGTTCCGTAGAGGACTATGCCGATTATGTCAGCGATACCGGTTACGACCGCGTATTCGAATTCAGCAACTTTACCGATGCGGACAGTCCAGTCAGCCAGGAAAAGATGGCGGCGGCGCTGGAAAAACGGGGCGTTCAGTTCGGCTTCGTTCCGCTCACGGACATCAACGGCATCGATATGCGCAATGCGAATTTGGCGTTTTACGCCTATAATTTGCCCGATTACCGCGCACCGTTGTATCGGAACGTCCAGCTCAGCCTGCAGCGGTTTCAGGTGTATCCGAACATGACGGGCATAAGCATCGGCGCAGACAACGCCGACTATGTGCCGTATTGGGATTGGGCGCCGCCTATCCCGAACCGTCCGTGGGGGATGGCGTATACCGCATTCCAGAGGGCCCGAGGTTTGCCGCTTACGACGCCGATCGCTCCCAGCGTGCAGGGCTGGTATCAGCCGAAGGCGCACGAGTATTTCGCGAATTCCTCCAAGCCGTTCCTTGACTACATCGATCGGTACGACGAAACCTTCAAGCAATACGGTTATTTTGTCAAGGCGGTCTCCGAAGTCAATGACGGCTATATCACCACGACCGGGTCATTCGGAAGCTCGCCCGGCGTCGGCGGACACGGAGGATGGCCCTGGGGGACGGTTCCCGCCAAGCCTATGCATGATCAGATGCCGGTACAGACCGGTTACGACTGGAATGAATTGAACACCTCCAAGCCGATGCATGTGGTTGCTTTGCTGGACCGTCTGCGCAGCTATTATCCGAACAAAACGACATGGGCGATACCGGACGATTTCAGCTTGTTTTTCGGCAAGATGGACCGGGAAAAAGCTTATGCGCTGGCCTTGACCCGGGGCATTCAGGCGATCGGCACGAATGTGCTGCCGAACAATAAGGGCGATCTCGCCAAGCCTCAGATGATCGCGGAACAGAAAGAGCTCTATTCCTGGATTCGTAAATACGGCGGCGCCTATGCAATGACCGAGCCGACGCCGACGATCGGGATCATGTATGTCAACAAGCAAGCCCTGCTGCGGGGCATCGTCGGCAAAGATCCGACGGACGAGGATCTGCTCAAAGGCTCCCACGAAGGAAAAGTGACGGAAGCGATGTTCTTCACCCACGCCGCCGGGTGGTCGTCGAAAGTGATCACGCCGGAAGAGCTGAAGAAAGGGCTGCCGTCATCCATTAAGGCCATACTGCTCGTAGGATTGAACAACTTCGACGACAGCTGGCACTGGTACGACGACGGCATTGCTGGCGACCTTCAAGGCTTCGTAGACCGGGGAGGTCTCATTCTGAAGGATGACGAATCCGTATCTCCCGTACCGTCCGTGGCGACCGGCATGCAGGTCCGGGCCTATCTGAAGCAAAGCGATACGGATCAGACCAATCTGCTGCTGGAGCGGAATGCGGACAACATCGTCAAGCTGAAAAGCGCCATGGCGTCGGTCACGAAGCCGGTTGCCGTCACTGATAGCAGTACGGTCTGGGCGATTCCGACCCGTTCCGGAGATACGCAATATGTGACGGTGGTCAATCAAA
The DNA here is from genome assembly GCF_000722545.1 of Paenibacillus tyrphae. Taxonomy (GTDB): domain Bacteria; phylum Bacillota; class Bacilli; order Paenibacillales; family NBRC-103111; genus Paenibacillus_G; species Paenibacillus_G tyrfis. Next base: position 78,490 of record NZ_JNVM01000005.1, read on the forward strand.
AGCATGAACAGCCCGACGATACGCAGCATCTGATCGGACAAACGGGCTCGGTCACGTGGAATACGGAGCGCCCGATCTATGATGTGCGAAAAGGCAGAAAGCTGACCGTTCAGGAAGCGACTTATGTCGATTTGAAATCCGAAGGCTTCCAATGGTACGCCCTTCCGCCTGCCGAAATAACGGTGCCTTCCGTTACCGTAACCAAAGGCTCTTCCGGATTTTACGAGGCTTTCGCGTCCGTTCGCAATCCGGACCCGATGACCGGTATCCCGGTCGAATTGACCGTAACGCATCAGACGAGCGGCGATACGGCAACGGTATATTCGGCGACAGGTCTGACCGCGAAGCTGCCCTTGAAGGACTCGGACCAACCCGGAACGTATACGGTAACCGTCAAAGAATTGCTCAGCGGGCTGTCTTCCGGCACGCAGGTCGTCATCCAAGGGTCTAAAGAGCCGGCAGCCCCTTCTCCGGTGAAATTGTACAGGGAAGACGGCATTCGCGAATTCGCGGAAAGAACGAATGTGCCTCTGACGGTCGCTTTGACGGCAGCGCAAAACAACGACCCGGCCATTGTGGAGCAAGCGAACCGTCTTGTGCAGTATTACCGCAGCGAAGGCCGCCAAGTCCGGCTGGGCCTTGCCGAACCGAATGGGGCCGTGACCGGGCTGCAGGAATACAAATCGTCGTATGTCAAATATCCGCAATGGAAAACGATCGAATCCGATCTTGTCCTCATCGGCAACACGTCGAATAACGTCCTGCTCCTCGATCAAGCCAGAGGGTATCTGCTGTTCGAGCAAGGCGACCATTTATCGGCCGGCGGGGCGGCGGTCAGCTACGCCAATTCTCCGTTTGTCGGCGAGTATCACACGGTGAATATTATCGCGAACGATCTAAGCGGAATAAAAGCCGCCGTCAACACCTTGATCGGCTTACCTTCGGCAGCGTTGAAAGCACCGAAATTCGTGACGACGAACCGCATCTCCGATACCGGCGTGGAGCTGGCATGGTCGGGAAGCGACGGCGCGTTGGGCTACACGATCGAACGGCGGGATAACGGTGATGCCGAGTGGCAGCAAATCGGCTATGTTTCCAGCGGGATGACGAGCTTCAACGATTCGCGCCTGACCCCGGACAAAATGTACGCGTATCGCCTGAAAGCTTTTAACTTGGCCGGCGTTTCGGACTATAGCGAGCCGATCCGCGTGATCACGACGAGCCAAGGAGATGCCGGTCCGGAGCTTACCCGCATAGAGACGGACGGCGTAACCGGGGAAGGGAAATTTAACAACAAAACCGTAGCCGTCACCTTCGTGGTTGGCGACCGGGTGAAGACAACGAAATACAAGCTGAACAATAACGCTTGGAAAACCGTCACGGGAGCCGTGTATATCGCAGACGAGGGAATTCACACGCTGCAATATTATTCCGAGGACAAATCCGGAAACGTAGAACGAACGAAGCGGGCGGTAATCGGCATCGACAAAAAAGCGCCTGTGACCGTCGCCAACGTACCCAGAGGGTGGAAGAACACGCCGCAGCTGGTCCAATTGCGGGCATCCGATAACTTAAGCGGAGTCGCGAAAACTTTTTACAGCGTGAGCAACGGCATTCCTGGCAGCGGACCCGGCGGCAATGTCAGTGTCACTAATAACGTATACGGCGATGTACATGGCGATTATACGGTTACCACGAACGTGTACGGGAACGTATACGGCAATTACAGCATAGCCAACAACGTGTATGGGAACGTGTACGGCGATTACACCGTCACCACCAACGTGTATGCCGACAGCAAGATGGAAGAGGCGGAGGGAAGCGTCGTTCCCGTTACGCTGGAGGGCATCAACACGATCCGCTACTACAGCATAGACGCTGCCGGCAATAAGGAGAGCGTCAAGACGGCGGTCGTCACGCTGGACTACACGCCGCCGAAGATCGAGCTCGTCACCCCGCTTTCGTTCAAGCGGTCCGAGCCGGTGAGGGTGAAGCTTCAGATCAGCGACGCGCTGAGCGGAGTATCGCAGTCCACGGTAACGTTTAACGGACGCGTGAGGGGCACCTCCTTTGTCCTTAATCCTTATTCGCTTCCGACGGGAGATTACGCGTTGGCCGTGAAATCGTTCGACCGCGCGGGAAATTACAGCGAGAAGACATTCATTATCCGCATTTTGGACCGATGATCCGCTTCTTCCGCAGCAAGGAAAAGTAATTCGTTGAAAACGCAAGTACCGGGGCAGCCGAAGCTTTTCTGGCGGCAGTTCCGGTACTTGCGCTTTTAGCTTGAGCGTCACCGTCCGTCCCGCAGGCAGACGCACGATGTGGTGCCGTACCCGATTCCTCAAAAGGTAAACCTATGCATCTGGTGGGCTATCTGTAAAATTTAGAATTAATTAACATCAAATATGTCATGATGAAGGGGACTCCGGACAACAATCGGACAGAGCGGCTCGGCGATGGAGGATGACGAGAGGAGGAACTTGAGCAATGGTGTTGATTAATTGTCGCAAGTGCAATCGGGTCATGGTGGATGAGCTGGAGGACGGGACGCTGAGAATCCGCACCCGTATTTTACTGGCCCGGCTGAACGGTACGGGTGTGCAGGCGGTATGCCCGCAGTGCAAGAAGGACGTGCCGCTGCCGTTCGATTTGGTGCCGCAGCAGCAGTACGAAGCTTCTCATGCTTGGGAAATAGGTTAACCGGGCTTCGCCGTTCGACGGCAGCCACGCGGATTCGAGCTGCTTCACGAATTATTCACACGGGCAAAACATTGCGATGACAATGGCTTGGTACAGTAAAAACAGATCGAATATCGGAAAATTATGGTGCGACAAAGTCTTCGGGACGGCCATTACTACTGGCGCGACCCGGGACTTTTTTGTCGTTCCCGGCTTGTACCGGGCTGCCTGCGGGCGGCGGTTTTCCGATGGGTACCGGGAGGTGGGACAAGCGTTCGGCAGCGAGCCCTTGGACGATAGCGGGAAGGGCGAGGCGAAACCGACGGAGAAGAAAGTGTATCTGCCTTGCGAGGAACGTGATGACAGAGTTGCTCGAGAGCCGGCATTCGGGCGCTTGTGCCTCCGGTCAGTCAGAACGGTAGACGAATCCGCAGCCATGAAGCGACAGCGTTTCAAGCGTTTCATCCATTCCAATACCCGGGAGGAAATCGATTATGAAAATGAACAAATTGCTGAGCAAATTGGTACTCGCTTCCGCCGCTTTCGCGCTTACAACGACGGTCAGCCAGCTTCCGCTGGGAACGATCGGTATCCAAAAAGCGCATGCCGCCGTCATCACCATCTCGTCGGCCAAATCGCAAAGCGGTTCGACCGTTACCGTCGAAGGGATCGTTACCGCCAACAATGCCGCGATCGGCGGGGGCAAACTGTCTACGTTTATCCAGGATGCTACAGGTGGTATCAACGTATTCGCGCAAGACGCAACTCCGTTCCTCCCGCAGCTGGTCGAAGGCGAGAAAATTCAAGTCACGGGTCAAATCACTACGTACCAAGGATTGACGGAAATCGTCCCGACTTCTATTACCCGCGTAAGCACGGGCAACCAGGTACCCGCTCCGCAGGCGATTCCTTTCTCCACCTTGAACAACGCCGCTCAAGCCGAACCGCTGGAAGGCAAGCTGATTCAAGTGGCTCAAGTGTACATCGGCGCTCTGCCGACCGTACAAGCCGGCGGCGGTTACAATATTACGATCTATGACAACAACTACAATTCGTCCATCCTCCGCGTGATGAACGACACAGGCATCTATTCCGGCCTGCAGGCCAACAAATGGTATGCCGTCACTGCAATTCTCGGCGAATACGACAGCTACCAGCTCATTCCGCGGAAGCCTGCCGACGTTTCGCTGCTGGCTTCACAGCCTCCAGCTCCAGTACCGGCTGCGAAGCCGATCGCTACGGCCAAAGCTTTGACGGGCCAAGTCGTTACGGTTGAAGGTACGGTCCTTGCCAACAACTCCGCGATCGGCGGCGGCAAAATCTCGACTTACATCCAAGACGCTACGGGTGGGATCAACCTGTTCGCCGCCAATCCGACGGGCTACATCAGCCTGGAAGAAGGCGACAAAGTGCGCGTAACCGGTACGATCACGGTATACAACGGGCTGACGGAGATCATCCCGACTTCGGCGGCTACCGTGACGAAAACGGGTACGGCTCCGGTACCGGCAGCCGTGGCCAAAACCGTTCCGGAATTGACGCAAGCTGCTACAGCCGAACCGCTCGAAGGCACGCTGGTAAAGACGGTCAAAGTAAAAATCAACAGCCTGCCGACGAATCCGTCCGGCGGCGGCTACAACATTACGGCCGTTGATGCGAACAACAACTCGATTCTGCTGCGTGTGCTGCAAGCCACGAACATTTATCCGACGCTGAAAACCGGCGTATGGTACGACGTGACAGGCGTATTGAGTCAATACAACAGCTACCAATTGATCCCTCGCAAAACGGCTGACGTCGTCGTTTCTCCATAATCCTCACCCACAAAAGCAGGGGATGATAATAATCTCATCAGAGTGTTGAGAAAGTGGTTTTCGCTGGTATATAGAAACATACGGAGGTGGGGTGTGCACTGGAGGAGCGCTAGCGTTCGCCTTTGTTCGCGGGAAATATCTGCTGCGAAGCGGCTTTAAATCAAAATTTCCTGCGGACAAGAGCGACCGGAAGTGTACACCCCACCCCTTCGTGTACTTCTATTACCTCAAATAACCACCAGTTTCTCAACAACTCAGGGGATGAAACGTCCCCTGCTTTTCCTTTTCTCTACATAAAATCTTACAATTCGTCAAACACTCCGTTTACATATGTTCTCCGATGCAATGCTATAATGATACGTATTGGAGCGACAAAGTCCTCGAGACGACCAATGTTTATTGGTGTTTCGAGGACTTTTTTTGTTGCAAGGGGGTGCAGCAAGCGAGTTAATGCAGGCCAAATTTCAACATTCAACTGCCGTCGATGGAAAATGATGCGGAAGGAGTTATGACGCTTGAACACCATTCGATTACAAAAAAAGGTTTGGTCGCGCACGGGGTTCGTTCTGGTGGCAGCGCTTTTCGTGCTGCTGTCTTTCGGATGGACACGGTCAGCAGCGATCGCTGCTCCCGAGGCGCTCCCGCACAAAGCGGTGGAGGCCGGGGACCGGTCCAGCTTTGTTGTAAAAAAGGACGGTTCCTTATGGGCCTGGGGACAAAATTCGAACAAGCTCGGGTTGGGCAGCAATCAAAGCACAATCTATGAGACGCCTGTGAAGGTGAACGGGATCTCGAACGTGACGGCTGTCAGCATGGGGACAAACCATACGCTCGCGGTGAAAAGCGACGGAACGGTCTGGGCTTGGGGCAGCAACGAAACCGGGGCGCTGGGACTTGGCTCCGAGACGAGGGAAAGCAATGTTCCGCAGCAGGTGAAGGGGCCGGGAGGAGAAGGTTTTTTGACCGATGTGGCGGACATCGCCGTCGGCAGCACTTTCTCTCTGGCGCTAAAAAAAGACGGAACGGTCTGGCAGTGGGGATTTTTACATACGTTCCAGTCGGCAACGCCCGTACCGGTTGCGGGAGAAAACGGTCAAGGATCGCTATCCGGCATAGCCCGGATCGAGGCCGGAAGCGATTTTGCGCTTGCGTTGAAGAACGACGGAACGGTGCTTCAATGGGGCAGCAGCTTTTACGTCCTGCCGTCGCCGAGCGCAACGCCTCAGAAGGTTCAAGGGCTGGAGCAGGTGAAGGCGATCGGCCATGGCAGCTATCACGCGCTTGCCGTCCGGTCTGACGGTACGGTATGGGCGTGGGGAATGAACGGCAGCGGGCAGCTTGGCGACGGATCGAAGTCGGAATCGCTTGCTCCGGTGCAGGTCAAGCTTCCGGGGGGAGAGCCGCTGCGGCAGGCCAAAGCAGTGGCGGGCGCCAGCTTTACCAGCTATGCCGTCAAGGAAGACGGCACGGTCTGGGCATGGGGGGACTCGAACTCCGGCATGCTCGGGATCGGCGAAGTGGGGGGCGATCTTTACTTCGGAAGCCCGTATGCGCTGCAAGTGAAGGGCGAAGGCGGAGCGGGATTTTTGGAGCAGGTAACCTCTCTCTCCGGCAGCGAAACGACGAACTTCGTCCTCGCCGCCAAGTCGGACGGTACGTTCTCGGGCTGGGGGAAAAACAGCGAGAAGCAGTTGGTCAATACGGCCGTCGACACCTACATCGTACCGGTCAAGCTGGACATTCGCGACGATGCGACGGATACGACGCCGCCTGCCCGCGTAATGAACGTCCCTGCGGATGGGGCCGTGAACGTCGCTGTCGATGCCGCAGTCAAGGTTACGTTTGACAAAGCGGTTCTGGCAGGCCCGGCGTTTTCGGGGATTGCCATTGCCGATAGCAACGGCTTGCCCGTAGGTGGGGTGACGGCAACGGTAGAGGAGCGCGAGCTGACAGTGGCGCATGCGGCATTTGCTCCGCAGCAAACGTACACCGTCACGATTCCGGCGCAGGCCGTGAAGGATGCGGCGGGCAATGCGAACGTCGGGGTGATCAAGTGGTCGTTTGCTACGGCGGGCCCTCCGGCCCAATCGGCGCAGCCGCTTGCGGACAAGCTGAGCCTCCGCGGCGTTTCCTTGACGGGAGCGCAGGGAGCTGTGACGGGAACGGCGGTCGTGAAGGCTTACAAGCTGCCGGACAAGCAGGAGCCGCTAGAGACCGCGACGGCCGACGCCAACGGCGTTTTTAGCCTGTCGCTTCCGGCTGCGGTGCAGACGGTTTATGTTACCGCCACGGAAACGGGAAAAACGGAAAGCAATCCGACCGCCGTGTCGCAGACACCAGTCTCCGCGGCTGCCGTCTCCCTGTATTTGCCCGGGGGCGGCACGGTAGGGCAAGACCGCACCTTCGAAGCGGAGGTGCGTGTGGTGAATTACGCCGATTTGTACGGCGCCCAGCTTCAGGTGAAGTTCGACCCGGCTAAGCTGAGGCTAGCGGAACCGGCGCCGATTCAAGGCGGCGATTTGTGGAACGGACATTCGGCTGCGTTTTTTGTTAATCAGGACCCGGCTCGTTTGGAGCAAGGCATCCTGACGTTTGCGGGTACGCTGCGCGGCGAAGCGGCGGGGTTAAGCGGGAATCAAGCGATCTCAATCGCAAAAACTCGCTTCCGTGCCATCGGAACGCCCGGCACGACCGCCATCGATATTCCGACGGATGGGGTCAAACTGGCCGCTGCGCCTCGGGGAACGAGCACGCTCCCGATCCGCTCAGACGTATCGGGGCCTGCAAGCTTGACGATTGTCCCGGGACCCGCCGCCGGGAAAGCGACCGTCTCTTTAGCCGCTTCGGCACAAGAAGTACGGGCCGGACAGCCGATTACCGTCCGGGTGAACGTGGACAAGTACACGGACGTGTACGGCGCACAATTCCAGCTAGCTTACGATCCGCTCCGGTTGAGCGTGCAGGACGAAGATCCGGGCAAGCCAGGCGTTCAAGTTCGGGGAGGCTCGTTGTTCGGCACAACAGTGACGCAGCAGGTCTACAATCAGGTGGACGTCTCGCAAGGCGTCATTACGTTTGCCTCGATGCTTCGCGGGGGCGCGTCCGGCGTATCCGGCTCCGAACCGACGTCGATCGCCGAGATCACGTTCGTTCCGGCGGCGCATCAAATCGGCGATACGAGCATTGCGCTGAAGCCGGAACATGTGAAGCTGGCCGGCTATCCGTCAGGAGATCCGGCCAGCTGGCAGCTTCCACTTGAGCTTGCAGGAAGCCCGCTGCTCGTGAAGGTAAAGCCGGCGGGACCCGATACGCAAGCGCCAGTCTGGCCGCTGGATGCGAAGCTGACGGCAAGCGGCATCACGTCAGACGCCGTGACGCTGAAGTGGACGCCGGCATCGGACGATACGGCTGTAAGCAGCTACAAAATTTGGAAAGAAGAATGGACGAACGTCAGCGTGACCCACAGCGTGTACGGCGGGGGGACCAGTATGGACATCACAGGAGCCGTCTACGGTCCGGTGAAGCAGGAAGCGGCGCTCGTACGGGGAACCCAAACCGAATGGAAGCTGGGCGGCCTGAAGAGCGGAACGACGTACCGGTTCACGGTGGAGGCAGGCGATGCGGCAGGCCACTGGAGCACGGGCGGACCGGCGGTGACGGTGACCACGCTAGCGGATTCCGGCGGGAAGGACACAGAAGCGCCTCGTTGGCCGCAAGGAGCGAAGCTTGAAGCCACTTCCATCGGCGTCAACAGCGTGAATCTGAAGTGGCCGACGGCGTCGGATAATACGGCTGTGACGGCGTACCGGTTGTATCAGGGCACGACGCTGCTTGCGACGGTGACCGGTAACGTCTACGAGGTGACCGGCTTGTCCTCGGGTACGACGTATACCTTTACCGTCCGCGCTGGCGATGCCGCAGGCAACTGGAGCGACGAACTGAAGCAGAGCTTCACGACGAACAGCACTTTGTCCAGCGGTACGAGCTACGGTGCGTGCTGCGGACCGGCGGCTCCGGCCTCTTTCCAAATAACGGAGCATGGGATCGATCTGCCTCAATCCTACATTCGTACGACGAAGGAAACGCTCGCCGGCGCCATCTCGTCGACCTTGGTGACAGTAGATGAAGAGGCGCTTGGCAAGGCGTTCGGGCAATTGAAGGATGCGGCTGCCGCTGCGCAGCGGATTACGATATCCGTAGAGTCTGCGGAACCGACGGTCCGGCTCCAGCTCCCGGTCGGTGTTCTCGTGAAGGCCGCAGCCGATACGCCGAAGGCGGTCATCGCGCTGGAAGCCGGGGCGGGGGCGGTCCGATATGAGCTGCCGATCAGTCAGATCGGCTATGAAGCGATTGCCCGCGAGCTTGGGGCGGACGTCAAGCAGATGAAGCTGACGCTGACGATGGCAGCCGTGAAAGGTGCGCCGCTGGAGCAGCTGAAGACCGGCCTGAAAGGCATGTCGCTGCTATCCGATGCCGTAGAGTTTACGGTAACGGTAGAAGGCGGGGGCAAATCGCGAGTTGTCGACCAATTCAACGGGACGATGGTGAAACGGATGTTTGCGATCGCCGAACCGGATTCGAGCCAAATTACCGGCGTACGCTTCGAGCGGACCGGACCGGTGTTCGTCCCGACGTTGACGAAGACGATTGGCGGCAAGCCGACGGCGGTCCTGATGAGTCCGACGAACAGCGCCTACGGCGTGATCAAGTATCGGAAGACGTTCCGGGATACGGCCGGTCACTGGGCGCAAGCTGACGTCGAGCTGCTGGCTTCGAAGCTGGTCGTGCTGGGGACGTCGGAAGAACACTTCGCGCCGGACAAAGACGTGACGCGCGCCGAATTCGCTTCGCTGCTCGTCCGTTCACTCGGACTCCCGCTAAGCGAAACGGCTGCGCCGTTCAAAGACGTGCAGGCCGGTGACTGGTTCTATGGCGCGGTCGGCACCGCTGTGAAAGCGGGACTGATCGAGGGCTTCGAAGACGGCACATTCCAGCCTGAGGCGAGGATCACCCGGGAGCAGATGGCGGTCATGATCGCCCGTGCCTTGAAGGCTGCGGACACTGCGCCGAAAGCGGGCCATGCCGCTGCGCTGGACGCTTTCCGGGACAAGAACGCAGTAAGCTCTTGGGCGAAGGAAGCGCTGAGCCAGTCGCTGGATACGGGGCTCATGAACGGCATGACCGAATCGACGCTCGAACCGGCCAGCCATGCGACCCGGGCGCAAGCGGCCGTCATGCTGAAACGACTGCTGCGTTACGCAGGGTATATCAATTAACGCCGACGGAGGAACGAAAACGATGAATACGAATCGCAAAAACGTTTGGACAACCGTATCGCGCGCCATGTTGAACACCGTGCTCGGTGCGGGTTTATTGCTCTCCGGCTTTGCCGGGACGGGGAATGCGGAATATTCCGCATCCTCCGTTTCCCCTGCAGTGGAGCCGGCCGTATCGGCTGCCGCCTCTGCGGTGATTTCCATTGCGCAAGCGCGCCAGCTTCCCCCGGGCGTCGAGTTCACCGTCCGCGGAGAGGTGACGGCGGTTTATCCCAAGTCGAACGCCTATATTCACGACGGGACGGCAGGGCTGCGGATTTACGGCTATGACGCCGCCAGGCTGCGTCTGGGGTCGGAAATTGAAATTACCGGCAGGATCAAAAATTACAACAGCGAGCTGGAGCTGGTTTTTCCTTTTACCGCGACCGAGCTGCCCGGAGACCAATTCCCGACACCCGCACCGCTGGAGGTTGCGTTGGATCAGGTGGGCGAAGCCAATGCGGGACAGTTCATCAAGGTCAGGAACGTCTGGATCACCGAAGATTACAGCAGCGGCGACGGCGGCGTGAAGGTGACGGACGGAAACAGCTCGGTGGTCATTTTTGCTCTGGACCAGCCGAACTTAAAAACTTATTTGCAAAATCTGCCGAAGGACCCGTCCCAAAAATTCGATATCGTCGGAGCGAGCTCGGTGTTCCGGTCGACCAAGCAAATTTTCCCGCGCGGAGAAGCGGATATCGTGCCGGTGCAACCCAGCGGGGGGACGCAGACGCCCGCTCCGGCAGCGGACAAGCTGACGTTCGACAACCGGCCGCCGGCGGCCGCCCGGTTGAGCGGCAGCAGTGGCTCCGTTCCGGCTTCGAGCACCGTGAAGCTGTACGCCAACGCGGCCAAAGGAGCCGAGCTCGGAAGCGGGACAGCCGATGGGATCGGCGCTTTTGCCGTCACCTTCGACAACAGCGCGCAGAAGCTCCAGACCGTCTACGTATCCGCGACCGCAGCCGGCAAAGCGGAAAGCGGCTTGACTGCCGTCAGCGCGCAAGGCAGCGGCGGCGATACGTTCGACGTGACGGTCACGCACATTTCCGACGGCGATACGTTTAACTTCAGCCCGTCGCTTACGGTGGACGGCAAGTCGGTGCATATCGTGCGCATGCTCAATATTGACGCCCCGGAAACGGCGCAGGCACCCTTCGGAGATCAGGCCACGCAAGTGATCCAATCGCTGATGCCGCCCGGAACGGCCGTGAAGCTGGAGCTTGACCAAGTCAAAGTGGATGTCTATGGCCGTCTGCTGGCGCACGTGTACCGCAAGAGCGACAACCTGGATATCAACAAAGAAATGCTGAAGCGCGGAGCGGCGATCAACTATTACATTTACCCGAACATGAAATATTTCGCGGATTACGGGACGGCGGCGAAGCAGGCTTCGCTGGAAGGCAAAGGGATCTGGAATCCCAGCTCGCCACTTACTAAGCTGCCTTACGAATACCGGGCGGCGGGCTGCATGGAGCGGTATGTCGGGGATGCGCAAACGAAAAAATATTATATCCCGAAGCGTTACAAAGAAATTCCGTTCGAGAACCGGGTATTTTTCGGCTACGACAAGCAGGAGTCCAAGACGGCGGGCTATACCCCGGCAGATCCCGCCGATCCAAACCATAACCCGGCGACGGATTGCACGACCGGAAGCCTCAAGACAATCGCCGAGGTTCGCAGCCAGTGGAATCCAGACACGACGTTTCAAGTGGTCGGCAAAGTGACGGTCGTCCATGAGCCGGACCATGCGTTCATTCAAGATGCGACGGGCGGTATTCATCTGTATGGCAAAATTCCGGCCGGCCTGCAGGTCGGACAAGAAGTGAAAGTGGACGGCAACGTGCAGGAGTTTTACGGGGATCTGGAGTTCAAGAACGCAAGGGTCGAGAAGCTGAATCAGGACGGGATTCCGACACCGGTCCCGCTGGAGCTTAAGCTGGATCAAGTCGCGGAATCGAACGAAGGCCGCCTGATTGCCGTGCGAAACGTGTGGATCACGGGCAAATACAACGGCGGCAACGGGGGCATCCGGATTACGGACGATACGGGTACGGAAGTCGTCGTCATTTCCCCGACGAAGGGCGGAACGTTCCTTGACGAATTGCAGAAGCTTCCCCAGGGCAAGCAGAACAAATTCGACATTGTCGGCGGAAGCTCCGTTTGGAGCAGCCTGCGGGAGATCTATCCCCGCTCCCTGGCCGACATCGTCCCGGTAGGCGGAACGGGCGGCCAAGGCTTAGTAAAAGGCACGGTGAAAGCCGAGGGACGCAGCATACAGAGCGCCATCGAGCTTACGGCGAAGCATCAGACGAGCGGCAAAGAAACCAAAATTACCGCTTCGGCCGACGGCTCCTTTACGATTCCGAATCTGGTCGCCGGAGCTTACACCGTAACGGCGAATCTGAAGCACTATATCCCTGTCAAAGCGGCGGTCATTGTGCAGGATGGAAAAGTTACCGACCTCGGCAACTTGGCGACGCCCGGCAACGGCGGGAGCAAGGAAGGCTTGATGCGGGGAGGCAACGTATATCCCGATGCGGAAATCAACATTTACGATGCGGTGATCGTCGGCGCTTCGCTCAACAAGTCGACGCCGGATGCCCTTGCAGCGGCGGACATCAACGGAGACGGAGTGGTCGACCAGGCCGACCTCGATCTGGTAGAGAAAAACTTCCTGGCCCAAATCGCAAACTAAGGAGCAGTTGGGCAGCATAAGAAGCGGCGTCCCGGGCATAAGCGTTGCATGCTTGCGGGGCGCCGCTTTTTTTTTACAGAAAGGAAACCAGCTTAGCTTTGAGCGTTTTCCGGAGCCGTATGGATGACGACGCCTTCGACGTCTTGCGGATTTTTCAGCAGGTGAAAAATCGGACATACCCGCTCCACTGCCTCATGAAGCTCAGCGATCGTCTGTTCGGATTCCGACGAGACAATGTGCAGCTTATACCGGATGTTGTGCGGGTAGATGGGGATATGCTCGAAGCCGGGCTGACCAGCCAAGGCATGCTGCTCCCCGGTCACTTCCACCTCCAGCGACTCCAAGGACACGCCCCGTTCGGCGGCTTGAATCAAGGTGATATGCGTCAAGCAGCTGCCGAGCACGCCGAGCTGAAGCTCCGGCGACGTCGGTCCGAGATTGTACCCGGCGAAGTCCGGCGGACTGTCGCTGATGATCTGAAAATCGCGGATGCGGATTTCGCGTACCCCGCTTCGGCCGGCCGCACGCACATTCGCTTTAATCGCCTGCCTGGCCGTTTCCGGCTGCTTCAACGCTTGCTCGTTGCGCTGCAGGCTCGCTTCCCGTTTTTGAACCAGAAATTCGTTTAAGGTGGACATCATTCGATCACTCCCATACGATTGAATTGATTCCCAAATAAAAAGACTCCATGATTATTCGGCCAATGACGTTTCCGGTGCGGTCGAATAACTGGAGCCTCCAAGGGCATGGTGGGCTGGTTGGAATGGTTTGTTCATACAAAATTAAGGCGATTTACTAAAATGTAGCATCAAACGGCGGATGAAGCAACTTGAAAATTTTTAAGTTGACGCTGGCAAGAGTCCCCTGTTAAAATAGCATCAATACTTTATAACCTATTAAACCTATCGGAGATTGTCTACCGGACTGCCGGAGGCATGACGAACCCGTATTCATGACAGGAATGCGCGGGCTGTTATGTCTCTTTTTTGCATACTATCTCATACTATCTCAAACTTTGGAGGATGAAAACGATGGCTAACGAAAATCAATGGCAACCCGAAACTTTGGCGGTTCACGCCGGTCAGGAAATCGATCCGACGACGTTCTCCCGGGCGGTCCCGTTGTACCAGACGACTTCGTACGGCTTCCGGGATACGGATCATGCAGCGGACTTGTTCGCCTTGAAAGAGTTCGGCAACGTGTATACGCGGATTATGAATCCGACCACCGACGTCTTCGAGAAGCGCGTCGCCGCGCTGGAGGGCGGGGCTGCGGCGCTGGCGACGGCTTCCGGACAAGCGGCCATCACGTACGCGATCTTGAACATTGCCTCCGCCGGGGACGAGATCGTCTCCGCCACTAGCTTGTACGGCGGCACGTACAACCTGTTCGCCTCCACGCTGCCTAAGCTGGGCATTCAAGTGAAGTTCGTCGATCCGTCTAATCCGGAAAACTTCCGCGCCACCATTACGCCGCAGACGAAAGCGCTGTACGCCGAGACGATCGGCAATCCGAAAGGGGACGTGCTGGATATCGAAGCGGTGGCCCGCATCGCCCACGAGAACGGCATCCCGCTTATCGTGGACAATACGTTTCCGAGTCCTTTTTTACTGAAGCCCATCGAGTTCGGCGCGGATATCGTCGTCCATTCGGCAACGAAATTTATCGGCGGTCACGGCACATCGATCGGGGGCGTTATCGTCGACAGCGGCAAGTTCGATTGGACCGCGAACGATAAGTTCCCGGGGCTGACGCAGCCGGACCCGAGCTATCACGGCCTCGTCTTTACCGAAGCGGTGGGACCGATCGCTTATATCATTAAAGCCAGAGTGCAGCTGCTGCGAGATCTCGGGGCAACGTTATCGCCGTTCAACGCCTTCTTGCTGCTGCAGGGGCTCGAGACGCTCCATCTGCGAATGGAGCGCCACAGCGCCAACGCGCTCAAAGTCGCCCGCTTCCTGGAGAAGTACGAGGCGGTCGATTCGGTGCAATACCCGGGACTGGAGAGTCATCCGTCCTACGCGCTGGCGCGTAAATATTTGCTCAAGGGCCAAGGGGCGATCCTTACGTTCGAGGTCAAGGGAGGCGTCGAAGCGGGCAAAAAGCTGATCAACGCCGTGAAGCTGTTCTCCCATCTCGCCAACGTCGGCGATTCCAAATCGCTGATCATCCATCCGGCCAGCACGACTCACCAGCAGCTCTCCGGAGAGGAGCAGCTTGCCGCAGGCGTTACCCCGGGCCTGGTCCGTCTGTCCGTCGGTACGGAATCGATCGACGATATTTTAGCCGATCTGGAGCAGGCGCTGCAGGCGAGCCAGGAGGAAAACCGGGTGTCGGTTTAAAGGTAAGTTACGAAAAAGCCACAATGCGAGGATTCAGTCGCGTTGTGGCTTTTTTATTTTCTCTTTAAACCACGGAATTACGCGAAATCCGTTGAGCTTGAATTTGCACCGTATGTGCAAAAATATGGCTCTGCCACCTATAAAGAAAAGCAGTCCCGGACATCCGTGCCGAGACTGCTCGCTAAAATCCGCTGTTTACGGTTTGGGAGTTACAAGAATTTTCACTTGATTTTTTTCTTTCAACAAAGCTTCAAAGCCATGTTCCACCGCTTCGTCCAGCTTGATTCGCTTCGTAACCAGCTTCTCGGCAGGGAAAAAGCCTTTTTCCATCAGCCGGATGACCGCCGGGAATACATTGCGGTACCCGATAATGCCTGTCATGTTCCGCTCCTTCATGACGAGGTGGTTCGGCCGGATCGGCGCTTCTCTTTCGAAGATGCTGACAATCATGATCTGTCCGGCGACTTTGGTCGACTCGATAGCTTGGGTGAGAACAGGAGGTACTCCGGTTACCTCGAAGGCGATGTCGGCGCCGCCGCCTGTCCGTTTGTGAATCTCTTGTACCACATCGTATTCTTGCGGATCGATGACGATTGCACCCAGCTCTTCCGCTTTGAGCTTACGTTCCGGTGAAAGCTCGACGGCGTAAATTTCCGAGGCGCCGGAAGCCTTCAGTGCTTCAATGACCAGCAAGCCGATCGGACCGGTACCGAACACGACGGCTTTGTCTCCGACCTTCAACTGGCTTGAACGAACGGCGTACAGCGCGACGGCGGATGGTTCGACCAGAGCGCCTTGCTCGTAAGAGACGCTGTCGGGAATTTTGTGGACCATGTGTTCATCGACCGCTGCGTATTCGGAGAAGCCGCCGCCACCGCCGGCGAGGCCGAGAAAGCCCATTTTTTCGCAGAGGTTATATTTACCCTGCTTACACGAGGGGCATGTCCCGCACGCGAAGACGGGCTCGACGACGACCCGGTCGCCCATCTTCACCGAGGCGACACCTTCCCCGATCTCGACGACTTGTCCGGAAAATTCATGCCCCATCACGATAGGGGCTTTTTCTTTTGTCAGCGGGTGGGCAGTGCTCTCCGGAATAAAAATCGGGCCGGCCACATATTCGTGCAGGTCGCTTCCGCAAATGCCGCACCATTCCACTCGAATTTTTACTTTTCCTTTGAGCGCTTGGGGTTCCGTAATCGTTTCCAAGTGCAGATCCTTCACACCATGCCATCGTAATGCCTTCATGCCTGCATTGCATCTCCTTACTGGGTTGAGTATAAAATAAATTTAGTGATAAAATAGGAAACGTTTCCGTAAATAAATAATGTCACAAGTTTGATACATTTGTCAAATTGATTGACGAATGAAGAGGGTTTAAGCAGAAGGGGCGGCTTAGCGGTACTTGCCAGTGGCTCGCCAAAATGGCGTCACCGTATGCTATAATAAAAAGAGACAAACGACATCGGTTCGCATCATAGAAAACGATTCCAATAAGAAAGGACATCTCTCTTGACCAGAAAGCAAAAAGTAACAATTGAAGATGTGGCGAAGAAAGCGGGAGTGGGAATTGCCACCGTATCGCGCGCCATTAACGATAGCGGCGGGATCAGTCCCAAAACGAAGGCGCAGATCCTGCAGGTGATTGAGGAAATGGGCTTCACGCCGAATACTTCGGCGCAAAGCTTGAAGGTGCGGCAAACGTATCAGATTGCCTTGGCCGTCCCGGATATCCGCAATGCGATCATTCCCGAAATTGCCTGGTCCGTGGAGCAGACTGCGAAGCAGCATGGCTACCGCGTCGTGCAGATCAACACCACCGGGAACGCCCGGACCGAGCTTGAAACGGTGCGCGAGGTAAAGAAGCTGCATGTGGACGGGCTGATTATTATGCCGCTTGCATATCCCAAAACATTGGTGGAATTGATCAATAAAGCAAGCGTACCCGTCTCGATCATCAACTATGGAAAAAAGCTCGACGACCATGTAAAAGCGGACGTTGTCGGCTTGGCCAGCCAGGAAGGCCGTCTCGTGATGGAGCATCTGATCAAAATCGGCCGGACGCGAATCGCATACGCGGGTGCCCCGAAGAACAAAATTGAGGAACGGTACTTTGCCTACGAACAGTCGCTGCTGCAGGTAGATCCTTCCCTCGTTTTTTTCGGCGAGGATTTCTCATTTGAAACGGGCTTGCGCGCGGCCGATTACTTTTACAGCCTCAAACATATGCCGGATGCCATCTATGCAGTCAACGACATGGTGGCCATCGGGATTGTGAACCGCTTCAAAGAGTTGGGCATCCGCGTTCCGGAAGATGTGGCGGTCGTGGGCATCGACAACAACTTGTGGTCGACGGTGACAAGTCCGCAAATCAGCTCGGTCTCGATCATGGGGGATGAAGTGGCCCGTCTGGCTACCGAGCTTTTGCTAAAACGGATTCGCGACCACGGTACCGGGGAATATGAACGCGTACAGTTCGAGCCGAGGCTCATTGTGCGGGAATCGAGCGTGGCCGTCATTCGCCAACCTCCTTCCATAACGAAAAGGGGCAGATGACCGATACGGAAAAAAGGGATGTCGCTTCATTTTGATCTCCCGAAAGTCTAGGCTATAATGGGTCTAAAAAGGAGGCGGCTGACGATGGGAGAACCGATCGGATTTTTATACGCGCATCCGGACGATGAAACCTTTTTGAGCGCGTGCCTGATACGGCAACTGGCGGATGAAGGACATGCGCCAGTTCTGCTGCTGGCGACTAAGGGTGAAGCGGGGCAAAAGAACGGCTACGCGGCGCAAGCGACGAAGGAGGAGCTTGCCGCGATCCGGGTCAAGGAAATGGAGAAGGCCGCCGCGGTGCTGGGCATTGCGGAAGTGGAGCATCTCGGATTCCCCGACGGAAAGTTGGACACGATGGACGAGACGCTCTTCTTGGAGGCGGTCATCCGCTTCATCAACAAACACCGCTTGAGAATCGTGGTAACGTTTCCGGAGGACGGCGGCAATTTTCATCCCGACCATATGGCGATTTCGCGGTTTGCGACAGCGGCCGTACTGAGCGGACGGTGCCCTTCGGTCCAGAAGCTTTACTACAGCCGTTCGAAGACGCTGACCGAGCAAGGCTATGAACCGACGCTCGTCGTCGATACGGAACAAGCATGGAGCGTTAAAGCGGAAGCGCTGCGCGCCCATACGTCCCAGCTACTTGCAATCGAGAGGTATTTCGGGAATTTGGACGTTTTTCCGGAGAACCGGCGCTATGAGTCGTTTGTTTTGAACTGGGAACGGGGGCAGCGCTGGCCTTCCAAAACCGAGACAAGTTTATTCGACGACTTGCTCTGAACCGACGGCTCGACGGGAAAAGCAGCTCAGCCTGAGACGAGCTCCTCGACCGTTTTGCCTGAATCGACATATCCGCGATTGACGGCCTCCCATAAGTAAAGGGAGGCGACGCTGCAATACGGCGACCATTTCTGCGCATGCTGCGCCAAAGGGTTGCCGTCTTTTTTATTTTCCGCCGAATACAGCCATCGGGCTCCTCGAACCAGCCCCGCATCGCCCAGAGACAGCACGTTCATTCGCCCCAAAGAAAAAATCAGAAACATTTCCGCCGTCCACTGGCCGATTCCTTTTACCTTGGTCAGCATTTCAACGACTTCGCGGTCTTCCAGTTGGGGCAGTTGGGTCAGATCGATTTCCTTATGAAGCAGCTTGGCGCTCAAGTCTTTGATGTAGTTGATTTTGGCGGACGATAGTCCGGCGCTTCGGAGCGCTTCGGGATCGACCCGGTCGATCTCCTCGGGAGTGATGGAGGAGACGAGCGAACTTACCCGGCTGTTGATGGTGGCGGCTGCTTTCACGGAAAGCTGCTGCCCGACAATCGACAGCACCAGCGACTCAAAATGGCTGCTGCGCACGCTAAGCGTCACTTCGCCGATGAGGGCGATCAGAGCGGCCAGCTTGGCGTCGCTACGGCAAAGGTAACTTATCCTCTCATCGTCCGAATTCAGCGCAATACTGCGGTTCACGAAGGTTCCCCCTTTTCCATGGCGCCTACTTTGTTGGCATCATTATCTCATAAAGTAACGCCCGGGAAAATCCTTGATATAGCCGAAGGACTCATTTCCAAATCCACTCCGAACAACTGGGGATTGACAGATGCAGGAAACCATTTTAAACTGTCAATTGATAATGATAATTATTATCAATTACATGTACATACTTAGGGGGCTGTATCATGTCACGATCTATACATCATCTTCTATTGGTTTTTTGCTGCGCCATGCTATTCATCGCCGGCTGCGGAACGGTGAATACCAATACATCTCCCGCCCCGAAAGCCGCTTCCGGCACCGACGCCAAGAAGCCGGAGCAAGCTTCGACGCAAGAGCAGGGCAAATCGCAAGATCCGGCGGTTCGGACCCTCAACCATCTGCTCGGGACAACAGAGATCAAAGGCACGCCGCAGCGCATCGTCGCCATCGAATGGTCCGTTGTCGAGGATGTGCTGGCGCTGGGCGTCCAGCCGGTCGGCATTGCCGACATCGAAGGCTATAAAAAATGGGTGAAGGTGAAGCACGAGCTGTCCCCGGACGTGAAGGATGTCGGCAGCCGGGTCGAGCCGAGTCTGGAGCAAATCTCCGCGCTGAAGCCGGATTTGATCATCGCGACCAACCGCGTCGAAGCCTTCTACGATAAATTAAAAGCGATCGCTCCGACCATTGTGTTCTATCCAAACACGGAAAAGGAGCCGGATGCTTACGCGATGATGGAGAAAAATTTCCGTATCGTTGCAGACGCGCTAAACAAGAAGGACGAAGGGGAAAAAGTGCTGAAGGAAGTCGACGCGGCGATTGCCGGATTGGCCGACAAAGTGAAGAAAGCGGGCAAAGCGGATTCCGAATTCATCCTTGTGCAAGCTTTCTCGCTGAAAAAAGCGCCGACGATGCGCATCATGTCGGATAACGCGATGTCGGCCAAGGTGCTGATCAAGCTGGGGATGAAAAACGCATTCAAGCCGAAGGGCTACGTCCCTACCTTTGAAGAAGGGGGCGTCGAGCCGCTGCTTGCCATGAAGAAAGCGAATTTCTTCTACATCGTGCAGGATGACGATAACATTTTCGCCAATCAACTGAAGGAAAATCCGGTATGGAAAAACCTCGACTTCGTCAAGGAAAACCGGATGTACGCGATGGGCGGCGATACGTGGCTGTTCGGGGGACCGCTGTCGGCACAGCTGATCGCTGAAAAAGCGGCGGCGGCGATGACCAAATGAGAACGGAAAGAAGCGGCGTAAACGCTGCTTTCTTTATGCGCGGATGGGCCCCGCCCGTCCGCGTGTTCGGCGGGGGAGCGGCGCTGCTGCTCCTGCTCATGGTCGTCCATGTGATGCAGGGAGCAGCCGATCTGACTCCCCGCATGGTGCTTGAAGCGGTCTTCGCTCCGCAGGATACGGCCGAGCACCAGATCGTGCGCACGCTGCGGCTGCCGCGAGTCGTCGCCGGAATGCTGGCAGGCGGGGCGCTTGCGGTCGCGGGCGTGCTGCTGCAGACGATCACCCGCAACCCGCTGGCTTCGGCCGGTACGCTCGGCATCAATGCAGGCGCCTATTTCGCGGTCGTGGCAGCCACTGTGTTCGCCCCGTCGTTGATGGGCGTCTCGCCGATGCTGGTGGCGTTCGGCGGCGCCATTTTTGCGGCGCTGCTCGCCTATTCGCTGGCCGGGGGACTGCGCGCGACGCCGCTGCGCATGACGCTGGCCGGGATGATCGTATCGATGGCCGTGTCCGCGATGACCGGCGCGCTGCAGCTGCTGTTCGAGGAGGAAACGAGCGGCCTGTTTCTGTGGGGCAGCGGCACGCTTGTGCAGAACGACTGGAGCGGAGTCAGCGCCGCTTGGCCATGGGTTGCGGCAGCCGCTGCGTTGGCTCTGTTTCTCTCCCGTTCGCTCGACCTGCTGCTGCTCAGCGAGGAGACGGCGCAGTCGCTCGGTCAGCATGTAGGCCGAATCCGGCTGATCAGTCTGGTTCTGGCCCTGCTGCTTGCCGCCGTGATCGTCAGTATCGTCGGTCCGATCGGCTTTGTCGGGCTGCTCGCGCCGCATCTGGTCCGATTGATCGGGGTGCGCAGCCACAAGCTGCTTCTGCCGGCCTCCTTCTTATGGGGGGCCGTCATTCTGGTGGCTGCCGACGTCGGCAGCCGGCTGGCCAACAACAGCTCGTACGGCGAGCTTCCGGTAGGCGCGGTTACGGCGCTTATCGGAGGGCCGTGCCTTGCTTATTTGTCCTACCGGGCGGCGCAAAAGCATCGCGAGGTGCCGAAGCCGTCCGCCTCGTCGCTCGGCACGACGTCCCGCTTCCTTTCGTACCGGGCGCTCCTTGGTATATTCGGGGCGCTGCTCGTGGCGGTCACGATTCTGGGCATGATCTTCGGCGATGTGAAAGTTCCGCTGCAAGACATGCTGGCGGCGGTTCAAGGCGAAGGCCCCGAGCTGGCCCGCTCGATCGTACTCGACCAGCGGCTGCCCCGGATGCTCGTCGCGGCCTGCGCCGGCGCGGCACTTGCGGTCAGCGGCCTGCTGCTGCAGGGGGTCGTGCGCAATCCGATGGCCGATCCGTCCATCGTCGGCGTTTCGGCCGGAGCCGGGGTCGGCGCGCTGCTCCTGCTTCTCGTCTGGCCGGAGCTGCCGATCGCGCTGCTGCCTTTTGCCTCCTTCGTCGGAGCGATCGCCGCGGCGCTGATCGTCTATCTCATCGCCCGCAAAACGGGCCTGCAGCCGGCCGTGCTGGCGCTCGTCGGGATCGCGGTATCCGCATGCGGTTCGGCCGTCATTCAGCTCATCGTGGTTCAGACCAAAATGAACGTGGCCGTGGCGTTAGCCTGGATTTCCGGCAGCACGTACGCGCGCGGCTGGGAAGAGCTGGCGCAGCTCGTGGTGTGGCCCGTGCTGCTGCTGCCGCTCGCATGGCTGATCGGGCGGAGAGTGGACATTTTGGCCTTCGGGCAGGAGGGTGCGGTGGGCCTCGGGGTCAACGTCGAGCAGACGCGGCTGAGAGCGGCGGCGATCGGCGTGGCGCTGGCAGCTGCGGCCGTATCGATTGTCGGCACGATCGGCTTCGTCGGGCTGATCGCCCCTCATGCGGCGCGCCTTCTGATCGGGCACAATCATCGCCGGCTCATGCCGCTTGCCGCGCTGCTTGGGGCCGTCCTGCTCGTATTGGCCGACATCGTCGGCCGCAATCTGCTGCCGCCCAAAGAAATTCCGTCGGGCCTGATCGTCTCGCTCCTCGGAGCACCTTATTTTCTATGGCTGATGCGGTCATCACGCAGATAAAATTTAATCAAAAACGGAGGGTTCCAATCTATGACAGAACCGTTGGAGTTGTATGATGTGACGATTATCGGTGGCGGACCTGCCGGCATGTACACGGCTTTTTACAGCGGCATGCGGGATTTGAAGACGAAGCTGATCGAGGCCAAGACCGAGCTGGGCGGCTTCCTGCACATGTATCCCGAGAAAATGATTTGGGATGTCGGCGGTATCACGCCGCTCCGCTGCGAACAGCTCATTCGTCAGCTTGATCGGCAGGCAAGAACGTTCGAACCGACGATCGTGCTGGGCCAGCAAATCGAAGGCCTGGAGCGGCTGGAGGACGGCACGTTTATGTTGACCGCGGCAACGGGAGAACGACACCATACGCGTACCATTATCCTGACGCTAGGCCGCGGAATCACGAATATGCAGAAGCTGGAGCTGGAAGGCGCCAACCGGTACGAGATAACCAACCTGTATTACACCGTCCAAGAGCTGAAAAACTTTTTGGGCAAAAGGGTGCTGATCTCCGGTGGCGGCAATTCGGCGGTCGACTGGGCCAATGAGCTCGAAGAAATTGCGGCAAGCGTGACGGTGGTGCACCGGCGCAACGAATTCGACGCGATGGAGAAGCACGTCGCTCATATGAGGCAGTTCGCCGACGTGCGGACTCCGTACACGGTCACGCAGCTGCACGGACAAGGTGATGCGATTCATCAAGTAACCGTCACGCATGCGGAGACGGGCGAGAAAGAGCTGCTAGAGGTCGATGCGGTCATTATCAATCACGGCTTCACCCGCAATTACGGTTCGATTGCCGAGTGGGGGCTACAAATGAAGGACGGCATCATGGTCGTCAACGAGAAGATGGAGACGAACATTCCCGGTATTTTCGCCGCCGGCGATTTCGTCACCCATGCCAGCAAAGTACGTCTGATCGCCGGCGCGTTCGCGGACGCCATTCTGGCGCTGAACAGCGCGAAGCTTTATATGGACCCGGAAGCTCCGAGGATGGCCTACGTTTCGTCGCATAACGAGCGTTTCAAGGAAAAGAACCGTGCCTACAGCGTCGCGAACGTGAATGGGCAGAGTCGTTGAATTAGGGCAGCTTTGAGCTGCTGCGCCAGTCAGCCGAAATCCCCGTAAAGTGCCCGGATTCCATACCGGAAAAAGCCTTCATTTTGCGGGGACGCGCGGCAATCGTGTACAAGTGAAAGTTAAAGAAATACAATTTTACAAAAATAATGGTTGACACTCTTGCGGAACGCATGATAAGATTCTACCAACTTGATGAACAAATAAGCGAAGGGAGGTTAGGAACATGAGAACGCATAACGCATTCGAACAACTGTTACATACCGAGCAAGGTTCCGCTCATGATTCCTTTCATAACCAACGCTTTTTACGTAGCTTTCGCGTACCTGTGCGATGTTTGGCGCTTTTAGACGCATCGTAATCGGAATTCGGTAGGTGAGGCTGCGAATCGTCGTAGCCTTTTTCTTTTGCCTTCGTGGCGGGAAAAAGGGACGAAGCGCAGCTTTTTTGTTTGCTTAAATTCACGTGGAAGGAGAGAGTAGCGATGACGAATCATGATAAGATTGTCCATGTTCACGAGGCTCAAATTGAATTACAAACAAAATCCAGTAGTCTTGGTCTGCTCCGAACCCCTCCTTCCCTGAAGGTCGGGCGATTCTGACATATGTTTCGGCGTATGCAAAATACGGACATACAAGGCTGCCGGATCACGGCGGCTTTTCTTATGCCTTGGAACGAATCCGGGCGGAAGAAAAGCACGTGAGCTAGCAGTCTTTTTCATTTTTAACGCGGCGCATTAGGCAAGCGGTTAAGCCACACGACTTTCACTCGTGCACTCGGCGGGTTCGAATCCCCCATGCGTCACCATTTCATCATGGATAGGATGTAGTCATAGAGGTTGCTGCTCTATTCGGCGACTGGCAGACCTGCGGGCCGTCCCCGCACCTATCCGTCCAACCCAGGGGAATCGCCAAGTGGTAAGGCAGCGGCTTTTGAAGCCGCGAGCGGTGGTTCGATTCCATCTTCCCCTATACCCACATGGAGCTGTGGAGAAGCGGGAGTTCTCGCCGGTTCGTCAGACCGGAGGCCGCGGGTTCAAGTCCCGCCGGCTCCAACCAAATACATAACGAAAGGATGCCGTGTACGTTGTACAGGTGACAACCATGAAGCGAACAAATCTTTTTACCATGCACGATGACCTCACATTTCACAATGTGACAGAACGCCGCCTTTCCCTCGACGATGTGATCGAGCGGATGCTGCGGTTCATCTCTCAAGATCCGGCATCGCCGTATCAATTGATGATCGGTACCGATAGCCAGGTTCACCGCGGTCACACCAAATTCGTGACCGGCATTATTCTCCGACGTCCGGGCAAAGGCGCTTGGGCCTGCTACCGGCAGGTGGTGCTTCCCCGGGAGCTGACCTCCGTCAAAGAGAAGCTGACGATCGAAACGTCGCTCTCGCAGGAGATAGCCTGTTATTTCGAGGGGGACGCGGTGAACCGGATGGAGGAGCTGCTGCTGCCCTATGTGTACCAAGGCGCTTCGCTCGAAGCGTTTATCGATATTGATGCGGGCACGGAACCGGTCGTCAACAAGACGTCGTTGTACGTTCAGGAGATGGTGGACCGGGTCGAAGCCATGGGAAGATACGCCGCTCGGGTAAAGCCTGACTCGTACGCCGCCTCCGCCTATGCC
This sequence comes from Paenibacillus tyrphae, assembly GCF_000722545.1. GTDB lineage: Bacteria > Bacillota > Bacilli > Paenibacillales > NBRC-103111 > Paenibacillus_G > Paenibacillus_G tyrfis. The sequence continues at coordinate 103,381 of NZ_JNVM01000005.1, forward strand.
AACCGGCATACGAAACGACCAGCCAGTCTGGTCATGTGAACTTGATAAATAAGGAAGAGATCGACATGTTAAATGAAAAAACGGAAATTCGCTTAAGCAAATTTATGACCAAACTATTAAGACACGATCCCGAAGCGTTCGGACTTGTTCTGGACCCGACGGACGGATCGTGCGAACTAAAGGACATGATGCGCGCCATCCGGTCGCACCCCAGATGGGCGTCGATTACGCTGCAGGATGTCGAGCAGGTCGTGCGCAATTCGGATAAGCAGCGCTTCGAAATTGCGAACGGCCGCATCCGCGCCCGATACGGGCACAGCTACGAGAAGATTCGCTACGAGCCCGGCGTTCCGCCCGAGACGCTGTATCATGGCACGAACCGTCATGCCGCGCCGGCGATTCTGCGGGAAGGCATCCGTCCGATGGGCCGCCAGTACGTGCATTTGTCCGAAGGGCTGCAGTTCGCCACGCTAGCGGGCAGCCGCAGAGGGGAGCTTGTCATCCTCCGCGTGGATACGGCCAAAGCCCGCAGCATGGGCGTAACGTTTTATTTTGCGGGAAATGAAGTGTGGCTGGCCGACGAAGTGCCAGCGTCCTGCTGCGCCGTGGACGATGGGAAAGGAGCGAACAAACGATGAAGAAGCCTTTGCTGATCGATATCGGAATCAACCTGATGCACCGCTCGTTTCATCCGGACCGCGACCAAGTCGTCGCCCGGGCGGAAGCGGAGGGCGTTTCTCCGCTTATTTTGACGGGGACGCATATGCGAAACAGCGAAGAAGCCGCGCGGTATGCGGCCCGATTCCCGGGCAAGCTGTACTCCACCACAGGCATCCATCCGCACGACGCCCGCAGCTGCGGCCCGGACACGCTGGCACAGCTGCGGAAGCTGGCCGCGCTGCCTTCCGTCGTAGCGATCGGGGAATGCGGCTTGGATTATAACCGCGATTTCTCGCCGCGCGATGTGCAGAGGAAGTGGTTCGAAGCGCAGGTCATGCTGGCGTGCGAGCTGCGGCTGCCGTTGTTCCTGCACGAGCGGGAGGCGCATGCGGATTTCGTCCGCATCTTGAAGACGCATCTGCACCGGATCGACCGGGCGGTCGTCCACTGCTTCACCGGCAGCGCAAGCGAGCTGAAGGCGTATCTCGATATGGGGCTGTATATCGGGATTACGGGCTGGATCTGCGACGAGCGGCGGGGCAATCATCTGCGGGAGCTGGTGCGGCGCATCCCGCTCGACCGGCTGATGATCGAGACAGACGCCCCGTTCCTGACGCCGCGGGATCTGCCCGTCAAGCCTGCGGAAGGACGCAACGAGCCTGCGTTTCTGCCGCACATCTTGCAGGCTGTATCCGTTTGTACGGGCAAAAGCACGGAGGAAGTGGCCGAAGCGACGACGCAGACGGCGAGACACGTTTTCGGGTTATAGTACCGCGCGGCGGCAGATGACCATTTCTTCGTCAAACGACCAAAAAAACCGTTTTCCCGATGAGTCGGGAGAACGGTTTTTGTTGTGTGCGGCATATCTTACGTACGGTCTATTTGCCGTTTTTCATCTGCTCGGCGAACTCCGTAATTTTTTGCGCCCGCTGGGCGATGGAGCCGGAGGATACGTTGTACTTGGCCGAAAGCGCCGATTGCGTCACTTCGGCAACGCCGTGCATGGAGCCGATGGCGTATTCCACAGCGGCGAGCATCACGTCCACTTTGCGAATTTGCGGGCGTTCGTGGGATGCATAGGCGTGCCACAAGGCAACCGCTTCCGTAATGCGCTGCCAATCGAAGGCTCCTGCCATTTGTCCGGCTAATTGTTCGGCGACCGATTGATATATTTCTTGAGGCCAGTCCAGCACCTCAATAAGTGTCTGCACGGTTTCCGCATTGAGAGACGGACCTTGATCCGCTGAAGGCCGGATGTTGGACGGCGAGCCGGTATTCGGCGCTGCCGCTTGGAGTTGAGGCGCTTCACCGGTCAGAAGGCAGCAGTGCTTGTACTTCTTTCCGCTGCCGCAGGGACACGGCTCATTTCTTCCAATTTTTCGCAAGTTCATTCCACTTCCATTTCTTCTGCCAAATTCACTCTGATGACATTATAGCGTTTGAAAGGAAAAATTCCAAGGCTTCGACACGATTCGACAGCATTAAGGCGTAAATTCCGTGCTTTTCACGAGGAAAAAAGCCCCCCCATCGTGGAGGCTTGTCTTCCGTTTTAAGCGAAGCCGCTGATGGCGACGACGGACGGGCGAGGGCCGGAATCCCCTGAGCGGTGGGGCCATAGGCTCGTCGGCTTGCCGGCTTGCGCTGTGGCTTGACCGGGGTGCGAGACGGACAGGAACAAGGTCCGTTCGTCCGCCGTGAAGCAGGGGCCCGTCAAAGCCGCTTCGACGGGCGCGGAAGCAAAAAGCTGCGCCGCCGCGGCGTCCTGGCCGGCTGTGCGGACTACGTACAGCCCGTTGTTGCGGAACGGGGCGTATGCGCCCTGATTCAGCTTGTCCGCCGGGACATCGGAGGCGACCCATAGGTTGCTCCGGTCGTCGAAGAGGAGCGTTCCCGGCGAGCTGTAGCCGCTGCTGCGCCCGCCGTTCGATACGATCTCGTAGTCGAACGCTGCCGCTCCCGCGTCACCATCCTGTTCTGCAAGCTGCGCCAGATGCCCGTGAATATTCCCGTGGCGTATATTATTCGGATAGGCGGCGATCAGGGCGCCGCTTTTGGCATGAACAGCCAATCCGGCCGGCCTGTCGGTTGGCGTCGCGCCCAAGATCAAGGCGGCGTCCTGAGCGTAGACGAGCACATCGGCCTGCTCCTTGTAACGCTCAACGAGCACTTCCTTAATTTGATTGACGCCGAACGGCACTTGGAAGCCGTCGCGGTTCAACGCTTTCTTGACGGCTTCGATCGTCAGCGGAACCCATCGCCCGTTGACGAGGTCGGCCGCGTAAAGCGTGCCTTCGGTCAGCAGGTCGGCGTTTGCTTTTCCGGACGCAGCCTGGAACTTCCCGGCGCTGACAAATTTGTAAAGACACGAATCCGGGGTCGTATCTCCCATATAGACGACCACGCGGCCGTCCTTGCTTAGCGTTACGGCCAGCTGGCCGTGATGGAATCGGCCAAGGGCGGTATGTTTACGCAGCTTGAAATTGCTGTCGAACGGATCGGCTTCGACTACCCAGCCGTAATGCGACAGCTCAAGCCCCGCGCTGCCGCAGGTGCTCTCGAAGTCTCCTTCGCAGGAAAGCACGGTGCCCCAAGGCGTGACGCTCCCTGCACCGTTTCCGAAGGTGCCCTGCACCAGCGAGGCTCCCTTCACGGTGCGCGTTCCCCGGGCCGGGCCGGAAAGCTCGACCCGGTCATAGCCCGTAATCCGTCGTCCGTACGCGGAGTCGGGGTTGATTTTCCACTTGCCTTCCCGATCGCGGTACGCTTCAACGATCGAGGCTCCTTGGTTGTACAGCAGCGATTTGACTTGTTCGGCACCGAGAGGGCCGGGCTGCCGCTGGCCCAGCGCGAGCAGCGGGTGAACGGAGGCGTGATTGACCCAGAGAAGTCCGTTCACCTGCTTGTCGTCGAACGGAAAGAAGCAGGTAAACTCGTTGTTGTAGCCGAACGTATCGCCCTTACCGGTAATTGGGTCTCCGAAGCTGACCAGAACGTCGTGCCTGAAGCCTTTGGGGAGGACGAGCTCGTCGCCTGCCCCCGGTTCGATTGGTGCGAAAGCATCAGTTACTTTGCCGGTTTTGCGATCGAACAGGAGATCACTTGCGGCAGCGCTGCCGGTAAAAGCGCCCAAGCCTGTCGAAGCGGCGGCAATCGTAACGGCTCCGGTGCCAAGGTAAGCCAGAAACGTGCGTCGGGAAAGCGTTTTATTTTTCATTCGAAATCTCCTCTATTAGAGCATCAATTCATTGTAGCCGAATGGTAGAAAACTATGTATAATTTAATTGAACAATCTAGTATTTTATACCTAAACTTTAAGATAGCATAAAATGCTGGTTTGCGGAATACGGCGGCAGACGCAGCGGACAATTTTTTTGTCGGCCATCTGGCCCGAAGGCAGGTGCAGGCGGTGTTACGGTTTTCCCGCGCTCAAGCAGAGGATGAATCCTTTCTCTATGAAGTGTACGCAAGCACCCGGATCGGGGAAGTCGGGGCATGGGGCTGGGGACCCGGGCAGATCGACCAGTTTCTCCGGATGCAGTATGGATTTCAGCAAAAGGCGTACGCCGCACAATATCCGGAAGCCGCATGGGAGATTATTTGGCGTGGGCAAGAACGGGTCGGCCGAAGGATGACGGCCCGGCTGGAAGACCGGATCGTACTGGTCGATATGGCCCTGCTTCCTGCATATCAACGGCAGGGGATCGGCACATCGCTGCTGCAAACGCTTCAGCACGAAGCGCAGCAAGCCGCTAAGCCGCTTTGTCTGAGCGTGCAGGTTCATAATCCGGCCCGGCGTTTATACGAACGGCTCGGGTTCCGTACAGAGCAAGAAACCGAATTGTACTGCGAGATGATCTGGTATGCCGATACTTTATTCTAATGTAGGTGATATTTTGCGCGCGGATTCTTTTTCATCTTTTCATGGTGTGCTGCATACCAGCTTTAAAGTGCTGCTGGATGAAAGCGAAGTCGAATTGATTTTGATCGAGGCTAAGGACACAGGGTCCTCCCCGGAATATGAACAGTTCTCCTTATTATTCTCAGGTCCCCCTGAACCATTTCTCCCACAGCAGATCTATCTGTTCAAGCATCCACAGTTGGGCGAACTCCACCTTTTTATGGTACCCGTAGGCAAAAATCCCGAAGGTTTTCTGTATGAAGTTATATTTAGCCGCCCGGTGACGGCGCAATAGCGTTCACTATACCGAATCGAAAAAAGGAGTTGATTGTTGATGTCAGAGTCGTATCTGGGGGAAATCCGGATGTTCGCCGGGGAGTATGCGCCTATAGGCTGGGCGTTTTGCGACGGTCAGCTGTTGTCCATTTCAGAGAATGATACTCTCTTCAACCTGATTGGCACGACCTACGGCGGGGACGGGCTGATGACCTTTGCTTTGCCGGACTTGAGGGGACGGGTGCCGATCCATATGGAACAGCAGCCAGGGAATAGTTCTTATGTATTGGGACAAAAGGAGGGCGTCGAATCCGTAACGCTGAACAAGAACCAGCTGCCTGCGCATACGCATAAGGCGATGGCTCAGTCGCAGCAGGGAACGACGGATTCGCCGGAAGGCGGATACTGGGCGAATTCTACGCTAACGCAGTTTGGCGGCGGAACGTCGAGCGGAACGATGAACCCCGGTGCCTTAGCGCAATCCGGAGGCGGTCAGCCGCATGACAATATGATGCCTTTCACAACCGTTTCGTTCATTATTTCCTTGTATGGGACTTACCCTAACCCAAACTAATTTAGACGGATTGCAGAAGGAGGAGTCGGGGTGCCGGAACCTTATCTCGGACAAATTAAATTATTTGCTTTTGGCTTTGCTCCGCGCGGATGGGCTCAATGCAACGGACAAATTATGCCGATTAACCAGAACCAGGCTTTGTATTCCATTCTGGGCAACATCTATGGCGGGAACGGAACAACGAACTTTGCGCTCCCGGATTTGCGCGGGCGGGTGCCGATTCATCCGGGGAGCGGCATAACCGTAGGACAAGCCGGGGGCGAGGAAGCGCATACGCTGATCTTAAATGAAATGCCGGCGCATTTCCATCGGGCGTGGGGGAGCAATGACATAGCCTCGTCCAAAAGCCCCGTAAATAACGTCTGGGCCAAAACGGCAGTAAGCTCCTACCATACGCAAGCCGACAAACAGCTGAGTGCGGGTGCTGTGGTCAATGTGGGACAAAATCAAGGTCATACGAACATGCAGCCCTATACGGTCTTGAATTTTTGCATTGCCATTCAAGGCATTTATCCAAGCAGGGAGTAGGAGGAAGGAGCAGGCTCATGGATAGTTTTTATGGGGAGATCACGATGTTTGCGGGCAAGTTTGCTCCTAAAGGCTGGGCTTTCTGCAACGGACAACTTATGCCGATTGCGCAAAATACGGTGTTGTTTACGATCCTTGGCACGAAGTATGGAGGAGACGGGAAAACGACGTTTGCCCTGCCGAATTTACAGGGAGCGGCTCCGATGCATTGGGGGGAAGGGCCGGGCTTAACAAAGCGGGTTATCGGACAGTCGGGCGGCAGCCAAACGGTAACGCTAATGGCAGCGGAGCTTCCCGTGCACACGCATCCGGTAAACTCCGCCGCTGCGGGTTCCGGAACTGCGGTGGAAGGGATGATGTGGGCAAAGACTCCGGGGCGCGTCGGAGGAGCCGCTTACGGCAGCGTGACGAATTCCGTGGCAATGAATCCGGAAGCGATCCAGTCGGAAGGGGGCTCCCAGCCTCATAACAATATGCAGCCCTATCTTGCCGTTAATTTTATTATTTGTATTACTGGTATTTTTCCTCCCAGAAGCTAATGCGCCGGTATGAATAGCGCGCTATTGGTCGTTTAAAAGGGAGAATCGGCCGGGACAAAGGAAGGATATAGGAATGAAAATGAGCGCCATGGTTGATCATGCGCAAGTAAGGCCAATCGCAAGCTTCGTACGAACACTTGCCGTTTTCGGCGGTGCGGCGGTTTTATTGTTGCTTTTGTCCTTGTTTGCGGTCTCCTCCGCTTTCGCAGCTACGATAACCGTGGACACGACAAACGATACACCGGGAAACTGCTCGGTAGCTCGTCAATGCTCGCTGCGGGCGGCGGTGAATCAAAGCAACGGCTCGGGCGGATCGAATACGATCCAAATTCCGGCCGGGACTTACGAGTTGAATTTGGGAGAATTGGCAATTCGCAGCAACGTGGAGATCACCGGAGCGGGAGGAGACCCTAACGGGAATCCAGCGGGCACGGTGATCAAACCGAGGGTGGGGGCAGCCAATCGGGTATTCAATCTGAATCCGGATTCGGATACCGGCTATAACATCTCGTTGAAGGCGCTGACGGTCAGCGGCGGACAGCTTTGGGCCGGCGACCTGTACGGAGGCGGAGGAATTCTTGGTTACACAGGCAGCCAAGGCACGGTAACGATCGAGAACTGCGTCGTCACCGGGAATTCTGTATCGGCCCCCGGCCATTGGGGCGGCGGCATGAATATCGCCGGACTGCCCGGAGGCAAGGTCGTTCTTCGAAACACGGTCGTTCAAGGAAACACCGCTGCGGAACGGGGAGGCGGCGTGCATTTTGAGGGCGATATGAACATCGACGTATTAAGCTCCGTTATCGATGGCAATATCGCTTCGAACGGTTTGGGGGGTGGGATGACTGTTTTTCCCGCTTCGGTAGGGGGGCAGATCCGGATCAACGGGACAACGATCTCCCGCAACCAAGCCAACGGAATGGCCGATCCTCAGGCAGGCGGCGGCGGGCTTTACCTCAGCTCACCGGCCACGATAACGAATACGACGATCAGCGGCAATACGGCCAAGGGGAAGGGAGGCGGCCTGTACGTCGCTTCGAAAGGAAGTATTACGCTGACGCACGTCACTTTGTTCAGCAATAAGGCCGATCAGGGGGGCGGCGGGCTGTATGTGCAGGATGGCAATCCGAAGCTGCAAAATACGCTTGCCGCCGGGAACAGCAAGGCAGGGAACGCTGCCAGCGATCTTGAAGTACGGACCGGTCAAAACGTCGTTGCGGGAATCGACGCCACAAGCAGCTACAATCTGATCGGACTAGGTGGCAACGGACTTGTCCCGGGAGGGAGCGGGAATCTGGTGGACGTTGCCGACCCGGGTGTGCTTCCTTTGGGCGCCAATGGCGGCTTGGGCGAAACGAATGCTTTGAAGGGAAGCAGTCCTGCGATCGGCAAGGGAAGCAATGCTTTGGCGACGACATTCGACCAGCGGGGCTTTCCACGGAAAAAGAACGTCGCCGTCGATATCGGCGCTTATGAAGGACTGCCGGATGCTGCAATCGGTGCGAATGGCACGTATGCTGTGACCTTTCCGTGGGACGAAACGAAGCTTTCCGGGCTGACGGCCACCTCCTCCGATCAAACGGTGGTTCCGAACGGAAACGTCGTCATCACAGGCAGCGGGGCCACACGCACATTGACCGTTTCGCCGATGGCCGGCGGTACAGCCGACATTCAGATGACCGCCAACAGCTCGGTTTCGGGAATGTCCCGCAGTTTAAGCACTTCGTTCAAGATGACGGTTACGGGCCCGCCGGACCTTTCCATCGCCAAGACGCACACCGGCGACTTTACGCAGGGGCAAAGCGGCGCTACGTATACAATTAAGGTCAAAAACCTCGGAGGTAGCGCTACAAGCGGTACCATAACGGTAAAAGATACGCTGCCTGCCGAATTGACGGCTACCGGGCTCGTGGGAACGGGATGGACTTGTACCTTGGGTACGGTCACCTGCACGCGAACGGACCCGCTCCCGACAGGGGCGAGCTACCCGGACATTACGTTGAAGGTAACCGTGGCGGCAAATGCGCCTGCAAGCGTCACGAACACCGCCGAAGTTTCGGGCGGAGGAGATGTAAATACGTCGAATAACACGGCTAGCGATCCGACGAACATCATTCAATTGCCCGATCTGACGATTGAAAAATCCCATGCGGGGAACTTCAAGCAAGGGCAAACGGGGGCTGCGTATACGATCATCGTCCGCAATGCCGGAACGGGCACGACAAGCGGTACGGTAACGGTGGCGGACACACTGCCTGCGGGGATGACCGTTACGGGATTCGCGGGCACGGGCTGGACTTGTGATCTGGGAACGCTCACTTGCAGCAGATCGGACGCGCTCGCTTCCGGGGGGAGCTATCCGCCGATCACTATGACGGTGAACGTAGCGGCCAATGCGGCTGCGCAGATCACGAATACGGCCACAGTCTCAGGCGGCGGCGATGCCAATAACGCCAATAATACGGCTAGCGATCCGACGACGATCATTCCCGTCGCCGATTTGACACTTGCCAAGTCCCATACGGGCAGCTTTACGCAGGGGCAAGCCTCGGCCCTGTATACGTTGACCGTGACCAATAGCGGACAAGGCGCAACGGACGGCTCTGCTGTCACCGTGACGGACACGGTGCCTGCCGGGCTCATGTTGAAGGGACTTGTCGGCAACGGCTGGACCTGCGATATCGGAACGTCAAGCTGCACCCGATCTGATGCGCTGGCCGGGGGCGCCGCCTATCCTCCGATCACCGTAACGGTATCGGTAGATCAAGATGCGCCTGCAACCGTCACGAACACGGCGGTCGTTTCCGGCGGCGGCGAGCTCCAGACGGGCAATAATTCGGCCAGCGACGCGACTGCGATCCATCCGAAGCCGCAAATCGCAACTTCGAGCTTGCCGCAAGGGATGGTTGGCATGGCCTATTCACAAGTATTGACCGCAACGGGCGGCGATGGGACGTACGTGTGGGCTATCGCAGACGGTACGCTGCCTGCGGGTGTAACGTTCGATCCCGCGACGGCGAAGCTTAGCGGCACGCCGACGACGGAGAACGGCTACAGCTTTACCGTACAGATTACGGACGGCAACGGCGTAACGGCGGTGAAAGAGCTCACGATTCAGGTGAACCCGATGCTGGAGGTGTCTACAACCGGCGTGCCGCATGGGGCTGTCGGAGCAGCCTACACGGCCTCGCTTGTGGCCAAAGGCGGCAACGGCGTCTACACATGGAGCACTTCTGCCGGTACGCTGCCAAGCGGGCTGACGCTTGCGGCGGACGGCACCTTGAGCGGCACGCCGACCGGCGAAGGCGCGTTCTCCTTCACGGTTCTGGTGACGGACGGCAACGCGATGACGGCGTCCAGAGGGATGGCGCTTCAGATTCATCCGCAGCTTGTCATTCAAGCGCCTGCTCTGCCGGAAGGCACCGTGGGAATCGCCTATCCTCAGCAAATACTCAGCGCAAGCGGCGGGAACGGGACGTACACATGGTCCGTCGCAAGCGGCTCGCTTCCGGCAGGCATGACGTTCGATCCGGTGACGGCTGCGCTCAGCGGGACGCCAGCGGCAGACGGCACGTATAGCTTCACGGTTCAGGTTGCGGATGGCAATGGCGTGAAGGCGATAAAAGCTGTCACATTGCTGGTCCACGCGGCATTAACGGTCCAAACGCCGGAGCTGCCTGTCGGAACGGTGGGTGTGGCTTACGCCAACCAAGAGTTTTCTGCAGCCGGCGGCAGCGAGACCTACACGTGGTCAGTCAGCGGTATGCTGCCTGCGGGACTGACGTTTGCCGTTGACCCGCTCGATCCGAAGAAAGCTCTCGTTCAAGGGAAGCCGACGGCGGCAGGGAATTATGAGTTTCAGGTTCAAGTGAAGGACAGCAACGCAGTCACGGTCGTTAAAAACCTTAGCATCCAAGTGAATCCGGAGCTGATCTTCATGGCGGGACCTCTGCCGGAGGGCACTGTAGGCTTGACCTACGCAGGCAGAACCTTAAGTGCGGCGGGCGGCAGCGGCACCTACCGCTGGAGCGTCGAAGACGGCCGTCTGCCCGATGGCCTGACACTGGATGCTTCCAGGGGAACGATAGACGGAACGCCGAAGGAATCCGGTGTCTACACGGTGACGATTCAAGTGAAGGACGGCAACGGAATAGCCGTATCCAAGGCTCTGACACTGAAAATCCATCCTCCGGTTTTGTTGGGAATCGCTTTTGAGGCATCGGAGTATGCGGTTTTGACAGGCGAAACCCGGGATACCGTTGTGAAGGCAACTTACTCGGATAACCGAGTTATCAGATTAACTACAGGCGTTGTGTATACGATCAAGGATATGTCTGTGGCTGTGGTCAACCCATCCGGTCAAATCACCGGAGTAAAAAGCGGAAGCACCGTGCTGGCGGCCACGTATGGCGGCATCACGGCCGAAACGTCCGTCCTCGTCAATAAAAGTATAACGGGCCTCGCCTTCGACCGGCCTTCCTATAGCGTGAAAGTCGGAGAATCCGTCAATACGGTTGTTAGCGCAACGTACGGCGGCGGACGGATCGTGCTGACGAACGGAATGATCTATTCCGTCAAGGACACCGATATCGCGGGAGTGGACTTGCATGGCGTCGTCACAGGCAAAAAAGCAGGAACAACCGTGGTGAGCGCAACATACGGCGAGGATACGGTTCAAGCGACGATAATCGTCGGCCTCGACCTTACCCTTACCGGCATCCGATTTACGCCGGATACGTACGAGCTGAAAACGGGCCAATCCGTTCCGACCGCACTCATAGCGGATTTCTCGGATAAGACCACGGCGCCAATTGCCCGTGGGGCTGTCTACGTATTCCAAACCGAGGGGATCGCCCGGATCAACGAGGAAGGCGTGGTAACCGCGCTGCAGCCGGGAACGACAGTCGTTACCGCCACTTACGTCGGACGTTCGGCGACCGCGGTTATCCGCGTGAGCGCTTGGAGCAACGATAGCGGCAGCGATTCGCCTTCATCGTCTTCCGGGGGATCGTGGGGTCCGGCACCGACGCCGAATCCCGAAGGGATTGCGGTAAACGTCCACTCGCACGACGGCTCGAAAGAAACAATCCAGGTATCGGAGGACGACATCCGAACCGGTCTTGTCCGGGTCACGGCTTCCGCTTCCTCTGCTTACGTGGAGCTTCCATCGGCTACGATTGCGAAGCTGCTGGCGAAAAATCCGGACCTGTCGATTTTGTTCCAGACGGCCAGCGGGCTGATTGAGCTGCCGCTGGCACAGATCGACCCGCGGATGCTGGCGAAGCTGCTCGGACTGCCGGCCGACGATCTCCACGTTAACGTCGGAATCCGCACGCCCGATGCTCAAGAGCGCGAGCAGCTCGGCGAGGCGCTCCGCCGCATGGGCGGCAAGGAGCTCGCGGCGCCGGCCGATTTCTACGTTCGCATCACGGACAGCAAGGGCAACGAAATCAAGCAAAACATCTTCAACAGCTATATCGTCCGCACGCTGCCGCTAAACGGACAAGCGAATGCGGCGACCGCTACCGGCGTATGGTGGGACCCCGAAACGCGCGAATACCGCTTTGTCCCGACCGTGTTTGAAACCCGGGACGGCAAGCCCGTTGCGAAGCTGAAACGACAAGGCTTCAGCGTGTATACGGTGCTCGATCGCTCCGTTTCGTTCGGCGATCTGCAAGGACATTGGGCGAAAGCGACGATCGAATCGCTGGCGTCCAAGCTGATCGTGCAAGGGCGAAAGGCCGACGCGTACGAGCCGGAAGGCCGCGTTACCCGGGCGGAATGGGCCGCCCTGCTGGTTCGCTCGCTGGGGCTCAACGTCTCGAAAGAGCAAGCGCCGTTCGGCGATGTAAAAGCTGGCGATTGGTTCGCCGCAGCAGTCGGTGCCGCGCATAAAGCGAAGCTGATCGACGGGTACGAAGACGGCACCTTCCGTCCGAATCAAACCGTCACCCGGGAAGAGCTGGCGGCCATGACGGCGCGTGCGATTAAGTACGTCGGGGTGAAGCCCGTGGACATCCGCAGCGACAGCGAATCGTTCCGCGATTCCGCCAACATTTCCAGATGGGCCGGCGACGCGGTGCGTCAGGCGGTCAAAGCCGGGATTATCGAGGGTGACAATCAAGGCCGCTTCCGGCCGTCCGATTCGACTTCCCGAGCCGAGGCGGCAACCATGCTGTACCGGCTGTTGAAAGCCATCTCGTTTATCTAGCAACCGACGTTAGACCAAGTCCGATTGGAGCGGGCTTGGTCTTTTTTTTTCTGCTAACCATCGCCATCGGAGCAGGAATGTTATTTTTTTACCATTTAAAAAAAGGAAAAAGGCTCCTGCGCGTGGAAAAAAGCTAAGATCACCTCATTTTTACCAAGGAGCATGCGATGATAGCTACGATGACAGAAGCTTATGTGGATTCCGTTGCGTTAAATGCCGCTGCGATCAAGAACGGTAGGGATCTTGTCAAGAAAAACAGCTTCCCGAAGCTGTGCCGGTCGGAGGACGAAACGATCATTTTCGGGGAGTGCAAAGGAAGCGGCAAGGAACCGTACCGGTGCTCCGTCGATTTCGTCAAGCCGGACAGTCCCGTATTTCGCTGCAGCTGCCCGAGCCGGCAATTTCCGTGTAAGCATATTTTAGGCTTGATGTACGCCTACGTTCTCGGTAAAGAATTCCAGGTGGATGCGATTCCTCAGGACATCGCGGACAAGCGGGAGAAAGCGGAGAAACGGGAAGAGAAGAAGAAGGAAGCGGCGGCTACCGGAGAGGAGACGGCCGTCAAACGAAAGCCGAACAAATCGGCCTTGGCTAAGAAACGGGCCGCCCAGCTCGAAGGCATTGGCTTATTGGAAAAGCTGATTTACCAGATCGTGCAGAATGGGCTGGCAGGCCTCGACGCGAAAACGGCAAAGATGATGGAAGACCAAGCGAAGCAGCTTGGAAACTATTATATTCCCGGCGTTCAGGCGGCGTTTCGCGAATTGCTCTTTATCCTGCGTACGTCTGAAGACCGTGAGCGCGTGTACACGGAAGCGATGGACCGCTTAACCGTATTGCAGTCTTTGATTAAGAAAAGCAGGGACTATTTAACGGAAAGACAGCAAAATCCCGAGCTTCCGCCGGATACGGAAAGCGGCTTGGAAGAACGGCTCGGGCATGCTTGGCAGCTGGCCGAGCTGCGCGAGCACGGATTAGCCCGACAGCAGGCGGAAATGGCACAGCTCACGTTCCGTTCGTATACGGATGAGGCAAGAGGCGAATACGTCGATGAGGGCTTTTGGATGGAGCTGCAGAGCGGCGACATATTCGCGGTCCGCAGCTACAGGCCGTTCCGGGCGGCGAAGCATTTGAAGGAAGAGGATTCGTTCTTCTCGGTCGTTGCCTCGAAGGAACTGCTCGTCTACCCGGGAGACTTGAATCCGCGGGCGCGATGGGAGGACATGACGGTCCGCGACATGAAGCCGGAGGACTACGGGACGATCCGGAGCCATGCCCGGCGTTCGTATGTTGAGGCGGTCAAGACGGTCAAAAATCAATTGAAAAACCCGCTGTCCGACAAACATCCGGTGATGCTGCTTCACTATGCCAAACTTGGCCGGATCGGGGAGGACTACGTACTGGAGGACGAGCAGGGCAAACGGATCGTTCTCGGCGATATTCCGGCATTGGGCAAACCGAGCACGCAACTGCTGCCGCTGCTGAAGCACGGCGATACGCGGGATCAGGCCATGCTGGTCATGTTCGAGCACGAGTTTGCCGAAGGAAGACTGCTGGCTCAGCCGCTGGCTCTCGTGACGTCAAGCGAAATCGTCAGATTTATTTACTAAAACAAGGAGAGAATCCATGAGCTTACAGGTGCTTATCGATCTGCATCAAGAAGTGCGCCGGCTGTTTATCGCCGGCAGTTCCGTCGCCGCGAGCGACCTGCGGCTAACCCGGCTGCTGCCTCAGCTGCGCAAGCTCGGAGAGAACGCGCCGGTGTTCAACCGGCTGGCCGATGGCGTACAGCTCGTCACGGAAGCAAAGCCCGAGCAAGCCTCCGCCAAACTGCTGGAGCTTGGCACCCTGCTGCACTCCATTCTGTATACCCAAGGACGGACCGAGGCGCAGGGGACGCTGGAGGAGGTTCAAGTGACGGATACGCGCGGGGTAACAGCCATCCCGTACCGGAAAATGAGGGCTCTCATCGATGCTTTGACGGAACGCGGGCCCGGCCGCTTGGAAGTGATCCGCGAAGGATACGAAGACTCGTTGTTTCAAGATTTTCGGACGCATATGCCTGCGGTCGCCGCTTTGGAAGACGGGTACGCGGAAATCGCCGAGTTTATATACGATAAAGTTATTCCGTCGATCGGAACGGCGGTTGTACCGATACTACATCGGCAGTTGAACCTCCAGGGTGGCAAAGGAGACGCCCGCAAGCTGTATTTGATCCATCATCTGCAGGGTCCGGTGAATGCCGAGCTGATCCTGCAGGCGGCCGGCGAAGGCGCAGCCGAAGTCCGCATCGCGGCTGTGGACATTCTCGGGGACTACCCCGAGCTGGAGGACGTCGTGCTGGAGCAGTCGTATGAGAGGAGAAAAGAAGTACGGCGGGCCGCCTTGTCGGCTTTATCCCGGCTGGGGACCGGGCGTGCGGCCGATCGGTTGTTCGAAGCGCTGACGGGCAAGGACCGCGAGCTTGCGGTGGAACCGATTCAAGCTTACTTCCATCCTACTTTGACCCAGCGGATACTGGATCAGGCGGAAGCGTGGTTGAATGCTTTTGACGGAAGCTCCGTGAAGACGGAAGCGGTGGAGCAGCTGTCGGCGGCGGTGCAATGCCTAAAAGGGAAGAACGAAGAGGCGGTGCGCGTATTTTTGGAAAAGCTGCTGTCCTCGCCTGCTTTTATGGTCAAAGAAACGACGGCTGTTCAAGAATATGCGGCGGGACTTTTGCTCGACATGCAGCGGCCGGAAGGCTACCGGTTTGTGGAGTCGCTGTACAGGCAGTGGGGCGGAAAGCACATTTCGTACAGCTTTCAAGCGGCGCTCCGCTGCTTGTCCCCGGAGGAGGTTTACGACCAGTTCGCTCCTCTGATTCGCCACAAACAGCAGGCGCAGGCCAAAGAGCTGCTGAATACGCTGTACGATTTGACCGAGCGGCTGGCCCTGACCGTGTATCGCAATGCGGAGGATTCGTCCGCGATTTCGTGGGACCCGCGCTGGGTGCATTTGTTCGTGGATATCAACGAAGAAGAGCTGGTATGCCGTTTCGTCCGGGAGCCGGACACGAAAGTCACCGATTACTTGCTGAAAAAGGTGCAGGTGGCGCCGCAGCAGATGAAGCCGAGAACGGTTTCGCTGTTCTTCGCCTTGTTCAAGATTGGGCATGAAGAAACCTCTGAGCTGCTGATGCAGGCGCTCGAAGGCTCGAAAGGCAGACAGTTTTATTATTTGGACTGGGACAAATTGGCTTTGATGTCGCTGCTTCCCGGGAGCTATGCCGAAAGGCTGGAGAAATTCGCGGACCTGCTGTCCTACGAAAGCGTGAAGCAGCAAGTGCTTGAAGTAGTGGAGCGCCTTAAAACGAAAACGAGCGATGAAGCGGAAATGGGCAAAGGAGCGGGATGGATCGAATGGATCAAAAGCAAAATGTATTGAGGCTGCCTGCGGAGCAGCTGTACGCCAAGGAACTGGAAGCGTTGAAGGAAGCGGATCAAGACCCGAAACCGGCGGGCTGGCAGCTGTCGCCGCGGTCCGTGCTTACGTTCATTACCGGGGGACAGGCGGGAGGCGTGAATATCACGCCCAAATATATCGGCCACACGCGGCTGGTGGAGATTGCCGTCGCGACGCTGCTGACGGACCGAGCGCTGCTGCTGATCGGGGAGCCGGGCACGGCGAAATCGTGGCTGTCCGAGAACTTGACGGCTGCGATCCATGGCGACTCGTCCAAGGTTATTCAGGGTACGGCCGGAACGAGCGAGGAGCATGTCCGGTATTCGTGGAACTATGCGATGCTGCTGGCGCACGGCCCGTCGGACGAAGCGCTGATCAAGAGCCCGATTTACCGGGCGATGGAGGGCGGCGGAATTGCCCGTTTCGAGGAAATTTCCCGCTGCGCCTCCGAGGTGCAGGATGCGCTGATTTCCATTTTGTCGGAAAAAACGATCTCGATCCCCGAGCTGGGCCGTGAGGTATCGGCGGCCAGAGGCTTCTCGATCATCGCAACGGCGAACACGCGGGACCGGGGCGTCAACGAAATGTCCGCCGCGCTTAAGCGCCGGTTCAACATTCTCGTACTGCCGTCGCCGGCCGGTCTGGAAACGGAAGTCGAGATCGTGCGCAAACGCGTCGGCGAAATTGCCGCCAACTACGAGCTGCAGGCGGCGCTGCCGGAGGAAGAGGCGGTGCGCAAGATCGTCACCATTTTCCGGGAGCTGCGCGCCGGGGTAACGTTGGACAGCAAGGAGAAGCTGAAATCGCCGAGCGGCGTCATCTCGACGGCGGAAGCGATCTCGCTCCTGACGAACAGCATGGCGCTTGCCGCCAGCTTCGGAAACGGACAAATCCAAGAGGAAGATTTGGCCGCCGCGCTACAAGGCGCGATTGTGAAGGATGAGGAGAAGGACCGTATTGCCTGGAAAGAATATTTGGAAAATGTGATGAAAAAGCGGGGATCGGAATGGCGGAGTCTGTACAACGCATGCCGGGAGATGAACGATTGAGCACCGGCGACGGGAGAGTCCATGTGTTTGGCATCCGCCATTTGTCGCCGGCGGGCGCCTTTCACCTGCGGGCGTTTCTGGACGAAATCCGGCCGCAGGTCGTGCTGGTGGAAGGACCTTCGGATGCGGGGGAGTTGATCGGGCAGATCGCTTCCCGCGGCGTCGTGCCGCCCATTGCGATTCTTGCTTATACCGACCAGCTTCCGGTTCGTACGCTGGTATTCCCTCTGGCTTCGTATTCCCCCGAATACCAAGCGTTTCTGTGGGCGACGGAAAACGGAGCTCGCGCCGAGTTCATCGATCTTCCTTCCGATGCGGCGGTGACGCTGCAAGCGGCAAGACGCGCAGGCGCGGGCCTGGAGGAAACGGACCGGGAGGATGGACCGGCGGGCCGCGAGGGCGGTCAAACGGGCCGACAGGATGCGCTGGCGGAACGCAGAGCTTTTTACCGGCGGCAGAACGAGCTGTATGAGCGGGTTGCCGAGCTGGCCGGGGAGCCGGATTACGACAGCTACTGGGAGCGGCATTTTGAACATAGTCCGAGCAAAGAAGCGTATCGTCACGCGATCGAACATTTTTCCGCGGAAATGCGTGAACTGTTGGAGCAGGAAGAGCGGGCGCATGACCCGCGGGAAGCGTCTTACAACACGGTGCGTGAAGCTTACATGCGGCGGCAGATTCGGCAGGCGCTCGATACCGTCGGGCCATCGGACCGCATCGTGGTTGTGACCGGGGCGCATCACGTCTCGGCGATGGACTTGGCGCTGCCTGCGATGTCGGACGAGGAAGTTCGCACACTGCCTCGTTCGTCCACCAAGCTGACGCTGATGCCGTATTCGTACTACAAGCTGTCCGTTCAATCCGGCTACGGCGCGGGCAATCAGGCCCCGGCTTATTTCGAGCGGCTGTGGGATTGCTTGAACCTGCAGGATGCTGCGAGGCTGCCGTCGCTTTACTTGTCGCAAGTGGCTTCGTCCTTGAGGGAGAGCGGGACGCATCGTTCCACCGCTTCCGTCATCGAAGGGGTACGGCTCGCTGAATCGCTCGCCTCGCTGCGCGGGGGCAGCATGCCGACCTGGGGGGATTTGCGGGATGCGGCCGTCGTCTGTCTCGGGTTCGGGGATTTGGCTTCGGTAGCCGAGGCGCTAGCCCGCGCGGATATCGGCACGGCGATCGGCGCGCTGCCCGAGGGGGTCAGCCAGACGCCGATTCAAGACGATCTGAACCGGCATCTGAAGCGGCTGAAGCTGGAGAAGTACAAGTCCGCTGTCGCTGCCGATCTTGAGCTGGATTTGCGGGAGAACCGGCGGGTCAAAAGCGAAGAGGCGGCGTTTCTCGATCTGCACCGGTCCGTCTTTCTGCATCGGCTTGCGCTGCTCGGCATCAATTTTGCTCGGCAGCAGAAGATTCGGCAGGACACGGCGACCTGGGCGGAGCACTGGGTGCTCCAGTGGACCCCCGAGGCGGAGATTCAAGCGGTGGAATCGACGCTCAAAGGGGAAACGGTGGAGCTTGCTGCCGCGTTTGTGCTGCATGAGCGGCTCGAAGGTTGCGCGGATCTCTCGGAAGCTTCCCGGATCATCCGCCTGGCCTGCCAGTGCGGACTCCCCAAGGCGATGGAAGAAGCGAGGCTCACCTTGCAGCGGCTGGCCGTCGCTGCCGGAGATTTCGCGCAGATCGCCGCCGCGGCCAACGAATTATCCATATTGATCCGATATGGGGATATTCGCAAGGTGGATACATCGTCCTTTGTGCCGCTGCTTCAGCAGTTGTTTTTGCGGGGGACGCTGCTTCTTGTGGACGCGGCCGTGTGCAGCGATGAGGCGGCGGGCGGCATGGTGACCGGCATGAACGAGATGCACCGCATCTCGCAGGAGCATCCGGAAGAGGTGGACGACGAGCGGTGGCTTGCCGAGCTGTGGGCGCTGGCTTCCCGGGACGACCGGAACGCAAAGCTGTCCGGGTTTGCTTTTGCCATATTGCTGGAGCGGAATTTGATCTCCCCCGACCAGTGCTCGCAGGAGGTATCGCGGCGGCTGTCGCCGGGAATTCCGGCGGAGTTGGGCGCGGGCTGGTTCGAAGGCGTGTCGATGCGGAACCGGTATGCGCTGCTGTCGCGCTCGGGGCTGTGGCAGCAGCTCGACGAATATATCGCGTCCTTGGAGGACGAGGCGTTCCTACGCTCGCTTGTCTTTTTGCGCAGGGCGTTCGGCTCGTTCGAGTCCAGAGAGAAAGCGTCGATTGCTGAAACGTTGGGCGTGCTATGGGGACTCGACGGGCAGGGGGCCGCGGAGCAGCTGCAGGAGCCGCTAAGCGAAGATGAAAGAGGGAAGCTGGATGAACTTAACGATTTTGATTTCGGAGATTTGTAGACGATGACGGATCAAAATAAAGCGTTGCAACGTTGGAGACTGATTCTCGGAGACGCGTCCGAAGAAAAGCTCGCAGAATACTCGCAAGGAGACGGCTTGCTGGACGGCGAGGCGAAAATATTGGACGAAGCGCTGGCGGCCATCTACGACGGCACCGGGGGCACGGGGCTGGAAGCCGACGCCTCCTCGGGGCCGCGTTCTGCGGGGCGGGGCCCCTCATCGCCCAAGGTGGCGAAGTGGCTCGCGGATATCCGCACCTTTTTTCCTTCGGACATCGTCTCGGTTATTCAAGCCGACGCCATCGAGCGCAAAGGGCTGACGCAGCTGCTGTTCGAACCGGAAACGCTGGCGCAGGTGAAGCCGGATATCCGCATGGTCGCGACGCTCATGGCGCTGCGCGGCAAAATTCCCGAGAAGACGAAGGACACGGCACGGCAGCTCGTGAAAGCCGTGGTGGAGGAAATCGCCAAGAGGCTGGAGCACGACATCCGTCAGGCCGTCACCGGCGCTTTGAACCGCCGGAAGCATTCGCCGCTTCCGTCCTTATCGGGGATGGATTGGAAAAAGACCATCCGCGCCAATCTGAAGCATTACGATACGGAAACAAAGCGGCTGATCCCGGAGCGATTTTATTTCTTCGACCGCGCCCGTAGAAGCAAAGAATGGACGGTCATTTTGGATATCGACCAGAGCGGATCGATGGCCGACTCCGTTATTTACGCCTCCGTGGTCGGCTCGATTTTTGCCAGCCTGCCGGCGCTCGACACCCGTGTCGTCGTTTTCGATACGGAGGTTGTCGATTTGACGGAGCAGTGCGCGGACGACCCCGTCGATATGTTGTTCGGCATTCAGCTCGGAGGGGGGACGGACATTAACAAGTCGGTCGCCTACTGCGAGCAGTTCATCACCGAGCCGAAGAAGACGCTGTTTATTTTGATCTCCGACCTGTACGAGGGCGGGAATCGGGCCGCGTTGATTCGCCGGATGGGGGAAATGCGGCAGGCAGGCGTGCAGGCGCTTTGCTTGCTGGCCCTATCGGACAGCGGCGTTCCATCGTATGACGAGCAGGTCGCCAAGTCGCTTGCGCAGCTCGGCATTCCATGCTTCGGCTGCACGCCGGATCTGCTCCCCGAGCTGATCGAAGGCGCGCTGCAAGGACGGAATTTGCAAGAGCTCGCCGTGAAGGCGGGGAAGGATGCGAAGAAGTAGATTGTACGACGGTTGAGGCAAAAGGTTGAAGGTAGCGGTCGGGCAGAGGATGTTTTTGCCCGGCCGCTTTTTTTGCTCGATTGGGGGATTCTTGCAGTTGCAACAGCGAAGTCGACAATCCGCAGAACGGTGGAGTCGAAGCGCTAGGTAACACTCGGAGGGCGGTATAACTAGAGGAACTCTGATGCGCTAATTCTAGATTTTGGCACGCTATCGGCACATAGAGGAAGCAGGATGCTTTATCGGTGTCGAAAAACTTTCGTTGCCGTGGATTTCGGCCCGATAGAAACACTACAGTTCCGCTAATTATCGCAGATCGGCTAAATTGACCGGCTTAGAGGAACGTGGGTTCCTCTATTTGGAAGATGGCGTTCCGTCTCGCTTGCGTCCCTCACCCGGATTCCAGACTTATTATGCTTACCGCCCTACGTCCTGTTACGCTCCGCTCAACCTCCGCTCGTGTCCAGTTATATCAGCTCAATCCTGCACGCAATTTGCTCATTCTAGCGGTATGACACCTGTGTCCATTCTGCTATTCCCTTCTGCGTCGTTTCACACACTCCGCTCATGTCCCGCTTATGCCCCGCTACGTCGTATCCCGCCCGCATCCCACCTCCGTCTCATTCGTATCCCGTCCACCTGAATCCAGTCCCCGCCCAGCACCTATCGTGTGTCCCCAGCCAGTCACCTTATCCCATCATATCCCCCCACACATCCCGCCATATCCTCGCCTCTTCCGTCTCGGCCCTGCCCCTCGCTACCTGAAAAAATCAAACCTCATTCCTGAAGTTCATGCATTGTTCGATTGAACCGTATCCGCCATAATGAGCTTATTAAACTAGAGGGGGAAAAGAACGATGGCAAAAGTGATGAAGTGGGCGCAGGTCGCCTTGGCCGGGTCGCTGGCCGTAAGTCTCGCCGCGTGCGGAACGGACGCGAATAAATCGGCGGCAGGCAGCGGCGGCGCAGGGTCAAGCGGAGAGGCGGCGAAGGAGAAGGACAAGTCGGGCGCGGTAACGATCACGTTCCAGAACATTTATCCGGACCCGACCGCACCGAATCATAAAATCATGAAAAAGATCGTCGCGGATTATACCGCAGCGCATCCGAATATTAAGATCGAGCTGGATTCCCTCAATACCGACCAGCAAAAGCTGAAGCTCAAAACGCAAGCCGCAGCCAAAGAAGTGCCGGACATCACGATTGTGAACCCCGCCGCGCAGATGAAGCCGTTCGTCGATGCGGGCCTGCTCGCGCCGCTGAACGATATGCTTGACCAGAACGGGCTGAAGGATACGTTCCAAAAAGGCATCCTCGACTACTATTCGTTTAACAATAACGTGTATGCGCTTCCGGACGGCAACAATATTGCGCTCGTCTTCTATAACAAAGAGCTGTTCAGTCAAGCGGGCGTCGAAGTGCCGAAGACGTTCGAAGAAATGATCGAAGTCGTCAAGAAGCTGAAAGCCAAAGGCATTACGCCGATCGCCATCGGGGAAAAGGACAGCTGGACCGGGTCGTTCCTGTTCATGAACATGCTGCTTCGCACGAATAACGGTCCCGGCTTCCTAAAGGACGTGCTGGACAAGAAGAAGACGTTCGGCGATTCGGCATTTACCGATGCGGCAAGCAAGTTCCAGGATATAGTGCAGGCGGGCGCGTTCCAGGAAGGAGCGACCTCGTTCGACTACAATGCGGGAGAGAATCTGTTCAAGACGGGCAAAAGCGCGATGTATATCATGGGAACCTGGGCCACCGGCGCGATCGACGATTCGTCGGTAAAGGGCAAAATCGGCGTCTTCAAGTTCCCGACCGTGGGGGGCAAGGGCAACCCCGATCAGTACATGATCGCTCCCGGCAGCGCCTTCGCCGTATCGGCAACGAGCAAGCATTTGAAGGAGACAAAGGAATTCCTCAATTACTTCATGGTCAACTTCCCGAAGGTATCCTTCGAGATGAAGAACGCCGTCGGGATTGGGCAGAAGGTGGAAGGCGACTTCAAGGCGGCTGGCTATTCGCAGCTTGCCATGGATATCCTGGAGCTGTTCAAAAACATACAGGGCGGCGATCTCGCCTTCGATAACACGATGAATCCGGGAACGGCGCAGGCGCATTTGACCAGCATCCAGAATTTGTTCGTTCAGAAAAAAGATCCGAAGGATGTCGGCAAAGAGCATCAGACCGCCTTCGAAACGAACAACAAGTAACGACGGGCCGGAATCGGAATCCAGCAATATTGCCGCAGCGCGCGCCGGAGAGGCGCGCGTTCCCTTGCCCAAACAAAAAAACGAAATCAATAGGTTTCGCTTCGATCATCTCATGCTACACACTACCAGTCACATTTTGCCAAAGGAGGTGCCCTTGAGCCGTGCATGCCATGAAGGTTTCCCGGCGGACGATCGCCGTCTTCGTTCTTCCCTGCCTGCTGCTCTATATCGGTCTGGTGTTCGTGCCGATCCTTGTGTCGTTCTACAGCGCCATGCTGGATTGGAACGGCATCGGCGAAGCGCGGTTTATCGGGCTGGACAATTTCAAGGAGCTGTTTACGAAGGATGCGGTGTTTTGGCCGTCCGTAGGCCGCACGCTGATGTTCGCTGTATTTTCCATGGCAGAGATTCCGATCGCGCTGTTCGTCGCCATCCTGATCAGCCGTTACGTGCGCAAGCCTAATTTTCTCGTTTCCAGCTACTTTCTGCCGGTCATTTTATCCGTTGTCGTCGTAGGTCAGCTATGGAAAACGGTTTACAACCCCGCTTCGCTCGGAGGCATGCTGAACCAACTGCTGATGATGGTCGGCTTGGATTCGTGGGCGAAGCCGTGGCTGACCGATCCGAATACGGCGATGATCGCGCTGTATTTCGTCGCGCTGTGGCAGTATCTCGGTTACCATGTGCTGATCCAGTTCACGGGTATCCAGAACATTCCGTCCGAAATCTACGAAGCGGCGCGGATTGACGGGGCGGAGGGCTTTACGGCGGACCGCTACATTACGTTCCCGATGGTCATCCCGATTTTCAAAATCTCACTGGTGCTCGCCATCATCGGCTCGCTGCAAGCGTTCGACATGATCATGGTCATGACCGGAGGCGGTCCGGCCCATGCAACGGACGTGACGTCCACCCACATGTACAACATGTCGTTCCTGTCGATGCGGTACGGCTACGGCAGCGCGATGGCGGTGTTTCTGGTCATCGAGTGTCTGGCCGCCACGCTGCTGCTGAATGCGGTATTCCGGCGGATCGAGAGCAAGCTATCTTAAGGACGGGAGGGATGTTCCAATTTCGATAAATTCATCTCCGAATGCGGCCGTGCAGCGAACTTCCATACGCCTGCGGAGCAAGACGTTCAAGTGGAAAAAGGCGGCGGTGCTGCCGTTCCTGTCCGTCCTGTTCGTCACGCAATTGTATCCGCTCGTCTGGCTGGTGCTGTATTCGTTCAAAACGAACGAAGAAATATTGGATGGCAGCTTCTTTTCCTTGCCCCGCGAGCTGCGGTGGCAGAACTACAAGGATGCCTACGAGGGGGGGCATTACCTGCAATATTTGTTCAACAGCCTGCTCGTTACCTCAGTAACGGTGGCGCTGGTCATCATCCTAAGCGCGATGGTCGCTTATGCGATCACGCGATTTCGCTGGCGCTACGGCACGCTGGTCATGACGGTGTTTCTGATCGGCATCATGATTCCGCTTCAAGCCACGCTGCTACCCCTCATGATCATTTTCAAAAACATCGGCATTCTCAATACGCATTTGGCTTTGATTTTGCCCTACATTACGTTCTCGACTCCGATTGCGGTGTTCGTCTTGAGCGGATTCATGAAATCGATCCCGTATGAAATCGAAGAATCCGCCATCATGGACGGGGCCAGCGTGTACCGGACGTTCCGCAACATCATTATGCCGGTCTCGGTTCCGCCGATCATGACGGTGTGCATCCTGACCTTTATCTCGATCTGGAACGAGTACATTTTGGCGGCGACGTTCATTTCGTCGGAGAAGCTTAAGACGCTGCCATTCGGGGTCAACAGCTTCATCGGCCAATATTCGGTCAATTATGGCGCAATCGGGGCGCTTCTCGTGCTTGGGGCGCTGCCGGTCATCATCATCTATTTTGCATTATCGGAGCGGATTACGAAAGGCATGGTGGCGGGAGCGGTAAAAGGGTAGGAAGCGGAAGCGGGCGGAGGATAAACCCCATATTCGCCCTCCAATCTCGCGTGATATGATAGGAACAGTAAGGATACGGAAAGGGGAGTTTCCGGTTGAAGCGAGGTCTTCATTCCATTCATACCCGTCTGTTTCTGCTGTTCCTGTTTTGCATGCTCGGGCTGCTGCTTATCGTCAGCGCGCTGTATTACAAGCGGACAACGGATCAACTACACCAGAAGATTGGGGAGATCGCGCAAAAAAACTTTTCGCAAACGATGGACTTGTTCGACCTGCTGCTCAAAGGGTACGACAGCCTGACCAAGTCGCTGAACGGCAACCCGGATTTGCAGCGGCTGCTGCAGGTGCCGCCGACGCAGGATTCCGCGCTGCGCATGATCAACGAACGGACGATCACGAATCTGATCGGGGCGATCTATTACTCCCGGGAAGATATGATCGGCATTCATGTCGTGGCGAATTCGGGTGCGATCTACAGCTACGGCAACTCGATGAGCGTCATTGACCCCGGCTTCGCGAACTCCTCGTGGTACCGGAGCATACGCGAATCGTCCGGCGAAATGGTATGGTTCGGCGTCAAAGAGCATTCGATCATCGATCAGGCGGAGAAAAGGCCCGTGTTCGCCTTCGGGCGGCCGCTTTACGATCTGCACGAGCATCGGCCGATCGGCATCGTGCTCATTGAGACGGACCCGAAGCCGATCTTGTCGGGGCTTGCGAACCTGAGCCTGAGCCCGCGGAGCGAGGTCTATATCCTGTCGAAGGCGAGGCAGGTGATGGCCGTGTCCGCACAGACGCCGAAGGAGCTTTCCGTCGCGGACTATTGGAGCGATGCGCTCGGCGACGGCGAGGTCCGGGTCGATCCGCAGGCGGGGCGTCTGATCGTCGCGTCCAAGCCGTCCATGGCGGATTGGCAGGTCGTCAGCTCGACGCCGGATGCCGATCTGAACGTGGAGCAGGATCAGATGAAGCGCTTTTTGCTGCTGGTCATCTCCGTGCTCGTCGTCGTCTCAACGGCGCTGGCGACGTTTGTATCGCGGACGATTTCGTCTCCGCTCAAGCGGCTCATTCAGCAGATGAGGCAGGTGGAGCGCGGCAATTTCCGCGGTCTGCTGCACGTTAAGTCGTATGAAGAAATCAACATCCTGGTAGCGTCCTTCAACCAGATGGTCAACCGGATGGACGAATTGATCGAAAGAGTCAAAGCGGTGTCCATCAGCGAAAAAAATGCCCAACTGCTGGCGCTCCAATCGCAGGTGAACCCGCATTTTCTGTATAACACGCTCGACATGATCTATTGGATGCTTGACGAAAAAGGGAACGAACGGCTCGGCAAAGTTGTGTTATCGCTTTCACATATGTTCCGCTACAGCAGTCATTGGGAAGGCTCTTCCGAGGTTCGGCTGCGCGACGAGCTGGAGCAGATCCGGGACTATCTGACGATCATCGAAGCGCGGCTTGAAGGAAGGGTCTCCGTCGAGATGGACGTCGATCCCCGGTGGGAAAACATCCGGTTGCCGAAGATGACGCTGCAGCCGGTAATCGAGAACGCGGTCAAGCACGGACTTGAGCGACTTGATCGCCCCGGCGTACTGCGTGTCTACGCGAAGGCGGACGACCGACGGCTCCGGCTGTATGTGGAAGATAACGGCAGCGGCATGGAGCCGCATGTGCTCGACCGGCTGCGGCGTTCGCTCGGAACGAATGCCGTGCCGATGGGAGAAGAGGCTGCGGCG
Source organism: Paenibacillus tyrphae (assembly GCF_000722545.1). GTDB lineage: Bacteria > Bacillota > Bacilli > Paenibacillales > NBRC-103111 > Paenibacillus_G > Paenibacillus_G tyrfis. The sequence goes on from NZ_JNVM01000005.1 coordinate 130,043, forward strand.
GTGAAGGCCGGGGAATCGCGGCGCGGCGGGATCGGTCTGCAGAACGTGCACCGCCGGCTGGGGCTGATGTTCGGAGAAGCGTATGGGCTGCAAATCGATAGCTCGCCGGGGACTGGAACGACGGTGACGATCTCGATGCCGCTGCCCGGGGAAGGGGGAACGGAAGCATGAAGCTGCTCATTGTGGATGACGAAAAGGTGATTCGGGAAGGGATCAAACGCACGGTGCGGGGCGCGTTTCCGGACGCGGAAGTGCATTTGGCCGCCTCACCGGAGGAAGCGGTAGAGACGCTCGCCTCCTGCCGGATCGACGTCGTGTTGACGGATATTTTGATGCCGGGAATGACCGGACTGGAATTGATGCGGCTTACCCGCCGCAGGCACCCGCAGGTGAAATGGGTCGTCATCTCCGCGCACTCGGAATTTGCGTATGCGCAGGAAGCAGTCCGGCTCGGAGCCCGGGATTACTTGCTGAAGCCGATCGGCAAAGAGCGGCTGGTCGAGCTCATTCATACGCTGCGGGAAGAGCTGCGCGAAGAGCATGCCGTCTCGGCGGAAAGCCAGCTTTTGAAGCAAAACCTGAAGTATTTGCGCGAGGCGGTATTCCAGCGCTGGGCGGCGGGGCTCGATATCGGCCGCTTCGACATGTCGGCTTTCGAACGGAGTTATCCCGAATTTCACTTGGTTTTGGTCGCGCTGGGCAGTCCGGGAAAAGCGCATCTGGAGCATTTTATCGTCGACAACGTGCTATCCGAGCTGATCGAGATGCGGGGGGACGGATTCGCCGCCAGTCTGGACAGCCATCATCTGCTCGGGCTTGCGGCGCTGCGTCCGGGTACGGCGGTCGAAGCGTTCCACGAGGAGCTTCATGCCCACTTGAAGCGCTATGTGAAGGTACCGTTCCAGATCGTTCACAGCGGGCCGGTGACGGATATCCGGTCGGTGCCGGAGCAGGTAAGGCGGCTGCGGTCCCGGACGGCGGCGCCCGCGGCTGCGTCCGAACGCGAGTCCTGCGGAGACAGCCCTGTCGAGGTGGCGCTGCAATATATCCGCATGTATTTCCACAGCGACCTGTCCTTGGAGAAGGTGGCGTCCGTTGTGTACTTGAACCCGGTCTATTTCAGCCAGCTTTTCAAGCAAAAGACCGGTCAGGGGTATAAGGAATACGTCATCCACCTGCGGATGGAACGGGCTAAGGAATTGCTGCAGGACCCGCAGCTGAGGCTCGCCGACGTAGCCGAGCGGATCGGCTACCAGGACATGCGGCATTTTACGCAGGTGTTCCGCAAAAAATTCATGCAGACGCCGACGGAGTTCCGGCAGCGTTTGTCGATGGGAGCAGGGCGCGGTTAACGGCCGTTAGGCCCGATGTTTGACGATCATGTCCCGCTATGGACAAAACAACCCCGGCGCGTGATACAATGGCAGCATATGGATGACGGAGTACGGGAGTGAGAGGATGCCGGATTGGTCGTATCAGACGTTGTTTCGCCCGTTGTTGTTCGAACTGCCCGCCAAGACGGCCAGGGATTTCACGCTAGGCGCTATGGGCCTGCTCAGCAGACTGCCCGGGGGAACGCTGGTCATTAAGACGCTCGGGCATATGGAGTCGCACCCGATTCTGGAAAGCGAGGCGTGCGGGGGACTGCGCCTGAAATATCCCGTCGGTCTCAGCGGCGGACTGGATGTTCACGGCACGGCGCATCGGGCGCTGGCTCAATTCGGGTTCGGCTTTATTGAGATCGGCCCGGTGACGGTCCGGGAAGTAACGGACGATCGTCCCATTCGGAGAGAGGTGTCCCGCGAAGCGCTGCTGTATCCGAACGTCGGCGTGAACGAAGGGCTGGAAAAGCTCGTCCGGTGCATGCAGCGCAAGCAGGGGCACCGGCTGCCGCTGATGTTCCGGCTGCGGCCGATGCCGGGCGCTTCACCGGAACAGGCGCAGACGGAGCTGCGGCGGATGATGGAGCGGCTTGCCCCTTGGGCCGCCGCGTTCTACATCGACAGCGTCGATACGGGCTGGCCGCCGGAAGAGACGGCAGCGTATCTAAGCGCGGTCCGGCAGGCGTCCCGGGAGGTAGCCCCGGGGAAGCCGCTGCTGCTGTACGTGGCGCCGGATGACCCGGCGGAACGGCTGAAAGCGCTGCTCGATGCGGCGGCATGGGAGGGCATCGTTGTGGGCGATGCCGTGCGGACGCCCGAGGGCTTCGTCATCGGACGGGAGGCCCTTGCGCCGGGCGTGGAACGGGTGAAGCAGCTTCGGCAGCTTGCCGGACCGGAGCTGACGATCGTTTTGGCCGGGGGCATCCACGAGCCCCGGGACGCGCTGCTGGCGGTGGAAGCGGGAGCGGATGGCGTGCAGCTTCACAGCGGGCTCGTCTACTCCGGGCCGGGGCTGCCGAAGCGGATCAACGAAGCGCTGATCTACGAGAAGGTGCGGGAAGCGGAGAGTCCGCCGGAAGCGTCCTTTTGGCGGGACTGGGGCTGGATGTGCCTGCTCGGCCTCGGCATGGTCATCGGCGGCATTTTGGCTTGGATGATCGCGGCGACGTCGGTCATGCTGCCGTACGATGTGCTGTATCTCGGCATGGATCAGACGATGCTCGGACAGGCGAACCGCTGGCTGCTCGGCTTTATGTCGCACGACCGGGTCACGCTGGCGGGAACGATGATCTCCATCGGCATCTTGTATTACCAATTGGCCCGGCACGGGCTGAGAAAAGGGCTGCACTGGACGAAAACCGCCTTGACGACCTCCGGTCTGGTCGGCTTCAGCAGCTTTTTCCTGTACCTCGGGTACGGGTATTTCGACCCGCTGCATGCGCTGGTGGCGGCGGTGCTGCTGCCGATGTTCATTCTGTCCATGCGGACGCGGGCCGACCGGCCTTCATACGATCCGCCGAATGTGGCGAACGACCGGATCTGGCGGCAAGCCCAATGGGGCCAGCTTCTGTTCGTTACGCTCGGCTTCGCGCTAGCCGTCGGCGGCGTCGTGATCGCAGGCGTCGGAATCACCTTCGTCTTCGTCCCGACGGACCTCGCTTATTTATGCGCTTCGGCGGAGATGCTCACGGACATCAACGAGCGCTTGATCCCGCTGATCGCGCACGACCGGGCGGGCTTCGGCGGCGCTCTGTTCTCGAACGCCCTCGCCGTGCTGATCATCGCTTTGTGGGGGATCGGCCAAGGCCAGCGCTGGGTATGGTGGACGCTCATGCTGGGCGGTTTGCCCGGCTTTTTAGCGGGCCTCAGCGTGCATTTTCAAATCGGCTACACCGATTTCGTGCATCTGCTTCCCGCGTACTTCGCCTTCCTGCTGTATGCAGGCGGCTTGATTCTGCTGTATCCGTATTTGATGCGGCGGCCCGCGCGAAGCGGACCGTCGACAGACGCCGTGCTTACCCAAGACATCGTTCCCGAATGAGGACGATGTCTTTTTTTGCTACCACATGACAGGGGAAATAGGTTTTTGTAGTAAAAAAATGGCGAACGGGGAAAATAAACGGGACAGTGGAAATCATTCGCACAAAAGGTGGGGCAGCATGATTCATCATTCTCTGGCCATCGAAGCGGTCATTATCGCCATTGTGATCGTAACCATGTGGTATTCCGTCTCGAACTTCATCAGCATCAAACGGATTATTATCGGCCGCCCGATGCGCCTGAAGGAGCTGAATGCCCAGCACAACAAGCTGTTTTGGATCATGGCGCTGCCGATCCTTTCCGCCGATTTATATTCGTCCGTATCGTACGGCCCGGAATCCGGAATGACGGAGCTTGCCGGACTCGGACCGGATGCCAAATGGGTGATTCTCCCGATTACGGCCTCGACGGTCATTTTGCTCGCCATTTTGATCGTTTCGTATATTATGGGAGTTCTCGCTTATCCGAACGGAGGCGGCGCTTACGCGATCGCCAAGGATAATTTTAAAAGGCCGCTGCCTTCTCTCGTTGCCTCCGCCTCCTTGCTGGTCGATTATATTTTGACCGTCGCCGTGTCTGTCTCCGCTGCCGTCCAAGCCGTAGCCTCGGCGTATCCCGCCATCGGGCCTTATAAGACGGCGCTTGCCGTTTTATGCGTTGTTATGCTTCTGTTGGTGAATTTGCGGGGAGTGGCGGAATCCGCGACGATTTTCGCTTGGCCGACGTTCTTTTTTATGGGATGCATGCTTTGGCTGATTGCCGCGGGGTTCCTCGACGAATTCCGCCATGGCTTCGTCCAGCCCCAGACGCCGAGCCTCGGCACCGTTCCCCAAGGGCTGACGCTGCTGCTGGTGCTCAAAGCGTTCAGCTCCGCTTGCTCCGCCTTGACGGGGATCGAAACCATTTCCAATGCGGTGCCCATCTTCCGGGACCCGAAACAAAGAAGCGCCGTCAAAACGTATCTGGCCTTGGGGGCGATAACGGGAGTTACGCTGCTGGGCTTTGCGTATCATCTATATGTGAAGGGGATTACGGTAAACCCCACCAATACGATGCTGTCGCAGCTTGCTCAAAGCTATTTCGGTAAAGGACCGCTGTACCAAATCATCATCTGGTCGACGTTTATCGTCCTGATTCTGGCCGCGAATTCCACGTTTACGGGTTTTCCGCAGCTGTCGGCGCTTGTGGCAAGCGACGGCTTTTTACCCCGGGCGCTAACGAACCGCGGAGACCGGCTGGGCTACTCGAACGGCATTATTTTGCTGGCCGGGGTCGCCATTATTTTGATCGAAATTTTCCATGCGCAGACCAACGCCTTGATTCCTCTATATGCCATCGGGGTATTTCTATCGTTTACGATTGCGCAAATCGGGCTATGTATGCGTTGGATGAAGGTCAAAGGGCGGCTGTGGAAAACAAAGCTTGCGGTCAATGGGGTCGGGACAGTCGTTACCGCGATTGTCGCCATAATTTTCGCCGTCACGAAATTTGTGGACGGGGCTTGGATCGTGTTAATCGTGCTTCCCACGATTATTTTGTTTTCCGTCGCCGTTCGCCGTCATTATAACCAGGTCGCAGAGGAGCTGCGAATTGATCCTTCCCGGATGAAGCCGGAAGCTCACCGCGTGCGGACAATCGTTCTGGTTTCCGGCGTGCACCGCGTCGTCTACCACACCGTTTCTTTCGCCAAAAGCTTGAATACCGATGTCACGGCGCTGTTCGTCGGATTTGACGAGGAATCGATTGAGAGGATGAAGCAAAAATGGGAGGAGTGGGGCAATCCTTTCCCATTGGTTACGCTCCGGGGAGAGTTTCGCTCCCTGCTCTCTCCGATTTCCCAATATATCGGCAAGCTGGAGGACAAGGAAGGCCATCCGGACCGTATTCATTTGATCCTGCCCCAGTTTATTCCGAGACGGTGGTGGCACAACATGCTGCACAATCAAAGCGCGCTGCTTCTCCGTTCCTGGTTTTTCAGGAACAAAGACGTCGTCATTACGACGGTGCCTTATCATTTGCGAAAGTAGCGACAACCGGCATGCAATAGAAAAAACAAATATAAACGAAAAAATAGTTTTTGTTTTATGATTGACAAAGTTTCCCTTCCGCGTTTATGATAACCGTATCTTGAATGGAGAAAGGAGGCCGATCCACATGATCCGCCATGATGTTTTGTTGTCCGACCGTTTGAGCGACAATCGCATACCGGAATTCGTTCCATCGGCCTCTACGGGCCCGACGTAAGCGAGAGCAACCCCCGGCACGTTCATTTCATGTACGTTCCGGCAGGGTCCTTCGTTTGCATCGATACAACGGCATGAAGAGCAGCGCAGTGAGCTGTGAGCTTGCTCCATGCTATCGTACGCATAGACGCGTGACATGACGACCGTAGGCTTATGGCTTACGGTCTTTTTGCATTCATTTTTACCGGAATAAGAGAAACAGGAAGGAAGTTTGTCATCATTTATGTTTACTTACAACGATCAACCATTAAACGAAAAATATTACCGCAAGGTGCAGCTGCCGGCGGGCGATCTGCACGTTTTTGCCGGAGACAGGCTGTTCGAAGCGCTGGATTACAAAGTGTTCGACATGGCCAATAACAATCTGCAAATTCCGAACCGGCTCTACATGAGCTATACGCCGGACGTGCACGTAGGCGTCGGCACGTGCATAGGCACGACGGCGGTGTGGGAAGCCGCGAACGGCTACGTCTCCCCGTCGATTGTCGGCAGCGATATCGGCTGCGGGATGCGCGTTCACCTGACGAATCTGCACCGGGACGATCTGCAGGAGGTGAAGCTGCGGCGCAAGCTGGTCAAGGCGATCGAGAAGGTACTGCCTTCCGAAGAGCATGCCCGCGGGCACTTCTCAGACATCCGGCTGGAGCACGTGCTGCGCAAAGGACTGCACGGTCTCCCCAAAAAATACATCCCGGACGGCTACACGCCGAAAAAAGCGACGTCGCTCACGCATGTCGAGAACAGCAAGTTTGCTTTTGACGAGTCGCACTTGGACCGCCTGCCCGAGATGTACTGGCACCGGTCCCACCGGCAGCTTGGGACGCTCGGGAGCGGGAACCATTTTGCCGAAATCCAGGCGATTGAGATTCACGAGGACAACCGCGCCATTGCCGAAAAATGGGGACTGCGCGACGGTCAGATCATCGTCATGATCCACTCCGGTTCGAGGGCTTGGGGTGGTGCGGTCAGCCAATACGGCGGCTCCGAGATCGGCAAATGGATGCGCCGCATGGGGACGGGAACGGCCGATCCGCGGCTGATTTTTGCCCCGCTGGATAGCGAAGCGGCTGCGGCTTACGTCCATCTGATGTACTCCGCGCTGAATTATGCCGTGACGAACCGTCACCTGATCGCATACGCCATCCGGGAAGCGTTCCGGGATGTCTGTGGCTCGAAGTTCGAAATGACGACGTTGTACGATCTGATGCACAATTACGCTTGGGAAGAGACGCATGGCGACACGCCTTTATTCGTGCATCGCAAAGGGGCGACGAGGGCGCTGCCGGCGCAGCATCCGGACAATCCGGAGCCATATCTGGCGACCGGCCACCCGGCCCTGATCCCCGGTTCCATGGGCACCTCGTCGTATTTGATGGTCGGCCAGCCCGGCGGGGAACGCAACTATTACTCGATCTGCCACGGCGCCGGCCGGATTCGCTCGCGCAGCGCGACGAAGCGGCTTGTAACCGTCGATCAGTTCGAATCGTCACTGCGCGTCGGAACGGCGGACGAAATCGTCGTCAACCAGCGTATGCTCGAGTCAATCATCGACGAATCGCCGCAGGCGTACAAGGACGTCGATCAGATTATCGAAAGCGTGGTCGGAGCCGGACTGGCGTCCGTCGTCGCCAAATGCAAGCCGCTGGCGAGCATCAAGGGCGTTTAATATCGAATTAATCCAAAAACAATGAAACGAGGAAATAGTTCTACTATGAGTTCTGTTATTAAAATAAATGAAAAAGCAAATCATCCCCAGCCGATCATTACCGCTTCCGGCGACGGCTTACCGGGCCTCGAGCTCGTCGAATACGGCGATTACGCCTTCGTTATTCAGTCGATCCAAGCCCGGCTGGAGGGACAGTACCGGACCCGTTTTCAGCTATATGTCCAAGAAGATTACGGGCAAGATCTTTGGGACCAACTGGAGCGCGACATACAGGCGTCGAACCCCGACGTCGAGCGGCTTTGTGCCGTCTTCGATACGGTGGAGGCGCGCACTTTCACGTTCGGAGACGCGATGGAAGGGGAAGTACCGCGCATGTTCCCGTCGCTGCGCAACAACGTGTTCGTCTACCCGCGCTTCCGGGTGGCCATGGCGCGGGTACCGATGTTCCGGCAGCATGGCATTTCCTGCGAGGATTTCATCTGGGCGGAATCCGATGCGGGCTTGGCTGAGTTCCTGACCGATATGTCCCGCCGGCAGCGGCAGTACGACCGGGAGCAGGTGACCGTATTTAAGGATACCCGCGATGGGCTGGACCGCGAGCGCGAATCGTTGACGCGCGGGGTAAGGCGTGACGAAGTGGTGATGAACGAAGGCGTGAAAACGGAAATTTACCGTTCCATCGACGAGTTTTTCGCGCAGGACCGGCACTTTTTCCAAACGTACGGTCTCCCCTACAAACGGGGCATTCTGCTGTACGGCAAGCCGGGCAACGGCAAGACGACCTTGGTCAAATCGATCGCGGGCAGCGTGGACGCGCCAGTTGCTTATTGGCACATTACCGAGTACACGACAAGCGATTCGATTCAGGAGGTGTTCGAAGCGGCTGTCCGCATGGCCCCGATGGTACTCGTGATCGAAGATATCGATTCCATGCCGGAGTCGGCACGGTCGTATTTTCTGAACACGCTCGACGGGGCGACCTCGAAGGAAGGCATTTTCCTGATCGGAACGACGAACTATCCGGAGAAAATCGACCCGGCGCTGATGAACCGTGCGGGCCGTTTCGACCGGGCCTACGAAATCAAGCTGCCGGACGAAGAGCAGCGCCGCAGCTATCTGCTGCTGAAGCGGCTGCACGAGCTTCTCGACGACGAAGCGGTGGCGGTGGCGGCGAGAGCGACGGAAGGATTCACCTTCGCGCAGCTCGGCGAGCTGTATGTGTCGGCGGCGCTGCGCAAGCATTACGAGCATACCGTTGATGTGGAGCAGCTTGTGCGCGAGATGAATACGGAGCTTGGCAAAGGCCGCACCCAGCTGTGGCATTCCGATCAAAAATCGTCCCGGGTCGGATTTACGACCGGCTGAGTATCACCGGAAGGTTCGCCCTCGTTTGCCGGAACGTGTTACAATGAGCTTACATTTCTGGAAACGAGGGTGATCGGTATGGAGCAAGTATTTCGGGAACGGATCACAACGGAAGAGCAGCTGGAAGCCTTGCTTCCGGTCTTGGGAGGAGCACCGAGTAAGCTGGTGGTGGACAAAGTCATCCACGCGCTTGATGCGCACGGCAAAGCGTTTATCGCCAAAGCGCCGTTTGTCGCTGTCGCGACGGCCGACGCCGAGGGACATTGCGACGTCTCGCCGCGCGGCGATGCCCCGGGGTTCGTGCATGTGCTGGACGACCGGCATTTGTTCATCCCGGAGCGCCCCGGCAACCGCCGGATGGACACCATTCATAACATCATCGCCAATACGCACATCGGCCTGATTTTCATCATCCCTGGCTTGGAAGAAACGTTTCGTGTGAACGGCAAAGCCTGTGTCACCCGCGACCCGGAGCTGCTCAAGCTGACCGCCGTGAATGGACGGGAACCTCTGATCGGCATCGGCGTCGAGGTGGAGGAATGCTTCATGCACTGTGCCAAAGCGTTCAAGCGGTCCGGGCTGTGGAAGCCGGACTCCTGGCTGCCGGAGGGCGATCGGCCGTCCCCTGCGCAGATCCTCGCCGCCCATGTCAAGGGCAAAATAGAGATTACGGCGGATCAAGTAGATCAAATGCTGCAGGAGAGCTACACGAAGCGGTTGTATTAATTTAGAGGTATTGGGGACAAAGGTGAGAAAATGGATATTCAAGTGCTTTCAAGCCAAACAATTGAGCTTGAGCGAAATCGGGTAAGTATTTTGGGTCCGAACCTGGAGATGCACGATTGCACCGTAATTTCGGAGGCTGATGGGAAAGGCATGACTTTTGTCGGACTGAGGATGCACGGAGGGATTTTCCATCAAAAGCGAGCTTTGAAGGACTTTCACTTTCAGGGCGCACATTTCTCGCGTGTCAGGTTTATGGGCAATTATTTGGGCTGCGATTTTGGCGATTGGGATGACATAAACAGATCATCCGTATCAGAGTGTGATTTTTCATCTGCGCGAATGCACGAGTGCCGTTTGTTAAATTGTGACATGAAGGGGATTCATATTCCCAAATGGCCATGCTTTTGCTTATCTAATCCGGCGGAAGCACGGGATTTTGTGAACTCACAATCATGGCCGAAAAAGATCGGCCTGATTTTGGATATTTATACGGATGAGGATCGGGAATGTGTCGCTATGATTGGTGATGCCAGTGTGCTGGCTAAGGAAAGCGGCTTGCCTTTGAGTGAAGTACGTTCGCTATTAATGGTAATACCGGGAATTGATATTATTGACTGATTTTTAGTCGTTTTCTGAGATGACCCTCGCATAGATGAAGGATGTGCAGTTTTTAATTTAGAGGTTGGAATGCACGAAAGGCTGCCGGAGAGCGGCCTTTTTGTGTGATAGGGGTGAGAGGTTCATGAAATCGTTCGGCAAAGACATGAAAAAGATTACGGTAAACGGTTGTTTGTTTCATTGTGTGATTAATCAATTTCCCCGTGATGAAGATGTCGGCTTTAGAGTGTATTCTTCAAAAACTTCCTTTTTTGAAATGCGGTTTTCGTGGAAGGGCACATGGTACATCAACCTGCATCGGCCGCATACGTGCGCCAGCTTGATTCAATATGCCATTGAGCAGGGATGGGACTTTGCCCAAGAGAAGCAAACGATGAAAATCGAACAAGGCGATTTTCTTATCGATGAATTAAAGTTCAGGTGAGCGGGGTAATCAGGTGACGTTAAGAAACAAAGGCTCCCGGAAAATTATTGTAGGAAACGAGCCATACCGCTGGATCATCTCCGCAGCTTCAAAAGGATATCTTGTGCTCATAGCGGAACACCAGGAAGAAAAAGGTCGGAGGCTTCATGTACACATCAAATCGGATATTAATGATTATTGGGTGGAGTTTCCATATGTGGACGGCTTGAACTTGAAGATTGTAACGCCAAAAGAAGTCGCGACGATTATTTCTCAAGCCATCGAACAAGGATGGAATCCAAGAGAGAAGGGACCGCCGATGGTCTTCCGATCTCCATAAGTCAGGATACACCGGGACCAATTTCCAAGACAGTCACTGATGCAGCGATTCTACTCGGGGCAATCGTCGGGATTGATGAAAACGATAAGGCAACATGGACTAGCCCGTATCGTACTTTTCATGACTATACAACTTATCTCGACCGAGACTTTCTGCGTAAAGCTCGTATTGGGATCCCTAGGCATTATTATCGGTCGTTGGATAAAGAAAGACTTTCCATCATGGAATCCGCCATTGATGTTCTGCGTGAGCAAGGTGCTACAGTTATCGATCCTGTGGATCTCTATTTGGAACAGCATCCATGGAACAATGATGTTATCTGCTACGAATTCAAAACAGGCCTGAACCGTTATTTATCGAAGTTGAACTCGGATATGCCCGTGCATTCTCTTCAAGAACTGATTGCTTATAATCAGAAACATGCTGCTTCCGCATTGAAGTTTGGCCAAGACAATCTGATTCGCTCGGAGCAAAATGCGCTAAACGAGGCAACCTATCAGCTTAAACGTCTAGAATATAACCATCCGGCTGTAACGCAAGGGATTGACTATGCACTCGATCAACACGGCTTAGATGCATTAATGTTACCCGGTGACATTGATGGTATGTACATTGCTGCCCGGTTAGGATATCCTCTTATTACGGTACCCGCCGGTTATTCAGCAAAAGGAACAATTGATGCGGATGGTGATTCGACGCAGGGGCCATTTGGCGTTGTCTTTTCCGGGAGGGCTTTCAGCGAGCCTACACTTATCAGCATTGCCTATAGTTTTGAGCAGGCAACATTTTTCCGTCGTCCGTCAGAACTGGACGAATTGATGTAATTACTGTTTCCCGATGACACCATTAGGCTTAACAAGACGAATATTAACTAACAAATGAACGTAAAGCAGGGTGAGACTTATGCAAAGTAGTTTAGAACAAGATATTATTTTAACGGCGGAAAACTTCACAAAGAACTTTTCGGATAAAGGAAATTTTGATTTTAGTGTAGATAGCCTACGAAACGTAGACGATATTCTTGGAGAATTAGGTGACTTTGAATTAGATGATGATATTTTGGATTCTGTCTCTTCTATGGCTGGATGTTATATTTTCGAAGTTGCAAGAAGGAATTATGGCGGAAAGTATTACTGGATACAAGAAAGAGAACAACCTGTTTTAGTTACCGGTGAACCGGAATTTTCAATTTCAATATTGGCATTCGAAAAAGTTAGAAGCAGAATTCAAAATGGAAAAGAAGATGAGATACCATATTACTTTGATGGGTATATCCAGGCAATTGAAAAAGGTAAAAAAACGGGCTACTGTGCAACAATTGTTTAATGTAGGAGATTGTGTTGCGTTAGCAATAAAACAGCGGCAGTCTAGACTTTATTTTCAATCTGGGCTGCCGCTGCTTCCATTTTGGAGTTAGTCTACTTTATTCACCAGACTTTATTTAACACTGACAAAGTGGACATTTCTTTCCGAAGTTTGATTGTCCTGAACTTCTAGCACTTTAACATCATGCAAGTTCATGTCTAGGTAGGAAGTACAAAAGAATACATAATCAGGGACCAGTGGTTCAAGCAATTGTGTAGCCCTTTCATCAATGGGTGTATTAAATTTACGATTCGCATGGTTGGAAGAGATAACCATAACATATTCCCCAGGCGGTATCTCAGCTTCATATTCACCATCTTTATTTACATCAGTCACAAACAGTCCGCTATCCTTTGGCACCTCGCCTGAGATTGCGAAATGGAATGCTTCACTACTGTTTAGACTCTTTTTGTTAAAGTTAACCGGAATTATAAAAACCTTGCTGCCTTCATCCGATTGGCGAATATCCGAAGTCTTAGGCTGCCAAGTGACCTTCCCTTTGATTTTTCCTGTTATATTATTATTCTCATTACCAGGAAGCTTAATATTTTCCGTCTGCCCGATGCCTAGACCCCTGTTCTCATCCCATACTACTTCCAACTGCAACGATTCAATCGCATATTGATAATTAACAGGCATATAGGTAATATCCCGAAAAACAAACAATGGGTATTCTTCTTTTGTATTATCAATAACTTTTTCGTTTACTCTGACCGAAATAGCGGGAATAGTGACTTCGTAACGTGAACCCATGTTGTTTTGACCGGCTAAATCCTGAACTAATGATTTCGGATATTCACAGTCTCGTCTTAACATGTATTCTGATTTATTATTCCAGTTTGTATCAATGCAAAGGGACTGCTTATAATGCCAAGTTAACGGAAGGTATGTGACATTATTATAGTTGAGGAAGGGGTACAGGCTGTTTTCATTATCGATAGTTACACCGCTGACCGAAATCTTATAATTTGGTAATTGGACACTTATCGACGTATCCTGTGCTTTTGCAGAAGTCGAATATAGCCCCATCGAAATTGTAACTAAAAGCAATATTCTCAATAAAACCATTTTCATGTATGACTATGCCCCTTTACATAATAAAGATTACATCGGAATTCAACTCATTATACTAACTGTTGCAAATATATTCCATGAATACAAAAATGGGGACGGTTCTATATTGGACACAAAGAGGGAAATATACTAGCTCAATAAATACAGGAACGGCAACCGACCTAATTGATCCAGCTGCCGTTTTTCGATTGAACAGGGACGTTAGTCTAAACAACTTTATTTCAGCCCCGCCTCTATCGCGCAGAGAGGATGTAACCTAAGCGAGGCATTCGCTCAAAGCAGAACCATGAAGTATAGATTTAAAAAATTTAAAGTCTAAACTCTACAACTTGCTCGGCATTAGCTCTCATTTTGATGCTATAATTTTAGTAGCGTTCATTTTTGATGGAAGGAGACCCGGGTTTCAGTGGCATACTCCCGAGGGAGATGCTTGCTCCCGGACTGGTTGGAAAAATTGGGATTGTCCCAAGCCGAGTATTCCCGCCGTTCCGGTCGATCCAAACGAGTTATTTCCCACTTTTGCAACGATACACGCGTTATGCTTCCAGAAGATTTGTATACCGCATCCAAGTTGTTGGGTTGCAAAATGGAAGATCTTTACGAATGGATTGAACATTGAGCAGGCTGCGGATTTTTCCGCATTCCCGCGCATAAAATGAGAACAAAATGTTCTTATTCGTGAGAGTATGCTGTTTTGATTGGGGAAGTATCGTCAAAATACCGCACCAGCTTACCAAATTGGCTGGCAGGCCTTAATCATTGGGAGGATGCTATGGTTGATGAACTAAACCGGTTGCTCGAAGATTTACACGATCTTCAAACTTACTGGAGTACCGAGTCAAAAATGCGAGAGGATGAAAGTGGAAAAATGTACGCAGACGGAATGAGTCATGGCTTCAAGTATGCAGCAATCGCTTTACATACGGTACTTCGGAAATATGTTGCTTTTGAGTTGTGTGAAAGCGAGCGGGCCGATGACGACGGAAATTTCCCATGCTAGACCAGAAGAAGTATAAGCTGTTGATCGTATGTTTGTACGAGTAAGAGTCCCTGCCCGCTTAAATCCGCGTCAAGGACTCTTTTTTTCGCCCTCATGCTCAAATATCTCGCCGACACTAACATCCAAATATGAGCAGAGCTTGTCTAATGTCTCAAGGTCAATTCTTTTTGCGCGGCCGTGATAAAGCTCCGTAACCGTATTACGGGCAAGACCCGTACCATCCACTACGTCGGATATCTTCAGACGTTTACGCCCCATGATTTCGCTTAATTTATTGATGATCAAAACTTTCTCCCTCCCTCTGTCAACTTAATGATATCAAAGTTAATGAAAATGATCAAAAAGTTGATTATTATAATTGACTTGATGATAATTTTGTTATACATTATAACCAACAAGTTGATCAAAATGACTAGCATGCAATTTATTTAATCCAGCAAGTGAAGCTTAACTGCTAAGGAGGGAACGATGAGTAAAGCACTGAGAAAACTGCTGAAAGATTTTCAAGATATCCATATGGTTTGGGAAGCAGAGGGGAAGGCTTGGGAAGACGAGAATGAAAAAATGTATGCCAGCGGGGTTAGTGACGGCTTTAAGCACGTGGCGGTAGCTTTACATTCGATACTTCGCAAGGATACGGAACAAAAGAAAATCATCATCAAGGCTTGCATTGAAGTTTATGAAGAGCATCGACGGCTTCATACCATGCGAAGGATGTGCGAAGCTCTAGACGATACCGATCAAGCGAGAAGATATTTTCATGAGGCAATGGGGCTGGACAAAGCCGCTCATATTTTAATGCAGGCTGCGGGGATCGGATTGATGGATATCGTTAACGCCAACGCCGATGATCATACGACAAGGGTTGTTTTCGAGTGAGTCTTTATCGTTAAGTTGTCAGTCGGAGAGCACACCACCCACTAAAACAGGATGACTTGGATATAATAATAATGATACAATATAGTCAGATTAATGGTATGGGAAAGGGCGTGAAACGATGCATATAAAGCCGTCTACGAGCATCCGTCAGGATTACAACGGGTTTTCGAAATTTTGCCATGAGATTGACGAACCCGTTGTGCTGACACGCAATGGAGAAGCCGATTTGGTGGTGATGAGCCATGAAGCTTTCCGCCGTATGGAGGCCCGTATCAAATTGCAGACCAAGCTTCTGGTTGCCGAGAAGCAAGTTGCCGAAGGTGCTGAACTACTGGATCATGATCAAGTCATGGCAAACCTGCGGAGGAAAGTGAATGCCTCCAAAGAGTAGAGTGAGATATACACCGGCAGCGGTAGATGATCTGGATGAAATTTTCTCGTATATAACCCAAGATAACTGGCAGAACGCTGAAAAGATGCTGGAGAAGTTGAACCGCGAAATCGGGGGCCTTGCTGATTTTTCCCATATGGGGTCTGTATTGTCAGAGGATGACTATACGTTAATACAGCGCGGGTATCGTTTTATTGTCGTTTCGCCATATCTGGTTTTCTACAGAATCATAAATAACGAAGTCATCATCCACCGGATTCTGCATGGCCGAAGAGACTATTTGCGAGAACTTTTTTAAGGAAACGGATTGTCGTAGACAACAAACGAATACAGATATGTTCCGGAAGCCCTCTGAAATGATGGGCTTTTTTTGTTTTGCTTGATACCGGAGAGGCAGATTCATTCCACACCGAATGTTGCAATATCAAGTATCATATGTTACTGTTAACATATGATACTGATCAAGGAGTAACTGTCATGTCTATAACGCACGCCATTCTGGGGATATTAAGCTGGAAGTCTGTCACGGGCTACGATTTGAAAAAAATCATCCAAGAATCCCCCTTCATGTACTGGTCGGCCAACAACAATCAGATTTACAAATCGCTGGTGCAACTGCTGGACGAAGGCTTTGTGACCTGCGAAGTTCAGCATCAGGAAAGCTCGCCCTCGAAGAAGATTTATACGATCACGGAAGAAGGGGTGGCCGAGCTGAAGGATTGGGTGCTTTCCACGCCCGAACCACCGGATTTGAAGAAGTCGTTTCTGATTCAGCTTGCTTGGGCGGATCAACTGAACACAGACGAATTGAACGCCCTGCTCACAAAATATGAAGAGGAAGTCCGGACGCAGATTTTATTGCAGCAGGAGCAAAAGCTCAGAGGCCCGTTTTCTCCCGGTAGAACTACCAGGGAAATCTACTTATGGGATATGATCTACGACAATTTAATCGATTTCTACAAGCGCGAATGGGAATGGATTCAAAAGCTGCGCAGTGAATTGCGTATTCCCATAGAGAAGGAGGCAAATCAAATGAAAGTCCAAGTCGTTGAAAGAGGTATGAAAAAATACGTGGAATGCGCATCTGCCGAAACGCCGCTGCGCACAGGACAAGATGCGTTGGATCTTATTGCGGCATGCTTTGAACATGACACCAATCAATTAGTGCTTCACGCGGAAGCCCTCTCCGACGATTTCTTCAATCTTAGAACGGGTCTGGCAGGAGAAATGCTGCAAAAATTCATAAACTATCGCGTAAAAGCAGCCCTTATCATAACGAACGAACAGGTTGTGAAGGGGAGATTTAAAGAGCTGCTGGCCGAAGCCAACAAAGGAAATGATTTCAGAGTATTCGGCAGCGTCGGGGAAGCGGAAGCGTGGCTTCTAGACTTGTAACGAAATGAGGTGCAGTCCAATGAAAGTTAACGTTGCGTTTAAATCCGCAGAAGGGAAAGACGAGGTCCACGGCATGTACGATTCACTGCTCAAGCAGTGGGCGTCGCCGCATGAAACATGGTACGTTCCCACTCGCTATGGAGATACGTTTGTGATAGCCAGCGGCGAAAAGACCGCCCCGCCCCTGCTGTTGCTTCACGGCACCGGGATGAATTCGGCTATGTGGCTCGGGGAGGCGCGGGAGTATTCCCGCAGTTTCCGGGTATATGCCGTAGATATCCCGGGCGATCCGGGGAGAAGCGACGAGCGCCAACTGCCGTTAAAGGGCAGCGCTTATGCCGATTGGCTGTACGATGTTTTTCAGGCCTTGGATATTCGCCAAGCGAGCCTGATTGGCATCTCCTTGGGGGCATGGCTGGCGGTTAAATTCAGCGTAAGCTTTCCGGACAAAGTGGATAAGCTTGCGCTGCTATGTCCTTCCGGCATCGGTCCGCAGAAAGTATCTTTCCTTTTTACCGCTGCCTTTCATATGCTGCTCGGGGAGCGGGGAAAGGATAAATTGTATGTTAAAGTCAATGGAAACCGTGCGATTCCGGAAGCCATGCTAAAGTATCAGAAGCTGATCGGTAAAAGCTTTAATTACCGCCGCGAGCAGATTCCTTTGTTCGCCGACGACGAATTAAAGCGGCTAACGATGCCTGTCGTTTTGTTCGTGGGCGCAAAGGATATCATGCTTCATTCCGCCAAGACGGCCAAGCGTCTGGGCAGCTTGCTACCACATGCCCAAATTAACATTCTTCCCGACGCCGGGCATACCCTCACCCATCTTGCCGCTCAAATCATTCCTTTTTTGAAATCGGATAAGCTTTAATCCGGCATCGGCTCTAGGAGAGCGGCAGCGAGACGGTGAAGGTCGCGCCTTTGCCGGGTTCGCTGTGCACAGTTATCGTGCCTTGATGCATATCGACGATCTTTTTGACGATGGATAATCCGAGTCCGCTGCCGCCGCTCAAGCGGCTGCGCGATTTGTCGGCTTTGAAAAACCGGTCGAAGACGAAAGGGAGATCCTCCTCCGCGATACCGCAGCCGTTGTCCCGGACGGTAACTACGGCGTGTCCATCCAACTGCTGCAGCCGAATGGCAATCACGCCGCCTTCCGGGGTAAACTTGATGTCGTTGTTCAGCAGGTTGAGCCACACTTGGCTCATGGTGTCTTCGTCGGCCGTTACGGTGACGTAATCCAATTCGACGTCCATCTCCAGATTTTTCGCGACCCATTGCGGCTCGCAGGCGAGAACGATCTTCCGCAGCTGATTGTCCAGCCGGTAGCGCTTCGGTTCGAACGGATGATGGTCGGATTCGAGCGACGTCAGCTTGAGCAAGTTATCGCTCAGCTTGGATAGCCGCCTGCTTTCCGTCTCGATAATCCCTAGTATTTCTATCCGCTCTTCCTTGCTGACGTTATCGTTCTGAAGCTCACGCGAGAAACCGCTGATCGACGTCAGCGGCGACTGGATTTCGTGAGAGACGTTGGCGATAAACTCCTGCCGCATCCGCTCTATCTGACCGAGCTCGCCGGCCATCCGGTTAATGCCGGACGCCAGCGGCTCGTACGGGCCGATCCGTTTCGGATCCGCGTCCAGCTTTATATTGAAATCCCCTTTAGCCATCCGGTTCAGAGTACCGACCATGAGGTGGAAAAATTCCCGGCGCGACGTCCGTCCGAGGCGGATGAAGGCGAGCAAAGCCGCCACTTGCAGCAGACCGCCGACGAGCAGCGCGAAGAGCTGCCAGCCGTAATGAAGGAGCAGCGACGGCGTCTCGGTGCGGATAAACAAAGCCGCCTCCCTGCCGTTCGCGGAATACAGCTGCCCCGTCGTCGCTTCACCGGGACCGAGCACGCTCAAACGTTCGAACGAACGGAGCGTACCGCCGTTGAACACCTTCGATGCGGCCTCCCGGCCAATCTCCCCGGAGAACGGCTCAGCCTGCTCGCCATAGGCGATATGCCGTCCGTCCGCCTCCACCAGAACGACGCGCGCCGGAAGAAGCAGAGCGAGCTGGCGCAGCACATCGTCTGCCCGGGCTGGGTCCTTCGCCATAAGCGCTATGGTCGCTGCGCCACTTTCGAGCATTCGCTCCAAGGTATGCCGCTTGGCATAGCTACTCTCCAGCCCCGATGCGACCGCAAAGCCGATGCTCCAGAAAAATACGATGGAGAGCGCGAATGCGGCGACCCGCCACGCTTTCGGCCAGAGCATCATGGCAACACCTCTAGCCGGTAGCCGAGCCCGCGGAGCGTACGGATGCGGAAGCCGCAGCGCTCCGGGGGAAAACGATCCCGCAGCCGGTTCACATGCACGTCGACCGTCCGTTCGTTGCCTTCGAAATTGCAGCCCCAGATGAGCTCGATGAGCTGCTCCCGCGAGAACGTCTGCCCCGGATAGCTCGCCAGCCTGAACAGCAGCTCGAACTCCTTGAGCGGCAAGGTCTGCCCGATGCCGTCCTCTGTCACCTCATACGCTTTTTGGTTCAACTGCACCCGTCCGACCTGCACGATTTGGGAAGCAGCGATCCGGTACCGCTTGAGCAGCGCTTTTACCCGTGCGACGAGCTCGCGGGACTCGAATGGTTTCACGAGGTAGTCGTCGGTGCCGAGGTCGAAGCCCTTCACTTTTTGCTCTGTATCGCCCAGAGCGGTAAGCATGAGCAGGGGAAGGTCGTAATGCTCCCGCAGCTCGCGGCACAGCTCCCAGCCGTCCATCCCCGGCATCATGATGTCCAGAATGACCAAGTCTGCTTTTGCCGCTTCGAGCGTTCGCATCGCTTTGGCGCCGTCGGCGGCTTCGAGCACCTCGAAGCCTTCGCCCCGCATGATCATCTTGATCAGCCTGCGGATATGCGGATCGTCGTCCACAACGAGAATTTTTGCCATTGAGCCGCGGCCTCCTTTTCGTATCTTGCCTCTATTATACAGCAGACGCGGCGGCGGGCTGCACGGTTTCGTTCAAGCGAGCTTACGTTTGTTTCGCGTCGGCTGCTGTCGAGGCCGCAGGGGGACTGGCCGGTTGGATCATTCTCGCGTTACCCATCATGAGCGCGGCAACGAGCCCGATGGCGGCGATGACCGTTCCTGCAAGGAATACGCCATCGACCGCATGGGTGAACACGTTCTGCAGTTCGGCGAGCAGATCGGCCGGAAGCAGCGTGCGGACTGCCGGATCAAGCAGCGCCTGCGGATCGGCGAACTTGTCGAGTTGATCCGCAGGGAGGGAAGCGAAACGTTCGCCCAATCCCGACATGCCGGAAGTCATCCGGCCGGTCATCAGGACACCCAAGACGCTGACCCCGATCGTTCCGCCGATCGACCGGAAAAACTGCACCAGCGACGTGGCGGTACCGCGCCGTTCTCTGCCGATCGCACCGATGACCGAAGTGTTGAGCGTCGGGATGATCAAACCGATCCCGAACCCGGCGACAATCATATAGATAATGACCTGCAGCTTTGTGGTGTCCGCATCCATCGTGGCGAACAGGCTGAAGCCGAGTCCCATTAATACCATGCCGAGGACGTTGAACGTGCGGTAAGCGAATCGATGCATTAGACGTCCGCCGAGCGTCACGGCAGCGGCGACCGCCAGCATCAACGGAGTCAAAATGTAGCCGGCGAGTAAAGGGCTTACCCCGATGACGCCCTGGACGTAGAGCGGAATATAGGTCACCGCGCCGAACATGCCGGCACTCATCAGAAAAGCGACGACAGAGGTGACGGAAATGATGCGGTTGCGGAACAGTGGCAAAGGAATGATCGGTTCTTTTGCCTTCGTTTCGATCCACAGGAACAAAGCGAGCAGCACAGCCCCGAGCAGAAATAGGCCTACTACCTGCGGCGAGCTCCAGGAATTGTGCTGCCCGGAGCCAAGGCCGGATTCCCCTCCGCCCAAGACGAGAGCAAGTAGGATTGCGACGACCGACCCGCACATCGCTAGCGCGCCGAACCAATCAATGGACGCCTTGCCCTGATTTTTAGTTTCCTTCAGCGCCGGGATGAGAATGAGGATCGCGGCAAGGCCGATGGGGAGGTTAATATAAAACACCCACTGCCAGCTCAAAAATTCCACGAACATTCCGCCGATGGCAGGGCCGATGACGCTTGCCAGCGTCATGACGCCGGCGAACATTCCCTGCATTCTGCCCCGCTTCTCCAGCGGGACAAGATCGCCGATGATCGTCACGGCAAGCGGCATCAGCGCCCCGGCGCCGAGCCCTTGCAAGCCGCGGAAAACGATCAATTCCATCATGCCCCCCGATAAGCTGCAAAGCACCGAGCCGAGCATGAACAGCGTCATCCCAGCAATGTAGAGCTTTTTTCGGCCATACAAGTCGGCAAGCTTGCCGTAAATGGGCATGCTGACGGTTGATGTCAGCATATAGATCGAGAAAATCCAGCTGTACAAAGACAGTCCGCCCAATTCTTGCACTACGGTAGGCATCGCCGTCGCCATAATTGTCTGGTCGAGAGCGCTGATCAGCATGCCAAGCAGCAGGCCGACGATGACCAAAGTCACATTCGTTTTTTCGTTCGTCATGGTGATTTCTCCTTTAGCTTCGGTTTGTCGATGCTGCTTAGCATAAGGGAGATTTATAAATCGAAAATAAACGGAGTGTAAAGGATGAAATCCACGGGCAGGGGAGAGGAAAAGGCGTATCGGGATTGATGGTTTTTCGCTTTTTGAAAAAAAGAAGCTTGCCAATCGTAACAAGAGCGGATTCTAATTCATAAATTAAAGCATGATCTATTGAGGTTTATAAAATGGAGGCTAAAAAATGGACGATTTCAAACGAGAGCTTCAGGGATTGAGCGTTTCTGATTTTCAAGCAGGCCCGCAGGTGCCACTTCACTTTCAAGGCCAACCTAGTGAAGCTCGTCTATGCTTCTTCACCTGTTTCGGTTTCGGTTTCGGCTGCTTTGGTTGCGGTGGTTGCGGTGGTTTCCGCTGCGGTGGTTGCGGCTGCGGTGGCTGTTTCCGCTGCTTTGGTTGCGGTGGTTTCCGCTGCGGTGGTTTCCGTTGTGGGTTCCGCTGCGGCCGGTGCGGTCGGTGCTTTTAATGTTTCAGTGATATAGAGATACGTTTTTAATTTTCTTCTCCGCTGCTAAGGGTGGCGGGGATATTTTTGCTTACGCATCATATAAAGGAGTGCTGCTTCATGATGAGATTGCTGGCATACCCCGAAAAACAAACAGGCTGACGCACGTGATATCAGAGCGCCAGCCGCCGGTCCATAAAATTACCCATTCAATTGATATAACGAAGCCATGCAGTCGACGAACATCTTGTTGTACTCCTCGCGGGACAAGTCTTTGCTGCAGTAAATATCCCGGCCTAAATATTGATACCAGGTAATTTCGGTCCCGTCCTTTTTGTAAATAAAATTAGGGATACGCTCGTCGGAGATGTCGCCGTCATTCGCATGGCGGATCAAAAACGTCTCGTTCTCAAACGAAGGCACCTTCTCATAGTCCAGTTCCATGCCTTGCTGCTCGGCGACAAGGTTCAGCAGCACGATCAGCATTTTGAACGGATCGCGGAACATTTCGAATTGAGCGGGTTCATTCGTCGTCATAACAGGTCGCTCCTTCATCAAGTGGGGATGTTCAGATCACAATAAGACGTGCACAAAAGGATTGAAAATCGAGGGGGAATCCGTTATTTTAAAATTAATAAAGCGCTTACTCATTTGTGCTGGACGTATGTCGGGTTCGAAGTGTACCGGCTGAGTCCGGGACAGCGCATGAAGAAGGAAACGGGCGATCAAGAGGTATGCCTGGTGCTGCTGTCGGGCAAGGCGAATGTGGCGACCTCCGAGCTTAAGCTGGACAACATCGGGCAGCGCATGAACGTCTTTGAACAAATCTCTCCGTACAGCGTCTATGTCCCGAACGGCGACTTCTTCGAAGTGACGGCGACGACGGAGCTGGAGCTGGCCGTATGTGCGGCGCCGGGCTACGGAAGTCATCCGGCGAGACTGATCGCTCCCGATCAGATCGGAGTGGAAACGAGAGGCTATGGGAATATCGAGCGGCGCATCCATAACATTTTGCCGGAGCAGTCGCCTGCGGACAGCTTGCTGGTGGTTGAGGTATTTACGCCGAACGGGCATTGGTCCAGCTACCCGCCGCATAAGCATGATCAGGACAATTTGCCGAACGAATCGTATCTGGAAGAAACGTATTACGTCTCATTGTTCTGGAAGTATATTGACCATGCTTCCTCGACACAAAGAATGGAATACCAAAACATCTTTGAAGGAGCTGTTGATTTATGAAGAAGGTAATTTTTTCATTGGTGATGGGGCTTGTTTTGTTGAGCGGAATTAATTTAGTACAACAACCACCCGTAACGCCTCAGAATCCACCTATACCACAGTTATCTGCCCTTGACGATCATGGTGTTGGTGGCTAAATACCAGAAACAAAAGATTCCCGGCCAGTGGTCAGGGGCTCTTTTGTTTTTTCAAAAAAGATGAGATTTTTTCGCAAATTCGATGCGACGCAACTCTCGGATGGTTCAAGAGATAACTGTAATTAGAAAATATAGCTTTAGACTGGAAAATAAAGTACTAGACTCATGGACGCCATTAAGCTAACTGGAAGTAATATTTAGGAACAACCTTATCTGAGCTTACAAAGTAGAGGTATATTTCACTCTAGCGGATAATCATAGCGAATGAACCCCTTGTGATTGGCGACCTTGTCATAGAGCAAACGAGCTGTGGTATTGTCTTGACGAGTTTGCCAGTAGAATCGAGAAGCGTTATGTTCGCGCGCCGATTTCGCGACCCGCTCTATGAGCGCGCGAGCTACCCCATGCCCCCGGGCAGCTTCGTCGACGAATAGATCTTGCAGGTAGCAGGCATCTTCCATCCAGATAGCGCGATGGAATAGGTAGTGAGCTATACCTACCAAATTTCCTTGTAGGTGCGCGCCAAAACCATATATACCATCGGCGTTCAGCAATCGGTGCCACACCTCATCATATGTTGAGTCGGGGAGTTCAGTCTCGTAAAAGGTTTTATAACCTCGAGCCAAGATGTTCCAGCGGTTACGGTCTTCTACTCTCAGTGGCACAATGTCAATCGAGATTTGTTTATTCGATATTCCTGCGATTTTAGATCATCCTTTCAATCATAATAAGAGTAACAAAGGTTAGTATAAATAAATTATATTGGCTTATTGGTATATGATATATAACCAATACAAAAATCTTTTATTAGACCAATTTGTAATGAGAAACGTAAAACAAAGATCATAGACCATTATGTTAACGGATTACGATAGTTGAATGTTAACCACAACAGCGGCCAGTCTACAACTTTATTTTCTTCGAACAATGACGGGAAAAAGGAGGTCGATAAATTTCGGGCTATTGCAAAGCCAATATGCTTTTACTAGAACTTGAAACGGGGAATATAGATGTACTATCCGCTTTAGTGAATATTTGGAGGAGTACCCCCATCGTACCCTCCCGGTTATGCTGTCTGCGATCCAAGCAGCGAACCAAAAAAATATGAATGTTGAGCGATAAAAACAGTTACTGGGAGTGAAAAACGAATGAGAAATGTATTTTTTTCGTTAGCTTTTCTTCTGGCATTAGGGATTGTGGCGACTCCAACACCATCGCCGAATCAACAGCCTGCGACAGCTTATGTAGACGTTGGTGTAGGCGAATAGACGAAAATAACTCCTGAGCTCTAGGGTTCAGGAGTTATTTTTTTCTTGCGGGGCCTCCGGGTCTGCAGGAAATTTTAATTTTGAAGGCGCTTAGTAGCGAGAAAAACACATTCTCGACGCCCTGATGCTTTTCTTACGCTGCCACGTCCTCGCTATCCGGTGAATCGTCGCCGACTTCGAGCTGATCGTCGGTGCTGTCCGTTGACTCCAGATCGTAGGAGTTCCCGGTCCACGCTTGGATTAACGCGTTGGCATCGGCGATCAGTGCCGCTTTTGCCGCTTCGGAAATAACATCTTTCCCACTCGTTTTGCTGATTTTCTTCTTAAAATCGTTCATCGCTTTGGCGGCTTGTTTCAGCTTGCCTTTATTTTCATGCTTCTGGGCGGTCTTCAAGCTCGCGGAGAGCTTATTCTTGAGTGGTCCGCTTAACTCTCCGGCAGCATGATAAGATTCCAGCAGCCGCTGCATAGAAGCGATGTTAGTCTTAA
Organism: Paenibacillus tyrphae; assembly: GCF_000722545.1. Lineage (GTDB taxonomy): Bacteria > Bacillota > Bacilli > Paenibacillales > NBRC-103111 > Paenibacillus_G > Paenibacillus_G tyrfis. The sequence continues at coordinate 155,151 of NZ_JNVM01000005.1, forward strand.
CGACAATCGAAATCGCCGCCTGCGATACGTTGCCCGCCCGATCCGTCGCTGTGATTTGGACCGTGTGGGCTCCCAATTGGCCCGCCAAACGCAGTGGCGTGCCGGGTGCATACGGCTTCCCGTCCACGGTGATCGTTTTCCCGGCAATCCCCGACACAGGATCGGTGGCCTGCACGTCCAGCGCAAGCGTCTCGCTGTCTGTAAATTCGGTCCCGTCCGTCAAGGGGGAGCCGTTCGCCGTTGCAGCCAGGGTCGGAGCCGTTGTATCGACTTTGAGGAGGAGGAGCCTCGCTTCTTCCACATTGCCGGCTTTGTCTGCGGAGCGGTACCGTAGCCCGTACGTTCCGTCTGTGCTGAGCTGGATCGGTTCCGAGTACGGTTGCCAGCCTTTACCTCCGACCAGGCTGTATTCCGTTCTGGCGATGTCGGACTGTTCGTCTTGCGCGGACAAGGTGACGGTTACCAGATGGACATACCATCCATGCTGCCCGTCCGGGCGGGAAGGCGAAACGTTAGCCGTTGTCACCGGCGGCGTTTTATCGTTTTCCCATTCGATCGATTCCTTCAACCGCGCAATCAGCTCCTGAAGCGGGCTGATCGAGCTTTCATAGTCGTACGGGAAATGGTTGAGCATCCCCTGCAGTTGGCTTCTCAGCCCGTTGTCTCCTTTGCCCAAGGCCAGCAAGCCTTCCGCTTGCTTCACCAGCTCCAAATAGCTGTTCAACACCCCCGGTCCGTACACTTCGAATTCAAGAATGGAATAGCCGTATATCGTGGCTCTTTCGATGCCTTGAAGCTTGACATATCTGGCCTTGACGGCGGTGTCAAACTTGATCGTTTCGACTCCGCCTTTGCCGTCGATCACCGCATCGCCTGCTTTTACATTTTGCCACTGCTGGCCGTCGCCGGAAACGAGTATTTTGTACTTCTTGGCGTAAGCACCTTCCCATTTGATCACGACGCTGTCGATATCCTGTTGTTCGCCGAGATCTACGCTGAACCAGTTATCGTCTGCAAAAGAACTCGACCATCTCGTGCCCGTATTTCCGTCGACAGCTTGATCCGGCGACAAATGAGGAGCCTCACTGGTCGATGCTTCCGCATGCTTGTTTAACGCCAAGTTCATCCCGTCGAAGCTGACTGCTTTATTGTAAACGATCAGATTGTCGATGACGCCTTTAAAGGAATTGGCGGAGCTTCCGATTTTCTCAAGCGGCAGCACCAAGGTATCGATCCGAGGCGACGCGCCGTTCGTTACCCATAATTTTTCCACATACTCGTTGCCATTGACATAGAGGGATACGCCTTTGTTGTCCCCAGTCAGCAGCAAGTGCGTCCATTGTCCAGCTGGAACTTTGTATTGGAACGTGCTGTGATAGTGTTCTTTGGAAAAGCCTAACAATCCGGTCTTTCCTTCCTTGAGCTTCACTTGGCCGACAGGCGATTCCAGCAGCACCGCATCGTCCGGGTTGTCGGCATCGGGCTTGATCCACATGGAAACGGTCCAGCCGAATCCTAACGCTTGCAGCGGCGTCTTGATGTAGCTTTCGCCTCCGCCGAACCGTACGCCTTTGCCGTATTTGCCGTCCGCTGCCGCTACATTTTTGCCGCTGCCGTTGTAGCCGTTGCCGGAAGCGTCGGCGAAGCCGTTTTCGAACGAATACTTGATGACGTTGCCGTCTTTATTCGGGACTTGCAGCTTATGGGAGATGTTGGCGTTCGGCGCTTCGCCGATCCGTTCCGCTGCGGCTGCATAAGCGTTGTAGTCGCCGTCTTCCCGTCTTCCCGTCCACATTTTTTCGGACAGCACCTGCACGCCGGGGAACAGACGATCATGGGAATCGTCCATCGATAATCCGACGGAATCCGAAATGTCGTTCCACAGCCCCAGCATGGCGCCTTTCAGCTTCGGATGGCCATAGGGCAGCGTCGTATCGCTAAATACGTTCGGTTCCCACATTTTATACATATATTTGGGGTCGATCCGGTCTTTGTACAATCTTGGCACGAGATACATATAGCTGTTCTCCGTGTTCAGGATATCGTATCCAAGATCGATCGCTTGCCGGGCATCTCCGTAAGGCACGTGCCACACATCCATCGTGGCCTCGGTGCTTACCGGGGTGACCCCGTTGTACTCCCTCATGCCGCCCCAAATATGGGGATGCTTGCCTTTGCCGTTGATATGCTTGACGAGCGTATCCATATACCCGCGAAAAACCTCGGTATTGCCCCAATATTCGTCCGTCCCGACATGGACGTCAGGACCGATAAAAGTCGGGTTGTCGCCATCGATATATTCGTCGAACAGACTTTTGACGAAATCGACCGTTTTCGGCTTCGTAATGTCAAGATGAGGTCCGGTTCCCAGAGAAGGATCGAAGCTGGTAAAAGCTCTGGAATGCCCCGGCGTATCAATCTCCGGGATGACATTCACGCCGTAGTCCATGCCGAGCCGTTGAAGATCGCGAAACTCCTCTTTGGTGTAAAAGCCGTTTTTGCTTGCAAGCCCGGGGTACTTCGTACTCTGCAGACGATATGCCGCAGTCGTGCCGTCTTGGAACGGCGTCCCCACATCGTCGTTTAAATGAATTTGAAATTGGTTCATCTTGTACCAGGATAACAGCTTTACATAATCCCTCAAAAATTCAATCGTATAAAACTTTCTGGCAACGTCGATCATGAGCCCACGCGTTTCGTATTTCGGATAATCCCTTGCCGTCCCTTTGGGGATCTGGGCATGAGCTTCATCCTGCTTCAAAATTTGCAGCGCCGATCTCGTCCCGAAAAAGACGCCCGTCACATCGGCCGATGTAATCGCGACATAATCATTAACGTCGAAGAGGTAGCCTTCTTTTCCGAGCCAAGCTAAGGAATCGTCGATGGACAAATAAAGGTCGCCCGCCCGTGGGGCGCCGTAAATGATGTTCGCGTTGACGTCGGCAATATCCCGCAGATCTTCCTTCGTTTGCTCCGCGGCTTTTTGTAAAGCCGTCTTATGGGCCGGATTGACCACGATTCGCGAGGTTGGCGTAAGGGTAAAATTTCCAGTCCGGCCATGCCATTCGCGCAGCGACGGGATGACCTTCGGCTCCTTGTTCAAATCGTCCGTTTGCGTATACTGCCCCGGTACCGCAGCAAGCACGTTTCCGGTGATTGCCTTCTGACCGGTGTCCGTATGTTCGACTTGAAACAGGAGATTCACTTTCGTGTCCACAAGAGGCGTGTGGATTTTCCCCGCTTGATCGATCACGGGCAGTCTGTCGCTGCCGTATACGGAAACCTTGTAGCCTTCAGGTACGTGAGGCAGAACGATCTCCGTCTGTCCCTTGGCAATAGGCGGGATTTGGGTAATCCCCTTCACGATTTTGGGCAGTTCGCCGGCGTTGTACACCTCGAATTCGAAGAAGGAATACCCGTAAAAGACGCCGTCCACCGGAGCCCGCTGCACGCCTTGAAATTTCACGTACCTTGCTTTCACATCGTCAAAATCGGTCGATTCCGTCCCGCCTCTGCATGCAATTTCGCCGTCATGGCCGAGCACGTTCGTCCAATGCTGCGCATCGTTGGAAACCAACAGCTTGTACTTGCTGGCGGGGGTCTGCCATTTTATGGTCACCCGGTTTATGGTGAACTCCTCGCCGAGGTCCACATAGAACCACTGATCGTCTTGCAGGGCGGACGACCATCGCGTGCTGCCGTTGCCGTCAACGGCATTGGCCGGCCCAAGCCAGTCCACTTCGTTCCCCGAAGCGTACACCGCTTGATGTACCGCCAAATTAACGCCGACTGGGGTACTGACAACATTCGCGGGCATGGCCCTGCCACCATAAACGGTTTCATAAACAGACCGGGTAACGGGAAGCGTCGGAGAAACGTCGCCTGTCCGCCCCGCTTCAGCGGCTGCATGCGGCAGGCCAGCGGGGAAAAGCGTGGAGAGAAGCACCAGTGACAACAAACTAGAAAGCGTTTTCCTTTTCATGTTCTCCTCCTTGTGCGTTTTTGGAAAAAGCACCTCTTCTTTTATATTAAAAGGCCGGTTTTTCCATTCAAATAGACAACTTATTACTTTCCATATACATTTGATTACTTTTTAACAAAAAAAAGAGAGCCCGCCACTTGGCAAGCTCTTCGATAATTACTTCTTCACAATCGGTACCCAAGCCTCGCACCGGTAGTCCTCTGCCGTCGTATCGCCCGGCGGATAGATTTCCAGCTCCGGCGCTCCGGAAATTTCATAGCCCGTTGCCGGAAACCATTCTTGAAAAATGCGGCCAAATACGTTCTGGATCGCTCCGGGGAGCGGTCCGACCGAGGTGAAGATCGCCCAGGTGGAAGCAGGGATTGTTTTTACGGAGAATCCTTCCGTTGCGGCTTCGGGGCCGGCTATGCCTGCAATCGTATAAGTCATGGTCTCGTTGTCCGGCTGCATCTCGACGACGCCCAGCAAATTCTCGTCCGCTCCCAGGGAAGCAAGCTTGGTTATCGTACCGTCACGATGACATTCCTGCCACAGTTTATGGATGTGTTGCGATTGTTCTCCGTTCTGACACGTTACTTCAATGGACTTGCCGACAACCGTAAAAGCCTCTTTTTCCGCAATGCGGTAATCCATATCTTTGTCTCCCTTCAGTGATAGATGGAAGGAGATGCGGGGAAACGCTTTAAGGCTGACGCCCGGATTGCGGGCCTCCGACGGCGATATGCCGTGGATTTTGCGGAACGCTTTGGAGAACGACTCCGGAGAGTCGTAGCCGTATTTCAGCGCGACGTCCAACACCTTGGCGGAAGTCGTGGCCAGCTCTTGCGCGGCCAAGGTCAATTTGCGCTTCCGCATATACTCGGCCACGGTCATTCCGGTCAACATGTGAAACATGCGTTGAAAATGGAACGGGGACACGTAAGCGGCTTTGGCAATTTCCTCGATATCCAGCCTTCCGTCCAACCGCTTTTCCATAAGATCAAGCGCTTCTTTCATCCGGATCAGCCAATCCAACTGCATTCGCCTCCTTCGTACCTTATCGTAACACCGAATAACCGATCGATCCTGTCATTGCGTGCTTTCCGCAGACAGGTTGCCTGTACGTTTAATCTTAACAAAATCTTGCGGTTTCCAACAGCGCGGTGTACTTTGATATAAAATGAGCACGAACGGAGGATTCTATGCAGCTTATCGCCGTGATCACGATGCTGACGGATCACATCGGCGCCGTTTTCTTTGAAGATCAGGCGATATGGAGAGTAATCGGCCGAATCGCCTTTCCGATCTATGCCTATGGCATCGTAATGAGGTACAGGCATACGAGAGATTTGAAAAGCTACAATGAAGCGTCTGCTCATCTGGCCGTCCTTGCGATGATCGAGCCGATCGTCACGTTATACCGATAGCTTGGCAATTCCTTCTCCCAGAGAATCGGATGATTCGATCCTGGGAGTTTTTTTGTTATGGGGATCGGTCGCCAAACAGGTATATTTATCATAAAATGGAATAATATGGACTTTAGCTGGTGGAGCGCTGCGCTTAGGTCCGAACCGGCTAACGATTCCAAGCAGATTGGAAATCGAAAAAAAAGGAGGACAAACCATGTGGAAAAAAGTGGCGGTTTCGGTCAGCATCCTTGTCGTTCTATGCGTTGGAGGTGCGCTTGTCTATTTACAGATCCATGCGGGAGCTCCTCCGCACATCGATGCGTCGAAGCGCGAGCTCTGGCAATCGGAAGGGTACAATTACATTCTTGAAATGGACGGCAAGGATGTCATCGTTTATAACTACACGAAGGATAGCCTGCTCCCCTTTGGCTACGGGCGAATCGATAAGGACGGGATCATTTATATCGATAAGCTTCACGGCAACCCGCTGCTGAATATCATGCTCTGGAAAACGGCGCCGATGGGTCAGTTTCAGAACGGGACTTTGACGGAAGAGACCGGGGACGTGAAACGGTATAAGAAAATCGCCGAGCTGCCCAAAGTAAAAGTCAACGCGTTTACGAAAGACCCGGTCCAAAACTTCGAAACGTTCTGGCAAATTTTCGACGAACGATTCAGTTTGTTCGGGATCGCACAAGTAGATTGGAAGCAGGTGTACGACGAATACCGGCCTAAAGTCACGAAACAGACGTCCGAGGAGGAGCTTCGTCTCCTGTTTAAAGAAATGATCGGAAAGCTGAACGACGGACACACGATGATTTTTTCCGGCTTAACAAGCACGCTTTCGCGGGAGAAAGGAGAGCGGGAGAAGCTTTATGCCGACAACGCAAAGCCAATGCGGAAGAACATCCTCGACTACCTTCGGGGGCCGCTGCAGAGCCGGTTGAATGAACGGATTCAATACGGAAAAACGGAAGATGGCATCGGTTATATTGCCCTGAACGGGTTTGGTGAGTTCGACATGAAGGAGATCGATAGGGCTCTGGCGGATGCAGCCAAGGATCTTGCCGGGAATCGCGGGATCGTCATCGATTTGCGCTTTAACGGCGGCGGGACGGACGCCTTCGCTCTGGCTGTTGCGAACCGGTTTGCCGACAAGAAGCAGCTGGCGTTCTCGAAGCATGCGCGGAGCGGCGGCTATGAGCAATTTTTCGCGCCGACGCCGATTTATATCAAGCCGCAGGGGGAGAGCATCCCGGCCGACAAGATCGTCGTCATGACCAGCCAGGTCACCGCCAGCGCCGCGGAGATCGCAACGATGTCCTTGAGAGAGATCGACCGGGTGACCGTGATCGGCGAAACGACGAGAGGCATTCATTCCGATGCCATGATGAACATTTTGCCGAACGAGTGGATCCTCTTTCTCAGCGCCGAACAATATATGGCTGCCGACGGCAAAGTCTACGAGCGGATCGGATTGAAGCCGGATGAAGAAGTGCTGATCCGCAAGGAAGATATTCAAGCCGGGAACGACCCGGTGCTGGCGAGAGCCGTCGAACTGCTGAAATCGTAGCGGAAGGCGCTGCCTGTCTTCATCCGATAATGATTTTCCCTTCCGGGTATCGGTACAGCTCTTTTTTCGGATTCGGCTGCAAGGCGAACGCCAGCGTTACCAGTCCCACCCTGCCGATAAACATGACGCAGATCAGCAAAATTTTGCCGGCAAACGTCAAGTCGGCGGTCAACCCCATGCTGAGGCCCACCGTACCGAAGGCCGAGGTCGTCTCGAACAAGATTTTCAGAAAATCTTGGTCCTGGAAGGTGGACAGCAGCATCGTCGCGAAGGCGAGGAACAATACGGCGGTCAGCGTGAACGTGACGGCTTTGTAGATGTCCTTCGCGGGCAGACGATGGCGGAACAGCACAACATCTTCCTTGCCGCGCAGCATCGCAACGAAAGCCCCGACCAGGATGGCGAACGTCGTGAGCCGGATGCCCCCTCCGGTGGAGCCGGGAGCCGCGCCGATGAACATCATGACGATCATCAGAAACTGCGTCGCGGTCCGAAGCTCGGCGATGTCAAGCGTGTTGACGCCGGCGGAACGCAAAGTCATCGACTGGAAGAAGGAGGCGACGAGTTTCGTGTCCCAAGGCATGCTGCCCAGCGTCTTCGCATTGGTGAATTCGAAGATCAGAATGAGCACGGCGCCCGTCAGCACCAGAATGCCGTTCGTCGACAAGACGACCTTGCTGTGCAAGGACAGCTTGCGGGTCTTGGGAAATTCGATCAGCTCCGAGATGACGACAAACCCGATTCCGCCGAAAAAGATGAGCATCATGGAAACGAGATTGATGCCGAGATCGTTGACGTAGGGCGTTAAGCTGCGGAATCCGCCGAACAATTCGAAGCCCGCGTTGTTGAAGATCGACACGGAATGGAAGAGGCCGAAATAGGCGGCCCTCCCGAGCGGCATCTCCTGCGACCAGCGCAGCATGAAATAGAGCGCCGCGATCCCTTCGATCGTTATCGAATACAGGAATACCCGGATGATCAGTCGGACGATGCCGTCAATGTTGGCGTGGTTCATCGATTCCTTCAATAAAAGACGGTCCCGCAGCGAGACCCGGCGCTTCAACGCCAGCGTGAACCAAGTGGCCATCGTCATGAAGCCGAGACCGCCCAACTGCACCATCAGCAGCATAACGATCTGCCCGAACAATGAAAAATGAACGCCGGTATCGACAATAATCAGCCCGGTGACGCAGGTGGCCGACGTTGCCGTAAACAAAGCGTCGATATACTTCATGGACTGCCCGTCCGCAGATGCGGCCGGCAGGGTTAGCAGAAGAGAGCCGATGATAATAATGAGAGCAAAGCCCCCCGCCAATACGCGCGGCGGGGTTATTTTGATAAATTTGGATTTGGCCGGAGTGCGCACCGGATTCACCTCAAGGTCGTATTCCCACGGTTGTTGTCATGGCTTCCCATATCATAGCACGGGATGATGCGGATTTCACTATGCGCAAGGGGAACATGACCCGGAAAGCTTATGCGGCTGCCGCTTATTTCGGTTCCGGCTCCGGCGTCTGGACATACCCGAGCTGCCTCGAAATATCCAGCGCGGCACGCTTGACTTTCTCGCCGATGGCAGGGATGTCGTGGATCGGAAGCTCCGTCCGCAAAGCGGTGATGCTGACCGCCGCCTTGAGCTGCCCGTAATGATCGAATACCGGGGCCCCGATGCAGCGTACTCCTGCCTCGCCTTCCTCGTCCTCCACGGCATATCCCTGCCTGCGAATCGCCTCGATTTCGGCCGTGAAATCGTGGACGTTCGTGATCGTCTTCTCCGTTTTCTCCGGCAGTCCTTTCTCGCGGATCGCCTGCTCCAGCAGGTCCTGCGGCATGAAGGCGGCCAGCGCCTTGCCGACGCCCGAGGCGTGAAGCGGCTGCCGCTGCCCGATATAGGTGGCGAACTTGACAAACGCCTGGCTCTCCACCTTCTCAATGTACATCGGCTCGAGGTTGTCGAGGACGGCGAGGTGTACGGTAAAGCCCGTTTCTTCGAGCAGCCGCTCCATGGACACCCGGGCCGCGGTGCGGATATCGATCCGGTTCAGCGTGGACAAGCCGATATTGATGAATTTGGAGCCGAGGCTGTACTTGCCGTCGGGGCTCTTGATGATATATTGATGCTGCTCCAGCGTATTGAGAATGAAGAAAACGCTCGTTTTCGGGATGTCTACGAGCTTGCACAAGTCGCTGACGCCGACAGGCTCCTCGCGCTGGGACAGCGTTTCGATGATGGCAATCGCCTTCTCCAATGCGGGGACGTTATATTTTTTATCCGTAGCCATGATCGTTCCGCCTTACTGATTTATTTTAAACAATATTTATAATACAAAAAGGCGGCTCCTTACGTCAAGCGCTGCTATGATCCATGGACAAGTACCGGGATTTTGGCGAAGACGCATAGAGAACATGCGGTTTATGCCGTTAACTCCGTAGTGGAGCAGGATCGTTATGCCTTTAAAATACCGTATTGACAAACAAACGGGAAGCGTTTACTTTTTAATTAAATAGTGTTTTGCATATTAAACGATATTCAAGAAATGAGGAGTGATTCCATGAACGGATTACAAACGGACGCCTCGCGAGCACTGTACGAACGGGCGCTGCGCTACACCCCCGGCGGCGTACATACGTCGATTCGCAATGTGGCGCCGCATCTTATTTTTACGGAAGCGGAAGGCGCTTACATCTACGATGCGGACGGCAACCGCTACATCGATTACCAAGCGGCCTTCGGGCCGTTCGTCCTCGGACACCGTCACCCTTACGTCACCCAACGGGTCGTAGAGGCGCTGGAGCGCACCGATCTTTATGGCGTCGGTACGACGGATCTGGAGATCGAGCTGGCGGAGAAAATTTGCAAACATGTCCCGTCGGCGGAATCGGTGCTGTTTTGCAACTCCGGCTCGGAAGCGACCTACCATGCCATCCGGCTGTCGCGGGCGGTGACCGGACGGGTGAAGCTGATCAAGTTCCAAGGCTGCTATCACGGCTGGCATGATTATGTCGCTCGCAATATGCTCAGCGCATGGGACATGATCGGCAAGCGCGATCCGGGCTCCGCCGGGATGATGGACGAAGCGGTCGACCATACGCTGATCTGCACGTTCAACGATCTGGACGACGTGCAGCGGACGTTCGAAGCGAATCCGGGCGAGGTTGCGGCGCTGATCGTGGAGCCGGTGCCGCACAACATCGGCTGCGTGATGCCGCAGCCGGGGTTCCTGCAGGGGCTGCGGGAGCTGTGCTTGCGGTACGGCGCGGTGCTGATTTTCGACGAGGTCATTACCGGCTTCCGGCACGACATCGGCGGCTACCAGAAGGTATGCGGGGTGACGCCGGATCTGACGACAATGGGCAAAGCGATGGCTAACGGCTTTCCGATCGCGGCGGTGGCCGGCAAAAACGAGCTGATGATGCGCTTTAATACGAATCCGGGCGGGGACGTCTGGTTCGCGGGAACGTACAACGGCCATGCCGTCGGCACGGCGGCCTCGATTGCGACGATCGGGCTGATGGAGACGGCCGGCGTGCATGAGCACATTTTCCGCTTGGGCGAACGAATGCGGCAAGGGATTCGCGATATCCACGAGCGGATGGGCATTCGGGCGTATGTCGCCGGCTTCGGGTCCGTCTGGACGACATATTTCATGGACCGCGAGCCGCTGAATTACACCGATCTGAAGGACAACGACGCCGAATTGTACGTGTCGTACCGTCGGAAGCTGATGGAGCGGGGCATCTTCAAAATGCCGATGAACATCAAGCGCAATCATGTCAGCTTCAGCCATACCGAGCAAGATATCGACCATACGCTTCAGTGCATCGAAGACGTGCTGAAGGAGCTGCGCGGCGAAGGAAAGCTGTGAGGCAGGGAAGCGCGCAGATGAACGGGCGGGTTATAATATGGACAAACGATGTGGGGAGGAAGCACACGAGATGATCTTCGATTGCCATACGCACGTATTCGGTCCGGGCCAGTTCGGCGGAGCTACGCTGGCCGCGGCCAAGCGGGCTTGGGGAGACGGACAGGAAATGCTCGTGACGCCGGAAGGACACTGGGAGCTGTTCAAGGATATCGCCGGTGCGATCGTGCTGGCCTTCGACGCCCCGGCCACCGGGCTCAACGTGCCGAACGAGTACGTCGCGGACTACGTAGCCAAGCATCCCGGCAAGCTGTTCGGCTTCGCCAGCGTCGATCCGAACCGGCTGAATGCGGCCAGCCTGCTGGAATCGGCGGTGAAGGAGCTCGGGCTGCAGGGCTTGAAGCTCGGTCCGATCTACCAAAACTTTTACCCGGAGGCGAAGGAGCATTTCCCGCTCTATGCGAAGGCGGACGAGCTGGGCGTGCCGATTCTGTGGCATCAGGGCACGTCGTTCGTGCCGGAAGGGTACCTCGACGCTTCCCGTCCGGCAGCGCTCGATCCGATCGCCCGGGCGTTCCCGAATTTAAAAATGGTGATCGCCCACATGGGGCATCCTTGGGTGGACGAATGCATCGCCGTTGTCCGCAAAAACCCGAACCTGTACATGGATCTGTCGGCGTTGGGCTCCCGTCCGTGGCAGTTTTACAATGCGCTGGTGTCGGCTTGCGAGTACGGCGTAACGCATAAAATCTTGTTCGGATCGGATTATCCGTTCTTTACGACGCAGCAGATGATCGACGCGCTGCGGAACATCAACCGGTTCACCGAAGGCACCTCGCTTCCGCAGGTGCCGGAGCAGGTCATTGAAGATATTTTGCATCGGAATACGCCGGAGCTGCTTGGACTTGTATAGAAGCTGCGGCAAGGCTTTTTGAAACGCTGCGGAGCATGGATCCGGACGAAGGACGAAACGCGTGCGGGGCACGCATGAAGGAGACGGAAGCGCAATGGCGGAACAATCGGACAACGGAAAACGCAGGGGCGAAGCCTATTTTGCCGACGAAGGGCTGTGGGGGTTCATCCACCGCTCGTTTACCAAATCGATGGGATATACGGAAGAGGATCTCGCCAAGCCGGTCATCGGCATCTGCAACACGTTCAGCGAGCTGAACAAATGCCATTCCCATTTCAACGAGCTGGTCGATTATGTGAAGCGGGGCGTCTGGCAGGCCGGAGGACTCCCGATGGAGTTTCCGACAATCTCCATCGGCGAGCCTTACGTCAAGCCGACGACGATGCTGCTGCGCAATCTGATGGCGATGGATACGGAGGAAATGCTGAAGGCGCACCCGATCGACGGCGTCGTGCTGATCGGCGGCTGTGACAAAACGGTGCCGGCCCAACTGATGGCCGCCGCCAGCGCCAACATTCCGGCCATCGTGCTGACGGGCGGGCCGATGCTGAACGGGCGGCTGAACGGCCGCAGTTTGGGCGCATGCACGGATTGCTACCAATTTACGCTGGAGCATAAGGCGGGCAATCTCAACGATGAGCAGCTCGCAACAGCGGAGAACGCGATCTGCCGCAGCGACGGTCACTGCATGGTGATGGGAACGGCCAGCACGATGGCTTCCATCGCCGAAGCGCTCGGCATGGCGCTGCCGGGCTGCGCGGCCATTCCCGCGCCGGACAGCCGCAGGCGGCATATGGCGGAACGCACCGGCAGGCAGATCGTCAACCTCGTGAAGGCGGACATTCGGCCGCGGGAGATCATGACGGAGGCGGCGCTGGAAAATGCGATCCGCGTGACGATGGCCAGCGGCGGGTCGACGAATGCGATCATCCACCTAGTGGCGATTGCCGGTCGCCTCGGCATCCGGCTCCCGCTGGAGAAGTTCGACGACATTGCCGCGGCGACGCCGTTCCTGCTCAATCTGCGGCCTTCCGGCCAATACCAGATGGAGGAATATTTCGAGGCCGGTGGTGTCCCGGCGCTGATGAAGGAGCTGGAAGGGCTGCTGCACGGCGACTGCCTGACCGTGACTGGACGTTCCGTCAGCGAAAATCTGCGCGGCGTGGAGGTGCTGGACCGCAGCGTAATCTACCCGCTGGACCAGCCGCTCGATCCGCAAGGCGGCATCGCCGTGCTGCGCGGCAATCTGGCGCCGGACGGCGCGCTGATCAAGCAGACGGCGGTCTCGCCGCATCTGAAGAAGCACCGGGGGCGGGCGGTCGTGTTCGAATCGCCGGCCGATCTCGAACGGCGCATCGACGATCCGGAGCTGGACGTGGATGAAAGCAGCGTACTGGTGCTCAAGAATGCCGGGCCCAAAGGTGCTCCGGCGATGCCGGAAATCGGGCAAATCCCGATTCCGAAAAAGCTGCTGCTGCGCGGCGTCCGCGACATGGTCCGCATCTCCGACGCCCGGATCAGCGGCACGTCTTACGGCGCGCTGATCGTCCACGCCGCCCCGGAAGCGGCGGTCGGCGGTCCGTTGGCGCTCGTGCAGGACGGGGACATGATTGAGCTGGATATCGCCGCCCGGCGGTTGCATCTCGAGGTGGAAGCCGACGAGCTGGCGCGCCGCCGGGAGCAGTGGACCGCGCCCGCGCCGCATTACGACCGGGGCTACGGGCTGCTGTATATTGAACGCGTCATGCAGGCGGACAAAGGGTGCGACTTTGACTTCCTCGTCCCGAAGGAGCTGCGGAAGTAGGGGGCCGGGGTTTCCCGGCCTCTACAGGCCAGCCTGAGCGGACGGATTGGCGTTACACATTTGAGCGTACAGGGGGCACCGACGATGAAGATGAAGGGGACAAAAAAAGCGATGACCGGCGGGCTGGCTGCCGTTCTGCTGGTTTCCATGGTAAGCGCTTGCTCAAACGAAGGGCAGCCGGCGAAGGGCGGCGAGGCGGACGGCAAGAAGTCCGTCACGCTGTACATGCTGGTTGCCGAATCGCTGTTCAACGGCAAGGTGGACGAGTTCGTCAAGAAATACGAGTCCCAGAATCCGGGCGTGACGATCAAGGCGGAAGTGATGCCCGACGGCAATATTTTCGACTCGCTGAGGACGAAAATATCGACCGGCGACGTGCCTGATCTGTATCAGATCAACATCGGACACGTCACGACGAAGCTTGCGGACGAGAGCGGATACTTGTACGATCTGAGCCCGCTCAGCTCTACCCGGAACTACACGGAATCGATCCGCCAAGCGTCGATGTATAACGGCAAATACGCGGCGTTTACGCTGGGCGTCGGCGTGCTTGGCCTCAATTACAACAAGAAGATGCTGGCCGATATCGGATATGCGGCCCCGCCCAAGACGTGGGAAGAGTTCATGGACGCCGGGAAGAAGCTGAAGGCTAAAGGCAAAGACTTAATTGTATACGCTTCCAAATGGGAGACATCCATCGCCAATGTGTTCCACTGGACGTTCGGGAATTACGCTTTGAAGCATGAGGAGTTCAAAAAAGCGTATTTGTCCGGAAGCGTCGATTGGAGCAAGCCGGAGAACAAGGCGCTGCTGGGCGAAGGCTTCGAGCGGTTTAAGGAGCTGAACCAGTACGTCCGCCAGGGCAGCTTTACGAACGAATACGCGATTGCCCAGCAGGCGTTCGCGAACGGAGAGGCCGCCATGCTGCTCGGAGGCACTTGGGAAGCGGGCGCGATCCGGAAACTGAACCCGAATCTGGAATGGGGCTTCGCCAATCTCCCTTACGCGCCGGATCGCGAGAACGGAGTCATCTTCGTGCCGGAGGACGGGCTTGCGCTGAATGCGAAGTCCAAGAACGTAGAGGAAGCCGCCAAGTTCGCAAACTGGCTGTTCTCGAAGGAAACGTACGGTGAAATCTTGAAGGTCAAAGGCAACTTCCCCGCCATGCCGGGCGTCGGAGAGCTGGACCCGGCGTATGCGGACGTGCCGAAGTGGCTGGAAACCGGACGCATTATCTCCTTCGCCAACACCGGACCGGTTCCGGGACCGGCTTGGATCGCCTTGGGACAGGCCGCGCAGGAGTATACGTATGGCGGCGATGCCAATAAAGCCGCCGAACGGTTCGTTAAAGAGTACGACAAAGCCAAGTCCAAATAACAGGCCCGGCAGCTCTGCTTTGACAGGAGAAGAGCGCAGGGCGGAAGACCGCCGGTTGCCGCCGCTCTGCGCTTCCTTGCCGCCAATCTTCGCCGGAAGGGGTAGCCATGCAGAAAAAATATGTTATGACCGGACTTCTCTTCGTTACGCCGATTACGCTGATTTTGCTGACGTTTCTCCTTTTTCCGATCGCGCAGTCGTTTTATTACAGCCTGACCGACTGGAAAGGCGTGGGAGCCTACAGCTTCATCGGCTTTAAAAATTATGCGGATATTTTCAAAGAAGACGTGTTCGTGCATTCGCTGTGGCGTACGCTCGCGATCGGCCTATCGGCGGCCGTCCTGTCCAACGTGCTCGGGCTGTTCTTCGCCGTACTGCTCGATCAGCCGCTTCGGACGAAAAAAGCGCTCCGGGCGCTCTATTATATCCCGAACGTCATCCCGATCGTCGTTGCGGCTTTCGTCTGGCGGTACATTCTGGACGCGAACAGCGGCTTGGCCAACCAATGGCTGTCCGCGCTCGCCGGCCGTCCTGTCACCACCGCCTGGGTCGATTCGCCGGATTATGTCGTTCCGACGATCGTCCTGATTACCGTCTGGCAGATGATGGGGCCGATCATCATTATTTATCTCGCGGCGCTGCAGGGCGTGCCGGGCGAGCTGCTGGAAGCGGGGATGCTCGACGGCGCGTCGAGGCCGCGGCGCTTCGTATCCATCGTGCTGCCGATGATTGCGCCGGGCATTACGGTGAACGTGCTGATCGGACTTGCGAACGGCATCCGCCTGTTCGATCTGCCGTTCGCCCTGACGGGCGGCGGACCCGCCAACGCCAGCGAGACGCTCGCCATCCGCATCTACCGGTATGCGTTCCAATCATCGGATATGGCATACGGCATGGCCGCTTCGTTCGTCATGACGATGGTCGTGCTGGTTGTCACCTGCTTTTTCGTCGCACTCTCCAGAAAATACGAACAGGGGGCGCACGGAGCATGAAGCGAAAATCCGCACGATTCGCCACCGAAGCGCTGGCCGTCGGCCTTGCGCTCTTGATTTCGGTACCGCTGTATCTGATTGCCATCAATACGTTCAAGTCGCACGAGCAGATCGTGACCAGCCCGCTGTCCTTGCCCGACTGGTCTTACGGCTTGAAGAATGTGCTGGCGGCCGTGGAACGGATGGACATCCTGCGCTCCTACGGCATTACGATCGGGATCGGTGCGATGTCGCTCGTCTGCTGCATCGTCTTCTCGGCGCTGGCCGCCTATGCCGTGGCCCGCATCCCGCATCCGGTATTCCGGTCGCTGTATTGGTTTTACGTCTCGTGCATCATGATTCCCGTACAGTCGGCGCTGATTCCGCTCGTGTTTTTGCTGAAAAGCCTTCAGCTGCAGGGAACGGTCTACGGCATTTCGCTCGTCTACGTCGCGGTGCTGTCGCCGTTCTGTATCTTCATGTGTGCGGGCTTCGTCCGCGGCATCCCGTTCGAGCTGGAGGAGTCGGCCTATATGGACGGATGCTCGCCGGTACGGACGTTTTTTCAGATCATTTTTCCGCTGCTCAAGCCTGCGACGGCAACGCTGGTCATCCTGCAGTTCATCTACATCTGGAACGATCTGCTGCTTCCGCTCGTGCTGGTCAATACGCGGGATTTTCCGACCGTCAGCGTCAGCCTGTACAAATTTTTCGGAGCGAAGGGCATGTCGGATTTGAGCTTGTTATTCGGAGGCATTACGCTTACGCTGGTGCCGATTCTGGCGTTGTTTTTCGCTTTTCAAGGTTATTTCGTGAAAGGGTTGTCCGCGGGCGCTGTGAAAGGCTGAAGCCGCGAACCCTAATAGAGGAGGAAAATCGATGTACGACAACGATAAGCCATTGTTTGATTTCATGTGCGAAAGCTTGTATTCTGCGGTCATATCCGATACGTTAGACGAACTGGGGTACCGTCATCAGGTGATGAGAGAGGACCTGACGCCGTTATCCGCCGATTGGGTCATTGCGGGGCGGGCGAAAACGATGCTGTCCGTTGACGTGCATCATCTGCCGGAAGATCCGTATGCGCAGGAAATCGCCGCCGTAGACAGCATCCGGCCGGGAGAGATCGTGATCGGCTGCACGAACCGTTCCCGTCAGAACGGGCTGTGGGGCGAGCTGCTCTCGACCGCATCCCAAGCTCGCGGTGCCCGCGGTGCGGTCGTGGACGGTCTGATCCGCGATTCGAAAAAGATTTTGGAGCTGGATTTTCCAGTTTTCGCGACGGGCACGAAGCCGGTCGATTCCCGCGGCCGCGGCTTGGTCATCGAATACGACGTGCCGGTGTTGTGCGGCGACGTGCTGGTCCATCCGGGCGACGTTATATTTGGCGACCGGGATGGCGTCGTCGTCATTCCCGCCGCGGTCGTCGATGAGGTGGTCCGGCTCGCTACGGACAAAGTGACTCGCGAAAATCATACCCGCGACGAGCTGAAGGCGGGCCGCACGCTGCGGGAAGTGTACGACAAATACGGCGTGCTGTAACCAGACGCCGGAGCAACGAAGCAAAGGAGGAGAGGCATAATGAGGCTTGGCGGCAAACGCGCGCTTGTCACCGGCGGCGCCCGGGGCATTGGCAAGGGCATCGTCGGACGTTTTTTGGCGGAGGGGGCAGGCGTGATTGCGCTGGACCAGAACGAAGCCGAGCTGGAGGCATTGCGGGAGGAGTTTGCGGGGCATGCGGAGAGGCTTGCCTTGTCGGTGTGCGACCTGCGCAACCTGGAGCAGCTCGAGCAGGCGGCGGGAGAGGCTTTCGACCGGTGGCAGGGGATCGACATTGTGATCAACAATGCGGGCATTGCGTACCGGGAGCCGTTTCTGGACATCCCGCTGGCCCATTGGGACGCGGTGATGGACATCAACGTGCGCGCCGTGTTCCGGCTGGGCCAGTTGGCCGCCGAACGGATGATCCGGCAGGGGACGGGCGGAAGCATCGTCAATATGAGCTCCAAGAACGGCCTCGCGGGCAGCTCGATGCTGGCGCATTACAACGCTTCGAAAGCCGGCGTCATCCTGCTGTCGCAATCGATGGCTGTCGAGCTGGCCCCGTACGGCATCCGCGTGAACGTCGTCGCGCCGGGCTTCGTGGAGACGCCGCTCGACCGCGAGCTGCGCATCCGGGAAGGGCTGCCGGCCTTTTCCGAGCGAACGCCGATGCGTAGGTCGGCCACGATCGACGAAGTGGCGAACGTCTTCCTGTTTCTCGCGTCCGACGAGGCCAGCTACGTAACCGGTTCCACGATCACGGTGGATGGCGGACATCTCGCAAACGCGAGCGAGTTTTAACCGCAGCGGATCTATGAACCGCTTAGCCGTCCGCTTCCTTGGCAGCCGCACCAATGCCGCTCCGGCATTGAAGCTCGCGTCGCTGCAGGGAAGGGGCGGCTTTTTGGCGTGTCACTTCCGCACGAATACCCGCTGCACGGCATGGCTCGCCCCTTTTTCCAAAATCATCTTCGCGCGTCCTTTGGTCGGCAAAATGTTCTCGTGCAGGTTGACCGCGTTGATGTCCTTCCAGATACCGGAAGCAGTTGTGACGAGCTCTTCGCCATGAAGCTCGGCAAAACGATGGAAGTACGACTTCGGATTGAGAAACGCCGTTTCGCGGAGCATCCGGAACCGTTCGACGTACCACTGCTCGATATCTTCTTCCTTCGCATCGACATAAATCGAATAATCGAAAAAGTCGCTGACGAATACTTGCGACTGTTTTCCGACTTGCAGGACGTTGATGCCTTCCACGATCAAAATATCGGGCTGGCGGATCGTCTCCACTTCGTCCGGCACGATATCGTACGACAAGTGGGAGTAGACCGGCGCATGCACCACGGGCTTGCCCGCTTTAATATCGCGGATAAACCGGAGCAGCTTCTTGATGTCGTAGCTTTCCGGGAAGCCTTTGCGCTTCATAAGCCCTCGCTCCTCCAGCACGCGGTTCGGGAACAAGAAGCCGTCCGTCGTAATCAGCTCCACGTTCCGGTACTCCGAACATCGCGACAGCAGCAGCTGCAGCAGTCTGGCCGTCGTGCTTTTGCCTACGGCCACGCTCCCGGCGATGCCGATAATGAACGGAACCGGTTCGGCGCCGTTCTGCAGGAACGAAGCGGACGTGCGGTGAAGCGTCCTGGCGTTCTCCACCAGCAGATCGAGAAAACGCGTCAAGGGAAGGTAAATTTCTTCGACCTCTCGAAACGGAACTTTATCGTTCAGGCCTTTGAGCTGCTCGAACTCTTCCATCGTAATGCGAAGGGGCGCGGTAGCCGGCAGTCCGGACCATGCCTGACGATCGAATTCATAATAGAGGGAGTACGGATTCATCGGGACCTCGCTGTCCATCAAATGGTTTAGTAGTAATGCATTTTCATATCATAGCATGACCCGGCGGCGATTTCACTAGTTTGTTACTCCCGAAAAAAGGCCGGTTTGGAGCGAAGGCGGGCAAATCCCATATCCGGAGCATGATTTCAGCCGTGAGCAGCACGGCTTTTTTTATTTGAATTTATGTATGTACTGGTTTATAATGGAATAAAATGATAGATTAATCTATCAAATTTATCGAAAGCGAGGCAGAGAGATGGGGACGGCCAGATCGGCAACAAAGGAGCTCAGGCTTCGTGCCATACTCGATGCGGCTACGGAGCTGCTGGTCGAAAAGCCTACGGCATCTCTGAACGAGATTGCCGAATATGCGGGCATCGGCATTGCTACCCTTCACCGGTATGTGGCGAGCAGGGAGCAGCTGATGCTGCAGCTGGGGTTAAGAGCAGCTCAGGTGGTGGAAGAGACGATGAGCCGTATCCCGTTGGACGAGGAATCGAGCGAAACCTATATATCACAGCTGGTGGAGGCGCTGATTCCGCTTGGGGACAAAATTTATTTTCTCGCTCATGAAACCTCGCTGAATTACAACCCCGAGATGTCCGCGGCCGAGGAGAAGCTGAAGGAACCGATACGCCACATGATCCAATTGCTGCAGCGCAAAGGCCATTTCCGGCAAGATATGAGCAGCGAATGGATTCTGAACGTGCTGTATTCGCTCCTCTTTGTCACCTGGCAGCAGGTTCATGAAGGCCACGTTGCCAAAAAAGCGGCGGCGGCGTTAGTTCTGGAGACGCTGTACCACGGGTTTAAAGCAAGCAAGCCGTAAAGCAAGTTTAAAGAGGCTCGGCAAGGCAAATGGATTCGGGAGGATGGTTGTTATGAGTGAAGCGGGAGTCATTCCTCAGCCCAAAACTTATGGTCCCCTTGGAAATTTACCTTTGATCGACAGCAAGAAACCGACCCTTTCACTTTGTAAACTTGCAGAAGAGTACGGCCCTATATACCGGGTCACGCTTCCGGGTTATTCCAGCATTATGGTGTCCGGACATGAATTGGTGGCGGAGGTTTGCGATGAATCGCGCTTCGATAAAAGCATAAAGGGCGACCTGGAAAACGTGCGCGCTTTTGGCGGGGACGGGTTGTTTACAAGCCGCACAGATGAACCGAATTGGCAAAAAGCCCATCGGATTCTTCTCCCCACCTTCAGCCAGCAGGCGATGAAAGGGTACCATGCGATGATGGTCGACATCGCTTCGCAGCTGATTCAAAAATGGGCCCGTCTCAACCCCAACGAAAGCATCGATGTCGCGGAAGACATGACCCGGCTTACGCTGGACACGATCGGACTATGCGGCTTCAATTACCGCTTTAACAGTTTTTATCGCGAAACGCCAAGCCCTTTTATTAACAGCATGGTCCGCGCTCTGAACGAAGCGATGCTGCAAAGCAGTCGCCTGAAGATCCAAAACCTGTTCATGGTGCGAACGAGACAGCAATTTAACGAAGATATTCAAACGATGTTTTCCTTGGTGGACAAAATGATCGAGGAACGAAAGGCAGGCGGGGACCGGGGGGAAATCGACCTGCTCGCCCGGATGCTGAATGGGAAGGACCCGGAGACAGACGAGACGCTGGATGACGAAAATATCCGGTATCAGATCATCACGTTCTTGATCGCCGGACATGAGACGACAAGCGGCTTGTTATCGTTTGCCTTATACTTTTTGCTGAAGCATCCGGATGTGCTGCAGAAGGCTTATCTGGAAGCGGACCGGGTGCTGACGGATTCGTTTCCGTCGTATTCGCAGGTGCTGCAGCTCCATTACATTCGGATGATTTTAAACGAATCGCTGCGCTTATGGCCGACGGCCCCGGGATTCGAGCTCTATGCGAAGGAAGATACGGTTATCGGCGGCAAGTACCGCATTCGCAAGGGGGAAGGCATCGGGGTGATCCTGCCACAGCTTCATCGGGATAAAGCCGCCTGGGGCGCCGACGCGGACGAATTCCGCCCCGAACGCTTCGAAGCTCCCGGCAAAATTCCGAATCATGCCTACAAGCCGTTTGGCAACGGGCAGCGGGCTTGCATCGGTATGCAGTTTGCACTTCACGAAGCGACGCTCGTTCTCAGCATGATTGTCCGGCATTTTGAGCTGGTGGATCATACGAACTACCAGTTGGACGTGAAGCAAACCTTGACGCTGAAGCCGGGCGATTTTCATATCCGCGTGCGGCTGCGGCATAAGACGGCAAGCCCGGCGGTTCAAGAACCGGAAGCAGGCCATGCCAAAGCCGCTGCGGCGGATCAAAGGCAGGCGCAGGCGAACCGTCCGCTTGCAGGGGCGGAAAAGACGTCTCTGCTCGTGCTTTACGGTTCCAATTTGGGCACGGCGGAAGGGATTGCCCGCGAGCTGTCGGATGCCGCGCGGGCGCGGGGCTTCCGAAGCGAAGCTGCGCCGCTGAACGATTGGGTCGGAAGATTGCCCAAGGATGGGGCGGTGCTTATCGTCACCGCGTCTTATAACGGCAAGCCTCCGGGCAATGCGCGCGAGTTCGTGAAATGGCTTGAAGGCGTGCAGCCGGGCGAGCTTCAAGGGGTTCGCTATGCCGTATTCGGGTGCGGGGACCGCAGCTGGTCCAATACGTATCAGGACGTGCCGAGGTGGATTGACGAGCAGCTGGCCAGAAAGGGAGCGACGAGACTTTCGGTGCGCGGCGAGGCGGATGCCGGCGGCGACTTCGAGAAGCAGCTCGACGAATGGCGGATTCGTCTATGGTCCGATCTTATGCATGCTTTCGGACTGGGACGAGGCGACGCGGAGAAGGCGAAAAGCAGTCTTCATGTCCGAATGGTCAGCGGCTTGGAAACCATTCCGCTTGCCCGAGCCTACGACGCTTTCTACGCTTCGGTGACGGATAACCGCGAGCTCCGGATGGCTGGTAGCGGCCGGAGCACACGGCATCTGGATCTTGCGCTGCCGGATGGGGTTACCTACCGGGAGGGCGATCTTCTCGGCGTGCTGCCAAGCAACAGCCTGGCGAACGTCGGCCGGATTATGCGGCGGTACGGCTTGAAGGGGAGCGATCAATTGATTGTCACGGCCAACGGTAACCGCCTCGCGCATCTCCCGCTGGATCGCCCGGTCGGTATCCACGAGCTGCTGAGCCGGTGCGTAGAGCTGCAGGAAGCCGTTACCCGCGAGCAGCTTCGTGAGCTTGCGGCCTATACGGTGTGTCCTCCGCACAAGCATGAATTGGAAGCGATGGCTGAGGAGAGCGTCTACGAGGAGCAGATCCTGAAGCAGCGTATTACTCTGCTCGACCTGCTTGAAAAATATGAAGCCTGCCAGCTGCCGTTCGAAAGGTTCATTGAGCTGCTGCCTTCTCTCCAGCCGAGATATTATTTCATATCCAGCTCTCCGCAGGCCAGTCCCCAGCAGGTCAGCATTGCCGTAGACGTGGTGCAGAACCCGGCTTGGAGCGGGCGCGGCGAATACCGCGGGACGTCTTCGAATCACTTGGCCGAATGCAGGCCCGGAGAAGTAGTCTTGCTCTTCATCCGTACGTCCGAAGCCGGATTGCGGCTCCCGGAAAATCCGGCGACGCCGATCATTATGGTGGGGACCGGGACGGGAGCAGCGCCTTTCCGGGGCTTTTTGCAGGCGCGGGCCGCTTTCCGGGAGAAGGGAGTCGTGCTGGGCGAGGCGCATCTTTATATCGGATGCCGGAACGAATCGGATTCGATTTATCGCGAGGAGCTTGAGCACTACGATAGGGAGGATGTCGTTACGCTTCATCAAGCGTTTTCCCGTGCGGAAGGGAAAAGCAGCATCCATGTACAGCATTTGCTGGAACGCCATGCCTCGAATTTGATGGACATCCTTGATCGGGGAGGACGCATCTACGTCTGCGGGGATGACGCTCAGATGTCCCTGGAGGTGGAGTCGGCATTGCAAAAAGCATACCGGACCGTGCATGGAGCCGGGGAGCGGGAAGCGAAAGCTTGGCTGGAGCGCCTTCGAACGGAGGGGCGTTATGCGAAAGAGGGATGGGTGCGCATGTACCCGGAAAATAGCGTCGCCATAGTCAAATAGCAGCTTACCGAAGCTGTTCTGCCCTCGGACCGGAGGAGAAAACCGTTTTATCCAAACGGTCCCTAATGATGGTTTCGCGCGAATGTTACACTGAAGGTAACACGAAGTTCGCGGGAGAGGGGCATTCGCATGAAATACGATGAAGAAACTGCTATTTATCTAATCACTGGGGTGATGGCGAGCGGCAAATCGACGGTTGCGCAGCTGCTGGCCGAGCAATTCGGCCGGGGGGTTCATTTGCGCGGCGACGCGTTCCGCAGGATGATCGTCACAGGCCGGGAAGAGCTGCTTCCCGACGCTTCCGAGGAGGCGAACCGTCAGCTGCTTTTGCGGTACCGACTGGCTGCCGCTGCGGCCGATACATATGCCGATGCCGGCTTCACCGTCGTCGTGCAGGACGTCGTCATCGGTCCGATGCTGGAAGAGTTCGTCTCTTTCGTCCGGCATCGTCCGCTTTATGTTGTTGTGCTGTCGCCCAGCAGCGAGGCGGTTGCCGCCAGAGAGGCGGCCCGGGCGAAGAATGGCTACGGATTGTGGACGGTTGCTGGGTTGAACGACATTTTGCATAACGAAACGCCGAAAATCGGCCTTTGGCTCGATACGTCCGAGTTGACCCCGGAAGAAACGGTAAGCGAGATCAGGAGACGTTCCACGAAAGAAGCGGCTGTTTGAACTTTCTGGAGCGGCTGCGCAGCCGGCCTTGATCCGATGCTTTTGGCGGATGAAGGCTTTTTTTCATTCCCATGTGTTCCAATCTTTTCCGTTAATATTCCGTTTAAAAAAGTATCGTAAAGTACAGATTGTCAAACGGAAGAGAGATATAGGAAAATAGAATGGGAGTTGGAACACACATGTCAAAACCGAAAACATCGGCGAATTGGCGGCAATTGATCCGGCTGGTCCGGGAAACGAAGCCTTCCAAGGGTCTGCTTGCCGCCGCGCTGTTTCTAAGCATCATCTCGACCTTGGTCGGATTGGCGATTCCGCTGTTTACGAAAAATATGGTCGACAGCTTTTCGCTGACTTCCTTAAGCCTGACGCAGATCGTGCTGATGGGAGTAGCTTTTATCGTTCAAGCGATTGCGGGCGGCGTCGGCGTTTATTTGCTCAACCGGGCGGGGCAGAAGGTCGTTGCGTCCCTGCGGGACCGGCTGTGGAATAAGCTGCTCGTGCTGCCGGTCTCCTACTACGACAATCATGAGACGGGGGAAACGATCAGCCGGATGACCAACGATACCGGCGTCGTCAAAGGCTTGATCAGCGAGCACTTGACCGGCTTCTTCACCGGCATTCTGGGCGTAGTCGGGTCCATTGCGGTGCTGCTGTATCTCGATTGGAAAATGACGCTAATGATGCTGATCGTCGTGCCGCTGGCCATCTTGATTTTGGCCCCGCTCGGTAGGCAGATGCATAAAATTTCGGTTGGCCTTCAGGATGAAACGGCCGGCTTCACGGCGGTGATCAGCCGGGTATTGTCGGAGATCCGGCTTGTGAAAGCTTCGAATGCGGAGACGGTTGAATACCGGAACGGACGGACGGGCATCGAGAAGCTGTTCCGGCTTGGCTTGAAGGAAGGCATCGTTTCGGCTTGGGTCGGGCCGCTTATCTTTTTCATCCTGATGCTGCTGCTTGTGGTCATTATCGGCTACGGCGGCGCGCGGGTCGCTTCCGGTACGCTGACGGCGGGAGATCTGGTGGCGTTCATCCTGTATTTGTTCCAATTCGTGCTGCCGATTACGCAAATTACGACCTTCTTCACGCAGTTTCAAAAGGCGGTCGGGGCGACGGAACGAATTGCAGCGCTGCTGGAGCTCGGGGAAGAAGATCATGCCTCCGGCAAGCCCCTTGATAACGCAGGTCGGCCGTTGACGCTCGAACGCGTGACGTTCGCCTATAAAGCTGGCGAAACGATACTGGACGATGTCAGCTTCACCATGCAGCCCGGCAAAGTTACAGCCATCGTCGGACCGAGCGGCAGCGGAAAAACGACGCTGTTTGCGCTGCTCGAGCAGTTCTACCCGCCGACCGGGGGCTCGATCAAGCTCGGGGACGAGCCGATCGAAGAGTACTCGCTGCCGTCGTGGCGCAGCCGCATCGGCTATGTCTCCCAGGAAAGCCCGCTCATCGCCGGGACGATCCGCGACAACATCTGTTACGGCTTGCCGCACGATGTGACAGACCAAGAGCTGGAGCAGGCGGCGCGCATGGCCTACGCCGATACGTTTATTCACGAGCTTCCGAACGGCTACGAAACGGAAGTCGGAGAACGGGGCGTCAAGCTGTCCGGAGGGCAGCGGCAGCGGATTGCGATTGCGCGGGCGCTGCTGCGCAACCCGCAAATTCTGATGCTGGACGAGGCAACCTCCAGTCTGGACAGCAAGTCGGAAATCGTCGTGCAGCAGGCGCTGAACAATTTAATGCAGGGACGGACGACGCTGGTTATTGCGCACCGGCTGTCGACTGTGGTGGATGCGGACCAGATCGTTTTTCTTGAGAAAGGCAAAGTAACGGGCATCGGCACGCACGAGCAGTTGTTCCAAACGCATGCGCTGTACCGCGAATTCGCCGCACAGCAGCTTCGCATTCAAGAGCAGCAGGTGTAACCTATCGCGGATAAGGAGGGACGGGAGTGGAAGTACAGCATCAGGTGAACCGGAAAGCGGCTCGCGGATGGAGATTTTTTAAAAGCGTTTGCGGGATTTGCCTATTACTTTTATTTTCGCTGGCGAGCTGGTCGGCCGCTTATTTCTTCATCCGTTATTTGCTGAATGCGCTTGGAAGCCGGCCTTCCGATTACGTCGGCCAGCTATTTACCCAATTGGTCGCCTTTATTACCAGCATGGGGATTATGGGGACGATCGGTGTTATTTTTCGCGACAAGCGCATGGAAATGTTCCGGCCGATGATCGATGCGATGAGGCGGATCGCCAAAGGCGACTTCACGGTCAGCATTCCTCCGGACGAACGCGTCCCGGGCCAGTTCGGCGAGCTCGTCGAAAGCATCAACCACATGGCCATCGAGCTCAATCAGATGGAAAAAATGCGCCAGGAGTTCATCTCCAACGTCTCCCATGAAATCCAGTCGCCGCTGACGTCGATCGGCGGCTTTGCCCGCATTCTGCAAAGCGACGAGCTCAGCCGGGAGGAACGGATGCATTATCTCGGCATCATCGAAAAGGAAAGCGCTCGGCTATCCAAGCTGAGCGAAAACCTGCTGAAGCTGACCTCCCTCGAATCCGACCATCATCCGTTCGAGCGGAGGCGGTACCGGCTCGACAAGCAGCTGCGCAACGTGATTCTGGCGTGCGAGCCGCAGTGGCACGAGAAAGGAATCGACATGGACGTATCGTTGGAAGACGTCAGCATCGAGGCTGACGAAGATTTGCTGAGCCAAGTGTGGTTCAATCTTCTGCACAACAGCATCAAATTCACCCCGGCCGGCGGGACGATCGGCGTTCGGCTTAAGCGCAACGGGCAGCAGGCGGTCGTCTTCGTCACCGACACCGGGATCGGCATTCCCGAGAACGATGTGGCGCATATTTTCGAGCGGTTCTACAAGGCGGATAGGTCCCGCAACCGAAGCACGGGAGGGAGCGGGCTCGGGCTTGCGATCGTCAAGCGGATCGTTGAGATGCATACAGGCTCCGTCGCCGTACAGAGCGCTCCCGGCGCGGGAACGACGTTTACCGTCCGGCTTCCGGCTTTGCCTTGAGCGGTTACGCGAGTTTTAGGCGGAGCAAGGCTTGCCGGATGCTGGATGCTGGATCTCCACAATTTCGCAAGGACCCCATAGATCCACAAAACCCACCGACCTTTATCGTCGGTGGGTTTTGAATTTTACATAGCTTCTTCTTAAACCTCAAGCAGTCTGTCGACAGCGTCCAGCACCCGAGAGCCTTGAAGCGGCTTGACGACAAAATCCTTCGCTCCGCTTCGAATCGCTTCAAGAATCATCTCCCGGTGCCCCATTGCCGAGCACATGATGACTTGCGCCGCAGGGTCCCGCTCCATAATCAATTTCAACGCTTCGATGCCGTCCATATCGGGCATGGTAATGTCCATCGTGACGAGGTCCGGGCGAAAGGTGGCATACTTTTCAATCGCTTCCCTTCCGTTGGACGCTTCGCATATGACTTGGTGCCCCGCAGACTCCAATATATCCTTCATAAACATCCGCATAAATGCGGCATCGTCTACGACCATAATTTTGGCCAAATGTATCACCGCCTCAAGAAACTACGTTTCTTGCACGTGTCTGCACCGCACGCGAAGAAATCGTCTCCTGAGTATAGACGAAGATTCTGAACATTTTTTAAACAACGCGCTCCCGATACCACTGTTCAAGCGTTCTCGCCGGCTTCGTACCGAATTCGTCATGCAGCATTTGCGACAGCGTATCGTACTGCCGTTCCACAGACACCCGGTCTCCGATATACGTAAAGAGCTTGATCAGTGCCCAATATACCTCTTCCGTGAACGGGAACCGGCGTTGGACGAGGAAATAGAGCTGGAAAGCTTCTGCCGCATTGTCCCGCGATTCCAGAAAAGCTGCGACACGCATCGCATGCCGGTACCACAGCATACGCAGCCGCTCCCGCTCGTTCTCCGCCCACCAATAGCCGCAATCCTCCAGATAGTCGCCTCGATACAGCTCCAGCAGCTGCAAATGCCGCGCGAGCGTATGCTCGCTGAGCGGCGGGGCCGTCTGCAGTCCCTCTTCCCAGGTAACCGCGTCAACGACGACGCCGTTCAGCTCGAGCCGGTACCCTTTATCGCCGCTGACGATCCGGATGCCGGGATGGACGGCGCTTGCGGTTTTGCGGATTTGGTAAATGGTCGTGTAGAGCTGCGTGTAGCCTTTCTTCGGGTCGATATCGGGCCAAAACATCTCCAGCAGCGCATCTTTGCGCACGTGCTGGTCTCGAAGATGAACGAAGTAGGCGAACAGCTCCTGCGCTTTGTTCGTTCGCCAATGCACGGGCCCGGATTCGCCGGTGTCAACCTCCAGCGTCTGAAAGCAGCGGATTGTAACCTGCTCCTTCGTCCTAGACGGCCCCGCGGGGTGGTCCGGTTCGATTTTGGCAGCCTTGGCCTGCGACAGCCGGGCTAATGTTTTGGCAAGCCTTTGCGTGGAGACAGGCTTCAGCAAATAGTCGATCGCCGCCAGTTCGAAAGCCTTGAGCGCATATTCCTCGTAAGCCGTCGCGAAGATAATCTCGGTTTCCGGTAAGTGCGACATGATAATCTCGGCCGCTTCCAAACCGCTCAGCTCCGGCATGTCGATGTCCAAAAAGACAGCTTCCGGCTTCTCGCGCAGCACCGCCTCGACGGCTTCCGCCCCATTCTGATAGGCGCCGACAATGACGCAGCCGTTCAGCTTCTCGAGCTGCTTTTGCAAGCTGAACAAACCCAGCGCTTCGTCGTCTGCAAGAATGATCCGAATCATCGGCGCACCTCGCTTTGCCCATACCGTGCAAACCCGACCCCATTGTCGTGTAGTTGAGTGGCCAAATTCGCGCCCTCCTCTTTCTGTATGCAAAAGTAATCTATTATTAAAAAGCTTGTTTACCCGGCAAAATTGTTCGTTCCAACGAACGGCTTAAAACCGCCGTTTTCCTATTAATGATCATATCAAAATTTCGTCCACTTAGGCATTTTAAAACGAAAAAATGTTAATTATTTCACAAAATTAAAATCTGGATGAATTGGGAAAATGATGCTATTTTCTGCTCTTTCGCCTGTTTTCAGCAAGTTTTGCGCCGGTACGGACCTGAGTCGCTGGTTTTGTAGTCGAAAGGTGTTCAGATTTTGTTCAGAAGCGATTGGTAAAGTGAACGAAAAATGTTCTTTAAAACGAAGGAAGGCGAGGTGCGGATAGAAAAAACAGAAAGTAGAATTGCTATTTCAGGAGAGAGAAGATGAAAAAGGAGCGGGAACGATGAAAGTGCATCGATCGAAATGGATGTCATGGCTGCTCATGATTTCCATGGTGGTAACCCTGCTGCAGCCGGCTTTGCAGGCCCATGCGGCGGAAGATAGCGTGAAGTGGGTTACTTACAAGAATGACGATTTTTCCAACGAGAAACAACTCGCGCTGTTCTCGTTGAACGGCTCTGCCAAAGTGGAAACGGATAATAAAGACCGCAAGGTGTTGCGTTTAACCGAGGCATTAACCAACAAGTTCGGCACGGCTTTTAACAAAAAGCTCATTGCGCCGGGCGACAATTATTCGTTCAGCACGTTTTTTAAATTCCGGCTGAATGAGAATAAGTTAGGTAATCCGGCCGACGGCATTACCTTTACGATTCAAGCTGAATCCAACACTGCGGGATCGGTAGGAGTAGGCATCGGGTACGGCGGAATCAAGCCAAGCTTTGCGGTGAAATACGATACGTATAAAAACGCCGATATGTCCGACCCGTCGAACAATTACATCGGGCTGGCCGTAAACGGGGATGTTAAAAACTCGACCCCCGGATGGTTTACAGCGGCGAACGAGCTTAATTCACAAGGCATAAATCTTTCAAGCGGCACAGACTATTATTCGTGGATCGATTATGACGGATCCGCCAATAACGTCAAAGTTTATATCAGCAGCACGGAAGCTCGGCCGACGACTCCTGTGCTCAATGCCAACAATATCGATTTGGCCAACATCTTCAAAGGGAAGCCGGGGGTTTACGCAGGATTTACTGCGGCAACGGGCGGCGCTTTCGAGAGACACGATATCATTTCGTGGTATTTCACAAACGAGCTGGCTCCGATCGATACGACGAAATATCAATACAAGCAGGCTCCGACGAACGTAACCGTCAATGCCGTGCCGACAGGGCAGCCTGGACAATTCCAAGTCATTGCCACGCTTTATGATGTCGACGGAAATCCGGTTTCAAACGCTCCAATTAGCTTTGCATCGACACAAGGCACCCTGACGAACAAGGACGCGGTTTCGGACGGCAGCGGCCGGGGAACGACGGTGCTGGATTTCGGAAGCAACCCGCCTTCGGGCGAAGTGACGGCCAAGGTGATGGTCGGGGGCGCTTATGCTACCGTGGCAATTCCGCCTTCGCCGACGAACCTGAAAGCGGGAACGACGCCGGAGACGGCTAACAAGCTGACCTGGAATACCGTGACTGGCGCCACGTATTACAATCTGTATAAAGACGGAGCGTTGTACGCGACGAATGTCAGCAGCGCCACTTACCAGGTAACCGATCTTGCGCCGGGAGAGTTTGCGACATTCACCGTGACGGCGGTAGTCAAAGGCGAGAACGGCGTGATGGAATCCGCACCGTCCAACAGCGTGACGCTTCCGACTTCGGGAGTCCTTACGTTGGATAGCACCCGTTACACGCTGCCGGTCGGCTCCACGCATCAAACGGTCGTTTCCTCCGTGTACTCGAACGGAACCAAAGTCGAAGTAACGAACCAATCCGCGTTCAGCTCGGCCAACAACAACGTAGTCACCATCAGTCCGAGCGGACTCGTTACGGCTGTCGGTGCAGGAACGACGGTGATCTATGCCGTTTATAACGGAACAACATTGCAAGCCTCGATTACAGTGTCGATTGCAGCTCCTACAGGGGTTACAACGGACAATGTGACATCCACAAGCGCAACGGTGAGCTGGAATGCGGTTCCGGGCGCTCAGTCCTATAACATTTACGACAATGGGAAATTGATTGCCTCCGGCGTAACTGATACTCGTTATACGGTGACGGGACTTAAACCGGGAACGAATCACAACTTTACGGTAAGCGCTGTAAGCAACGGGATCGAATCGCCGGCTTCCGGCGCAACGGGAGCCACGACAACGACACTGCGCGATCTGGTGGTAACTCCGGCCAACTATACGCTTGTACCGGGTGCCACTCATCAGACGCAGGCGACAGCAGTTTATTTGGACGAAAGCATTAAAGACGTAACGAAACAAGCAACCTACGTTTCCTCGAATCCCGATATCGTTTCGGTCGATGCGAATGGCGTGATCACGGCCAAAGCTCCGGGAACGGCCGTCATTACCGTAACCTACGATGGTAAAACCGCGACGGAAACCATCGTAGTTCAAGAGCAGGTGCCGCCGTTCAACTTAACGTTGAACAAAACGCCTAATTCCGTGCCGGGAGACGGCAGCTCCAAAGTGACGTTGAGCGCGGGCGTCGTGTCGGCGGACGGAAATCCGGTTGCCGGTGTGCCGGTCACGTTCCACTTCGGAAATACGAAAAACGATGTAACGGCAATTACGAATGAGCAAGGGATTGCTTCCATCGAGTACACCGCACCGGTGCTTCAGGGCCTTGCGCCTCTGAACGAAGTGATCACGGTATCGGGATTGTCGAAGCAGCAAAGCGTAGAAGTGACTTACATGCCTGCAGCCGTTCGAGGGATCGTGATCGATCAGGTAACAGGAAAGCCGGCGGCAGGAGCCACGGTTTCGATTTCCGCCGATTTTAACGGGGACGGAATCGTCGATTTCATTTCTACCGTAACGACCGCACAAGACGGTTCTTACCAAATCGGAGTGCCTCGGGGCAACTTCGCGTATACGATGAATATTCAAACGCCGGTACAGCTCGGAAACCGGACGGTAACCTTAAACAGCACGCAAACGGCAGTCGTAGGCCAATTGAATGCGGCAGGCCAAAAAATTGATTCCGCGAACAAAATCAGCGGTCAACTGTTTATCGCGCCTTCCGCTTCGAATGTGCAGCAGACGCCGGAAAGCTTGTTCGGAAGCGGCAACGTCAGCGCCGTCATCCAAGGCATCAACGGGACCGTTTTCCAATCGACCCTGGCGCTAAAAGCCGATGGAAGCTTCGAATTGGAGAAGGTACCAGGCGGCCAATACAAAATTTCGTACCAGATTAAAGCACCGAATGGCGCCGTGTTGGCCGGACCGTCGGCAATCGTGAACGTGAAGCAAAACGGAGAATTGGGCGTTGTCTACTCCTTGATCGATCCTTACGGCACGATTACCGACGAAGCTTCCGGTAAGCCGGTTGACGGAGTTAGCGTGAAGCTGTATTGGGCGGATACGGAGCTGAATAAACAAAACGGCCGTACGCCGCATACGCCTGTCGAACTGCCTGAATTGGCCGCCTTTGCGCCGAATAAGAATCACAACCCGCAGCTGTCGGACACTGCTGGGCAGTACGCCTGGATGGTGTATCCGAATGCAGACTATTATATTGTCGCGACGAAAGCAGGGTACTACGATTACAGCACGCTTACAGCGAAACCGAACATGCCTGCGGCAGATGGCTCGGACAGCTACATTAAAGACGGCATTATTCACGTCGGACAGGATATCGTAGCCTTCGATTTCAAGATCCGGCAAATTCCGGCGAATAACACTTCATCGTCTACTTCGTACGGCGGCGGATTTTATTACGGATCTGCAACGTCCGATGTTACTTTGAATCTGTCTGTGGATAAGAACCTTGTAAAAGAAGGCGAGCAATCGACGATTACGGTCGACTATAAGAATCAGTCCGTCTTCTCGATCGATGCTGGAGTCGTCACCGTTACGATCCCGGCAGGAGCGGAAGTGA
This sequence comes from Paenibacillus tyrphae, assembly GCF_000722545.1. Taxonomy (GTDB): domain Bacteria; phylum Bacillota; class Bacilli; order Paenibacillales; family NBRC-103111; genus Paenibacillus_G; species Paenibacillus_G tyrfis. The sequence continues at coordinate 188,045 of NZ_JNVM01000005.1, forward strand.
TTGATGCGGACGGCGGTACCGTCAACGGAAATACGGTTACATGGAAAGTCGGCAAGCTGTCGGCCGGCCAAGCGGGAAGCTACAAGCTCAAGCTGAAATGGAAAACGGTCGCCGCAGCGGATGCGGAATTCGGCATTCAAGGAAAGTTCACGGTGGAAGGAAATACATCGAGCTCTGCGAAGGCCGACTCTGCGGTCAAGATTAAAGTGTTTTCCGACCGCTTCGGAAATCTGAAGCATCAGCGTTATATTTTAGGATATCCGGATGGCAAGTTTCACCCGGAGAACGCTCTGACCCGTGCGGAGCTGGCAGCGATTGTTGCGAGAATGAAGGAAAATGCAAAGGTAACCGACGCTCTTACGTATAACGATGTTCAAGAGAGCCATTGGGCGGCGAATTACATCAAGATTGCAACGAAATACGGCTACTTTAACGGCTTCGAAGACGGCAGCTTCCGCCCGGAAGCGAAGGTATCCAGAGGTGAGCTGGCCTCCGTTATGGCGCGTTTCCTGAGCCTGAATGTTAGCACATCCGGCGAGAATCATTTTAAGGATGTCAGCGGACATTGGGCAGGGAATGCGATTGAAGAGCTGTACCGCGGCAAGTTTCTTGCCGGTTACGAGGACGGAACCTTCAAGCCTGCGGACAGCATCCGCAGGGTCGAAGCGGTGACAATGATTAACCGGATGCTGTATCGCGGTCCGCTGAAGGGGGTTGCCCCTCAGTTCCCGGATGTCGCAGAAAGCCATTGGGGCTTCGGTGACGTGCAGGAAGCTACCGTTTCACACGAATCTGTAAGGAACGCTGACGGAAGCGAAGCTTGGAAGAGCAGCATGACGGACGATGTGCAATAATTGAAATGAATGAACTTAAAAATAGACCGCTCCGTCCCCAGTGGGATGGGCGGTCTATTTTTGTTCCGAGAAAGCGGAGGAGTTCACCGGGTGGCGGCGATCATGATCACGGACAGCACAAGCATTAATACGGCGTTAACGGTCATCACCGGCCGGTGCTTCGCCCGGAACAGATGCGCGTGAATCGCCCCCAGCATCAAAGCGATAAGGAACATGCCGACGTACGGCAGCAGCGTGGGAAACCGGAAGCCCGCAAGAAGCGTGACGACGCCTGCAAGCTCTCCGAGGCCAGTAAGGGTCAAAAACCACATCGGGTACCGGTATTCGTTCCAATGTCGAACCATCGACGGCGACCGTTTGAGCTTCATCAAGGAAGAAAGCGAGAACATCCCGGCCAGTATAATTTGAATGACGATAACGAGAGTGGACAAGACAACCGCTCCTTCACACAGGTATATTACTTTAAAGTAATATTACTATAAAGTAATATAAATCTGCTGCGAACGTTTGTCAACGTAAAAAAAGCGGGCCGAAGCCCGCTTAGAGTGTTGAGATAAAAAAATAACACCCACATCAAATGTGGGTGAGTTAGCGGCCATTCCAGTTCGTAGCTCCATGTATGAAGCTTAAAATAATGACTTGATCTTCTTCGATTTTGTAGATCATCCTATATCGGTGTAAAAAAATTTCTCTTATATCCGGGTTATTGATCTCAGGTACAATCCTTCCTCTGTTGGGGAAAAGCTTCAACGTTTTGGCTCTTTCCATTGCATCATATAAAAATGAAAGAGCGTATCCTGGTGAATCTTGATGTATATATTCTACTGCTCGTTCTAAGTCATAACTTGCGGTTTTTGTCCATATTACTGATTTCGCCATTTAGACATCCGCTTCTCCATTTCTTCATGAGATATAACGTCGCCTTTGTCTATATCATCAAGTCCTTTTTGGATCTTCTTGCGAACATATAATGTATATTGAATATCCTCAAGTGAGCAATCGTCAGGCAAATTGTCAATGATTTGTTTTACTTCGTCTTTAAGCATAATCATCACCTCAAAAGAAGTATAACATATTTTTAAAGTCGACAACTACGAATGAGCGCTTTGACCATGGAAAGCAATAAAAAAATGAGCAGTATTTCTCTGCTCATTATCGAGTTTAGCTTGTCTAGTCATTTTTTATTATCTTTCAGTAGGCTAACGCCCGCTCATACATAATTCAACCCCGCCGTAAACGGAAACGGCACCGGGAACAGCTCTTTCAGCGCGCTGCGAAGCGCGGAGTGCTCCGCCATGCCTTCATCTCCGCCGAAGACGAGCGAGATGAACGCCTGCGGGTCCAAATCTGCCGACAAGCCGTCGTACTCGAGCTTGACCCGTCCGTCGCCTGCGGATTGCACGCGAAGCGCTTCATGACGGCCCGGAGCCGCTTCCGCCCAGAACGGCCGGAGCTGCTCGATCAAGCGCTCGGGCCGAATCACGTAGACGGTGCCTTGATTCGGCTCTTCCTGGTACGGCACCGATTCGAGCGCCTCCAGCCAATCGTTTTCGTGCACGGAAACCGGGAGCTGGATCTGTTCCAGCTCCAGCCGCTTGAGCGCATGCGCGGCCAGCAGCGCAACGGCTGGGCCGTCCCCGGCGGCTTCGATCAGGAACGGAACCCGCTTCGGGACGAGCGGCGGATTCGGTACGGCGGCCACGAGAAACGCCACAGGCTTCCCGTCCCGATCGGCGACGAGAACGCGGTGCTTCATCTTAATGCAGCTGACGAGCGCCTCGTTTTGGACCAGATTCGCCAGGTCGGTGACGCTGTGCTCGAAGCGGGCCAATCTTGCGCCCGCCAGCTCCCGCATATACAGCCAATCGGTCGGCTCCAGATCGCGCACCTGCACTCCTTCGGAAGCGTGCCGGCTTTGCAGGGCCTGCGCCGCAGCGGCATCCACCGTATACCTCCGGACAACGCCGAACGGCAGACAATTGACCCGCGTGTACAAGGAACGGCCGCCCGAAATGAGCAGCAGGGACGCTCCGGCTTTGTCGATATGTTCAAAAATACGCTGTAAAATCAGGCTGGCATAGCCTTTGCCCCGGGCATCCGGATCGGTGCCGACAGAGCCGAGCTGATACGTGCCGATCGCCGCCTTGCCGATGCGGATCGTGACCGGCACGAGTCCCATGAACGAGACCAGCTTGCCGTCCTCGAACGCTCCATAAGACTGGCCCAAGGCCGTTGAAAACACGTCGGGAAACGCAGGCTTCATCGAAATCTGCTGCGCTTCGCGAAAAATCGAGTCCGAAAGCGTGACCGCTTCGGCCATCTCGTCCGGACGGACGAGCCGTATGTCTGCCACCGTAAATTCTCCTCCTTGTTCCTCGATCCCGTGTTAATTTCCGTCGTTCGCCAGCGTCACCGCCTGGCGTACAAAACCGCCCGAACGCTCCAGCAGCTCGCGCGCGCCGTCCCGGTCCGTTTTCGCCAAAATCATGACGATGGCGGTTTTGACGTGTCTTCCGGACGCGGTGTACGCTTCGCTGATCACATCCTCCGGCGCACCGGTCGCCATGCCGATAATCCGTTTAGCGCGGTAGACGAGCTTCTCGTTGGAAGGCAGGACGTCGACCATGAGATTCTCATATACTTTGCCGATGCGGATCATGGAGGCGGTCGTCAGCATGTTCAGGATCAGCTTCTGCGCGGTACCCGATTTCATCCGGGTCGAGCCGAGCACGACCTCCGGTCCGGCAACGGCTTCCAGCATCAGATCGGCGATGCCGGCCATCGGGGTGTGCTCGTTATTACATAGACCGATCACGGTCGCTTGCTTTTCCTTGGCGCGCTTCATGGCGCCGAGCACATACGGGGTACGGCCGCTGGCGGCGATGCCGACGACTACGTCGCGGTCCGTGACGCCATGCTCGTCGATATCCTTCGCGCCAAGCTCCTCGCTGTCTTCCGCGCCTTCGACCGGGTCCTTGACCGCTTGAAAGCCTCCCGCAATGATGCCCTGCACCATGGACGGGTCCGTCCCATAGGTCGGCGGACATTCGGACGCATCGAGAATGCCGAGCCGCCCGCTGGTGCCGGCACCGATGTAGAACAGCCGGCCCTGACGCTGAAAAGCGGCGACGATCCGGTCGACGGCCTGCGCGACTTGCGGGAGAATGCGGCCGACTGCTTCGGTGACCAGACGGTCCTCCGTGTGGATGAGCCGGACGATTTCCTCGGAACTGAGCCGGTCGATTTGCGTCGTATTCGGATTGCGCTGTTCGGTAGTTAATTCGTTCAGCAGGTTATACATAGGGATTGCTCCTTTTATCACGTTCTTTGGAAGAGCTCGAAGCCGAGCAACGCGGCGCCGTAAGCGGCGGGCTGCTCGGAAGCCGGGTGCAGGTGCAGCCCGGGGAACGTTTCGGAGATCGTCTGCCGGAACGCATCGGCGAACAAAGGGGAATGCTTGAATACCGAGCCCGTCGTCACAAGGTCCGAATCCGGGAACCAGGCGTCCTTGCGGACCAAGGCTGACACTGCGACGGCAAGCTCCGCAGCCGCGCCTTCGATAATGCGCACGGCAACGGCATCCCCTTGCTTGCTTGCGTTGATGCACAGCTCGGCGAAGGCGGCGACGTCTTTTTTGCGAATGTCCGGTCCGTAGATGTACGTTTTCAGTTCGGTAATCGAGTCAAAGCTATACGTGTGCCGGATCATATCTGTTAATGCCGTTGCCGGGGAGATTCCGTCATGACTGCGCATCACGGCTTGCAGCGCGTGAAGTCCGATTTGGTAACCGCTTCCTTCATCGCCCAGCAGATGGCCCCAGCCGCCAACCCGGTAACGCCGGCCTTCCGGCGTGCAGCCGAAAACGATCGAGCCGGTGCCGGAGACGACGGCGATGCCGTACTCGCGGCGAAGCGAAGCCATGAGGACGATTTCCGCATCGTTGCGCACGAAAACCTCGAATGAAGCGCTGATGCGGACTTGATAGGCACGCAGGACGGCTTCGACCGCTTGCTTTTCCTCCGGCGTATCGGTGCCGGCCATACCGATGCAGACGGCCAGACAGCGCCCGCTTGCGCAGGCTTCATGCTGAAGCACTTCGTCCAATACGGCTTCCAGATGACGGGAGGCCGGCTCGAAGCCGATCGCCTTCGAATTTGTCGATTCGCCCGTACAGCTGAAAAGCCGATTGCCCGAAGTATCGATGACGACTGCTTCCGTTTTGGTTCCGCCGCCGTCGATTCCAACGATATAGTCCATCCTTATCACCCTCTTTGCATAATTCGAGTATAAGACAACGAGGCTTGGTTTGTAAAACAAAATTTCACGTTATAAAAATAATATTGATTTAAAATTTCAAATGCGATATAATGATTTCAATCGTTGGAAACGGTATCAATAACGCCGTTGTGTTTTATTTAATAACATTTTATGTAATAATAACTTACATATAAGAGGGGGTGAGCGCAATGCATGGAGGTTTGGTTCGGTTAAGAGAGATTTTAGAAGGGCTGAACCCTTCGGAGAAAAAGGTTGCGGAGTACGTGCTCGCGCATCCCGAGCGGATGATCGAGCTGTCCGTCGCCCAGTTGGCCGAAGCGAGCGGAGCCAGTCAAGCCGCCATCATCCGGTTGTGCAAATCGATGGGCGTGAAGGGCTACCAGGATTTGAAGCTGAAGGTGGCGGGAGACCTCCGGGAAACGGGGGGCGTGCAAGGCTACCAGGAAATCCGGCCGCAGGATTCGATTGCGACGATCGTGCAGCACGTTTCCAACAATAATATTCAAGCAATCCACGATACGGTGAAAATTCTCGATTTGGAGCAGGTGTCCAAGGCGGTGGAGGCGCTTCATCAGGCGAAGCGGATTTATTTCTTCGGCATCGGCGCTTCCAATCTGATCGGCCAGGACGCGCAGCAGAAGTTTTTGCGCATCAACCGGACGTGCTTCTGCTTTGCCGATCCGCATGTGCAGCTTGCGTCGGCAGTTAGCTTGACCGAGGAGGACGTCGCCGTCGGCATCTCGTACTCCGGCGAAACGAAGGAAGTCATCGCCGCCCTGAAGGCTGCTCAGCAGAACGGCGCCGTGACCATCGGCATTACGAAGTACGGCAGCACGACGCTCGCCCAGTACACGGACATTCCGCTCTGCATCTCCTCGACGGAGAACGAGATCCGAAGCGGAGCGATGTCGTCCAGGATTACCCAGCTTAATGTGATCGATATTTTATATCTCGGGGTCGCCAGAAACAACTACGAGCAGTCCGTCATGTACCTCGACCGGAGCCGTCAGGCGATCCGGGAACTTGAGAACGGCATGGCCAAACTTAATCATAAAAGCTAACTAGGGGGATGGATGTATGAAGGTCAGCAAACTGCTTGCCATGACGGTAGCTTTAAGTCTCGTATTTGTTTCCGCCTGCTCTAAAAAAGAAGGGGGAGCCAACGCCCCGGCCGGTGAAGCTGCGAAAGACGACAAGAAGCCCGATACCGTCAGGGTATGGGCCTACCCGGTTCATGGGGATTACGAGAAAGACATCAAGGAACTGATCGCCGATTTTAACAAGCAGTACCCGCATATTAAAGTAGAGTACGAAGTGCTGTCCTGGGCCGAAGGTCCGAAGAAATTCGACATTGCTCTGAACGCGGGCGACCCGCCGGATTTGTATTACCATGCGGTGTCGGGGCACTATGTCAACACGGGGCTTGCCATCCAGCTCGACCAGTTCCTGACCCCGGAAATCAAGGACGATTACTTGCCGGGTATGCTTGATCTGGGCAAAATTCAAGGCAAGCAATACGGGCTGCCGCTGACCGCGGGACAATGGAATTGGGGCGGCAACAAGCGCATTTTGGAAGAAGCGGGTGTCGATTGGAAGAAGATTCAGGAGAAGGGCTGGACCTGGTCCGAATTCAGCGACATCGCCAAGAAGATGACCAAGAAGCTGCCTGATGGCTCGATGCAGTACGGTCTCGCGACGGACGGCACCAGCCTCGATTTCAGCCAGTTGATTGCGCAAAACGCCGGTCTAGTCGACGTATTGGACGAGAAGGGCAAGTTCATTTGGAACGACGACAAAATTCTCGACTCCCTCAAATTCATCGACGGTCTGATGAAGGATGGCGTGATGCCGAAGGAAACGGGTGGGCTCAACCCGCAGCAAAGAACGCAAATGTTCTACGATAGCAAAGCCGCCGTCATCAGCAAAGCGCTGCCTTATTACGATACGATTATCGCCAACCGCAACAAAGATATCGACGCGGGCAAAGTGAAGGGCGAGAAAATCGAATTCGTCCTGCTGCCGGTTCCGCATCATGAGAATGCGCCGGGCAAGACGTACGTGATGGGCGAAGGCTATGTTATGTTCAAGCAGAAGAACGATAAGGGCGAGCAGCACGCGAAGAACGCTTTCCTCGTGATGGAAGCGCTGAGCGGTGCGAAAGCGGGGAACTCCTCCAACGAGCTGAACCTGCCGTTCGTCCGCAACTCCCAGGCGAAAATGTACGAAGGCAAAGGTAAAGCCCAGAAGTACAACTGGGAAGCCGCACAAAATTTCATGAAGAGCACCACGAGATCGGTCGAGAGCAATCTGGACGTCGACAAGTCGACGAAGCTGAAGCAGTTCCAGGAGCAAGTGCAGAAGCCGGCCATCCAGGCGCTGTTCGCCGGGGAGAAAACGCCGGAGAAAATCGCCGAAGAATTCAAAACCAAAGGCAAGCAAATGTTCGGCCAGTAATGCAGCAACAAGCCGCGCGAAAAGGTGCCCTGTATGGAGTCATATAGGGCCTTTTTTTTCGGACTCGCCGGCATAGGCATGATGAAGGAGGATCGCCATGGACAATTTACACAACGGGCCGGGTGTGCCGGGCCCAGCCATCCGGCAAAGGAAGGCGAACACTTCCGTCAAGCAGTTCATTCGGGATTACGGCTGGTCGTACTTGTTTATCCTCGTTCCGGTGCTGCTCTTTCTGGTGTTCACCCTGTATCCGGTTATCTCGGCGTTTCTGATGAGCTTTCAGAAGTACACCGTCATGAAAACGGACTGGATCGGCCTGGATAACTACAAGTTTATGTTTCAGGACGAAGTGTTCTGGAAGTCGATGAAAAATACCGTCATTTTCACCATCGGCACCGTGCCGGTCAACATTATTTTGACGTTCGTGCTCGCTTTTCTCATCTTTCAGATGCGCCAATCGTGGCAGACGTTTTTTAAAGCGGCCTTGTACTTGCCGGGCGTTGTCTCAGGCGTGACAATCTCGCTCGTCTGGCTGGCGATCTTCGATCCGACCCCTTGGGGACCGATGAACACGGTGCTCGGCTGGTTTGGCATCGATCCCGTCATCTGGCTCGGCAAATCCAACAGTGCGTTGTTCTCGCTGATGCTGATGACGTATCTCGGCTCGCACGGGGGCGGCATCATCCTGTACCTTGCGGCGATGGGCGGCGTTCCGAAATCGCTGTACGAAGCGGCGGACATCGACCATGCGAGCGGCTGGACGAAGTTTACGAAAATTACGTGGCCGCTGCTTAAGCCGACGACGCTGTACTTGCTGGTGACGGGGGTCATCACCTCGTTTCAGGTGTTCATCAGCGTATATCTGATGACACAGGGCGGCCCGAACTTCGCAACGACGACGATCGCTTATCTCATTTACCAGACGGCGTTCGTATTTTACGATTTCGGCCTGGCCTCCGCGCAATCGTTCGTACTCGCTATCGTCATTATTCTCATCTCGATCATTCAATTCAAATATTTCTCATCGGACATCGAATATTAAGGGGTGAACGCGTTGAGCAACCAATCGAAAGTAATCTTCATCGGCGTTGCAGCGATCATTCTTGCTTTCTGGGCGGTCATCACGGTCATCCCTTTGTACTGGATGATTATCGGCTCGTTCCAAGATTCGCTGGCCTCGGCCGTCTTCAGGCCGCAGATGATTCCGGACATTTGGTCCGTCGCGCCGTACGAGCGCTTTTTCGCGAAAAACAACGCCGTCCAATGGCTGTTGAACTCGCTGTTCGTCTCTTCCGTGCTGACCGTCACGAACCTGCTTTTCGCTTCCATGGCGGGCTATGCGTTCGCGAAGCTCAAATTTCCCGGGAGCAATTCGATCTTCTGGGTGCTGCTCGGCACGATGATGATTCCGGCGCAGGTTACACTGATCCCGCTGTACGTGCTGGTGATCAACGTCTTCGACCTGGCGGATACGTATACGGCGATGATCGTGCCAACGTTGGTCAGCGTCGGGAATATTTTTCTCATGAAGCAGTATATGTCCACGTTACCGACATCGCTTATTCATGCCGCACGCATCGATGCCTGCAGCGAATTCGGCATTTTTTATAAAATCATCCTGCCGATGGCCAAGCCCGGCCTCGCCGTTCTGGCGATCTTTACGTTCGTGGCGAACTGGAACGATTTTTTCTGGCCGTTCCTCGTGACGCGCTCGAGTGAGATGCGGACGATCCAGGTCGGTCTCGCAAGCTTCAAATTTGCCGAGTCCACCGACTACGGCGCGATTATGGCGGGAGCGACCATCGGGGCTCTGCCGATGATCATCCTGTTCTTCTCGCTGCAAAAATATTTCCTGCAAGGGATCACCATAGGAGCCGTGAAAGGCTAGAAGGAGGAAGCGAAGCGATGGCACGCGTGGCGTTTCAAAATATACGCAAAGAGTATGTGGACGACAAAAAAGGGACCTTCACCGCGGTCGAAAACTCCAATTTTGTGATCGAAGACCGGGAATTCGTCGTGTTCGTCGGTCCCTCGGGCTGCGGCAAAACGACCTCCCTGCGCATGATCGCGGGGCTGGAGCGGCAGTCAAGCGGCGATATTTACATCGGAGACCGTCTCGTCAATCAGATGCACCCGAAGGACCGCGATATTGCAATGGTGTTTCAGGATTATGCCTTGTACCCGCACATGACCATTGAAGAGAACTTGTCCTTCGGCCTCAAAAACCTGAAGCGCCCGAAGGAGGAAATCCAGCGCAAGGTAAAGGAGGCGTCGGCGATTCTGGGGCTGACCAACATGCTGGACCGCAAGCCGCGGGAGCTCAGCGGCGGGCAGCGCCAGCGGGTGGCGGTCGGACGCGCGATCGTGCGCGATCCGCAGGTGTTCCTGTTCGACGAGCCGCTCTCGAACCTCGACGCGAAGCTGCGCATTCAGATGCGGGTGGAGCTGGCGGAGCTGCACAAGCGGCTCGGCGCGACCATCGTCTACGTAACCCACGATCAGGTCGAAGCGATGACGCTCGGTGAACGGATCGTCGTCATGAACCAGGGGCGCATCCAGCAGATTGCGTCGCCGACGGAGCTGTATAACCGGCCGAGCAATATGTTTGTCGCCGGATTTATCGGGTCGCCGGCCATGAACTTTATGGACGCGCGCATCGAGCGGGGACACGTGCATGTGGAAGGGGCCTCCTTCGCCTTGACGGACGCCGCGGTTCGGGGACTGAAGGCGTACGAGGGCAAAAGCATCATTCTGGGCGTGCGCCCGGAGCATATATACGGTGAGGAGTTCGCGCCGCCGGCCGCATCGGCGTACCGGCTGAATGCCGTCGTGCAGGTCGTGGAAAATCTGGGAGCGGAGAACCTCGTCTACTTCCGAGTTGGCCAGCGGATGGTGACGGCCCGCGTCCATCCGGAGACGATGGCGCAGGTGGGGCAGTCAAAGCTGTTCGCCTTCGACGGCGGCAAGCTGAATTTCTTCGATCCGGCTACGGAAGAGCGCATCGCGCTGGAGGCATAGGCATAAAAGAAGCAGTCCGGTGAATATGAGCGGAGCAGCCGAAAGCGCTCTGTAGAAACGAAGTGTTCGCCTTTGTTTCCGGATTTCAACCTTTTAAGGGGTAGTATGATAATGAAATCCGGGAACAAGAGCGATCGGAAGAGCGTTTCGGATGCGCAGCGCCTGCTATTCACCGGACTTTTCCACAAAAAGGAGGTATGTCCGATGCGGAAGCTTAGTGAAATCATGGTGCGGGCGGGATTGCAAACGTACCGCGAAATCATTCATGTCGCCTTATTCAGCATCGTCAGCTCGCTCGTCTTGTTTCCGGTGCTGCTCTTCCTGCCTGTGCCGCTGGCCCTGATACTGCTGGTGCTGCTGTACGTGCCTTTGGCGGCGGGCACGCTCTACGCGTGTCACCGCATCCTGCAGGGGGAGAAGGGGAGCGTTCGGACCATGCTCAAGGGAACGCTGGCCCATTACGGCTCTTCCCTCGTCTTCGGGCTCGTCTGCGCCTTGTTCGTGCTGATCCTTGTCTCCTCTTGGTGGTACTACGGCAGCCGGAGCGGAATGATGTCTTTGGCGCTGGCTGTGTTTCAGACCTACTTCGTGGCGCTCTTTTTCATATCGCAGACGTATACGCTGTCTCTGGTCGTTCAGGAACGGCTCGGCATCTTCAGCGCCATGGGCCGCAGCGTTAAACTGTTCGTCGCCCGTCCGATGTATACGATCGGCGCTTGCTTCCAGATGTTGTGCTTCGCCGTTCTGCTGGGCGTGACGGTCGTCGGCTTTGCCTGCTTGTATATGGGCATGATCGGATTTTTTGCGAATCTGGTGACGGCGAACGTGCTGCGGAAGGATGAGGAGGCATCCCCGTCCGGTCGCGGGGCGGACGAAATCGACCGCCGTATCCGGCGACTTTCATCTTGCAGGCAGGGAGAGCTGAGCGATGGAGAGGATGGTACAGACCGGAGCAGACCGTCTTTCGCTGCTGGAATCTGAGCTTCGCGGACAGCGCTTCGGGCTGCTGACGAACCCGACGGGCATCAACCGGCGGTTCGAATCCGTGATCGACGGGTGCGCCGGGTTCAAGTCGGCGGTTTTGACGGCGCTGTTCGCCTGCGAGCACGGCATTCGCGGCGAGCGGCAGGCGGGGATACGCTTCGGCGACGAGAAGGACGACAAGACGGGGATCCCCGTCTTTAGTTTATATGGGGACCACAAGCGGCCCACGGAAGAGATGATGGACGGTGTGGATGCCGTCGTTTTCGACATTCAGGACTTGGGCGTACGCTTTTACACCTATTTAAGTACGCTGGTTTACATGATGGAAGCGTGCGCGGCCTACGGAAAACGGCTGATCGTGCTCGACCGGCCGAATCCGCTAGGCGGGATCGTCAGCGAGGGCGGAATGCTGGAGGCGGGCTACGAATCGATGGTCGGCGTGTGGGCGGTGCCGTTCCGCACGGGGCTGACCATCGGCGAGTTTGCAGAGTACGTGAACAGCCACATGCCTGTGCGGTGCAGTTTGCAGGTCGTGCCGCTGCTCGGCTGGAAACGGGACATGGAATATCTCGCGACGGGACTGCCATGGATCATGCCTTCGCCCAATATACCGACGATGGACACGGTGCGGGTATATGCGGGAAACTGCCTGTTCGAAGGCACGAATGTGTCCGAAGGACGGGGGACGACGCGGCCGTTCGAGCTGTTTGGCGCGCCCTGGATGGACGGACGCGCGGTCGGCGAAGCGGTGAACCGCTTGGGGCTGCCGGGCGTGCACGCGCAGCCGGTTCATTTTACGCCGACGTTCTCGAAGTATCAGGGCGAGCTGTGCAGCGGCGTGCAGCTGTTCGTGACCGATCCGACGGCATACCGCTCCGTGGCGACGGCGCTGCATCTGCTGCATACGGTTGCGGCGCTTTACCCGGCACAGTTTCAATGGACACCGCCGTTTAAGGAAGGGCAGAAGCCTTTTATCGACTATTTGTCTGGCAGCGATCTGGTCCGGACTTCGATTCATACGGAGACGGGGCTGAACCGGATTTTATCGTTATGGGACGCGCAAGCGAAGGCATGGAACGACGCGAGGCGGCCTTATTTGTTGTACGGAGGGGAAGCATGATGGAGCTTGCAGGCATGACGTTGGAGGAAAAGGTCGGACAGCTTATCCAGGCAGGCTTCCACAGTTTGGAGCCGGACGGGCATATTTTGGACCTGATCGAACGGCGGCGGATCGGCGGCGTGATATTGTTCGCGCGCAATGTGCAGGACCCGGCGCAGGTGGCGGCTTTGACCGGGAAGCTGCAGGAGGCGGCGCAGCGGGCGGGGACGGCTCCGCTGTGGGTTTCCATCGATCAGGAAGGCGGCATGGTGGCGCGTATAACGGAAGGCGTCGCGCTGATGCCGGGAGCGATGGCGATTGCCGCCGGGGGCTCGGTGGAGGCGGCTTACGAAGCGGCTCAGGTTGCGGGCCGAGAGCTGCGGGCGCTTGGCGTCAACATGAATTTTGCGCCGGACCTGGATATCAACAACAATCCGGCCAATCCGGTGATCGGGGTGCGGTCCTTTGGCGAAGCCCCGGAGGCCGTGGCGGAGTACGGAGCGGCTTCGATCCGCGGCTTTCAGGTCGCGGGCGTGTCGGCGACGGCGAAGCATTTTCCGGGCCATGGCGACACTGCGACGGATTCCCATCTCGATCTGCCGACGATCCTGCATTCGCGCGAGCGCATCGAAACGGTCGAGCTGGTGCCGTTCCGGCGCGCCGTTGCCGAAGGCGTCGATGCGGTCATGTCGTCGCACATCGTGTTTCCGGCGTTCGAGCCGGAGCGGCTGCCCGCGACCTTATCCCGCCGCGTGCTGACGGGACTGTTGCGGGAGGAGCTTGGCTTCGACGGCGTCATCGTGACGGATTGCATGGAGATGCAGGCGATTGCCGCCCATTACGGCACGGTGCAGGCGGCAGTCATGGCCGTGGAGGCGGGCGCGGACATCGTCTTGATCAGCCACAGCCGCGAGTTGCAGGAAGGCGCCCTCGACGCCCTGCTGGAGGCGGTTCGCTCCGGGCGGATCAGCGAGGAGCGGATCGACGCGTCGGTCCGCAGGCTGCTTGCGCTGAAGCGGAAGCGGCTGGCCGCCGGGACGGAGCCGCATGATGCGGCGCTCCGCCTCGTCGGCTGCGAGGCGCACCGGCAGACGGCCCAGCGGATCAGCGAGGCCAGCGTGACGCTGGTCAAGGACGAGGAGCGGCTGCTGCCCCTGCGGCGCGTTCCGACGCTGGTGATCCATACGTCGGCTGTCGCGACCTCGATTGCTGACGAAGCCGTCGATATGCCGCATACGTTCGGAAAAGCGCTGGCCGCGCAAGGGCTGGACGTTATCGAACGGATCGTTCCCGTGTCTCCAGACGACGAGGCGCTGCAAGCGCTGCTGGCGCAGGCCGAGCCGTTCGGGCAGGTCGTCGTGGGCACATACAACGCGTCCTTTTATCCCGGGCAGGTCCGATTGATCGAAGCGCTGCAATCGCTGGGCAAGCGTCCGGTAGTGGTCGCGCTGCGCAATCCGTACGATTTGCGCGAATTCCCGGACGTATCGACCTATGCGGCTGTGTACGAATCGAGGCCGCATGCGCTGGAGAGCGCGGCCAAGGGACTGACCGGCGCGATTCCGATGCAGGGCAGGCTGCCGGTTACGATCAGCGAAGCTTATCCGGCGGGATGGGGGGCGGACAGGTCATGCTAGCGTCCTATTTCCGCAAACCGCAGCGACTGGTCGTCGGCCTGATGTCCGGCACGTCGCTCGACGGTGTCGATGCCGCGATCGTCCGCATCGAGGGGCAGGGGCTCGATACGAAGGTCGAGCTCGTTCATTACACCGCGGTTCCTTACGACGATACGCTCCGCGAGAAGCTGAAGGAGCTGTGCAGCCTGGACCGGTCGAACGTGGCGATGGTGTGCGGCATGAACTTTTATCTCGGCCGCATCTTCGCGGAGGCGGTATGGCTAGCTGCTGCAGAAGCGGGACTGCCGATGGACGAGATCGACCTCGTCAGCTCGCACGGCCAGACGGTGTGGCATATTCCCGAAGCCGATCCGAGCGAGTGGCACCAGGTCCGTTCGACGTTGCAAATCGGCGATCTGTCGGTGATCGCCAAACATACCGGAAAGCCGGTCGTCGGCGACTACCGGACCGCCGATATGGCGGTCGGCGGGCAAGGCGCGCCGCTCGTGCCGTACGCCGATTTCATCCTGTTCCGGGATGCGGACAAGGGCCGCATTACGCAAAATATCGGCGGCATCGGCAACTGCACCGCCATCCCGGCGGGCGGTCTGCCGGAGGACGTCATCGCTTTCGATACGGGGCCGGGCAACATGCTGATCGACGAAGCTGTGTATCAGCTGTCCGGCGGGGCGAAGAGCTATGACGATGGAGGCGCTTGGGCGGCACGAGGGCGGGCGGACGACTCGCTCGTAGACCGGATGCTGAGCCATCCGTATTTCACGCTGAAGCCCGTGAAGACGACGGGCCGCGAAATGTTCGGCAAGCCGTACGCGGCAGAGTGGATCGGCGAAGCTCGGCGGTTGGGGCTCGCGGACGCGGACATCGTCGCCACGTTCACGGCCTTCACCGCGCGTTCCATTGCCGCAGGCTACCGCGACTTCGTCTTCCCCGCCTGCCGAGCGGACGAAGTGATCGTGTCCGGCGGCGGGGCGCACAATCGCACGCTGCTGCGCATGCTGGCCGAGCTGCTGCCGGAGCAGCGGGTGCTTACGTCGGATGCGTTCGGCATCTCCGGCGATGCCAAGGAAGCGATCGCGTTCGCCTTGTTTGCGAACAATTTCCTGCACGGGATTCCGAACCAACTGCCGTCCGCGACCGGCGCTTCGCGACCGGCCGTCATGGGCAAGCTCGCTTTGCCAGAATGACCTGACCCCAAAATTTACCGCTTGTCTTTATGCAGCAAGTCTTTCTCAAGAGAACGTCTCTGGGAAAGGCTTGCTGCTTTTTTTTTGCCGCCAATTTGACGCATCGCACATAAAAAAGGAAAATAAATAATATTATTTCCATATTTTGCGAGGTTGCTCTGATGGATCAAAACGATTATTTAAAGCAAATTTACACGCATTTGCAGGACGGGATCATTGTGATGGATCAAGAGCGAAGGATTGTGATGATGAATCCGTCGGCCGAACGAATTACCGGCTGGAGCGAAGGCGGGCACGTGCCGTACTGCTCCTATTGTCAAACCAGAGCGCTTGAGCCGGGGGAAGAACGCTGTTATCTGTTGGCCAAACGGGAGGTCCCGTACTTTCTGTCCTCGATGCCGACGTATGAAGGCGGTCTGGTGGAAATGGAAATGAGCACGGCCGTCATTTATGAGAATGCGGCGCAGAAGCGGCAGGAAGTGCTGCTGGTTCTGAAGGACTTGACCGCCAAACGGAAGGAGGAAGAAGCGAGAATTTCCAAAATGGTGCTGCAAAAGACGCTGGAAGCCCAGGAAAACGAGCGCAAACGGCTCGCTCAGGAGCTGCACGACGGCGTCGGGCAATCGTTGTATTCCGTGTCGGTGGGCCTACAGGCGATCCGCTCTCGAACGAAGCACCAGGAGGAGGCATGGGGGAGCTATATGCAGGAGATCGTGGACGAATTGGAAAAGGTCATCCGGGACGTCAAGCTCTATTCGCTCCAGCTTCGTCCCCACAGTCTGGACCGGCTCGGCCTCATTCCGACGGTGAACCATCTCGTCTTCACCTTGAACAAAGCGCATCCCGACCGGCAGCTGACGTTCAGCCGCAGCCAAGTTGGCCCCCGGCTGAAGCCGGCTCTGGAAATCCATCTATACCGGATCATTCAAGAGGCGCTGCACAATGCTTTGAAGTATTCGCAAGCCGCACTCATGGAAGTGATTTTGTACCGCGAAGGGGCCGATCTCGTCTTAACCGTACAGGATAACGGCCTCGGATTTATCCGCGATCGGGTGGAGGAAGGACTCGGACTGAAGCATATGGAAGAGCGGGCCGGCCAAATGGAAGGGCGGCTGCACATCCGGTCCCTCCCCGGGGAAGGGACCGCCATCCAAGTGAGAGTACCGTATAAGGAGGCGGAGGAGCATGATACGCGTACTGTTGGTCGACGACCACACGATGGTCCGCAAGGGACTTCGCATGCTGCTGGAAGGCTACCCTGAGCTGGAAATCGTCGGCGAAAGCCAAGACGGCTATGAAGCCGTCGACATGATGGGCCGGCTGCAGCCGGATGTCGTCGTAATGGATTTGTCGATGCCCAGCGGGCTGGACGGCTTCGCCGCTTGCCGGGAAATCCGCAGGCGGCATCCTTCCGTCAAGACGGTCATTCTGACCATGCATGACGAAGAGATTTTCGTCCGGCAGTCCGTTCAGGTGGAGGCCGACGGTTACATTTTGAAGAACAGTCACGGCGAACTGCTGCATCAGGCGATTGTCGAAGTCGTTCAGGGCAAACGCTTTTATAAAACCTCCGTTTCGGACGATATCATCAGGCAGTGGATCAATGCCGATGAGGAGCGGCAGCCGTCTCCTCTTACGACCCGCCAGAAGCAGATCGTCCGCCTGACCGTTCTGGGCTACGCCAACAAAGAAATCGCCGAGCAATTGTCCATCAGCGTCAAAACGGTGGAAAACCACAAAACGAACATCATGCAAAAGCTGGAGCTGGATACGAAGCACGAATTAATCCAATATGCGATCAAAAACAACTATTTGGAGTTGGCGCTTTGAACGGCGTCCGTAGGGGAGTTCCCCTATGGCGCAAGGAGCGGCCCGGCAGTACACTGGCGTTGACGGAAATCGCACCGCAAGAACAGCATTCGGCATTCGGGGGCAACCCTAACACGTAAGCGGGAGGATGATTATGACAGCTCCAGAGCATTATTCCGTTGTGATCGCAGGGGGCGGTACCGCCGGTATTTCCGTGGCGGCGCGCTTAGCCCGGGCTTCCCGGGCGCTCCGGGGACGAATCGCGCTGATCGATCCGGCGGCGAAGCATTATTACCAGCCTTTGTGGACTTTGGTCGGTGCAGGCGCGGCGAAAAAGGAAGAAACGGAGCGGGATATGGCCTCGCTAATTCCGGACGGCGTCGACTGGATTCAAGAGGCGGTCGTGTCGTTTGCCCCGGAGGACAACCGGCTGCTGACGCAGCCGGGAAGGGCTATCAGCTACGATTGCCTCGTGGTGGCGGTAGGTCTGGAAATCGACTGGGGGCGGATCAAAGGCTTGAAGGAAGCGTTGGGCCTTGACGGCGTATGCAGCAACTATGCATATGAGACGGTAGATAGCACGTGGGACGCGATCCGGAATTTTCAAGGCGGGACCGCGATCTTCACGCATCCGAATACGCCGGTCAAGTGCGGCGGCGCGCCGCAAAAAATCATGTATTTGGCGGACGACTATTTCCGCAAATCGGGGGTGCGCGACCGGTCGAACGTGATATTCGCCTCGGCCAAGGACGTTATCTTCGACGTTCCCAAATACGCGCGTACGCTGGACCAAGTCATCCGGCGGAAAAAGATCGAGACGAAGTACCGGACCCATCTGATCGAGCTGCGTCCGGGGGCCAAGCAAGCGGTGTTCGAGCATTTGGGGACGAAGGAGCAGGAAGTCCTCTCCTACGACATGATTCACGTTACGCCGCCGATGCAAGCGCCGGCGTTTATCCGCGAAAGCCCACTCGCCGACAAGGGAGGCTGGGTCGACGTCGATCCTTCCACTTTGCAGCATAAGGCGTATCCGAATGTGTTCGGCCTGGGGGATTGCTCGAATTTGCCGACGTCCAAAACCGGCGCCGCCATCCGCAAGCAGGCTCCGGTCGTCGAGCGGAACGTGCTGGCGTTCCTGCAAGGCGAGCCGCTGGCCGCGAGCTACGACGGCTACACGTCCTGCCCGCTGGTCACCGGGTACAACCGGCTGGTGCTGGCCGAGTTCGATTATAGCCTGACGCCGCAGGAAACGTTCCCGTTCGATCAATCGAAGGAGCGGCTCAGCATGTACTTGTTGAAAAAAAATCTGCTGCCCGTCATGTACTGGAACGGCATGCTAAAAGGACGGATGTAGCGAGGCAAATCCCAATAAGCAAATTTTCAAAGGGGGAAGAAATATGCTGCTGCGGTATTTTTACGATGAAAAACTGGCTCACGCCTCTTATCTGGTCGGCTGCCAACGGACGGGCGAAGCGATCGTGATCGACCCCGGCCGCCATCCGGCGCCTTACTTGCGAACCGCCGAAGCGGAAGGGCTGCGCATTGTGGCCGCTACGGAAACTCATATTCACGCCGACTTCGTCTCGGGGGCCCGTGAGCTCGGCGTTGCGCATGGAGCAAAGCTTTATCTGTCGGACGAGGGCGGCGACGACTGGCGTTACCGATACGCGGAAGAGACGGATTGCCGGCTTGTAAAGCACGGGGACCGGTTTACGGTCGGCAACCTGTCGTTCGAGGTTCTGCATACGCCGGGCCATACCCCGGAGAGTATCTCGCTGCTGCTGACGGATCTCGGCGGGGGCGCCGACGAACCGATGGGCATTTTCACGGGGGATTTCGTCTTTGTGGGCGATGTCGGCAGGCCGGACCTGCTGGAAAAAGCGGCCGGACTTCGTGGCACGTCCGAGGCCGGAGCCCGGGCGATGTTCCGCTCTCTCCAGCAATTCAAGCGGCTGCCCGATTACCTGCAGGTATGGCCGGCTCACGGGGCAGGCAGCGCGTGCGGCAAGTCGCTCGGCGCGGTGCCGTCCTCGACCGTCGGCTACGAGAAGCGGTTTAACCCGGCGCTGTCCTATACGGACGAAGAGGCGTTCGTTCAGGCGCTGCTGGACGGACAGCCCGAACCGCCGCGCTATTTTGCCGTGATGAAGCAGGTGAACCGGAAGGGGCCGGAGCTGCTGATCCGCCTCGCGGCGGTGGCGGAATTGGGATCGCTGGAAGCGTTAACCGCCTTGCGTGAGGCGGGCGCAGCGGTGATCGACACCCGTCCTGCCCAGGAGTTCGCGAAAGGACACCTGGAAGGGACGATCAATATACCCTATAACAAATCGTTCCCGAACTGGGCCGGCTGGCTAGTCGATTACGAGCGCCCGCTGGCGGTATTGGCGAAGCCGGACCAGTGGCCGGACATCTTGACCGCGCTTCGATCCATCGGCATCGACAACGTGGCTGGCTATATGGATGCAGGCAAGCTTCGTGCGGACGGTTCCTCGCACCTGGAGTCGTATGCCGAAGCGACCCCGTCCGAGATGGCCGGGAAGGTGGAAGCGGGGGACGTGCATCTGGTGGATGTGCGAAGCTTAAGCGAATGGCAGGAGGGACGCATTCCCGGTGCGCAGCATCTCATGCTGGGCACTTTGCCCGGCCGCCTGAGCGAAATTCCGCGGGATAAGCCGGTCTTGCTGCAATGCCGTTCAGGCGCGCGTTCGGCCATCGCCGCAAGCGTGCTGCAGGCCGGCGGGATCAAAGATGTGATCAACTTGAGCGGCGGGTATATCCGCTGGCGGGAAGAGGGGCTGCCGCACGAAGACGGCTCGAAGCCACAGGCGACCGGGAACAGGTAAAGCGTAGGGGCATGGCGGGGCTGCGAAGCCCTTCATGCCCCTTCCTCTAAAGCGCGATTAACACTGATTTATTTATAGCCGCCGAGCAAATAGTTGTAGAACGGCTCGTCGACCCAGAAGCGATAAGACTCCACTTTGGCGTCGGGACGGATCTTTTGCAGGCCGGATGCGATCTCTGCGGTTTTGTCCGACAAGGAGAACGTCTGCGCATAATAGTGGCCTTCGGTCAGCTTATTGTTCGAGATTTCCTTGTACGCGTCAATCGGGGTGAGCGAATAGTAGAGCGGCTGCCACCAAGAGCTGGCGATCAGGCCTTTGGCGTCTTCGCTGTTCTTTTTGGCGTATTGGGAAATTACGTCCTGAAACTTCGCTTTTTGCTCCGCCGTGTCGAATTCGAAGGCAATGTCATATTCCTTCGCATAGGCGATGTAGTTGTCGTTCTCGATCTGCACGACCTTGTAGCTGTCCGTTTGCTTCGGCTCGCCCCACTCCTTCAAGTAGACGAAGGCCGACGTTTTCGGCTCCAGCTGCACTTTGGCGTTCAAGCCCTCGCTGCGCAGCAGTCCGATCAGCTGCACGGCGTGCGTAATATCGTCGTGCCCGTAGGTGAGCGACAGCTTCGGATCGAAGTTCGCGCTGTAGCGGGAGTCCTTCAGATTGTAGCCGGTGATCAAGTTCTGCTTCAGCGCTTCGTCGACGACGGCTTGCAGCTCTTTCACTTGAATCAAATCCTGCGTTTGATACGCTTGGTACAGCTTGGCGAAAATATCCGCGTCGGCCATGGAGCCGATCGTGTGCTTGTAAGCGCCTTTGAACGACAGGACGCTGCCGAGCAGGTCGGCGGCAAAATCGCCGGATGCCGCGTCGCCGAGTCCGAACGAGCTGTGCCATGCGGCAGGGAGTAGGCCCGTATCCACGGCCGCCGCCAGCTCCTGTGCCGCTTGCTGCGACAGCTTCGGATTGCCCGGGTAGTTGATGCCGAGCTTGCGCAGCGCCGGTTTGATTTTCGCTTCGGGGTATGTATAGGCGAGCTCCTTCAAATCGGCGGCTTTCAACGCAATATAGACCGCCGCATCTTCCGTGAGGGGAGCCGCCGCCTGCAGCGTTCCGCCGGACAAAACGCCTTTCTCGGCCAAAGCCTGAGCAGCTGCATACGCAGGGTCTTCGGGCTTCAGATCGTTAAACCGGTTCTCCCCGGCAGAGGTGCCTCCGAGCTTCAGTGCCTTCGCCACGTCCTGGATAAATTCACCCTTCGTAGGCGCAGTCGGCAGCTCGATCTTGTACTGGCTCTGCAAAAAGGCTTTATAGGCATTCGCGGAAGACGATGCCGCAGGAGCGGTGGCCGCTTCCGCACGAACCGCGGTACCGCCGTACAGTCCGGAGTAGAGCAGAGCCGCCGATAAGCTGAGGGCTGCGAGCGGGAATAACCTTTTCTTTTTGTTAACGGAACGATGCATGGCGAAAAGCCTCCTCTATGTTGTTAATTCCAATAGAAAAACTTGTATTTGGATCATACCTCCTCGGGTTATCGCTGTCAATATCGGTTTACAAAAATAAAAAAAGAAAAACCGTATTCAAGTGAATACGGTTATCGTTCGTAATAGCGTTCAATTTTGTTCTTAATAACGAACTAATAGACCTGAGTAATCGTGTAATCGGCCGCATTTTTGATCATCGGGGTGTTCTCGCCGTTTTGCACGCGGACTGCGTCGTACGTCGTGTCGATCGTGACCCATTGCCCATTTAAGAAAACTTGATTCCACGCATGGTACGTCGTCGGAGCCGAGGCTTCATATCCCATCATCAGACGGGTCGGGATATTTTGGCTTCTGGCCATCGCCGCAAACAATGCCGCGTAATCGTAGCAAATGCCTTTCGACGAATCGTAAATGGCGTCCAGGTTAGGAATATATCCGGCTTTGACCGATTGAGCCTTCTCGTAATCGTATTGGATGTTTTTCGTGATGTAAGCATAAATGGCGGCCGTTTTTTCCATATCCGTCATGGCGGCGTTCGTCAGCTTGTTCATTTGGACGACGGCTTTCGTATTGCTGTTCCAGTTAATAAGCGGAATCGATTGAACAAAAACCGCATTTTCGTTATCCAATTTCAGCTCGATGCTTTCTTTCGAAACGACTTTATATTTATTATCGCTCATTAACTGCGCGATCAGGACGCTGTACGTGCCATTGCCTCGCTGCAGCGGATAGTGCGCCCCGTTCGTCAGGGTATAGTCGTAGTTATCATTGCCCTTCGAGATTCGAACAATCGTTTTCGTATCGGTATCTGGAGTATAATTCACCGCGATGAGACCTTTATCCAGAGCGGTTCGGTCGATTTGGTAGTTTTCGGTTGCGGCGTATGTTCCTTTTGGTGCTGTGAGCAGCAAAGTTGTGATGAATGTCATCGCCAAAAGCTTTTTGAACATAAAAAAGCTCTCCTTTCGGTAACTGGCTGCCATCTTAGTTAACTAAGGAAGGCCCTGTAGCTTTGCGTCCCCAACTTTCGTTAGGTTTGCCTTTATCGGTTGAAAGCACCGAAAATATTTTTTTATTTTATAATGATAGAATGTATAAGTTTTCAGCGGAGCTGAACCATTCTATCATTTCAAGAAAAGCTACCGCTTAAACACGAATGTATCTTCTTCGAAAAGACTTCGATAAAAAGCTTTTCTTATGTCTCTAGCATACCATATTATTGTTTCTCTATCAATTTCCCTTTCACAATGAGACGGTGTGTCGGGTTTTCCATAGGATGACAGGTGATTAACGTAATTTCCTTGTCTTTGCCGTTGCCTTTCAACACCCAGACGTCCTCGGGGAGAACGTACTGCTTCTCTTGAACCTGGTACCGGTACTGCTGTTTTCCCGTATCGACTTCGATGATATCTCCTTTGTCGACCTCATCCAGCCGGTTGAAATTTTTCCCGTACGTGAAGTTGCGATGTCCGGCAATGGCATAATTCCCCACGGCGCCGGCCTTCGCGGTACCTGCGATGCTCGCAACGGAAAGCTTCAGATTGTTCACGGTAGCGTCCGTTATAATCGGCAGCTTCAGTTTAATCTTGTCGATGATTAAAATTCCCTCGATGGGTTTTCCCTCCAAAGGGTCCGGGTCAGCATTCGAAGGCTGCGGAGGACTATCCGCAGGAGCGGGATCGGGAGCGACGACTGCCGATACCGGAACGGGATTCAGCGTATTCTGCTTTGGAACCGCGGTTTCGGTCGCTTGATCGATACGCTTCAAGGCTTCCGTCCACTGGTCCATCATTTGCTGCTGCCGGTAGATCTCATAGCGATCCATGACCGCAGGGTAAAGAAAAATCGCGATTCCCAGTAAAATACACAGGATCGGCAGCGTTCTTTTGATCATCCGAGCTCCCTCCTTCGACCTAGCAAGCGGCCTAACGCGCGCCGGGAGAGGCGCGCGTTAGGATGAGTTTTTATTAGGTGTTCTTCATAAATTTCCGACGCAGCATAAATCCAAGAAGGATCAAGGCAGCACCAGCCAGTTGAATGTAAACAGGGCTGGATTCTCCCGTTTTCGGCAGCGTTTCTTTTTTGGTTTTGTCGCTCGGCGGGTTGCCTAGCGGCACTTCCCGATTGACAAGGTCGATCGTTTCGTTACCGTCCGGTTTTTCCGGATTTTTCGACTGATCCGGCGGGGTTGTTTTATCCCCATTCTCCGGCCGGTCAACCGTCGGCGGGCCTAATGGCACCTTGGTGTCGCTATCGATCGTTTCTTGGCCGTTCGGTTTGTTGCCATCCGGTTGAACTCCCCCGGGTGCCGGATTATTCGGCGTCGTTGTCGATGTGTTTGTCGTCGGCGTTGTTGGTGTTGCTGGTGTCGTCGGCGATGTAGAACCCGACGAATCCGAAGAATCCGACGAAGACGACGATTTCGCGTTAGTTACCGTTAACGAAAAGCCTTCCGCGGTTGCAATCGAAACCGGACGCTCCTTGGAATCGAGCACATAGCCTGTCGGAGCCGCCGTTTCTTTCACGACATAATCTCCTGCGGGCAGCTTATCGAAAACGACTGTTCCGCTCGCGTCTGTCGTTTTCGTGCCAATCAGGTTCAAGCTTGCGCCTTTCTTCTCGTACAGCTCGAAGGTCGCGCCGCTGAGCAGCAGATCGTTTTGCGCCGAATCTACCTTTTTCACCGTCAACGAACCTTGGATGACCGGCGGAATTGGCGGCTTAGGCGTGCTAGCCTTATCGTTTGTGACGGTGAGCTTCACGTTGTCTGCGGTCACAATCGAGACCGGACGCTCTTTGGAATCGAGCACATAGCCTGTCGGAGCCGCCGTTTCCTGCACGACGTAGTCTCCTGCGGGCAGCTTATCGAAAACGACCGTTCCGCTCGCATCCGTCGTTTTCGTGTCGATCAGCGTCAAGCTCGCGCCTTTTTTCTCATACAGCTCGAAGGTTGCGCCGCTGAGCAGCAAATCGTTTTGCACCGAATCTACCTTTTTCACCGTCAGCGAGCCTTGAATGACCGGCGGAATTGGCGGCTTAGGCGTAACTTTATTGTTTGTGACGGTGAGCTTCACGTTGTCTGCGGTTTGAATCGAGACCGGATGCTCTTTGGTATCAAGCACATAACCGTCCGGAGCCGATGTTTCCTTCACCACGTAGTCTCCTACGGGCAGCTTATCGAAAGAAACCGTTCCGCTTACATCCGTCGTTTTCGTGCCGATGAGCGTCAGGCTCGCGCCTTTTTTCTCATACAGCTCGAAGGTTGCGCCGCTGAGCAGCAGATCGGTTTTCGCCGAATCTACTTTTTTCACCGTCAACGAGCCTTTGATGACCGGAGGCTTCGGTGTGACAGGCTTGGCGTTGGCGACGGTTAATTGAAAGCCGTCTGCGCTATTGATCGAGACCGGATATTCTTTGGAATCGAGCACATAGCCGTCCGGAGCCGCCGTTTCCTTCACGTAGTATTCCCCGGCGAGCAATTTCTTGAATAATGCAGTCCCGCTCGCATCGGTTGTCAGCGTGCCGACAAGCACCTTATCCGAGCCGGATTTCCGGTAAAGCTCAAAGGTTGCCCCGCCAAGACGGGTCTTATTGTCCGCTGCGTCCACTTTCACGACGGTAAGCGATCCTCTGACCCCGCCGATCGTACCAGAGCCGCTGCTGACTCCAACGACGATGCTGGTGGATGTATCCTTGGTTACCGTAGTTTCGTTATTGCCTGTAAATGCGATTTTGTTAGAGACCTTATCCTGATCTTTCGCAACGATTAAAGATTGATACTCCAGAATTGCGGCGGTAGACAGTTTTTTCAGGAAGCTTAATTCAAAGCTCTGTTTCCCGTCGTCGTCGGTCTTGATTTCCAGTGAATAATCCACGTCCTTGACCAGTTCGGTTCCCTTGGAGACCTTACCGCCAGCGTCTACTTTAGTCGTAAACAATTTGAACGTACCTGGCAGCAGAAGCTGGTTTTCGGACGGCGTATCGACGATTTTGGCATTGGTTACCGTGGATTGTCCGCGGTTGATGAGAATCGCCCAATTGATTTTATCGCCGTTTTGGGTACCACTCTTGTTCAAGTATTCGCCACCGAAAGGAATGTTGACGGAAGCCGTCAAATTTTTCGATACCGGCGTTGTTCCATCGAAGAGGGTTGCCGTGTTGTTTACTTTATTGTCAATCAGCTTTCCTTCGAGGCTGGTTTTAAAGACAATCGTGTACGGAGCCGAAATAGGCTTCAGGAACGTCACGGTTAGCTTGTTATCTTTGTCAACCGTATAGTTGTAATACGTGCTGTCCACAACGCTCCCCAGCGACGGAGTGCCGTTGGCCGCGATGTTCATGTTGTATACGGCAAGCGAATTGTCGACAAGCTTCTGGCCGGACTCGAGCGTATCTTGAACGACTGCCCCGGCAAGCGTCTTGCCGTTATAGTTCACGCCGACCGTCCATGTAATCTGCTTCAGCGAAGCGTCATAGACGCCGTTCTTAAACCCGTTGTTCTTTACTTCGATCCGTGGATCGAACGTGGCGGATACCGTCTTCGTCTGCGCCTTGGAATTGCCGTCGACCCATGCGATCGAAGCTTGGTTCAGAAAATTCGTCGCGTTGTTTCCGAGCCAATCCATGTTGAACTCGGTGCTGTAAGTAATCGTCACCTGTCCGTACAACGCCCGGTTAAACGTAATTTTAAAGCCTTGATCCGCCGGTACGGAAGCGTCCACGGTGTAATCCGCTGCGTCCATCGGCTTGTTGCTTTCCTTAACGGTCAGCGATCCCGGGATGAGACGCATACCCTTGTTAGGGAAGCTGTCCGTCACGACCACGTTGGTCATCGGCTCGCTGTCCTTGTTTAGCGTGATGCTCCAGTCTGCCGTTTTGGCTTGGTAATTCACCGCCCCGACACCTTTGGTAATAATCACCTGATTGATGCCGCGCGTAGCCGTTTTGCTATCACCGCTGCCGGAAGTCACCTTATTCGTAATCGTAGCGCCGTCGAACACGCGATGATTGGCTTTGGTTTGATATTTGATTTTGTAAGCGGACGAGATGTCCTGCAGGAACTGCAGTTTAAAGCCGTTGCTTTTGGTCGCAGTCTCCGGGGTTACCTTGTAGCTTGCTGCAGGCAGCTCAGCTCCGAGGATCTCGCTTCCCTTCGAGTCGATCGTCACTTGATAGACATGGAGGGAGCCCGCTACCAAATCCTGCGTATCGTTGAACAAATCCGTCAAGAAAGCATTGGCTTGGGCGATCGTCTTCTCGTTGTAATTGTACTTGATTTCCCAGTCGATCGTTTGCGTGTTGGGATCGTACTTCGTCGACGATTTGTCCAGAGCCGTGCCGCGCTGTACCGTAACAGTAGCCGTAGCGCTGGCCGGCGGCTTGTTGCTTCCTTCAAATGTCGCCTTGTTCACGAAGGAAGTTTGGTCCTCGTTGGTAACCGGCGTCGTGTACTGAATTCGGTATGCCGTCCGAATAGGACTTTCATTAAAGCTGAGCTTCAATACATTGCCGTTCGTGCTCATGCTGTACTTGCTGCCGTCCACCGGCGCACCCTGAACGACGTTGCCGTCCAAGCTTACGCTTAGCTCGTATACGGCGACGGTGACCGGAGCGCCCAGCCCGGCTGGAATCGGATCGGTCACGACCGCGTTCTGCACAGCGGCCAGCTCTTTGTTCACATCTACCGTCCAGTCGATGCTTTTTGCATTGTAGCCTTTCGCCACGCCGCTTTTCCCGATGGTTGAAGTCACGTTCGGCTTAAAGTGCAGCGTAAAGACCTGCTCGCCGCCTTTCACCGGAATTTTAATAATCTGCGTCGTGCTGCCATTGATCACCTGCATATCGAACGCCGTCTGGAAAGTCAAAGTTCCTCTGACATCCGACAGGTTCTCGATCGTCTCCAAGGTCATGACAACCTCGTGGCTATCCCTGTAGACCTTGAATTTCCCAATCGCTTCGCCGCCTGAGATAAGCGGTTGATCAGGGATATCGTTGTAAAGCTTGAATTGCTCCGGAAGCTTGAACGTGTAAGTATCTCCGTTCTTGTAACCGTGGCCGTTAGGCAGGGACCAAGTGTAGTCCAATTTCACCTTCGAGCCCGGCTCATAAACGTCATCCGTTACCACGTTCCCGGACTTGTCGTACACCGCCATCGTTACGCTATCGATAATGCTGCTGGAAATCGGGGCTGCGTTGACTTGCGGCGATAAGCCGAATGCATACAGCCACTGCATCATGATCAATAGAGCAACGAGCAGCGTACTGATTTTCTTCTTTGCCATTACCTATTTACCACCTCCATCAGTTTTTGTTGGAACGGCAAAAAACACCCTCCAACTGAAGGGTGGTCCGGTTGCACTACTAGCTCCGTCGAATCCAAGTGCCCAGATACAGATTCGAAATCATCGCTTACCATGTATCTAATAATAATGGATAATGTCAGGGATTTCTGTGTTGTTCTACACCAAATTTCGAAAATTTTTATAAAGAATTTTTTGGAAACGCTTAATGGCCAAGTTAGCAGGGGAGGGTCGGTACCAAAATCCGCGAAAGCGCAAGGCTAGCGGTAAAAAGCGGTGTCCACGGTGGTTTTCATGACGATGAAAAGATGTAGAAAAATGTAGAAATTTGTAGTTGACAATTTGTAAGCGAATACAATAAAATGATGACAAGAAAACTTTGTTAGTCATCTTAACTAACTTAATCGGAAAGGGGGACAGCATATTGATTGGCAGAGGCCAAACGGGAAACGCCAAGCTGGTGAAGCACATTAACCGCGAAGGCATTCTTCATCAATTGAGAGAAAACCCCCGGGTATCGAGAGCCGATTTGGCGAAATTAACGGAGCTCAGCCGTCCGTGCGTATCGGCCTTGGTGGACGAGATGATCGTGGAAGGCTTGATCAGCGAAGTCGGGTTCGGAGAATCGAAGGGCGGCAGGAAGCCCATCCTTCTGGAATATAATTTTCAAGCCTATGGCGTCATCGGCGCGGTATTCGAAGGTAGTACCTTGCAGCTGGCCATCGCCAACCTGAAGGGGGAGCTGCTGGTTCAGCGCACGACGTGCCTGCCGCATCCGATGAACGGAGAGACGGCCATTCAGAGCATCGAGCAAGGGCTCGCGGCGCTGCTGGATGAAAGCGGATTCGATAAAGCAAGGCTGCTTGGCATGGGGCTCGGCTTGCCGGGGATTACCCAGCGCAGCGAAGGTACGGTCAGCTACGCCCCCAGTACGGGGTGGATGGGACTGCCCGTGCGGAAGGAGATCGAAGCGGCCTTAGGGCTGCCTGTGGTCATCGAAAATGACGTTAACTTGATGACGCTCGGCGAATTTCACAAGGGCATCGGCGTCGGGCATTCTAATCTGGTATATATGTATGCGGGAACGGGGATCGGCGCCGGCATTATGATCGACGGGCAATTATACCGCGGAGCCAAAGAGGCGAGCGGGGAGATCGGCTATATGGTCATCGGTCCGGTCGGGAACCAGACCAAGGGAGAATACGGCGTATTCGAGCGCAACTATTCCGTACGGGCCATTCGCGAGAAGGCCAAAGCCGTCCTCCCTTCGATGGACGATGGCGAGAGTATTGTCAAGCAAATCGTCGATCAAGCGAAAAGCGGGGCCGAAGCGGCGCAGACGCTTCTCGACGACATCTGCCGGCACTGGACCTACGGCATCGCCAATCTAACGAGCGTGATGGACCCGGCGCTTCTGATCCTCAGCGGAGAAATGCTGCATATCGGGGACGAAGGGGTTCATAAAATACAACAATGGTTAACCGACTGGGTTCCGTCCGTTCCCCGAATCGAGATGGCTTCGCTCGGCGATCAGGCGGGACTCATCGGAGCCATTCATTGCGCGCTGGAGGCTTTTCCGTCCACTTCCAAACTGCAGCGGTAAGCGGCTTTGTCGCTACCGATGCTGTTTGGCTCAAGTGAAGACGCTTACATTATACATAAAGTACAGGAGGTCAAAACATGACAAAGAAAAAAGCAACAACCTGGTTGACGGGGGCCGTGCTCAGCATGGCGATGCTGACGGTGACGGCCTGCGGAGGAAGCGCTTCCGACGGTGCTCAGAAGCCGGGAGACAAGTCATCCGACGCCTCGAAGCCTGGCGAGAAGCAGAAGCTGGTCATTTATACGGCCAGGGACAAAAACGTCGTCGAAGAAATTATCCCGAAATTCAAAGAGCAAAACCCGGGGATGGACGTCGAGGTTCTTACCATGGGGGCGCAGCAGGTGCTGGAGCGCGTGCGCGGGGAGAAGGCGAACCCGCAGGCCGACTTCTGGTGGGGCGGCACGCAATCGGCGCTGATGACGGCGGCGGACGAAGGCCTGCTCGAAAGCGTCAAGCCGAGCTTCGCCGACAAAATCCCGGCGATGTACAAAGACAGCAAAGATCGCTGGTACGGTGAAATGCTGCTGCCGGAAGTCATCATGTACAACTCCAAAGCGCTGAAAAAAGAAGACGCTCCCAAAGATTGGGACGACCTGCTGGATGCCAAGTACAAGGGCAAAATCATCATTCGCGGCGTGCTTGCTTCCGGAACGATGAGAACGATCTACTCTTCCTTGATTTTCCGTCAAGACGCGAACGATCCGAAGAAAGGGTACGACTGGCTGAAAAAGCTTGACGCCAATACGAAGGAATACGCTCAGGATCCGACCAACCTGTACCTGAAGCTGGCGCGCGAGGAAGGCTCGCTGTCGCTGTGGAACCTGCAGGATATTATGATCCAGAAGGAGCTGCAAAAGCAGCCGTTCGACTTCATTTACCCTGCGAGCGGAGCGCCGATTCTGGTTGACGGTGTCGGGGTGGTCAAAGGCGCGAAAAACATGGAAGCGGCGAAGAAATTTTACGAGTTCCTCTTCGATTCGAAGCTGCGTGTTGAGCTTGCGGAGAAGCTGTACCAGATTCCAACGCGTACGGACATTAACAAAGATACGCTTCCGGCATGGTTAAAAGGGCTGGAACTGAAACCGCTTAATATCGATTGGGCCGTCATGGCGCAAAAAGAGAAAGAATGGATGCAGCATTGGGATGAGAACATCAAAGGGAAAGGTTCCAAATAATGCATTCGGGCGGAGGAGCTCCTCCGCCTGATCATTTTACCAAAGGAGGAAACCTGCTTGATAGAGGTCGTACTGGATCACGTAAGCAAACAATTCGGAAACGTTAAGGGAGTTACAGATGTCAATATTCGGATTCAACCGGGGGAGTTCTTCACCTTTCTCGGGCCGAGCGGCTGCGGCAAAACAACGACGTTGCGGATGATTGCAGGGTTTTACTATCCGAGCGAGGGCCGTATCGTATTCGGCGATCAAGATGTCACGAACCTTCCCCCAAACAAAAGAAACACGGGAATGGTGTTCCAAAACTATGCTTTGTTTCCGCACATGACGGTGTTTGAGAATATCGCATTCGGTCTGCAAGTAAGAAAGGTTTCGAAATCCGAAATCGTTCAGCGCGTCGAACGCGCACAGAAGCAAGTTCATTTGGAAGGCTACGGCAACCGCCGTATCGATCAATTGTCCGGCGGCCAGCAGCAGCGGGTTGCCTTGGCTCGCGCGCTTGTCATCGAGCCGCAAATTTTGCTCTTGGATGAGCCGTTATCGAACCTCGATGCGAAGCTTAGAGAAGAAACGAGAATCGAAATCAAGAGACTTCAACTGGAGCTGGGAATTACGACGATCTACGTCACGCACGATCAGGCCGAGGCGATGGCGATGTCCGACCGGATTATGGTCATGCAGGGCGGAGTCGTCCAGCAGATCGGAAGTCCAGAAGAAATATATAACCGCCCGGTCAACCGGTTTGTCGCTTCCTTTATCGGAGAGTCCAATCTGTGGGAAGGAACCGTGGAGCGAGTCGAGGGCGGCGAAGCGGTCGTACGTTTCGCTCCGGGCCTCAGCCTGAGAGGCTTGACCGCCAACGCTTCGCCGGACTGCAAGCTGGAAGCGGGCAAGACCGTGACGATGTCCATCCGTCCGGAAGCGGTCCGCGAAGCGCTGCAAGGGGAGCAGCAGGACAATGTGGTCAAAGGAAACGTGGTCATTTCCGAATTTACGGGAGTCAGCGTGAACTACGTATCGCAAGTGGCGGGCCAGCAATTGAAAGCGATGTTTGTCAATCAAGGGCACCGGGTGCGCGGACGCGGGGAAGAGATCGCCCTGTTCATTCCAAAAGAAAGCATCTATTTCTTGGGATAGCGAGGGGATGAATCTATGAGATCTAAACCGGGAACAAGTTCATCCAAGCTGGGCTCCTTCACGCACTCGCCTTATTTCGTCTATGTCCTGGTCGCGCCCCTGTTTTTGGTGCTCCTGGCTTATGTCGTGTATCCGTTGTTCCAGACGTTCGTGCAAAGTATCCGGGTAGAGGATCAGATGTCGCTGAAAAACTATGCCAAGTTTTTCAGCCTGGAGCATACGTCCAACCTGGAGGCACTCTGGACCAGCATTTATATTTCCGTCTTAAGCGTCATCACCTGCGCAATCGTCGGCGTCGCCATGGCGTTCCTGCTGGAGCGCTACGAGTTCCCCGGCCGGAAAATTTTGGCCGTCCTTGTGCTCGTGCCGATGGCTTTGCCGCCCCTTGTCGGCGTGCTGTCGTTTACATTCTTGTACGGTGAAAGCGGCATTATCCCAAGGGCGCTTAAAGCGCTGCTTCATCTCGACCAGGTGCCGTTTTCTTTGAAGGGCATTTGGGGCGTGCTCGTGGTGCATACGTTCACGATGTACACTTACTTTTACATGACAGCCTCCTCGGCGATCCGCGGTCTCGATCCGTCGCTGGAAGAGGCGGCGGCGAGTCTCGGCGCAGGACGGCTCTATATATGGCGGCGCGTCATTCTGCCGATGCTGACGCCGGCGCTGGTCGCTTCTTCGCTGCTCGTCTTCATGATCGCGATGGCGTCCTATACGGCTCCGCTCATCTTCGGAATCGAGCGGACGATGACGATGCAGATTTATTTGTCCCGGACGAACGGCAATCTGGATATGGCTGCGGCACAGTCCACGATCCTGTCCGTCGTGTCCATCCTGTTCCTGCTCGTGATGCGCTGGTACCAAGGGCTGCGCAATTACCAGAATATGAGCAAAGGCGTCAGCGTGCATCGTACGGAAGTGAAGAGCGCCGCAGGCAAGTATATCGCGATGATTCTGTCGATTATCGGCGTCATCATCCTGCTGCTTCCGATTCTCGTGCTGGTCTTGATTTCGTTCTCGACGGACGGCACGTGGACGACGCAGATTCTTCCTCCAGAATATACGGCGAAGCACTATGTGAAGCTGTTTACCGACAGCAAAACGTGGCGGCCGATTGCGAACAGCTTCCAGATGAGCTTCGTGGCGACGATCGGCAATATCATCTTCGGCGTGGCGGCAGCGTATGCGATGGTCCGCTTGAGATTCAAAGGCAAAACGCTGCTGGACGTGCTGATCATGCTGCCGTGGGCGCTGCCGGGAACGGTCGTCGCGGTCAACCTGATCGCCGCTTTCAGCGAGCCTACCGTATTCAGCTTCAATCAAGTGCTGATCGGCAGCTTCTGGATTTTGCCTTTGGCGTATTTCGTCCGCCATTTGCCGCTTGTGTTCCGCTCTACGTCGGCGACGCTGGTCCAGATGGATGCTTCGGTCGAAGAAGCGGCGCGCAACTTGGGCGCCTCCTGGTGGTACAGCTTCAGGCGGGTCGTCTTTCCGATGGCGCTGAGCGGGATACTTGCGGGCACATTGCTCGCGTTCGTGCAGGGCATCGGGGAATTCGTTTCCTCCATTCTGCTCTTCACCGCAAAAAGCACGCCGCTTTCCGTGGAGATTTTCCAGCGGATGTACTCGTTTGAATTCGGTACGGCGTGCGCATACGGCGTGCTGCAAATTACTTTGATCATTATCGTGCTGTTCGTTTCGCGCAAAATGACGGGCGACAGCACAGCCGTATAAATGACGGTCATCTCGTGGGGGAACACCTGAAAGTTCGGTGAATTTTGAAGCGGAGGGAGCGGAATCGTTCTGGAGAAGCGTAAGCGGTCGCCTTTGTCCCCGGATACTCACCACTTAATGGGTTAAATAATCAAAGAATCCGGGGACAACAGCCGATCGGAAGAATGATCCGCTCACGCAGCGTCTATGATTCACCGGACTTCAAAGTTCATCATCCACGTTATGATATACAGCGGGAAAATGGCCATTTCCGGCTGAGGAACATTCCACCATCAGAGGAGGAGTTAGATGATCAAGGGTAAGTCGACCTCAAAGTTTTGTTCCATTGTCATGAGCGCCATACTGGTGGGCGGCATACTGCTGCCCGCTCAAGCTCAGCCCGCATATGCGGACCGGGGCGTCGTCGATTTGTGGAAGTCGATTAAACCGCTGACCACGATTGCCAGCGCGATGAACACAGGGGCTCACCCGGACGATGAACACAGCGCGACCTTGGCGTATCTTTCCTTGGGGAGAGGGGTTAACACCTCCAGCGTTATCGCTGTCCGGGGAGAAGGGGGACAGAACGAAATCGGGAGCGAGCTGGGGCAAGCCCTCGGCATCATTCGGACTCGCGAGCTGCAGGAAGCGTCCAAAATCACCAATGTGACGTTGGGCATGCTGGGCGAGCAGCTGGACGATCCAATCTACGATTTCGGGTTTTCCAAGAGCGTTGAGGAAACGCTGGAGAAATGGGGCGACTCGGTCGCTTACGAACGATTGATCCGCAAAATTCGCGAGCTGCGTCCGGATGTAATCATTCCTTCGTTTTTGAACGAAGCCTCCACGCACGGGCATCACAGAACGATCAACGTCCTTACCGTTCGGGCGTTCAAAGATGCCGCGAATCCGGAGATTTTCCCTGAACATCTGAAACAAGGGCTTCAGCCTTGGCAGATCAAGAAGCTGTATCTGCCAGCCAGCTCCAAGGATTACACGGTGAACGCGCCGATCGGGGATTACAACGAAATCTATGGGGCGTCTTATCTCCAGCTTGGGGAAGAATCCCGCTTTATGCACAAGAGCCAGGGCATGGGGAAGGTATATGACGAAGGCCCCGTACAAGGCGATTTGTTCAGCAATTACTACAAGCTGGATCAAAGCACGGTGAAATCGGCGGACAAAGAAAAAGACTTCTTCGACGGCATTGCCTTTACCTTCGAGGATTTGGCAAAAGAAATCGACGCGAAGGGCAAAGACAACAAGATCGTCAAGCATCTGCGCGATCTGCAAAAGGATGCGGACGAAGTCGTTGCCGCTTACCCGAGCTTTGCCAAGGTGCTGAAGGAAGTCCATGCCATGAAAGCGGATGTCCAGACGACGCTGGCCGATGTCAAAGCATCTGGACTGGAGGCGGCGACCAAGGAGGATCTGCTCCACCGGCTCCATCTCAAAGAGGAGCAGTTGAATAAAGCGAGCATGGAATCGGCGTCCGTCGTAGCGAAGGTCAAGCCGGCTGCAAGCGAGCTGGTTGCCGGTCAGACAACGAAGGTCACCGTGTCGGCCTTCAACGGCGGTTCCGTCAAATTGAACAAAATCAACCTGAGCCTGAACGTGCCCAATGGTTGGACGGCGAAGCCGGCCGGAGCGACCAGCTTCGAGCAGTTAGGCTACAACGAGACGGCATCGGCCACCTTCGAGGTGACGATTCCGGCAGACGCACAGCTGTTCAAGCCTTACGATCCTTCGGTGTTCAACGCGAAGGTGGAATACCAGGCGTACGATACGGCAACGACGCTGAAGGTCACGCCGCAAAACGCCGTAGCCGTGCTGCCTCCGTATTCGATGTCGCTCAGCCCGAGCGCAACGATTCTGAATACGCTCAAGTCGCAAGAGCCGATTCCGGTGAAGGTCACCGTGCGCAACTACACGCCAGGCGCTTCCAAAGCGACGGTGTCGCTGAACGTGCCGGAGGGCTGGACGGCGGAGCCGGCAGCCGAAGAGCTGAACTTTGCGATCAAAGGCGAGACGAAGTCCGTGGCGTTCACGGTCAAGGCCGCTTCAAACGTCGTACCAGGTAAATTCACCGTGACGGCCGTTGCAAAGAATGGCGATGTGCAGAGCACGCAGGGCGCGCAGGTCATCGAGTATCCGCATATCGGCAAGACGTACATGGTTCAGCCGGCCGAGCTCAAAATCCAGGCCTTCGACCTGAAGGTTCCGGATAAATTGAAGGTAGGCTACGTCTCCAGCGGCTTCGACAACATCGATCAATACTTGCGTCAGGTGGGTGTCGATGTCGTGAAGCTGGAAGCGAAGGACATCCAATACGGGGATCTTTCCCAATATGACACGATCGTGCTGGGCATTCGCGCTTACGCGTTCCGTCCGGAATTGATTCCGAGCAACCAGCGCTTGCTGAATTACGTTCAAAATGGCGGCAATCTCGTCGTCCAATATCATAAGCCGGAAGACAAATGGTCGCCGGAGCTTGCTCCGTACCCGATCAAAATCGGCTCCCCGCTTATCCAGTGGCGCGTAACGGACGAGAATTCCAAAGTCACGATGCTGGCTCCGGATCATCCGATGTTCAATTCGCCGAACAAGATTACGGACCAGGATTGGAACAACTGGATTCAAGACCGCTCCGCCTACAATCCGTCGGAATGGGGCAAGGAGTATACGGAGCTCATTTCGAACGGGGACCCGGGCGAGAAGGAGTTTACCGGCACATTCCTCACTGCGCATTACGGCAAAGGGGTATATACTTACAGCTCGTTAGTGTGGTACCGCGAGATTCCGGCTCTGGTTCCGGGCTCGATCCGCATGTTTGTGAATATGATAAGTCAAAAGCAATAATTGCGTCGCGCAAGCAAACATTACAGCAGTGGGCGGGGACCCTTCGGGGTCCCTCCCCCATACGATGAAGAAGCGGAGGTTTAAGGAGCATATGAATGTAATCGGAGTTCACGGGCGGGAAATCGGTCAAGTGACGGAGCGCGCGCAATTCGCCGTCGTCCCTCTGGGTTCGGTGGAATACCACGGTCTGCATTCCCCACTCGGGACCGATACGATCTTGGCGGACGGCTTCGCCGAACGGATCGATGCCTCGCTGCATCCTTTGATCTATCCGACGGTTCCGTACTCGGCCTGCCCGGGCAAAACGCAGCATTATCCCGGAACGATCTCGATCCGGCCCTCGATTTTTATCGACTATCTCACCGATGTGGTCGAAGGGATCTGCCGGCTCGGCATCCGCAATATCGTGCTGCTGAACGCCCACGACGCCAATATGGGCCCGTCCCGGACCGTCGCCGAGGCGGTGACCGGCAGCTATCCCGACGCCAGCTTTCTGCTGATCAACTGGTGGCAGATGGCGACCGTCGATTTTACGCAGCGGTTGGGGCTGTTCCAAGGGATGGCGGGAAGAGGACACGGCGGTCCGTACGAGATGTCGGCCGTGAAGGCGTTTCGCCCGGAAATGGTGATCGTGCAGGAATCGGACTTGGAATTAGATTCATGTCCTCCTTTATCTCCTTTGCCTTACGTATTGGTGGAAGGAACCCCCCAAGGCTGGGACGGCTATACGGGCCGCATCCGGCAGTGCTCCTTGGAGGCGGGACAGAGTATCGTCGAAGAAGCAAGCCGCAATATGAACTTGCTCATTAAAGAATGGCTGGATATGAGAAAAGGAAACAATAGGGAGGCCAAGTAACGCTATGGGATATCGCGAACAATGGATGGAGACCGAAGGGACGACGTTTCCCGGCAAAACGTATACGGAGGTTGTGCTGGAGCCGGCTTTTAACGAAGCCAAGACCCATTTGCTAGGCCCGATGATGGCGATCAACAAGGCTCACTTGATCATGCTGGAGAAGCAAAAGCTGGTGACGACCGACGAAGCGAAGCAGATTGCCAAAGCGATCCGATCAATCGACCCGGAGGCGCTCCGCCAAGCGAGCTACACAGGGCAGTTCGAGGATTTGTTCTTCCAGGTCGAGCATCAAATGCTGGAGCATGCGGGCGATATCGCCGGCAATTTGCATCTGGCGCGGAGCCGCAACGACATGGGCATTTCCATCTACCGGATGGTGCTGCGGGAGAAGCTGATCGTGACGCTGACCTCCGCGCTGAAGCTCAATGAGCAGTTGCTGCTGTTCGCCAGAGACCACGCCGATACGCTGATGATCGGTTACACGCATACGCAGCAGGCTCAGCCGACGACGCTTGCGCATTATTTTATGGCGGTCGTCGATTCGCTCAACCGGGATATCCGCCGGATTATGGCGTCTTATGCGAACTGCAACCGGAGCAGCATGGGGGCGGCGGCGCTCACGACATCGGGCTTTGCAATCAGCCGGGAGCACATGATGGAGCTGCTTGCCTTCGACGAGCTGATCGACAATTCGTACGACGCGATCGGCGGGGCCGATTACTTGGGCGAAGTGGCGACGGCCGTGCAATTGGCGGCGATCAACCTGGGCCGGGTCGTGCAAGACATGCTGCTGTGGTGCACGCAGGAGTTCGGTGCGCTGAAGGTGGCGGCTCCGTATGTACAGATTAGCTCGATCATGCCGCAGAAGCGCAATCCCGTCTCGTTCGAGCACATGCGCGCCTTGCTGTCGAGCTGCGTAGGCAATACGAACACGGTGCTGTCGATGATTCACAATACGCCGTTCGGGGACATTGTGGACACCGAGGACGATATGCAGCCTTATGCCTGGAGAAGCCTCGACATTATGGACAAAATGTACCGTTTGTTCGCCGCCGTTGTCGGCACGATGGAAGTGAATAAAGAGGTGCTGCGCGAACGGACGAAGGGAAGCTTCGCCACGGTGACCGAACTGGCGGACACGCTCGTGCGGACGGACGGCTTATCGTTCAGAAAAGCCCATCATATCGTCAGCGATGTCGTTAAGCTGTCTTTGGCGCAAGGCTTGGCGGCCAACGAAATTACGCTGTCCATCGTTAACGAAAGCGCACGCCGCCACATCGGGCGGGATACGTCGCTTACCGAAGAAACGCTGCGTCAGGCGCTCGACCCCGTGCATTTTGTGGAAATCCGCTCGCTGCCGGGAGGACCGAGTCCGAAGGAAATCAACCGCATAGTCGACCTCCGAATGTATCAGCACCAAGCACATCTGAATTGGCTGG
The DNA here is from genome assembly GCF_000722545.1 of Paenibacillus tyrphae. Taxonomy (GTDB): domain Bacteria; phylum Bacillota; class Bacilli; order Paenibacillales; family NBRC-103111; genus Paenibacillus_G; species Paenibacillus_G tyrfis. The sequence goes on from NZ_JNVM01000005.1 coordinate 226,761, forward strand.
GACAAGCGCAGGGCAAAATTCAGCGGGCGCTGGAGCATCTGGACCAAGTCATGACGGAGTGGAGTGGTTCCTGATGGCAAAATGCAGCATCCCTCTGCTGGCGATTGACGGCGGAGGGACCAAATGCCATGTCGTCTTCATGGATCGGCAGGGCAACGTACTCGGGCAAGGAAAAGGCGGTTCGTCCAATTACCAGGGCATCGGGAAAGACGGTGTGATCCGAGAATTGGTGTTCGGTATCGAAGAAGCGATTGCGGACTTGCGACAAAAGGACGATAGCGCTCTGCCGCAGGCGGAAATCGAGGTGGAGTGCGCCGTGTTCGCCCTTGCGGGGCTGGATACGGAATACGACCGACGCGTGATTACCGGGCTGGTGCAGGAGGTGCTGGAGCGGCTGCCGATTAGGGTCCAACATCTGATCGTGGAAAATGACGGCTACGCCGCATTGCTCGGCGCCACCGGCGGCCAGCCGGGAATTCTGGCCATTGCCGGCACGGGCTCCATCATCTTCGGGGTCAACGAGCGGGGGCAGACGGCCAGAGCCGGAGGCTGGGGTCACCGCGTCGGAGACGAAGGCAGCGGCTACTGGATCGGCAAGCAGGCGGTCATGGCGATTCTCAAGGCCTATGACGGCAGGGAGGAGGGCACCCGGATTGGAGAATGGGTGCTGCCGCATTTGGGCATGGATCAGGAAGAGGACTTGTTCAACTGGATGTACGGTCCGGACTACTCGGTCGAGAAATTGAGCGAGCTGTCCCGTGTGGTCGGCCAGGCGGCTTCGGCCGGGGATCGGGAAGCGCAGCGGATTCTGGAGGCGGCCGCCCACGAGTTGTTTATCGGCGTCGCTGCGGTCGTCCGGCACTTGTCGTTCCTAGACAAACCGTTTACAATGATACTGCAGGGCGGCGTGCTGCAGAACGAAGGGCACGTTCGGGAACTGCTGATGCGCAAGATCAAAGCGTACGCTCCGCAGGTTCAACTGGACGAGGCCCGGAAGGAGCCGATTTACGGCGTAACGGCCATGGGGCTCTCCTATTTGCAAACGAAAACGTCTACAGAGGCGTAGTGAAATACGAACAACAGGGGGCTGAAGGGGAATGAAGAAAAGATGGTTATTCGTTTTCGCCCATCCCGACGACGAATCCTTTGCAGCCGGCGGGACGATCGCCAAGCTTAGCAGTACGGGCCACGAGGTCGTTCTGGCGTGCGCCACATCGGGATGCAAGGGGAAGTCGGGCGAGTTTCAATTCGCCACCCGCGAAGAGCTGGCCCGGCACCGGGAAGAGGAGCTGCGCAGCGCGTGCTCCGTGCTCGGCGTTGCCGAGCTGATTCTGTACCGTTATCGGGACGGCGAATTAAAGTCGATCGATCCGGAAGCGTTGGCGGAGCGGATTCGCTCGACCATTGTGGAGCTGAAGCCGGATGCGGTTCTTACGTTCCCGCCGGACGGGGTAACGGGGCATCCCGATCATATCGCGATTTCCGAAGCGACGGAGAAGGCAGTCGTACTGGCGGAGGCGCAGTACCCGGAGGGGCGACGGCCATCTTTTTATTACACCTCGATTCCTCATTATTACGATCACTGCCAAGATTCGGGACCGAAGGATACGTGCCCGATTACGGCGCGGGTCGATATCAGCGACTACCGTCAGCACAAGGGGCGGGCTCTGCAGGCTTACCGGAGCCAGGTTTACTCGGTGAACCGCGCCTATCCCGGCGTGATGGAAGACGACTTCACGGTGATCCGAAACTACGAATATTACACCTTGGTTCGCGCCAACGGCCTGCACGTTCAAGACATGACGAAGACGACTTTGAGCGAGCTGCCGACGATGGATTTGATCTGACGGATCGTGTTAAATCGAATAAGCGGATTTCCAATGTTGTTCCTGCCGTTCCTTTGCGAGCGGCAGTTTTTTTGTTCGGTCTTGACAAATGAATCAAAAATGTCATAATGATATTATTGAAACGGAAAATAAAAGGAGGAGCGGCGGCATGACTATGGAAAACGGTTCGAACTATACGGCAAGCAAATACCGGACGCCGGACGGGGCGCCGGCGGATATCGTCATCTTCACCATTACGTCCGAGCCGCAGCCGACGGCGACGAAATCGCTGCCGAAGCGGGAGCTGCAGGTGCTGCTCATCAAGCGGAAGGTATGGCCGTACGAAGGCATGTGGGCGCTGCCCGGAGGCTTCTCCCGGGAGACGGAGTCGATGTACGAGACCGCGAGGCGCGAACTGCAGGAGGAGACCGGCGTGGACGGCGTTCATATGGAATACTTCAACGTCTACAGCGGCCCGGGCCGGGACCCGCGGGGATGGATTATCTCCCATGCTTTTTTCGCGCTGGTGCATGAGAAATATTTGGCCGCGCGGGCTGCCGCCGACGATGCGGCGGAGGTGGCGCTGTTCCCGGTGTCCGAGGCGCTGACCCGGCTGGAGCTGGCCTTCGACCACAGGCGGATTCTCTCGGATGCGCTGGAGCGGGTCAAGCAGAGCATGCTGGTCACCCCGATTGCCGGAGAGTTTCTGCCGGATGAGTTCACGCTCGGCGAGCTGTATCAGGTCATCCGGACGGTGGTGCCGGACTTCGAGGAAGCGAATTTCATCCGCAAAATGAAATCGACCCAGAGCCGCAGCGGAGTATTGGAGGAGATTCGCGACGTGAACGGGGAACCGAAGAAATCGAACCGCTACTCGCAGCGCGCCGCACAGTTGTACCGTTTTACCGGCAATCTGCCGAAGCTGTCGTTGTACAGCTAATTTTTTTAGGTTCCAATATAGTCGTTTTGAAAGTATTGAAATTGTGTTGTCAACGTAGAACCACATCGGGAGGATGAGATTCATGGACAGATGGTATACGATGGTCGGGCTGCTCGCCTGCATGCTGCTGGTCGCTTATTTCACATCATCGACGCCGCTGGAGATTGCGGCGACCACGAGCGGACTGCTCAGCGTATGGCTGACGGCGCGGCAAAACATTTGGTGCTTTCCCGTCGGGCTGGTGAACGTGGCGTGCTTTTTCGTCACGTTCTACGATGCGAAGCTGTATGCGGATATGACGCTGCAGGTCGTGTTTTTCGTCTTGAGCATTCAAGGATGGATCGTCTGGCTGACCAAACGCGGTCAGGCGAAGGTGCGGCCGACACGGCGGATGACGCCGCAGCTCGGCTTGGGGCTGGCGCTGATGCTCGTCATCGTGACGGCTGGCTGGGGCTACGTGCTCGCCCGCTTCACGGACGCGTCGATCCCTTATGTGGACGCGTTTATTGCGACGCTGAGCATTCTCGCGCAGCTGCTGCTGTCGAACAAGGTGCTGGAAAACTGGCATTTCTGGATTGTGGTCGACGTGCTGTCGATCGGGATGTATGCGTATAAAGAGCTGTATACTTTTGCGTTGTTGTACGTTATTTTCCTCGGGATCGCAACAAGCGGACTGATCCAGTGGCGCAGCGAATATCGGTCGGCGAAGCGGTCGGGCCGCATGGGGGTGGGCTTATGAGCGACAAGCGATTAACGGTCGGGCTGACGCTCGGCAAATTCGCGCCCCTGCATCGGGGGCACCAATATATGATCGAAACGGCTCTCGCGGAGACGGATCACATAATCGTCGTCATCTACGATTGTCCCGAAACAACGGACATTCCGCTGACGGTGCGGGCGGACTGGATTCGCGCCCTGTATCCCGAGGTCGAGGTGATCGAGGCTTGGGACGGGCCGACGGAAACGGGCTATACGCCGGAGATCAAGAAGGCGCAGGAGGATTATATCCTCGGCCTGCTTGGCGGGCGGAGAGTGACACATTTTTATTCCAGCGAGCCGTACGGCGAGCATATGAGCGAAGCGTTGAATGCCGTGAACCGGCAGGTTGACCCGAGGCGGGAGGCGTTTCCGGTATCGGGAACGGCGGTGCGGCATGACCCGCCCGCGAACCGGGCGTTCGTCCATCCGCTGGTGTACCGGGATCTGGTGACGACCGTCGTCTTTCTTGGCGCGCCATCGACCGGCAAAACGACCGTTTGCGATGCGCTGGCCCGCGAGTTCGGAACGGTCTGGATGCCGGAGTACGGGCGCGAGTATTGGGAGCAGCATCAGACCGACCGCCGGCTGACGCCGGACCAGTTGGTGGAGATTGCCGAGGGGCATCTGGCCCGGGAGGAAAAGCTGCTGCCGGAGGCGAACGGCTACCTGTTCGTCGATACGAATGCGATCACGACGTTCATGTTCGCGCACTATTACCACGGGATGGCGCTGCCGCGCCTACGGAACTTGGCGGCGCAGGCGGCTTCGCGTTACGATCTCGTCTTTATGTGCGGCGACGACATCCCGTACGACGACACGTGGGACCGTTCGGGCGACGTGCAGCGCCGCGTGTTCCAGAAGCAGATCGCGGCCGATCTGGCGGCGCGGCGGGTGCCTTACATTCCGCTGCACGGCAGTCTGGAGGAACGGATCGCACAGGTGAAGCGGGTGCTGAGCCGCTACCGCAAGTATGCGAGCCTCGGCGCACCGTGGGCTGAACTATAGGAGGGGGAAATCGGGATGAACGACGGAAGAAAAAGCATGGCGGACCGTATCAAAGGCGGGCTGTACGGCGTCGCCGTCGGCGATGCGCTCGGCGGGACGACCGAATTCATGAGCGCCAAGGAAATTCACCGCAAGTACGGCTATTTGACCGACATCATCGGCGGGGGCGTATGGGACCTCGAACCGGGAGAAGTCACGGACGACACGATGATGACGCTTTGCGTGGCGGAGGGCATTCTCGACCGCCCGGACGACCCGATGGCGAGCATCGGGGAGCGCTTCCTGGCGTGGTACCGTTCCGATCCGAAGGATATCGGGAATATCATTCGGCGGGCGTTCGCGCGGTATGAAGGCCATTGGTTCGAAGCGGCCTTTCTGGCCGATCAAGACCTGGGCCGCAGCGCGGGCAACGGCTCGCTGATGCGCTGCCTGCCGGTGGCGCTAGCTTATGCCGCCCCCGACCGGATCGACCGCATGTCGCGGATGCAGTCGAAGATGACGCACTACGACGAGCGCTGCAACGAAGCGTGCGGCTTGTACAACCGCATCGTGCTGCGGCTGCTGAACGGTGAAGAGCTGCGCCCGGCGATGGCGGCTGAGACGCAGGGCACGCCGTACGCTTCCGCGCTGGCCGAAGTGCCGGACTGCGAGCCGACCGGCTTCGTCGTCGATACGCTGCGCTGGGCGCTCTACTGCCTCCAGCAGGGCGACGGCTTCGCCGATGTCGTTCAGCGGGCCGCCAATCTCGGCGGCGACAGCGACACGATCGGCGCCATCGCCGGCGGGCTGGCGGGCGTGTATTACGGCTACGCCGGCATCCCGGCCACGTATGCGGACGCCATCCTGATCAAGGACCGGCTGGACGCCGTGGCCGGGCGGCTGACGGCGCTGCGGCAGGCTGCCTCCGATGGTTCGTAGTGGAAGCGGCTCAGCTTTTCTCTTTTAACATGGAAGGCCGTTTCAGCTTCAGCTTTTGCGAATTGTCCATTCGGACCTTCACCTTAACGCTTCGCAGAGAGTCCTTGGTCAGGAAAAACTCGTCCTTTTGGGCGAGTTTTTGCCATTTTTTCGGGTCCTGGCGGTATAGAGCGTCGGAGAGCTGCAGCACATCCATTTTACGCTCCAGTCCTTTGCGGTACGTGTGCTCGATTTCTTCTTTTATTTTCTGCTCCGCTTGCCGCTGAATTTCTTTTTCGTCCATTGGACGGTTATATTGAAATACGCCGCCGGAAGTGGATACCTCGATGTTGAAGCTTACCCGGTTTTGCGATACTACGGGAGTGATCACGGCTTTCGGCTTCTGCATGACCACCACCGCCGTCGGCCGTTTCAGATCGCCCAGCGCAAGCACGCCCCGGGCAGTAGACCGGTTCATCCAGCGATTGCCGAGCAAATCTTTATTCGGCATCGCCGCGACCAGCTTGTCCTTCTTCATGCCATACACTCCGTCCATCATCAGGTTCTTATGCGGCTCTGTGTTTTTCGTCCAGGCCTTTTCGTTAATGTCGATGGAAGGCAGGAGAGAGGTCATTCCGGGCTCGTACAGAGTAGACATAAAATGGTATAGCCGCAGCGGCTCGATAAAAGAGCTTTGCCGGTAGATGTCCATCGGACTGCTAAGCTGGGAATACAGCATCGAAATGTTCAGAATCGGATTAGCCGACAAAATCTCCCGCATCGGACGTTCGGTTCCGAATACCCAAGGCGTCTGCCGGAATTCGTTGAACCGGCCCCACAGATCCATGACGTCCGTGATTCCGTGCTCCAGCAGCGCTTTGCTGAAGACGATCGCGGAGATATGACTCCACGAAACGGATTGATGGGACGTGCGGTACACTTGAAAGACGGCTTCATCGAAGGTGGAGGCCGTGCCTTCCCCGATAAAATTGCTCGGATTGGCCCGCCGTCCGCCGCTCTCGACCTTGGCGATGTTCGTAAAATCAATCACTTGGACGTACACCTTATATTGGCCTTTCACATAATCGATACCGATCGCATTCGGGTAAATGACTTGCTCGACGGACCTCATGCCGCAGGCGGAGAGCAGCAGGAGCGGCGGTAAAATAAGCATCAGCTGGAGCAAGGGATGCCTGCGCATCGGTCATTCCTCCCGTTCGGGCAATATCTTCTGCAAAAAGCGGAGCCTTTTCGTCAGTCGGTTGAACGGGGTGCGAAAAAACTCTGGAACAATCTCCTTGAAGGACGTAGGAGACAGCGGCGCCATGAGCGGAACGCCGAAGGAGGTCTGGTTCACCAGGTAGGTGATGATCGCAAAGACCGAGAGCAGGAAGCCGAACAAGCCGAAGCTCGCCGACAAGAGCAGCACGAAAATGCGCAAAATCGAGATTGTTCCAAACAGCGTCTGGGTCGTCGTTACGAAGGAAGCGACCATGCTGGTGGCCATTACGACCACCATGCTCGGCGAGGCCAGACCCGCGCTGATCGCGGCTTGACCGATGATGAGGCCTCCTACCACCGACAGCGTCTGCCCGATGTTAGGCGGCAGGCGCATCCCCGCTTCGCGGAACAGCTCGAACAGGATCAGCATGGCGAACAGCTCAAGCTGGCTCGGAAAAGGGACGCCTTGCCGTGAGATGACAATCGTCGCCAACATGCTCACCGGAAACTGATCTTGATGAAACGTCAGCAGCGCGATCCAGAACCCGGGCAAAAAAACGGCCAGCAACAAACCGAACATGCGCAGCAGTCGGCCGAAGGCGACGAAGTAGAAATGAGTATGCGCGTCCTCGGCGGATTTGAAGGCGAACGTCACGGTAATCGGCGCGATCGCAACGGTGGGCGATCCGTCGAAGAGAATGACCAGCCTGCCTTTCAGCAGAGCCCGGACGGCGAAATCCGGACGCCCCGAATGATAAGCGGCGGGAAACAGCGCGAATTTGGAATCGACGATCCGTTCGATCAGCTCCGAAATGCTGACGAGGCCATCCATCTCCAGCCTGGAGATGCGCTCCTCTACCACCCGAACGGTGCGCGGGTCCGCCGTTCCTTCCATATACATCAAACCGACCCGGGTGCGGGATTTGAGGCCGACGCGGAATTCCTTATAGCTCAGATGATGGGATAGCAGCCGTTTCCGGATAAGCGCGACGTTCGTATCGAGATGTTCGATAAAGCCGTCCCGGGGACCCAGCAAGGAGGTTTCCGTCTTGGGCTCTTCCGGTGTTCGGCTCAGCGGAGCGGCCAGATTGCAGCTGTATAAGCGGTCCGATTCCGTCAGAATCAGCAGGTGGCCTCGGAACAGCAGGTCATTGGCCTGCCGAAACCAGTCCTTTCCCTCGACAGGCTGCAGATTCAGCCCGGTGATGCCGGAAAGGGAGTGCGGAGCGCCGCTCGCGAAGTCCGGGACGGCTTCCATCAGTCTTGGCAGGACGGTTTGGTTTAACTTGTCGGTATCGGTCAGGCCGTGGCAATAATAAAGCAGCAGTCGCGTGCTTTCGCCCGAAGAGACCGGATATTCGACAGTTAAGAACAAAATGTCCTGGCTATCCTCATAGACCGAGCGCAAATACGGCTCGTTTTTTACAGGCGGCAGCTCATGATGAGTGTTCATGGTCCATTCCCTTTCTGGCGACGGGGCAGCAAAGTCATTCCTGCGAGCGTTAAGGACAGCGCCAGCACTGCGCCCGATATATAGGGCAGCGTCGTTTGCAGCGTGCCGAGAAACCGCAGGCCCATCACAGGGAAGTAGGGCGCGGCAACGAACACCCCCGAGCACACGATCAGCCATGGAAGCGATTTATGCTTCCATAGAAGGCTTGCCATGTCTGCGATCAGATACATCGCCAAGGAAATCCGGATGTAAGCCCCCGCCAGCCATTGGTATACGGACAAAAAGTCGAGATGCTCGATATATTTTCCGAGGTTCACCAATCTCCATTCTTCAAACGCCGGATACCGGAGCAAACTGGCTCGGACCGGCCCGAACTCGACGATCGCTCCGATCAGTGGTCCCATGGTCAATCCTACCAAGATGATGCCTAACGCCAGAAGATGAAAGTACTTTATTGATTTGCGAATGCGATGCCGCATCAAAACCAGGACGAATAATTCGCTTAAGCCGGCCCCGATATACGGAATTCCCCGCAGTGCGGGGTCGTAGCCATTTTCGAAAAAGGGCCGCAATAAACCGTAATTTTTGTGCGGGATATTGGACGACATGACGAAGAAACCGAGAACGACGACAATGGGAAGCAGCAGTGCGGCTGTCATAGCGATGCTACGCAGCCCTTTATAGGCGTTGTAAAAGCAAATCCCTACGAGCAGGACTGTAAGGGAAAGTCCGGGCATCAGCGGCAAGTAAATCCGGGACCATTTGATCGTATCCACGGTCGTGACGGCGCCGATGTACAATAAATAAGTGGCAAAGACGGCTGCGAAGAGGACGGCCCAAAACTTACCGAACCGGACGCGGATCCACTCCGCAATGTGCCGGTTCCCGGTTCGCCGGACGATGCAATAGATCAAGGCCAGCCATACCATATATAAGACCGTCGCAAAGAGGACGGAGATCCAAGCGTCCCTGCCCGATACCTCCAGCATAACCGGAATAATGATGACATGATTCATCAATCCCGTCGACAACATCAGAATCATGGATGCTTGCAGGAGTGAAATGGTTGGCATGTGCTCTCACCGTTTGGAGTTCGTTACCCAATTTACCAATATTGTCTTCCATTGGGTAAAGTTTTATCCAAACGTTTTGGCGTCCGGAGAAGCGGATGTTAAAATAGGGCGAGGGAGGAGATGTAGGATTGATGAAATTAAATCGTGATTTTTACAGCAGATTTAATGAAGGGTTTGTCACCAAGATTAAAAATACGCCTCAATTCATGAAAGAAATGATGGAAAACGCTTTTCCGGATGAAGAGACGCCCATCGATCACTGGGGATCCGATTCATTAGGGGGAGCCGAATTTTTTGTCGATAATACGAATCAAATCGTTAAAATGATCAGCCTCGATTATGAGGATTCGGAGCGGTTTGGCGAAGACGATGAGGAATTGCTTCAGGATGAAGATAGACGCTGGAAACAATACGAAATGACAATAAAACAAAATAAAGAGGATAATTCTCATTTTTTTGTTGATATTGTTGATTTAATAAAGGATGAACTGAAGTTTGCCGAACCTCAATATATTGCCGGGGACGAAAAACAGGTTTTTTGTGATTTCATGCCTGAACCTACTAGCCAAGATCATTCTATATTCGATGCTTCAGAATACTTTTTTAGCAGCTATGCGAGCATCAGTGCTTATTGGATACTTAGCGATCGAATCGCCTTTGTTCAATATGCGGAGTCCGATGGGGACGGAGACATTCAGATTTATGTTACGATAGGCATTATCCGCCGAATAATAACTTAAATATTTCTATTAAAGGGATAGGAATAATGCTAGTTTTGCGATATAATCTGCATGGGAAATCTTGATTGTGAATGTGGATGTACGGTATACTTTTCTCGCCAAAACAAAACAAGTAAGGAGAATAAGGATGGATAAAGTACTTATTTTCGGACATAAGAACCCAGACACCGATACGATCTGCTCTGCCCTTGCGTATGCGCATTTGAAAACTCAGCTAGGCCAAAATGTTGAGCCTGTCCGCTTGGGCAGCGTAAACGGGGAAACCCAATACGCGCTTGACTACTTCAAAGCGGAAGCGCCGCGCCTCGTCGAGACGGTGGCAAGCGAAGCGAAAAACGTCATTCTGGTTGACCACAACGAGCGCCAGCAAAGTGCCTCCGACATCGATCAGGTTCGCGTGCTGGAGGTCATCGACCACCACCGCATCGCCAACTTCGAGACAAGTGGTCCGCTCTATTACCGTGCCGAGCCGGTCGGCTGCACGGCGACGATTCTGAAAAAGTTGTACAAAGAAAACGGGGTCGCCATTCCGAAAGAAATCGCCGGTCTCATGCTGTCCGCGATCATTTCCGACTCGCTCCTGTTCAAGTCGCCTACCTGCACGGATGAAGACGTAGCCGCTGCCCGCGAGCTGGCCGAAATCGCCGGCGTGAACGCCGATGCCTACGGTCTGGACATGCTCAAAGCCGGCGCCGATCTGAGCGACAAAACGATCGCCCAACTGATCACGCTCGACGCCAAAGAATTCCAAATGGGCAGCTACAAAGTGGAAATCGCCCAAGTGAACGCCGTCGACACGAACGATGTGCTGTCGCGCCAAGCGGAGCTGGAAGCGGCACTCTCCGGCGTCATCGCGGAGAAAAACCTGGACCTGTTCCTCTTCGTCGTAACGGACATCCTGAACAACGATTCGATCGGCTTGGCCCTCGGCCGCGCCGCGCATGCCGTGGAGCAAGCGTACAACGTGAAGCTGGACGACAACAAAGCCGTGCTCAAAGGCGTCGTCTCCCGCAAATCGCAGATCGTACCGGTGCTCACCGATACGTTCAACAAGCTGTAATACAGGGACCAAAACAAGGCCGCCGGCGCATTGCGCTTGGCGGCCTTTTACAAATTGTACGGAGCGCCGCGGCGCTTCTTTTTGATGCGCGCGGGCGATTCTTGCCTTATTACGCGGAACGTAAGATCATTCCAGAATAACCCGGTCGATCCGCTTATTTTCCCAATCCATCGTGATCTGTAATTTTTGCTTCCCCTGTTCGAAAACATAATGATCGCATTTGGCGGTTTCGTAGCAATCGACTTGTTCGAGCTTGTGCGGTTTGGACAAATCGAGATCTTCTTTGGTGATCGGAATCTTCACCTTGGCGTCAAAAACCGAAGGATACCAGTATCCTTTCACCAGACGGTTATTGACGAGGACGAATGTGGCGTTCGGCCCGTTTGCGCCGATGTAGTGAATTTCTTTCGTTTGGTCTTTGGCGCTGCTCTCCGACGGTTTGCCCATGATCCCGGTTATTTCTTCCTCCGAAGCCCCCGTCGAAATCCCGCCGAACGATAGAGCGGGCTCTCGCTTCCCGGCCGTATCGGCGTGATTGCAGCCCGCGACGGCAACAAGACTGAGAATGATAAAAACCATGGCTCTTCTTTTCAGGCGTCCCCTCGCCAAAAGATTTATTCCCATCTTTTGTATTCGGCGTACCAGGCGTTCACGTAACGCATGTACGTCGTCCAATCCCAACCGGACCCCGGGTCCGTATGGGTCTGATTCGGGTACTCGCTGTGCCCTTTGATGTGATCCCGATCGACCGGAATTCCGTAGCTGTAGCACATGAGGGCCGCCAGCTTGGCCGACTCGTTGTACATGGTCGTGGTAAACCATTTTCCCGGATCGTTAATGTAGCCTTCGTGCTCGATCCCGATGGTGTAAGAGTTCGCGCTGCGGGCGTGATAGGCAATATCTTTATCCTTGACCATCTGGGTAATTTCTCCGTCCGAGCTTCTTACATAATAGTGCGCGGCCGAAGGCCCGTCATGCTTTTGCTGCGCCCAACTGATGGAGCCGGCGTAAGTGCCCTGCATGACGTGAATCACCAGATGCGTAATGGTTCCGCGGCCGCGGTTTCCGGTTTCATAATTGGAGGAATGCGCCGCTTTCCAAATCGGTTTCACCACTGGCGGACCGCCAAGAGTGGAAATGACGATTTCGTTTTTAATCGTTACCTTATTACCCGATGGAATAAGCAGCTTGGAAGTGCCCAGCACTTGCTGAAGATAAGAGGCGTTCAGCTCGTCGTTTTCCGAGCCCAGATACATTTTGACGGAGCCGGACCAGTCCGGCAGATTGGGCGATTCCCGGAATTCGGGATTTGCCGTCTTTTGAAAATCGGCAAGAAGCGCGGCCGCTCCCATAATGTTCGACTTATCGTCCGATTTAAGCAAATTCACGTCGAGTCCGGAAAGGCGGGAAGCTTTCTCCAGCGTCTGCTTGACCGGGTTGGAAACGAGATTCATGATCCCGTAACCGTTTTCAAAACTAGGAAGGCCTACATGGTTACTTAGCCGCGATTCAGTCCAGCCGATGGCTATGAGCAAATCACGGGGGACCTTATACTGCTTCGATGCTGCTTCGAATGCTGCCAATAAGGTATCGGGCACGACGTAAGCCTGCTCGTTTGCCAGCTTGGCTTCCGCGTCCAATTGCTGCAGCTCCTTGTTTATTGTGCTGCCGCTGTCCTTTGCCGCTTCCGCCGCATAGCTTGCCCATGGCGCGCTGACCGTGAGCAGTGTCGCTAAAGATAAAATGCCTAGTACATAACGAGCCTTCATTCGAGATTCCTCCTAAAAAGTGGAATAAAATCTAACATAAATAATTATGTAAAAAATACAAAAATCCTCCTTTTAGTTCTAAATATTTCTTAATCTAAAGGATGGATCAAGCGGAGTTTCAATAGGCTATGAGAGGGGCCGTTTTTCGACATTTTCCGTGCATCATATTGCCATTTTTCTGCAGGATCATTCATAATCCTCTGAGGGCCGGACTATTTGTTATATAGTTGCATTGTGCGCGGGATCAGATCGCCACCGATGCCAATCCAAACTGAGGAGGAGAAATGATGATGCTGGGTAAAAAAATAGCTGCAGGCGCAATCATGTTATTTGCCTTAACTTCGGCCGTTGCTTTCGCCGATGACACGGCCTTGAAGGCGGGAGATGCGAAAGTCCGGGACGAGGCCCAAAAATTCGTTGTCGATTTTGTCGGGCAAGCCTACAAGCCTTACTACACGCTGAATACCATCGACAGCGACATCTCCGAGTATTCGGTGAAAGACAATGTGCTGACGGCAAGGGTCAATATTTCTTTAAGCAAAACGTTAAAAGCCAAGTCGGTCGACGAAATTCCCTACGTCAAAGGAATGAAGAGTCAATCCGCCGTATTAAAGCAAACCAACGCGATCAGCGCCATGGAATCCGAACAAGTCATCAGCGACCGGCTTAAAGACCTCAGCGAATATATCGGCACGGCAACGGAGCAGAACGACTCGTTCCGGCTCACGGCCAAAGTCATCAACGGCAATATCGATAACCAAAGTGCGAAGCTTGAATTTTTGAATTATATGGATTGGATTCCGGCGGCCCACTTCGTTCCTGAAAACGAGGAAACGATGATGAAGCATGGACAAATGGATTTGTTGGAAGCGGTTACTACCAATCGCGCTTTCACGGTGCGAAGCGCAGTCCAGCCCCAAGCGGCTTTTACATACAATCGGATTGCGGCAAGAGATTATGCGAACAAGTACACGTCTACGGTAACTGGCTCGCCTTATTACGACACAAGCAAGTGGAATAAAAACTACAAGTTTCATACAGAAAGCGGCGGAGTCGATTGCGCGAATTACGTTTCCCAAGCCATGTATGCCGGCGGGATTCCTACGGATAGTACGTGGAAGCCCGAGTCGATTGCCTGGGTAAACACGGGCCGCAATATTAGCAATGGGTTGGAAGATTACATGGTGCGCACCAAGAAATATTTCTACAAAACCACGAAAGCTACCACGCCGGCCGGCGGTTTTATCAGCGCATTGGATTACTCTCATGTGATGTTTGTCGTGGCTAACGATACCGTAACGATGCAGTACAGCGCCCACACGAACGACAAATTGAAAGCTTCCTTCGCCAATTTCAGCGACAGCAAGTTTGAGTTCTTCTACATTAATTCGGCTTACTTAAATTAGTGGCTAGGGGATGTGCAAAGTTTATAGCTTCGGTATAAGCAGGATGGAGCGAGGATTTTTGTAAAGTTGTTGGTAGAGTAACAATCTTTCATCGAAATAAACAATTTAAAGCACTGCGAAACGAAGGGGTAGCTCCCTTGGGATTCGCAGTGCTTTCGGTTTTTTATCGATGCATGTTTTGTGGGGTAGTAGGGGAAGGGATGAGTCAGTTGCCACACTTTGGAGTTTCAATTCCTCATAGGTAGGTTCAAAACCCGTAAAATAGCGTTACTGAGCCATTTCAAAATATCCAAAAAGTTCTGAGCCTAAAAGCGAGCGTGATAAGAAAGTCAGTCAATTGGCGGGTTCTCGGAATCATCATTTCGGTATTCTAACAGATCGCTAACATTAACGCCTAAATAAGAACAGAGCTTATCTAAAAGCTCTCGTGGATAACGTTCCGTTTGATCGTTATACAGAGCGCGTACACTATCGAAACGATAATCAATATCTTTCGCTAACTGGCGAATAGAGATTCCTCTCTTGTCAAGAATTAGTTTGAGCTTTGAATGAATCAATGTAAACTCACCTCTGTTCAAATTGTAGGAGTACCTGCGTACACATGTCAATCGAAGAAATAGCACAAGATTGACACTTTTAGTGGGTCGGAATATAATAGACTTGATGACACGTTAAAGGTGTCGACATCAAGGGTGGTGATATAATTTGTAGTTCGCCAGGGCCGCTGAGAAAAAAATGGGTTGGCTTTTTCATTCATTTTTTAATTGTATTGTTAAGTTTTTGATCTCTTAACGCTTAGTATGAACCTCGATTTAAAAAATACGGTAGTTATTGCTTAATAACTTTTAACATCAAACGGTCAATATTTGGAGACCTAAAACATGGAGGAGATATGTTTCAAGAATTAAAAAAACTCATTATAGACCTAAGTTATATTCAAATTATTTGGGATGCTGAGGCTAAAAAGAAACAGGATGAAGCCGAAAAAATGTATGCTAATGGAGTAAGCGACGGCTTTAAACATGCCGCAGTTGCTCTAGACTCAATTATCCGAAAATACTCAACTTAATATCCATATTGACCCATGAGCGATAGCCTTGGGTCTCTTGTCTTTACAAGCCGCAACAGCGTTTAAGAATGTTTCAAATCCCTATACGGGGACATTCGAAACAGAAATTAAGCGCTATCCATTTTTGCATTACAAATCCTCATAGGTACGTTCAAAACAACGCCTCCGCCGCCGGCTGGAGATGGCTTGCTGACACGTTTCAAATCCTCATAGGTACGTTCAAAACCGTACCACCCTCTACGTTATGCCCGAGGAAAAGCTTGTGGTTTCAAATCCTCATAGGTACGTTCAAAACGTTACGTCGGATCGGCTTTGGAAGCAGATCCAAACCAAGTTTCAAATCCTCATAGGTACGTTCAAAACGAAATGACCCTCGCCTACTTCAACAACACGAAAACAAAAAGTTCCAAATCCTTATAGGTACGTTCAAAACTCATAGACAATGGGTGACCAAACGGATCAACCTGAGCCTGTTCCAAATCCTCATAGGTACGTTCAAAACGTTCCAATCCGGTTTACGTTCCTCCCGTCGAATCTCGTTCCAAATCCTCATAGGTACGTTCAAAACGGAAAATGATAGGTATTACTGCGGCCATCAGGTTCAAAGTTCCAAATCCTCATAGGTACGTTCAAAACCCATAAAAACCCTGCCACTACGCCATTCCTGCATATCCCAAAATTTCGTTTTTACAATTGCTAACGCACAATCCTTTTCGCCACGCGGCTATCCTTGTCGTCGATCCCCCGGCTTTTTTGCAGCATTGGGGGTCGACGACAAAATGAACATAGCTAAATTATAATGATTTGCCTTCTTTTTTCCAAGCTATAAAAATTATTTACCTGTAGCATATTGTAGCTTGAATGGACTTAAAAGCAAATAAATAACACAATCCTTTGTTGAGTGTCAAATTAGCGAACCCCGATCATGTCTGAAATTAGAAGCGAAACAAACTACGTGGAGTTTTTTAGCATTAAATGGAGTGAGCCATAATAAACGGCTTTTTACCTTGGTTTTGACCGAGTTTTTTCTATGATAGTTGCCAGTATAATCAATCATGATATGTCCAATTAGGAGAGACATGGGTCTCAAGAACAATATCCACTACAGGGGCGGCATGTTTTGAAAAACGGATTGAAGCTAGGCTCCTGGTCCGTAAAAACCAAGGGAGGCCTACTTCTTTTTTAAGTAGGCAAGTAAAGCGAGGATGAACATGCCGAACATGAACATCAACATCAACATCAACATCAACGTTAAAATATCTTTTATTTCCATGAAACCACCTCCTCTTAGGAGAATGCAATCATGCTTTCCTTGTAAACATTGCATTGTTTGTCTATAATACTTTGTTAAAAGTGATGAATAACTGAGTTACCTGTGCAGGAGTTGAAACTTATTTTTTCTTTTTGACAGCTATGCATCTACCTATAAGGAAAATTGGCGCTTGGAACTGATGTTCTATGTGCCTCTTTTTTTGAATTTTATGTTGGTAATTTCACTTTATGTTATATAATGGAACTATATCAAACAGAAATAATAATAAAGAAAACAGGTGATTCCCTCTGCGAGTCAAAATAACGCTCCAATTCCCCGGCCAACTGATCGTGCCTGTACATCATTTCGAGCTGCTGCACGGATTAATCTATGCAAGTATTCGCAACGAGCAATATCGCGAACACCTTCACAATGAGGGCTACAAATACGAGAACCGTAATTTCAAAGGCTTCTGCTTTTCCAGGCTGCAAGGGAAGCACACCGCATCCGAAGGCAAACTCGCATTCAGCTCCCCGGTCTCCTTCTTGTTCTCCACCTGCGACGAACAGTTGATGAAAGAACTCGTCTCCTCGCTATTCACCAAAGATTACGTAATGATCGGACATCAGCGGACAACCGTCCTTTCTGTCGAGCAGATCGAGGAAAAGATCAGCGAGTGCATGAGGATACGTTTTCTCACTCCTGTTACGATGTACAGCACGTTCATGCATAATGAGAAACGTAAAACCTACTTCTACGCCCCCACCGAAGATGATTTCAGCGAACTGATTGCTGCCAACGCCCGCAAGAAATATGAAGCCATCTTCGGCAAAGATCCGCTTGACCGCACACTCACCCTTACTCCTCTTGATAAGCGGCATCCCAAACAAGTCATTTTTACTTTCAAAAAAACAATCATCAAAGGTTGGCTAGGCGAATTTATTCTGCAAGGAGATCCGGAGCTTCTAAAGCTTGTTTACGATGTGGGTCTTGGGGCAAAATCCTCCAACGGGGCAGGCTTATTCACCGTGGTAAGTCATTTGGAGACAAAGGTGAAGATGTGACAAAATTCGGAAAAAACCAGGATAAATGACTGATCCAAATATTCCAATAGTTGGTTTTTATGGTATGATAGTCATGTGGCGCGATAACCAAGAGAGGGGGGCGTCCAATGATCGATGCTATCGCTTCATTGGGGAAGCTGCAGTACAGCGAAGACCCGCAGCAGTTGATTCGTTCCTTGGTCCGCTTTCGGCGGCCCGACAGCAGCAAGGGACAAACTCACTATCTGATTCTTGATTTTTCGACAAAATCAAAAAAATGCACCATACAGCTCCCTGAATTCAATACACGACGGGAAGATTTCGACTATACGCCGCAGCGGCTTCATTATATCGGGATCGTTCCAGCGGCGGGATTGCAGTACCACACGACGGGACATGATCTTCGGCATCTCTGTTCCCAAGTGCTGCCTGCTGTGCTGGACAAGCTGCCGGGAAATTCTCCGCTGGGTGAAAGCATCCGGCAAGTGTTGGCGGATTATTTTGTGCTGGATATGGAACTGGACCCGAAGAACCGCTACCGTTATTTATTGGATCTGGAAGCCGTCGGCATCGTAAATGCCGGATTTACGAACAAAATTCGCAGCGAAGCTGCCGACAAAGAACGGCCCGGCCTTGTAGCGAAAGAATTGCTGGATTGGGTCAAAAGAGAGAGGCAAATTGCGCCGGAACAGATCGATTTATTCGCATTTAGCATCGATGGTCAACTGATTGCACGTCATCCCGATTATATTCGCGCCGTGCTTGACGATCAGGTATCGATGTTCGATAAAGCGCAGGAAGGCATATGTTGCGTCACAGGGCAGCAAGCCGAGGTAAGCGCCGATTTAACGAAGTTCAAATTCAAATATTACATCACAGATAAATTAAATTTCTCCAGTTCCTTGACAGGAAGATTCGAACGCAATTTTCAATTGAGCCGCACGGGAGTCTGGCAGCTACTGTTAGGCGAACGGTATATTATGAACCGGCTGCGGCTGCGTATCGGTTCCTTCAACGTCTATATGATTCCGGAATTTCTCGATTCGGCTGCCTACGACGTCGCAGAAATTCGAGAGACGATTAATGAAGTATACAGCGACGTGCGCGCACTGGCGACTCAGAAGGAAGCTCGAAAGATCGAAGAAGGCCTGAAAAAAGAACTAGGCGCAATCGAATCTTTGGACGGCATTCGTACCCAAATGCTGATCAATCTTTTATTTTTCGAAGAAAATAAAAGTGAATTTAAAGTCTATCGTCATGTGAAGGATATCTCTCCGAGCCGGATCACGCTCATGCTAGATAAGGGAGAGGAAGTCCGCGAATATTTTCAGGGTATTGCTGAACATTTTCGAGCCAACAGACCTTCGCTGGAAAGCTTGTATTATATGATTCCGCTGCAGGTGGACGGCAAGGGCAAGGTCAAAAATCCGCAGATGTTAATGCAGCTCTATGATTCGATCTTGATCGGCCGCAAGCTTGACCGACGGGAGCTGATTGAAGCATTTGTCGCCCTACTAGGAAGGGTATACCACGGAACGACAGGCGGCCTTCAGATCGGCAGCAGGCGAGATTTGTCTAACGAATCCGGCAGCGATTTTGCATGGATAGGAATGGGTTGGAAACAAATGCATTATATTCGCTGGTTGGAGGAGATCGGGAATTTGAAGCGGGAAGGAGCAGGCGATATGGCGATTGAATTATTGGAAGAATTGGAGACGGAGCAAGCGTATATTCAAGCTTCCGGCTTTGACGAGGCGAGAGCTGCCATGTTTTTGCTGGGGGGCACGATCAAATTCGTCGCCGACGCGCAGCAGGCGAAGCTTAAATCCAAACCAATTATGCAGAAGATCAATTTCAAGGGGATATCCGAGCATCATTTGCAAAGGTTGATGACGGAAGTGTTCGAAAAGGCCGAGTACTACCGTAAAGTATATGAATACTTTCCCCGAACCCGATTTGACGGTTTTTATTTGGAGTTGATCCGGCTGCTCCATTTATCTCGATTTTCGATAACGGAACAATGGAAATTGAACGAGCAGGAAACGGTTCACTACATTATTTCTGGTTATATCTTTCAGGTTGGGATCAGCATGAAACCGCGCGAGTATAACGGCGGACAAACAGTGGACGGACAACCGGACGAATATCGGGCGGCCGATGATATCTTAGACGAAGAGGAGCATGACGATGAACAATAGTGAAATCTTGTTTCTGTACGATGCCAAGATGACCAACCCGAATGGAAACGTCGACGATGAGAATCGGCCACGGATGGATTACGAGTCGAAACGCAATCTGGTTTCCGATGTCCGGCTCAAACGCTATATCCGCGATTACTTGGAATTGCAGGGCAAATCGCTGTACGTTGGGAAGGTAGACGGCAAGACCGTCAATGCCGAGAAGCGGCTCGAACCTCTGTTGGCGGAGCTTCCGGGGAAGGTGGACAAGAAAACCTGGAACGCCGAGCATGAAGCATGGCTGCTGGATCAACTGATCGATGTGCGTTTATTCGGGGCGACAATGCCGGTGAAAGGGATGCCGCTTACGTTTACGGGGCCGGTGCAGTTCTCCTGGGGCTACTCGCTCAATCCGGTGACGATCATGGAAAGCACGATTACCACGCATTTCAGCTCGACAGGCGAACAAAGTCAAGGCACGATGGGCCGGGATTACCGGGTCGTTTATTCGTTCTTGTCTTTCTACGGGCTCATCAGTGGGAAACGAGCACAGTGGACCAGATTGACTGAAGAGGATGTACAACTGCTGGATGAGGCGCTCGTGAGATCTATTCCGCTTCTGGCAACCCGCAGCAAAATCGGTCAAAGCCCCCGACTCTATATGCGTGTAGAATATGTAGACGATCTGACCTTGATCGGAGATTGGCGAGACAAGCTCGATCCGCTCGGGGACTCACTCAACCAGATTAATGACGTTGAGTTGAACGCAGAACGATTAATAACGAAGCTGGAGCAGGTCAAGGACAAGATTCACCGTATTCATCTATGGGAAGATACGGATTTGAAAGTTAGCTCTCAGGGCGCAGCAGGTGCGTTTAGTGAATTGCTTCCTTCCGCACTACAGACCAAACTGCATCGCATCGACGGTTAGGTGAACTTATGAAAACGGTCGTTTTTGAAGTGCGGGGGAGTTTCGCGCATTTCCGCAAGTTTTACGCCAACTCGACCTCGCTCAGCTACGAATTTCCCCCGAGAACCACGGCGTGCGGGATGATCGCCGCTATTCTGGGCCTGGAAAGGGACAGCTATTACGAGCTGATGAGCGAGGAGCAAGCCTTTGTCTGCGTACAGATTATGGAGCCTGTCAAACGGATGAGTCAGACCGTCAATTACATGTGGGTCAAAGGGACGAAAGATTTAAACGGCTCCGCTGGTCCGATGCAAATTCCGGTGGAATGGGTGACGAACATCGACGGCGTCGGCAAAGGGGAAGTAGGCTACCGGATTTATTTCTCCCACCGGGATGAAGCGCTGCTGGAGAAGTTGAGCAGTCTGCTCAAGGAAAATCAAACGTATTATCCTATCTATCTCGGACTTAGCGAGGCACTGGGCCACGTTCGTTGGATTGGCGAATTCGAATTGGAGCACGCGGACAAGTCCGATGAGCTTATTGAAATCGTCACCGTCTGCCCGATCGAGCAATTGCAGGATATCTCCTATGTGCAAGCAGGAGAAGGGGCCCCGGTAAGAAAATACATGCGGGATCGAATCCCTTGCGATTTTGCCGCTGAACGCCGTCTGACCGGAGTCGCTCAAGTGATCTACGAACCAAACGGCCATCCCGTTACGGCAAGGGTGAAGCATGGGATATATCGTCTGCGGATCAATGACGAGCCGCTGTATGTCTTACCGCTTACGAGCCGGGAATAGATTACTGTGATCACCCAAGCGTCGAGGAGGTTGAACTTATGCGTTTTCGTTCTCATCCGGAACGGGAATTATCCGATCATATGCAGGATGTTCATCGACGTGTGCTTTCGATGCTTGAGCGAACACCGATAGAAGAAGCGGAGCGGGATGCGTGGGCACGCCTGCTCCGCCTTCTTGCTTCCTGTCATGATTTCGGCAAGTATACAAGCTTTTTTCAAAAGCATCTAGCCGGGGACCGCAGCATCGGGAAAGAAAGTTACCATTCGCTACTTGGGGCTTTGTTCGGTTCATATGTACGGGAGCAGAGTTGGTCTTCCGCTACGGATTGGAAGCAGCATGAGTATTATTTGCCATTGATCGTTTATTTTATTATTGTTCAGCATCACAGCCACTTGCGGGATTTTGCCGATACGGTCCCGTCGAAGCAGGATTATCTCGCCGCCCAGTTGCAGGATATTACGCACAATCTGCGTGAAATTGAGCAAGATCTGCATCAGTCTTTCCCGGAGCTTACACCTCATTTGCTTGCTTTCCTCGACCACTTCGAAGAACACATGAACCAACTAAGCGGAAAACATAATTTTGTACCGAGATTTTTCCGCCAGCTTCCGGAGTATGACTTGTCTTTAGCGTTGATGGTGCAGGTGGCGTTCTCTTTTCTGATTGACGCGGACAAACATAGCGCAGCGGAAAACGATAGCGTACCCCCAAGCCAACTCTCTCCGGGGCTTGTCGAAGCTTACCGGATACGTCAGTTTGCCAAGGCAGCGCAGAAGAACGATACGATGGTCGTGAAACGTAATCTCGTCAAGCAGATTGTGGTAGAGAATGTCTCGAGGGTAGAACTGTCCAAGTCGTTCCATACGTTTACCTCGCCCACCGGCACGGGAAAAACGCTTGCTGCGCTGGAAGGAGCGCTACTGCTGCGAGACCGCTTGAGCAAGCAAGGGTCTCCGCCACGCCGAATAATCTACGTACTTCCCTTCACAAGCATCATCGACCAAAACTATGCCGTCATCCAGAATGTCATTACGCAGGGGAAAACGAATTCCCAACTCGTATTAAAACATCACTATATGAGCGAAATCGAATACGGAAAAGCGGACGGGACGGACGAGCTTTCGCTTGACAGGCAGTTGATGTTTATTGAGAGCTGGGAGTCCGAGGTCATCGTCACTACCTATGTTCAACTGCTGCATACGATGCTAAGCAATCAGAACCGGCAATTGAAGAAGCTTCATAATTTGGCGGGTTCGATTGTCATTTTAGATGAGGTGCAAAATATTCCGTTTGCTTATTGGCTTCTTACCGAGCAGTTATGCAAGGCTTACAGCAAGCAGTTCGATAATAAATGGATCTTGTTAACGGCCACCCAGCCGAAAATCTTTCCCGACTCAGATACGGTAGAATGGTTGGACCATCCGGAATACCACAATACCTGTTTTTTTGCCGATATGAACCGGACGGAAATCCGCTTGCTTGGCGAACGTTATTTGGATCTGGAAGAATGGCTTGATGCGGCGTACGCCGAGGCGGAAAAGGTTCCTTCGGTTCTAATTATTGTCAATACGATTGCCACTTCGACTCAGGTGTATGATTACTTTTGCGAACGAATGGACGGCGATAGCGACGAGGTCGTCTACTACTTGTCCGCGAATCTGATCTTTGAACATCGTAAAAAGGTTCTGAAACGGGTACGTCAACGGCTAGATAACGGTCTGCCAGTAATACTCGTCTCTACGCAGGTGGTCGAAGCGGGCGTGGATGTCGATTTCCATTGCGTGATCCGGGATTTGGGACCGATGGATTCGATCATTCAGGCTGCTGGGCGATGCAATCGTCATGGCCGAAGGCCGTCGCCAGAATCCGTGGTGGTCATCCCGCTGCATAAGGCAAGCGCCAAAAAGGCGGATTCGGCCATCGTATACGGTCAGGATGCTTATATCGCTGTAGAAACGATGAGGGAGTTCCGGGCAGGACATAATGACGGCGCTATACCGGAGAAAGCTTATCAGCAAATGGTGGATAGTTATTACCAAAAGCTGCTTTATCTTAAGGAAAACGGCGAATCTCGCAAGAGGTTATCGCAGCTTCAAAAGCTGGAGTTTGACAAGCTGTCGGACTTCTCGCTTATTCCGAAGAAAAACCGGACGATTGCCGTATATGTTCAATACAACTGGAAGGCGGTCTGGCTCTGGAATTACTACGTGGAACGTGTATGTAAAGAAAAAGATTTAAACCGCAGACGGGAAAACTATTTGCGCTGCAAAACGAAGCTGAGACAGTTTCAAATGGATGTAGATTGCCGCTATGTTCGTAATCGGGAATTAGAGTATGGTTTTGTCCTGATTCGTCCGGAGTGGGTAGAGGCAGACCAATACTATGACCGGCGAACGGGATGGATACGCGATCCGAACGATGAAGAGGCGTTTATTTGGTAATGGATGGGAGGAGTACGGCGATGAACGACTCCGCAGCACCGGACACGGGAAGTGATGCCGAACATATCCAAGGGATTACTGGTACGTTCATCTGGTACTATTACATCTGCCGGCGCGAGGTGTGGTTAATGTCCCGGCAGATTGTGCCGGACCAGCAGGATGAGAATATGGACTGGGGCCGCTTCCTACATGAGCAAGCCTACGCCCGCGAGAAGAAAGAGGTCGCGTGGGAATCGGTGAAGATGGACACTGTGACGAGCAAGCAAGGGGAACTCGTAGTGGCCGAGGTGAAGAAGACCTCGTCGTATTTAAAAAGCGCCACGATGCAGCTGTTATTTTACCTGTACACGCTTAAAATTGCCGGAATTGACGCGCGGGGCGAGCTGCGTTTTCCGGAGGAACGGCGCAAGGAGCCGGTTCAATTGGATGCCGCCCGGGAGGCTGAGCTTCAAGAAGCGGTCCGGCAGATTCGCCACATCATCGACCAAGACGTACCGCCCAAGCCGGAAAAAATCAAATTTTGCGGGAAATGCGCTTACCGTGAGTTTTGTTGGGCCTAGCTTGCTGGACGAATCACCGAGCCTGGAGGGAAATCTTTGAAGAAAACCATTTATATTTTTCAATCCGGTGAATTGAAGCGTAAGGACAATACGTTATACTTTGAAGGCGAAGAGGGCCGGAAGTTTATCCCGGTAGAGGATACGCAAGAGTTGATGATTTTCGGCGAGGTCGACTTGAATAAGTCGCTGCTCGAATTTTGTTCGCAGAAAGAGATTATTTTGCACTTTTTTAACTATTACGAGTATTATACAGGCAGCTTTTATCCGCGGGAGCATCTGAATTCGGGGTACATGATTCTCAAGCAGGCAGAGTATTATTCGGACGAGGCGAAGCGCTACGAAATTGCGCAGGCATTTGTCCGTGGCGCTGCTCATAACATTTTGCGGGTGCTGAAATATTATCGTTCGAGAAATAAAGATGTTGGCGCGGCGATCGATACGATTGAAGCCTTGGTGGCAAATTCGGCTGCGGCCCGAACGATACCGGAGCTTATGGCGTACGAAGGGAATATTCGGGAGAGCTACTACAAGGCGTTCGATATCATTTTGGATCACCCGGATTTCAAGTTCGGCCAACGCTCCAAACGTCCGCCCAAAAACGAGCTTAATGCATTAATCAGCTTCGGCAATTCGATCCTGTATACGCAGGTGCTGAGCGAAATTTATCATACTCACTTGGATCCGCGGATCGGTTATTTGCACACGACGAATTTTCGGAGATTTTCGCTGAATTTGGATGTGGCCGAGATTTTCAAGCCGGTGCTTGTGGATCGTCTGTTGTTTTCATTGATTGGCAAGAAGCAGTTGACGAAAGAGCATTTTGTTAAAGAAACGGGAGGTATCTTGCTCACGGAAAAGGGCCGCAAGCTGTATATTACCGAGTGGGAAGGGAAGTTAAAGACGACGATCAAGCACCGAGAGCTGAATAAGGAGGTTAGTTACCGCAGGCTGCTGCGCATGGAGCTGTACAAGCTGCAAAAGCATTTTATGGGCGAGAAAAGCTACGAGCCGTTTGAGGCTTTGTGGTAAGAGCGGGGCGCGTGATAGCTGTTTTGGAAAGAGGTGATGCTTCTGTTTGCGATCATTGTGTACGATGTCGGGGAGAAACGTGTAGCCCGGGTGCTCAAGACATGCCGGAAATATTTAAACTGGGTCCAAAACTCCGTGCTGGAAGGGGAAATTACGGAGACAAACCTGAAGAAGCTGAAGGCGGAGCTGAACAAAATAATTGAAGACGATGAGGATTCGGTTATCTTTTATACTTGGCGTACCCAGAAGTACTCGGATCGGGAGATCATGGGGTTGGAAAAAGGTGGACAAAGCCTTATAATTTAACTATGCTTTTTGTCGTCGACCTCCAATGCTGCAAAAAAGCCCGGGGGTCGACGACAACGATAGCTGCACGGTAGAAGGGATTGCGGCGTTAGCTGTTGGAGATATGAATTGTGGGATATGAGGGAATGGCGTAGAGACGGGATTTTTACGGGTTTTGAACGTACCTATGAGGAATTGAAACCAACACCCCAAAGGCTATGCATGATCCAGCCGAGAAGTTTTGAACGTACCTATGAGGAATTGAAACCCGTTGTCACTTGGGCCACCATGATTTCCCGAAAGGGTTTTGAACGTACCTATGAGGAATTGAAACCCCGATTATGGTGGTTGGATGGTTTTGCGGGCGGATTGGTTCTGAACGTACCTATGAGGAATTGAAACCTTTTAATTCAATACCTACCCCCAACTCTTCGCCCTTGTTTTGAACGTACCTATGGGAATTGAAACACATATCAGAACCCTTGTGGTCATTTCCACACACGCTCGTTTTGAACGTACCTATGAGGAATTGAAACTTATGTAAAGCATCCACAGTGCTAGTAGACCCGCACGTTTTGAACGTACCTATGAGGAATTGAAACAATGAGCAAAAGCGCGAAGCAACTAAGCGCAACTTCGTTTTGAACGTACCTATGAGGAATTGAAACCACTTTTGACAGGTTTTGATACCCTTCCATTTCCCCGTTTTGAACGTACCTATGAGGAATTGAAACTCGTATTTCGGCGGGAATGCCTTGTTCGTGTGGGAAATGTTTTGAACGTACCTATGAGGAATTGAAACCCGGGTGAATCTTGGTGCGACCTTGGACTTCTTTTTGCTGTTTTGAACGTACCTATGAGGAATTGAAACATGGCAAGCGTCCATTTTTTAGCACAGGAGCGGGGAAAGTTTTGAACGTACCTATGAGGAATTGAAACTCCACCGTGCCCGCGCCGTCGTCGCCCCCAGCCAGAGGTGTTTTGAACGTACCTATGAGGAATTGAAACTGTCAAGAAGGGGAGTAGGGGCAGCTTTTTGTTTTCTGTTTTGAACGTACCTATGAGGAATTGAAACTGTGTAAAGCCGTTGAATGAGCTGCCCAATATTCGTAGTTTTGAACGTACCTATGATGAGTATAAACCTTGTGAAATAATGAACTGCTAAATCCTTGATATAAAGGATTTTACGAGGGAGAAACGTTTTGGGGACGAATTGGGGCGGAACACGCAGGAGCAGATAGAATACCCCGCTGGTTTATCATGAATATATAGGAGCCTAATAACTGAAAAGGTTGCATGTAAACACATTGCGACCTTTTCGAGGAGATTATTTATTTTTCGGATTTTGGCTCGTATTTAACGGTTTCCTTTGGTGATTTTTGTAATTTGTCCAGTTTGGAGCGTATACGCTTAATCATGGTTAAAGCTTCGGCTCTTGTAAGTGGATCACCTTCCTTGAATCCGTCAAAGGAGTTATCAACTTTCCCTTTTACAAAGCCGTTGTCCAGAAGATAACGAATAGAATCCTGTTGGTTATAGTTTTTGCCTGTAGCATCTGCAATAATTTTGGCCGCTTGACCCCGGGCTAGGCCAATATCAGAACCCTTAGGTTGATGGAAAGGAACGATCACATACCATCCGTAACTAAAGGCAAAGTGCATATATGGGTAAGACCACTCCCCAGTATTATTAGGATCATCTAGACTAAAATCCGAAGGTTTAAATGTCCTGATCAGAAGGGTTATAAATTCCTTTTGTCCAACAACTTTTTCGGGTTTAAAAGTATTATCGGGGTACCCATCCACTATTTTTTCCTTAACGGCCCATTGTATGGTATCTATGGCCCAATGATCCTCATTAACATCTTGAAATTTAATTTTTTCCGCATGTACACCGTTATAGCCGCAAAAAAACACCATTACGCAAAGTGCAGATAATAGAAGCTTGCGTCTAAACATAAAACAAATCCTCCTTTAAATGTAAATTAAACTCACTATTTACAATTGACGAATATAATTTGAGGAAGTTGCGGTGGCAATAAAAAAGGCCCTCATACTTCGAGGGCCTAGGTACCCTTGTTGTAAGGGTACTTGCGATGGTGGATGGTTTTTGCTCAGTTAAGGGTAATTTTAAAAACACCCTACCAATTTCAGCATGTTCTGGTGGCTTCTCCATATTCGAATTTTGAATAAACCTTTCCGCTTCTTTTCCTTCGATTTTGATCCTTTTGAAACCTTCTTCGTAGTTGGTTTCGACCACTTTGTATTGATACGACTCCAAATCGTCATAGCAGCCTTTGGTCGGGTTGCTCTGCAAGGTGTCCTTTGCAGAAGCGGGTTGGAAGCTCATTGCGAGAACTACGACTAACGAGAGTGTGGCGAAAAGTTTTTTCATTCCTATCCATACTCCTTTTCATTATTTAGGGTAGTCGCGACACCCTAGAAAGAATGTTAACACATATTTCCAAAATTTGTTGGTCCCATTTTCTGTAATTCAATAATAAATGGTCCTAAGTGATTCTGAACAATGGTCGGCCGACGAGTTGTTCTCCTAAAAAATACCACGTATTACCAAGTGTTTGAAATGGGACGAAACTACTTTTTTATGAGTATTTAGGAGTACTAGATAGCTTGTTGTTTTTGGGATTTAACCAAAATTTCATGAAGAAATATGTCATTATTTGTAGGTTTACGTCTAACTGCGTTGTTATGCTCTTGTTTTTATCTATTTTCCGGCTATAACCGCATAATCTCCTTCTAAGTTTATATGTTGCTATCAAATAACCACGGATGTAATATTATGGTATTAATAGAAGGGAGTGCTTGGATTCTATGACAAGCGTAAGCGGCTTTGGGGCGGAAATGAAAGATCAATTTTATTCTGTGGCAGAGTGTCTTTTCAAAGAGGAAAAAAGAGCGGAAGCGGTGCCTTTGTATCGTTATGTCATTGAACGGGAAACGGATCATAACGATCCGACTTTCCTTCTGTGCCACTTTCGGTTGTTTCAATGCCTCGTTGGAAATAGTTCGGATGGAAATAAGGAAGCTTTAGGACGGTTTGAGTCGTTTTACAGCTTCTTACCAAAAGATATTCGGCTTGATGCTCTGCTGCTGATGGCTAATGTATATTACACGCTTGGCAATTGGATAAAGGTAGATCGTTATGGAGATGAACTCCATGCTTTGGCCCAGGATGTATACGATAAATTAAATAATGAAAGAAATGTAAAAAAACTACAAACCGAAAGGCGTTTAGTGGTATACTACGGTCAGGGGCTGCTATTGAAAGGGATTGCCCTAACTATGCAGGGGAGACATGAGGAAGCAAAAGAATATGTCGCAAAGTACTCTGATCTTACGTGGTTCCAGCCTCTTGATGAAATCGGAAGGAGGGAGGTTGAGAAGTTTCGGCTTTGGGGCAGAGGTAATATGATGACCCTTGAATTACGTACAGGAAATCCAAATGTGCTCCCTGAGTTTTCGAAATATCTGGAGGAAAACCCGGGAATCCTTTTACAAGGGATGTTGGCTGCAATCGAAGCGGCAAACCAGTTTCATTTTTCTGTTGATGAACTTTTGGAGAAATTCTGTGAAAAGCTCCCGCCTATAAACTCCGATGTTACCTACATCAACGGAACTCAATTATTTCATTTTTGGTACGAAAAAGCGTTATACAGTTTCAAACAAAATCGAATTGTTATTGGGATCGATGAATTGTTATATGCCCTTTATTTATCTCATAAAATGAAGTATTATGCTGGTTTTGAGAAGAGCGTTTGTTTGTATCGGGAACATAGCGATTATGCGACAGAGCAGCAAAAATGGAACTACAAACATATCGTTGAAGGAGTGTTTGACTCGTGAAAAAAGCAATCTTATCTTTAATGATGATGGGGTTGGTGTTTTTAGGCGGCATATCCATTGTGGTACCTCAACAACCGCAATCAGAGATAACAGCATTTGACCATATTGGAGTAGGTGGCTAACGACAGGTGAAAAATCAATGGTTAAAAAAGTCCCGGGCAGCGAATTGGTCAGGGACTCTTTAGTTTAACTCAGTCACGGCCTGTGGAGAAAGGGACTTGCGAAAAAGAACTGTAGCCTAATTGACAGGAGAACTAATAAATGACGGATCATGCATTGTTCAGAAAAGATTTTGTTATGATCACCGGCGGACCCGGTGCGGGTAAAACTACCCTGCTGAATGAACTACGGAGAAGCGGCTATCCATACGTTTCGGAAGTGGCTAGAGAAATCATTCAAGTGGAGATGTCTTCCGACGGGGATGCCTTGCCTTGGAAAAATGCAATCAAATATCGCGATCTCATGCTGGATAGATCGATCGAAAGCTATTATACAGCATTGTCCAATCGATGGGGGCACACGATGTTTTTTGACAGAGGCATCCCTGATACGTTGGCATACTCTAGTTTAATCCATGCTCCCATTTCAGAGAGGCTTGAATCCGCAGTTCAGAAGTACAGATACAACAAGCAAGTGTTTATTTTGCCGCCTTGGAAAGAAATCTACCAAACGGACAGCGAAAGAGTACAGGACTTTGAAGAGGCGCTGGCCACGTATCATATGCTCTTTGAAACGTACAAGCAATTGGATTATGAATTGATTGTCGTACCCAAATTATCGGTTGACCAGAGAGCGGCGTTTGTTCTCGGCCATGTAGGGCAGACTCCAATCGACTGAGCAACTTCTTCGCAATCGTGATTCCGGTGCCAGCCGGATGAATCTCGAACGCACAAAAGTCCTCCTCACCCCCGGCATTCACCCTCCCATTCGGAGCGCCAATATAAAAGAAAGACAAAGCCACAAGCATAGAGGCGTAAACAAATAACTATCCATGGTGGCGAAGCGCGTTCCTCGTAACCGTTTTGTTAAGCCCACGTACCGGAAGTCGCCGATGGCTCGCAGTCCGAATACGATCGCGCATACCCAGCAGCCCCAAGTAACGACAAAAAAGCCAGAAAACGCTTTAATGAGTCCCGCTTCCATCAATAGCAGCACGGATGCCGCAATCAACAGAAAAGCGACGGCAAGTGTCCCGGCCTTACCCGGGACGAAAGCGGGCTTCTGTGCTTTGGTTTCCGGTATCACGACGCCCGAACCCCAGGTGCCGCCGAAGGCCCAATAAACGTGGAGACCGCTGATGCTGATAAGCAGCAGGGTGGAGATAACGATGATGGCTATCATTGTTTTACAACTCCTCCCAGACAGATGCCTTCCCACACGATATCGAAATGTCGCTGGAATAGCGTCTCGATTTGTATCGCATCGGTGCCTGCCGAAAGCCAGATCATTAGTGAGTTGAAATAAACGCCGGTCAACACCGCCGCGATATCTCCACTGACCGCTTGCGTTGTGAGCTGTCCTTTGTTTTTTGCATCATCAAGTAGTGCAGCGAGTGCCTGCCTGTACCTTTCTATGATTCTCATCTCGGCATTGATGAACATGTCGGCGCGCATCATTTCCGACACGACCAGTCTGACCATGTCCGGTTGTTCGGCGTATTGATGAAACAAGTTGTTAAAGAGGTGCAGCAGTTGTTGCTTCAGATCCGGCATGTTTTTATTGTTTTGGATGGTTTCATGGACGGATTCGAGTTGGGATACGGCTAGATGAAGCAGTACGGCTTCTTTCTTCGGAAAGTAATTATAGAACGTTCCTTTTGCAATCCCGCAGGCTTGCGTAATTTCCTCGACCGTAACGTTATCGAAGCCTTTTTCTTTGAACAGCTTTATGGCATGTGCGAAAATGCGTTCTTTCAGTTCTTGTTTTCGGGATGCTCTAAGCATTGGGGAGGTCACCGCCTTTTGAAAAATAATGACTAAAGTCATAAAATGACTTTGGTCATTATTTTACTCTTATTTCTGGTATTGTTCAAGTATCCAAAAAGATGTGAATTATTTTGGAGGTTTGTGGTAAGGTGAAAGTGCGAGGCGTTTTTGTAATGATTGCCCATTGGAAAGCGACTGGTCTGTTTTTTTGAATATTAGTAGATGTTAGGGAAAACATTGGGTCTGGGTACTGAAGAAGTGCCGAAAATGGGTTAAACCCAGGTGACCATGGGGTTGGAAAAAGGTGGACAAAGGCTTATAATTTAACTGTGCTGTTTTGTCGTCGATCCCCAATGCTGCAAAAAAGCCGGGGGATCGACGACAAGGATAGCTGCGCGGCAAAAGGATTACGGTGTTTGCTGTGTTCGATACGTAATTCTGGAATATGTAGAAATGGTTTATTGGCGGGATTTTGATGGGTTTAGAACGTACCTATGAGGAATTGAAACGCCGGAGCCAGCTTGGAGATATCTAAATCGATATCCGTTTAGAACGTACCTATGAGGAATTGAAACTAAGTCTGATCGCCAAAGTAATAGTATTTGTGGACTTGGTTTAGAACGTACCTATGAGGAATTGAAACCTCTTCCTATTGAATCCAATGTGAAGTCTCTAAAAATCGTTTAGAACGTACCTATGAGGAATCGAAACACACTATCCATATCACCCTTCACTAACTTTTCGTTCAACGTTTAGAACGTACCTATGAGGAATTGAAACCCAACAGCAATGACTTTAACTATACCGCTCATTTTAGTTTAGAACGTACCTATGAGGAATTGAAACAAGTCGAGGGGGCATGTTTAACGCCGGGGTAACGGGATCGTTTAGAACGTACCTATAAGGAATTGAAACCTGAGTGTATGGCCCTTATAAACTAGTTTGTAATTACTCGTTTAGACCTTACCTATAAGGAATTGAACGCTCGATAGCAATTTTCGTATCTGAGAATCCTTCCCTGTTTTGACCGTACCTCCGGCGCGTTTGGAAGAATATTTAACGAAGTACCTTGAGGATTTAGCGGTTAGAAAAGTCATGCGAGACGCAAAAATAAACTACTCGCTCGAATGTTCGGTCAGCTATTTCAGGAGTCTCTGTGTTTTCTAGTTTTCTGGAAATCAAGTGAACAAAAGGAGAAAGCGTCTTTCGAATAAACCATGCGGAGATCCTAAGATGCAACCAGTCCGATAATGTGAGTTAACCTGTACACATAGCATGTATTGCCGCCAATTGGCGGCTTTTTTACTGCTAGAGTCCTGGCATATGCGGAAGCGAAACCGGGACATACGTACTAGATCTGATAGAATAGTTAGTTGTCTGTTCGTATTTTTACAAAAAAAGGGGAACGAAAGGAGACTGCATGATATAATGACACTATTCATATCATCATTTGTTGCCCTCGATGGGTGACAAAGTTTTGCTGACAGGAGGCGAAGGGGTGCAGATCTATTTCAGAGTCAAAGCGGCTGGCAAAAGGCGTCCGGTGCTGGAGCTCATTGAGGCGTCGCTGCCTGACGATGTGCAGTGTCTGGGGGATGCGATTCGGGCGATTGTAACGGAGCAAGTGCAGCGTTTTAACGCGCGCAGCATCGAGCAATCTATTTTTCCTTACTTAAGTCCCGGGCAGTTGGAGGAGCAAGCTGAAGCCGGCAAGGTAGGCTTCCAGGCGGCTTATGACGACCGGAAGGCAAATGCTGCGGCTGCGGTCGAGACGGCTTTGCAGGCGTTTGAGGACGGCATTTACAAAGTGCTGATCAATGATACAGTTGTGGAAGATCTGCAGACGTCGTTGACGATTGCGCCCGGATCGGTTTTTACCTTTATACGACTGACCCTGCTATCGGGTATGATGCGCTAATAGGAGAGGAGTTTGACATGACAGAACGTATTCATCTTGAGTATAAGCGTGAGCCGCTGGATGCCTTGTCTGAGCAATTGCAGACGAAGAAGAATCATGAGCACTATCCGTTAGCCTCCAGCCTGCTGGACTATTTGACCGCCACATACCAGAACAAGGCAAAGCGCGAGCAGCTGTTTATTGCCGAATTGAATCGCGCCTATCCATGTCCGATTGGTGAAATGACCGATGCCGAGCAGCTGTGGGCGGGACCGCTATCATCGGCGTTGGCGCTGCTGTTCGGTGAGGAGAACGGGGCAGAGCTGCTGGATTTGCTGCGCCGCCGCATTTTGCGTGCCTATTCCATTTCCACCTATTACCGCAAAGGCTATCGTTCCCGCAATCTGGCTCATTATATGGAAGCCATCCTGGCGACGATTACATATTACTATAATGCTCTTGCTTATGAGTGCACCTTGCACGATTATTTGACGAGGCATGATATCGTTCTGCCGGATGACTCTATTATGGGCGATCACATCGCCCGCGAGCTCGATAGGGACAACGAAACCGTCACCGAGGCGCTTAGAGACATCATGTTTGGCGAAAATCAGACGGCGCTGCTGACAAGGCCGATGATTCGCGGCATTGTGCAGAGCCATAAAGTAGAAGCTTACGAAATGCTGGGGCGTCTCCTGATTGCGGCCAGATTGCAGGAGGGCCTGCGCCAGCACATTATGGAAAGTCTGGACGAAGGAACCGTTGAGGCTGCCGTCTACTTGATTCGAATCGTGCTGGAGCATCAGTTGGAGCGCTTCAGCGCGGTGATCCGGGCGCTCGATACGTGGACAGGGCTTGCCTTTACCGATCAGAAGCCAGCGGTCATCCGCAAATGTCTGGAGCTTGCTCTGCGCGCTCTGACGGATGAGAGCTACCGGGAGGAAGCGGAACATAGCGAAGATACGCTGGTCTACTATTTCTCGCTGTGGGCGGCGGCGACTTATGATATTGGCGAAGCCACGACGCGCATCCAGCGCGTGCTGAAGGACGGTGCCAGATATAAGAAGCTGGCTTCGCTATACTTCCTGGCCCAGTTGAACCAGCCGGAGATGCAGCATCGGATTGCAAGCGGACATCTGCCGGCGGCCGTCGATGACCTGGAGCAGATGGCTTGGCTGATGAACAGCCTCTATGCCGACCATCGCATCGTCTACCATTATGGGGACGGGGCTATCGATTTGCGCAATTCTCCGATCAGCGAGGACCTTGTAGAGCGGCGCGTACAGTTCAACGCACTATTGCAGTCGCTGAGACAGCTCAAAGAGACGAAAACCTTTAAGGAGAGCGTATTCCCTTGGGCGGTGGCAACACTAGATGCCGATGAGCTACTGCGGCGCATGATGACGTTGGCGGCCTATGACCGCGATGCCGCAATGATTGAGCAGTTGATAGATTGCAGCGACCGGATGAGCTCAAACCTGCGGAACGGTTTGCTGGTTAATTTGATCGGAGCTGCCGCTTCCGGAAAACATCGCGAGTATTTGCTGCAAGCGTTGAACGATAAAAGCACATACAACCGCGAGGCGGCGATTAAACTGCTCGGGCAATCGGCGCTTGCCGCTGCCGAGCTGGACAAAATTGTTGAGTTATTGAAGCTGAAGACAGGCACCCTGCGTCAAGCCTGCATAACGCTGCTCATGCAGCAGACCGATGAGGAGCTGCTGCGCGCGGCGGGTAAGCTTTTGTCAGCCTCGAATGAACAGCAGCGGCTGGCCGGGCTTGCGATTGCCGAATCTTTGCAGCAGGATGGGCAGCGGCAAGCGCTTTATCCGCAAGTGCAGGTCCATGTTCAAGCGCTGCATGAGAAGGGTCGGGCTACAGCACAGGAGCAGGTGCTGATCGATAAGCTGCTGCATGCTGCAGATGCGGGTGATGGCGCTGAGAATGGCTTCGGCTTGTACGATGTGAATGAGAAGGTGGCGATACCGCCCAAATCCAATCATCCGGAGCTGATCGACGCATCGGATAGGCAGCAAGCCGAGCGGGAAGCGGAATATGTGAGGCAGTATGCGGCGTGGCGCCCGGACGATGTTGCAGCGATTTATCAGCATTTTGAAGCGCTCATTGAGGAGTATTACAATTATGAGTATGAAGCGCAGTATTACAGCAACTATTCTGAAAAGGTGCTGCTCGGCAATCAGACGTACAGGCTGGCCAAGGTAAAAAAAGCCGAGGGCGAAGAGGCTGCCGAGGATAGGCTGGATAGCTACCCGCTGCCGGAGGTATGGCGGCAGGCGGCGCAAGATTTGCAGTTGACGCCGATGCGCATGCTGGTCTGCATGCTCGGAGGGGTGAACCATTCGATCGGCTATGCCACGGAAAAGCAGTGGTTCACAGAGCTCTATGCGGATGTGCAGGATAAGCCAAAAACGCAGCAGCTGGACAAGGCGCTGGAAAAGCTCAAGCATAGGAGAAAAACCGATCAGTTGATTCAGCTGTTGTTTCGCGAATCCGACTTGACTGAAAGCTTTACGGTTTGTATAGCCATCTACCGTTCATTGCGGGCACGGCTGACGGTGGAGCAGTGTATGGTGCCGCGGGCGGAGCTGGACGAAGGAACCGTTCATTGGCAGCAGGGTGGAGCCCTCTTTCCAGCTCTTGGATCGAGCCTGCTGGGGCAATGGCTGATGTGGGCAAAGACGTGCGCGCGAAGCGACGAGCAATTTGCGGAATATTTCTTCACCGCATATGCCAGCTACAGGCTGTTAAAGGGCGCCGACAGCGCTACGTTATCCGTCGATTCTTATATGCGTGCGCATCATCTGGGGCTGATCAGCGACGGCATTCTTTTGCGTGAAATGATGACAGGGAATCAGGCAAAAGATTTCATCCGCCTGTTAACGCATCCGAATTGGAGCAAGCCGCTACTGGAAAGCGATCCGGGCGTGAGGCCGCTATTGGAGCAGGCGGTGTGCCGTATTGTCGAAATCGAATCGCGCCGCGGCGATTTGCCGACAGATGTATCGAAGCTGTCGTCAGCGATTCAGCGATTTGAAGGCATGAGCTTCTTTGTCGCTATTTTGACCGGATTGGGGAAGGAAACGTTCCAGCGCGGTTACGCCTACAACAGCAGCCTGACGAAGAAGGCCGTGCTCAGCTCGCTGCTGAAATGCTGTTATCCCGCCAAGGGCGAAGACGCGGCAAAGCTCGCTGCCTTGCTGGAAAAGACGGATCTGACCGAGCAGCGCTTGCTGGAAGCGGCCATGTATGCGCCGCAATGGGTTGATATCGTGCAGCAGCACCTGGGCTGGTCGGGACTAAAGAGTGCGGCATGGTATTTCCACGCTCATATTAACGAAACTTTCTCCGCACAGAAGGAGACGGAAGTGGCGATCTTCTCGCCGATCAGTCCGCAAAGCTTCAATGACGGCGCCTTCGACGGAGATTGGTTCAGAAGCGCTTATGAAACGCTCGGCGCTGAGCGTTTTGACCTGCTGTATGGTTGCGCCAAATATATTACCGATGGCGGCAATTCGCACCGTCGCGCGCAGTTGTTTGCCGATGCCACCTTGGGGAAACTGGACAAGCAGGAACTGGTGGAGGGCATCCGTTCTGCCCGAAATAAGGACAAGCTGCTCAGCTATGCTTTGCTGCCGATCGCGGCCGGAGACAAGCGGGACGTGCTGGAGCGGTATGAGTTTATCCAGCAGTTCCTGACAGAAAGCAGGCATTTCGGCGCTCAGCGTCGCGAAAGCGAAGGAAAGGCAGGCGCCATAGCCCTCGAAAATTTGGCGCGCAATGCGGGCTACGGCGATGTCAATCGGATGACCTGGGATCTCGAAGCTGAAAAAATCGGAGAAATCGCGGTTTATTTTTCCCCGCAAGATATTCATGGCACGAAGCTTTGGCTGGAAATTGATGATGAAGGTCAAGTGGAGCTGAAGGTGGAGAAGGGCGGTAAAGCCCAGAAGAGCATACCGGCTGCCTTGCGCAAGGATGGGCTGGTATTGGCCATGAAAGAGACGCAAAAGGAGCTCAAGGATCAGTATACCCGTGCGAAGCTCAGCTTCGAGCAGGCGATGGAAAATGGCACGCGCTTCACCGCGCAAGAGCTTGGGGCGATCATTCGCAATCCGGTCATTGCACCGCTCGTGCGCCATCTCGTCTGGATTGATGCGGCAGGGTCGGAGACAGGGGAAGGCGTTATCGGATATTTGCAGGAGCCGGACCAAGGGACGGACACATTCATGCTACGCCAGCCGGACGGCAGCCTGCTGACACTGCATTCGGATGCCGAGCTGCTGCTTGCCCATCCGGTTCATCTCTATGCGTCCGGGCGCTGGAGCGAATTTCAACGGGACTTGTTTGTGCGGCAGATCAAGCAGCCGTTCAAGCAGGTATTTCGCGAATATTACCGTCTGAATGCCGATGAGACGGCTGCGGTTACGGTATCCCGCCGTTACGCCGGCCATCAGGTACAGCCTCAGCGGACGGTAGCCTTATTGCGCGGCCGCACGTGGACCGTCGATTACGAGGAAGGGCTGCAAAAGGTATACTACAAGGAAAACCTGATTGCCCGCATGTATGCGATGGCCGACTGGTTTACACCGGCCGATATTGAGCCGCCAACCTTGGAGACGGTGCAGTTCTTCAACCGCGAGACGATGGAAGCGGTCAAGCTGGCGGAAGTGCCGCCGGTGATTTTCTCGGAAGTGATGCGCGACATCGACCTCGTCGTCAGCGTAGCTCACGCCGGCGGCGTCGATCCGGAGGCCAGCCATTCGACCGTGGAAATGCGCATCGCGATTGCCCAAGAGCTGCTCATGCTGCTGAAGGTCGACAATGTGCGGCTGGAAGGCTCTCATGCGCATGTTGCAGGCCAACTTGGCGAATACACCGTCCATATGGGCTCAGGCATCGTGCATAAAAAAGGGACAGGCGCGCTTACCATTCTGCCTGTTCATTCACAAAGCCGCGGCCGACTGTTCCTTCCGTTCGCCGACAGCGATCCGCGCACAGCGGAAATTATGTCCAAGCTGCTGCTGCTGGCAGAGGACAGCAAAATTAAAGATCCAAGCATCCTGGCGATGCTATAGCATGCAGAAGAGCGCCCGACAAACAAAGGGCGCTCTTTGTGCATACGAGAGAGTAGCGATCGGAGACCTCAATCAATTACACACAACTCAAGTTAAGCGGAATTATTGTAATAAGGGAACGTTTGCTATGCCTTTTACACCGATTGTTCTAATTGTCAAGGATCAAAAAAGATGCGAATTATTTTGGAGGTTTGTGGTAAGGTAGAGGTGCGAGGGTTTTTCCAATGATTGTTTATTGAAAAGAGACCGGTCTGGTCTGTTGTTGTGATCATCTCGATCTTGGAAAAAGGTGGACAAAGGCGTATAATTTAACTGTGCTGTTTTGTCGTCGACCCTCAATGCTGCAAAAATACCGGGGGATCGACGACAACGATAGCAGCGCGGTAGAAGGGATTATGGTATTTGCTGTGGTCGATCTGTAATTCTGGAATATGTAGAAATGGCTTAACGGCGGGATTTTGATGGGTTTAGAACGTACCTATAAGGAATTGAAACCCTGGTGCAGGAAGTTGGGCGCCCTCAGCGCGGTATCCAGTTTAGAACGTACCTATAAGGAATTGAAACCTTGATGCATTGCAATAGCTGCCGGATCGTGGTTTATGGGTTTAGAACGTACCTATAAGGAATTGAAACCCGGATGTAAATCGTCCCTTCGATCAAAGCATGAATCCGTTTAGAACGTACCTATGAGGAATTGAAACTTCGGTCGCCTCGATGGCCTTCGGCCGTGACCCTACTGTTTAGAACGTACCTATGAGGAATTGAAACTGTTCAACACATAGATGTGTATAGTCATGATGATTGGGTTTAGAACGTACCTATGAGGAATGAAACAAGAAAAGTGGTGATCTCATGAACGTAATGGAGATTATGTTTAGAACGTACCTATGAGGAATTGAAACTCTTTCGAAGGCGATAGGTGTCTCTACAGCTCAAGGTTTAGAACGTACCTATTAGGAATTGAAACAAGGTTTCTGACGTTACGGATGATTCGTTTACCGTGGTTTAGAATACGTACCTATGAGGAATTGAAACTTGAGATATGCTCCGTACCTCATGCCACCAAGAGAAGTTTAGAACGTACCTATGAGGAATTGAAACTGGGCATAGAAATGCCCGGGGTCAGTAAGGTAGGTCATCGTTTAGAACGTACCTATGAGGAATTGAAACAAAAAACGAGCTCCGGGAATCTCCCCATTTGATACGGAGTTTAGAACGTACCTATGAGGAATTGAAACCCGGGTGACAATTCAATTTACGGATGTGTTCGGGGCGGTTTAGAACGTACCTATGAGGAATTGAAACTCCGCCGTTTTATTCGGCCGATCAGCTAATCGGCCAGCATGGTGAGCATGGCCAGCATTTCCTTGAACGATTGAGGGAAAGAGACGATGCGATCATTGCTCCCCCGTCACTTTAAAGGAATGAACCAGAGCTCAAGCGGAGGTCATTCCGCTTAATAATGCGCCGTGGCACGGAGTGTAAGCCAAACAGTGCAAGCAAAGAAAGCCTCTCGAGATCGTCTCGAGAGGCTTTGCGGCGATTAGAACGTAATCGAATGTCTGCGGTCTTGGATGCGTTCGCCGGAACGTGTTCGTTCGACATAGTGAAGCTTGTTGTCCGTCATCAATAAAATCGTAGAGCTTCTCGTACCATAATGATCGCTCTGAATGTAAATCGAAGAGAGGAGACGCTCCCACTGCGGCGGCACGCCGGTGGCAGGCAGCGCATCGTCAGGTGCCGGCTCCGCATCCTCAAGCAGTTCAAACAATGCATCGACACGGTCCTCCCGAAAGTCCTCGAGCTGCGCTTCCAACTCTTTCTTCCCTTTCGTTACCTTCGGCCAATCGGTATCCAGCAGATGGTTGCTTACGCCGTAAACACCGGGTTGGAGCTTTCGAATCTCATGACCTATGTTCGAATAATAATACAGCTCGTTGGGATCGCCAACCAACAAGTTATAGCCCGGATATTCTGTCCGTTCGCGGGCAGCGCGTTCCGCGTAAGCCTGTGGCGATTCGTTCCCGACTAAAAAGGTAGAGACCAATTGTCCACGGGAGCGCTTACCCTCGGTTTGCTCCGCAGGATCTCGATAATTCGTCAATGCGGCGAATCGGCCGCTGTTTGTCACGCCCATCCACGTCCCGTTCCGGAGCAAATCCCGTCCGGCTAGTACATGAGGGTGATCCGTCCAATAATGAACCGGCGCCGTTGGACGTGCGTAAAACTCATCGCGGTTCGCAGCTATGACGAGTTGATAAACGGGATGCATCCGATAAGCGAACAAGATTAAACACAAGCCAATCACGGCCTTTCAGCATCGTTATCGTATGCATTATAACATTATGGAAACGTAAGAGAAAATAATCCCGTCCCTCGATTTCTCCTCTTCGGTAAGGGCTTGAACGATTTCGGCCTCCACTCAACGAACGGGCAGAGCACAACTGGGATCAATCGCCCAACACGGCCAGATCAAGCTGGCTGATGCGTTCTGGATCGGAGATCAGGTCGACTTCGGTAATTTTTCCATGATTCACTGTAAATTTGAGTACATAGAGCAGTCGGCCTCGTGGAGCCGCTATAATTCCTGGGTGTCCATTCACGAGGGCTAGTTGTGCTGCTTTCTGCGCACGTCCCGAAACTTGTTTTGCTAGTGCGACCGCTCCTCGCGTTACTCTCGAAGATCCGGTTTGACGATCGTCGCGAAGGATAACGTCCGGATCAAGCGCATTTACAAGAGTATCGAAATCGCCGGAGTGAGCCGCTGCGAGAAAAGCTTGAACAACGTTGCGTTGGTGATCAAAGTCGGCTTCCGGCATGGCTTTCGCCCCACGAATCCGGCGGCGTGCCCGGCTCGCAAGTTGCCTTGTTGCGCTCTCCGACTTTCCTACAATCGGAGCAATCTCGGTGAAGGGCATGGCGAAGACATCGTGCAGCACGAACGTGATGCGTTCCGCAGGATTCAAGTTACCGAGCACGACTAGCAGGGCAATACCAACAGAATCAGCCAATATGACTTCTTGTTCGGGGTCGATGATATTCTCTTGGCTCGTGAAAGTATCGGGCAAATGAGTTTCTATCGATTCTTCACGCCTGGATTTTCGCGATCGCAACATATCCAGACATATACGAGAAACAACGGTGGTCAACCATCCTCCC
The DNA here is from genome assembly GCF_000722545.1 of Paenibacillus tyrphae. Classification (GTDB taxonomy): domain Bacteria; phylum Bacillota; class Bacilli; order Paenibacillales; family NBRC-103111; genus Paenibacillus_G; species Paenibacillus_G tyrfis. The sequence goes on from NZ_JNVM01000005.1 coordinate 268,416, forward strand.
ATGTTCTCGATGCCTTTTCCATCCGCGCGACTAAGACGCAACCAAGCCTCCTGTACGGCGTCCTCCGCTTCACTCAATGATCCCAGCAATCGAAAAGCCACGGCTTGAAGGTGATTCCGGTGTGCTTCGAACGTATTTGCCAACCCGACTTGTTCGTTCATCGTTTGATCTCCTCACCCAAAATAAAAGCCTCTATAAGTATTGACGTATCAAACCGGAACAATGCGACAAGATGCCGATCGTTTGTTCATTTTTTATTTTCCCGAAAAAAGGTTGTCACACTTCCCGGGACCCGATCCGTCAACATAGTAACGAGCCAATAAACGGTTCAAATCCAAATTAGAGGAGTGCTGTACATGAAATCAAGAATGGAAAGTCCCGTTATGATCGTACCTGATGCGTCCCAAGCTTTACAAGCCCTGGCCAAAGCCCTGTTTGCATCCGCAGAGAATACAGGTATTCCGAAGCGTATGCTCTTCCTTTCGTATCTTCGGATAAGCCAAATTAATGGGGACAGCGCATGCGTCGAACTTCATTCGGGCAATGCCTTGGCGGCAGGCGAATCTATAGAGCGTATACTGGCGGTGTCGGCATGGCGTGATGCGAAATGCTTCAATGACGCCGAGCGTGCTGCCCTTGCGCTTAGTGAATCGGTCACCCGAATCAATGACCGGGAAGATCCTGTGCCGGATGAGATCTTTAATGAGGCGGCCCGTCACTACGATGTGGCTGCACTGGCTACCCTTATCGCTGGGTTCGCTACAGCGAACCTCTGGAATCGATTTAACGTCTCTACAAGGCAGATCGCTGCCTTTTCTGCGGGCAAATAATTGCAACGAATCAAAAATAAGTGAAAGTGGGTATTCTATTATGGCAACCGTGTTATATATTACGGCAAATCCGCATGACGATGAAAAATCTTACAGTATGCTAGTAGGCAAAGAGTTCGTACATGCGTATCGATCCGCGAATCCGCATGATGAAGTGATCCATCTTGATCTGTACCAAATGGATATACCGCAGCTTGATCAAGATGTTTTTAGTGGTTGGGGAAAGCTGAAGGAGGGGGTCGCCTTTGAAAACTTGACCGAACCGGAGAAAATGAAAGTAGGCCGTATCGGTGAGTTGGTTGACCAATTTGTTGCCGCAGACAAATACGTATTTGTTACTCCGATTTGGAACTTATCGTATCCACCTGTCATGAAGTCATACATCGACTCCATTTGCATAGCAGGCAAGACCTTCAAATATTTACCGGATATCGGCCGGGTTGGTTTGCTGAGTGATAAAAAAGCCGTGCATATTCAAGCAAGCGGAAGCTTCTTGTCACCAGGCTCGGATGATGCAGACTTGGAAATGGGTCACCGACACCTGAAGGTCATTATGGAGTTTGTTGGAGTTCCCAGCTTTGAGGGAATATTTGTTGAAGGGATGGCTGCGAAACCCGAGCAAGAACCTGCGATAAAAGAAAAGGCCATTCAACAAGCGCGTGAGGTTGCCCTGAGATTCTAATGTTTGGTATAAATCAAGAAAAAGGGTCATACCTTCGAGGCATGGCCCATTTTCGTAATAATTGAAATTATTTCCCGGCCTTCAACGTCGTTGCCAGAGGGTTACTTCTAATTACTTCATAGTCCCCTTTGCCGGAAGGGAACGGGAAAGTAGGTGTTATGTTCGTTGGAAACGTGGTGTAGGGTCCGCCTTTGGAGGTTTGGACTTGCACGTTACTAAATGCAGCGTTTTTATATCTATTCTTGTCTTGGTTATCTTGGGTCGTATGAACCATTTTTACCTTCGTCGGGGCTTTCAAAGAACCGGAGTTTTGTACAGGCAGGGTGTAAGATTCAACTCCGTTAATGTAGAGGGAAGCGGTGTCGTTCAAATTATTGACGAGCTTAATATGGATCTGCTCTCCGGCTGCAGGCTGGCTGGCAAGAGGCATCGACTTGTTGGATGCAGGATTTTGCTTCCCGCAATTCAAGAACTTTTTCCATTTTTCACTTGGAGTATAAGATATTCCTCCTTCGCACACATCGCCAAGGCCCAAATAAAAAGCGATATAGCTTCCGTCGTTGGATACAAAAACATCGCTCGGAACCGTGAAATAGCCTTGAATTCCGTAGTAATTCGTGTCGGTGAGTAATTTGACGCCGCCTTCACCCGTTGCCGCCGATGCGGTGGTTGTAAAAAACAATGCTATGATTGCAGAAAGAACAGATAGATATACTTTTTTCATAGATATCTTCCTCTCTTTTATTTTATTTTTCAAATCCCGTCGCCATAATCCGGTTAGCTTGTATTCACGTGAATCACCTCCAAATTTTTACATCGGGAAACAATTTCAATCTATCATATACAATTAATTGCTAACAATACTTTTAGTGGAAGTAGTCATGTGACTACTAATAAAAGTAATAGATCTACCATTTAATTCTTCAAGTAGAAAGTGTCTACCATCCGCATATGGGGGCACCTAGAATTCTTATCGAGGTGATCGAGACCGTCTCGGGCGAGGTGAAACGGTTGGTTACCGCTTTGAAGTAATACTCAAATGGTTCATTTGACGCTGGTCCCCCAATTGTTGCATCGGTTGGGGGACTGATGTCTTTCATAGAAAGTGAAAATACTATTAATATTACACAATTAGAAAAATAAGTAATTAAATGTTTGGTGATCAAATGAAATAAATGGTATTGTATGATTGAAATAGAAAAAAAGGGAGAGATTTCTTTGAAAAAGCTGGCGGGTTTATTCTTGTTTTTCATTTTGAGCATGTTTGCGGCTTCTTCGGCTTTTGCAGCTACGGTAGGTTCTCCTCTCACGAAACCCGAAGAAGGGTGGCAACGATTCGACGATACGGCTCCGCAGATTGTTTATTCCAATTACACCAACCCGAGAGCCAGTCAAGTTGGAAACTACAACGGTACCATATCCTACTCCGTTGATCCGAAAGCGGAAATTGAATTTAGATTTACCGGCTCGAAAATAAGAATTATTACTCAAATGTATGTTGGACGGGACCCTCTGGATAAAATTACGATCGACGGCGACTCCTATACTTATACGGGAAGCTCCAATAATCTCATTTATCAAGCCCTGGTCTTCGAGAAGACTGGTTTGTCCAACGGAGTGCACACGGTTAAAATATCGAGAGTTGCGCCGACAACAGGATATTTGACGCTGGATGCGGTAGATATCGACGCCTCCGGGCAATTGCTGAGCATGATTTTGGAGCCGGAGCAGTTGCAGGCAAAGCCGGAAAATGCAAAAGTAACATTAACATGGAGCGGCGTACCGAATGCCAAAGGCTATAATGTGAAAAGAAGCACAACACCGGGCGGTCCTTATACTACCGTTGCAGGCAATGTATACGGTACTTCCTACAACGACACAACCGTAACCAACGGCACAACCTACTATTATGTGGTGACAGCTTTACATGCGGCAGGCGAAAGCGGCAACTCGAATGAAGCTTCCGCAACCCCGCAAGCCCAAGAAAGTAATCGAGCTATTTTGGTTGTTACCTTGGATAACGGACTTGAAAAAGAGTTTGACCTGTCCCTGTCGGAAGTACAAGCATTCATCAGTTGGTATGAAGGGAAAGCCGCGGGAACGGGTTCGGCATCCTATGCGATTGATAAGCATGACAACAACAAGGGACCATTCAAAAGCAGAAAAGATTATGTTATCTTCGATAAGATTCTCACTTATGAAGTGAGTGAGTATACCCCTGCTTCGAAATAGTGTAATGGTCAAAATTCAGAACAACGAGGCTGCCGAGAAAACGATATCGGCGGCCTCGACCGCTTCGCCAACAAGCGCGTTTGCTTTCAGTTGGTTATCATTATTAGCTATAGCGGACTTCCTCTAATGTTGAATAAAATGGCTGGCGGAGGGCTTGCAATATCCCCCGTCCATCGTGCTAGATTTCATTGGAGTGCCGATGTTTTTTTACATGAAACCGGGTAGAGCACCTCTTGCTGCAAAAGCGCTGCAGCCCGTTTTTGGATTGATCGACATAAAGCTCCTCGCAGGGGGGAGAAGCACAAATTTTGAGTCGCCCTCTTCCATATTCCACGAGTACTCTTCCCAACGTAAACGCACAGATCGCACTAATGCGATCGGCCACGCTAATTTCTCTCCCAGGATGTTGTTCGTACACATAATCGAATGAACGGTCTGCCTTGATCTGTAAGCGGGATTGAATAGGTGAACGTTGTTCGAATTCATTCAAGATTTGCACCAGATCGGAATCGTTCTCCATAGCGATATGATGTCTAAGCTGGACGCGATAGGAGCGTGTTGCTTGAAGGTCATCGTCAGAAATAGGTAACCCTTCAAACAGATCATATTTTTTAAGAAGCGCCCTCAACTGCTCCAAACTTCCGAGCAGCTCGGGTTCCTTATAATAAGGATCGTATGTGTTTAGCACATAGCAAGTAAATGCAAGCCACTGATCTTTGTCATATTTCATGGTATTGACTCCTTCATTGCTTTCATATAATGTAATACTTAAATTTTACTTTAAGTCTTACAATCTGAGCAAGGCCATCGTTATTTTTAATTAACGCGAAGGAAGTGACTTATGAGGAGAACTATTCACATCATTCATGCCCCGATCAATCTTGGTCTACGAAAACATCCGGACGGCAAAGAGAGGGGATGCGGAAAACTGCCGGAAGTACTTGAACAAATCGGTTTTCATGATTCCGTTAAACCTCATGATGTAATCAAGCTTTCCCAACCTGTCTATCCGGCATTTGAACAGTATGATGACGGTGCATTAAACGGTCGCCCAATCGCTTCTTTTTCTATAACATTGGCCGATGAAGTGGAAAAAGCATTGGAGCGTCAGGGTTTTCCCCTTGTGTTGGGCGGGGATTGCAGTGTACTTATCGGAAGTACCTTGGCTTTAAAGCGTAAGGGAAGATATGGACTGATTCATCTTGACGCACATCCGGATTACTATAATAAACTCAATAAAGATAAAGCAGTTGTGGCAGGAATGGATTTGGCACTTGTTTCGGGAAAAGGAACGGAACTTCTTACAAATCTTGAAAATCATAGACCATACATACGCAGTAGGGACGTTGTTAGTTTTGGTTACCGTGAAGCTGATCCTGAACAGGAGATTATACAAGAAGCCACAGCAGACGGCATTACATGTTGGAGTGCAGCGAGAGTTCAGAAGCTTGGAATTGAACAAGTAGCTGACGACGTATTGACTTTCATAAGTCAGACAGAAGTTGAAGGTTTTTGGCTTCATTTGGATGCTGACATACTGGATGCCGCGATCATGCCTTGTGTGGATTGCCCGGAGTCCGAAGGTCTACAGTGGGACGAGCTAACCATCCTTTTGAACAGGATACTTTCTTCGCCTAAAGTGATCGGGATGGATGTGACTATTTTAGATCCTGATCTGGACATTAGGCATGAGGTAACGCGAACTTTTTCTGCATTATTAACAAAAGTGTTGAGAGTGGACAGTAATCCGACACGAGGAAGCGTGAGATCATAGGGGTTGGAAAAAGGTGGGGGACGTATTATAATTTAACTGTGCTAAAGTTGTCGTCGACCCCCAATGCTGCAAAAAAGTCCGGGGATCGACGACAAATGAATGGCGTAGCGGCGGGATTTTGGCGATTTGGGTGACTTGAATGTGATTTTGTAAAGAAAGGAAACTGCAGGAATTACGGCATTTTGATGGGTTTTGAACGTACCTATGAGGAATTGAAACCCATATCAACGATGTTGCCAGATACTGCTTCAGCGGTTTTGAACGTACCTATGAGGAATTGAAACTACGAAGACGGGAACGAACTTTTTCGCGGCATTATTTTCGTTTTGAATGTACCTATGAGGAATTGAAACCTAACTACTAGGCATATCAAGTTTTGAACGTACCTATGAGGAATTGAAACATTAGATAGCCTACCTTGACTGTTTCTTTGTTATACGTTTTGAACGTACCTATGAGGAATTGAAACTTTCATCTCCTTTATCCCTTATGAGGGGTTAAACTGGGTTTTGAACGTACCTATGAGGAATTGAAACTAAAAATCGTCCATAGGCAGTCCAAAATACTCCGCAGTTTTGAACGTACCTATGAGGAATTGAAACCGCTATCGGCTACGCTGCTTATCGCCCCGCTTATACCGTTTTGAATGTACCTATGAGGAATTGAAACATGTTAGAATGGCCCTTTTGCGCATGCTAGGGCAAGAAGTTTTGAACATACCTATGAGGAATTGAAACTTGCGTATGGTTGCGTTCTATGTATTTTGGTGCTCGAATTTTGAACGTACCTATGAGGAATTGAAATACTCGAAGATCCATCCTTCCCATAACACGCCCGCGGGGCATAATGATCGATGTAAACGGTGCGTAGGAGATGAAGCCCCTGAAAAGAAAATACGGAGATCGTGCAGAGTGGAAGCGCGTAGTGGAGAGAAGGTACGCGCAGTCTTATTTGGAAACGGAGAGCTATAAAGGGCAGGTAACACTTCTTGAAATTTCCAAAGTTACAGAACCTTTATACGTCACCTATGACGATAAAAATATTTGTATTGCTGATGACGGTTATTTGTGGCTTCAACAATTCCCATCCGATAAGCATCATTCGGTGACAACAATGTTTAACGCAAGAGGGAAAGTTGTTCAATGGTACATTGATATCTGTTACATGAATGGAATCGGCGAAAACAACATCCCATGGATGGATGACTTGTATTTAGATATCATCATCTTACCGTCGGGAGAAGTTGTCCAAAAGGATGCTGATGAACTGGAAGAAGCCTTGAGGAATGGCATTATTGATAAGCAACTTTATGATATGGCTTGGGAAGAGTCTGCTAGGATCAATGCTCTCGTAAAAAACGGGGAGTTCCATTTGTTGAGACTGTCAGAAGAACACAAAGACTTTTTATTAAATAGACTTCAAAAATAGGACTGAACTAACGGGAAGAAGCATGAGCGCAAAATCCACGAAAAAACGAGGCCACCGAGAAACGATATCGGCGGCCTCGTTGCTTTAGCACTCTATCGTGCACATTTCGTTACAACCGGTTCAGCGGCTCGATGCGGTAGGCCGACTTCTCATCGGCCGCTCCTGTGTGCTCGCCGTGAATGACCCAGCCGTACGACAGCGTCGATGCCAGGCGGTCACGCTCCTCCACAGTCAGCTTGGCGGAGACCGACTCTTGTCCGGGCTCCAGGCTGAGCTCGGCTTCCTCGCCTAAGGCGAGCAGAAGCCAACTGGAGATGCCCCGCAGCGTGCTGAACTTGATCTGGTAGCCGTTGTGGACGGCGTCTTCGAAGGTGGCTGGGTCACTGGCGGCCGCTACGGTCAGCAGCTTGTAGTCGAACTTGAATTTGCTCTCATCCTGGGGCAGCTCACTGGCATGGATGCGGCGAAGCCGCTCCTCCTTGGACCAACCGTAGGCGTTTAACGATTCCAGCATGAGGGCATCCCATTGCGACAGCTTGGCTTTACTTTTATCGGAAGAAGACATGGATGATCGCTCCTTAGTTATAGGCGTTCGAAAGTTTGTGAAGAAAGAGACCGCCCAGTTGAGGCAGTCTCTTTTCATTATCGCTGAATTCCTTATTTTTTGCTAGCTTTGTAGGCGTTCAAGAACTCTTTGGCTTTGCCGGCATCGGCTTTGAGCTCAAGGCCGGTTTGGACGATCGGGCTGACCGTCGATACGGCTTTGAATTTGTTGTTTTTGTAGTAAGCGAGGAAATCGTCTTGATTGATGGAGGAGAGCACCGCTTTTCTCAAATCGGCGCTTTTCGCCACTTCACGGTTTTTCGTATTGAACAGCAGGTACGAGACGGCGTTGCTCGGCATGGTTTGCAGCGAGAGCTTGCTGTCGCTTTTGACGATGTCGAACTTCGTCTCCAGCACGCCGTAGAACAGGTGAATCTCGCCGCTGCGCAGCGCGGATAGTGAGCTGTCGGCGTCTTTGATAAAGCGGATCTTGATATTGTTTACCTTCGGTTCGTGCTTCGTGCCCGCCATGTAAGCCGGGTTTTTGAGGAAAATCGCTTCGTAATCGTTCTTGTAAGACAGGATGTACGGACCGCTCGTGAACAGGGTGTTGTTGTATTTTGCGCCCTCGGTTACCGTGTTTTGATCGCCGTACGGGATGTCTTTGTTGACATCAAATTTGGCTACATCATATGTGTTGATACTCTCGACTTGCTTCTTGGACACGATGCCCGCCGATTGGTGAGCCAGGTAGTTCAGCACTTGCGGGAACGGATTGGTTGTCGTCAGCTTCACGACTTGATATTTGCCTTCTTTGCTGTTGGCTTGTTTCTTGTCCGAGACCAGCACGGAGATTTTGGCGCCCAGGCCTTTTTCCAGACCGCTTTTCAGCGTTTCGGAGCTGTCGGATTGCTTGATCGATTCCAGAACAGCCGGGTCGGTCACGAGCTCTGCGTTCTTGATGTGCTCATGCAGCGTGTACGTTCGGTGGTTCGGCACCGAGTTTTTATCCTTCGCGCGCAGCAGGGAGAAAATGACATCGTCTGCGCCAACGCGCTCGCCTGTATCGACGGCCAGCTTATCCTTGATTTGAGCGAAGTTGATGTCGTCCCGCAGGATGAAATAATAGTCGGTATTGCCTTCGGCGATGGCGAAGTTATACGACAGGGAGCCTTCGGCGGTCAGCTTGTCGTCATCCGTCAGGTTGAGCAAACGCACGTACATGTTGGTATTGATGATGTTGATCGAGCCGTCGTTTCCTTTGATCGGGTCGAGCGACGTCAAGGTCGGAAGCGACGATTGCAGGAGAATCGGGTCTTTTGCGCGTTTCCCCTCATCCTTGAAATCCAGCTCTTCCCACGGAAGGGAGCGGGATTTCGACAGCCGTACGGACTCCTTTTTCAGAACCTCCTGGTTAAAAGCCTGCGATTTGACGGAGATATACAGAGGGGCGATATACGCCTTGTCGAACACCAGCTTCTGCTCAAGCTGTTTGTACGTATCTTTGTACTCTCCTTGCGTCTGTGTCGAAGCTTTTTCAATCAAATCGTCGATTTCCTTGTCGGCCACAATGCTGTAGTCGCCGCCCGTTTTGAACAGCGAGCGTACGGCGTAATCCGGGTTGCCGGTTACCGTGGTCCAGCCCGACAGGGAGATGTCGTAATTGCCTGCGTCCTGCTGCGCCTTGAACGAGCCATAGTCTGGTTGAAGGTTCAGCTTGACGTTGAAGCCGTTCTTGGTCAGTTGATCGCGGATGATGTTGACGTCCGCCTCTCCGGAGCTCATAGCGAGCAGCTCGATATCGACTCGGCTGCTGTCGCCCGCCGGTTGCTCTGAAGACGGTTTGGATTGCGCCTGTTCGTCTTTGGTTGTTAAAGTGCATCCGCTCAGCATAAGCGATACGCCAAGAATCGCCGGAATGAGCAATTTCCCCTTTTTCTTCAATGAAAGTCCCTCCTGATGAAAATAGTTATGAAATATGAACTCACACACATTCATTTATCGCCCCTGCAAGATTCAAGCATCTGAAAAGGAGATAGAGTATGGATGAGGATTCCGAATGCGTTGCCTGCCAGGACGGCAGCCTTACTCCAGCTTCGGATCGAGCGCGTCGCGGAGACCGTCTCCCAGGAAATTGAAGGAGAGGACCAGCGCGATGATCGCCAGGCCCGGATAGATGGCTGTAAACGAGTGCGACTCCAGGTACGCACTGCCGACCTTAAGAATGTTACCCCATTCCGGGATATGCGGCTCGACGCCGAGCCCGAGAAAGCTCAAGCTGCTGGTCGAAATGACGGCGCTCCCGATGGTCAGCGTCGATTTGACGATCATCGGAGAGATCGAGTTGGGAATGATATGCTTGAACAGAATCAATAGATCGCCGGAGCCGAAAGCCCGTGCCGCCTGCACATATTCGAGCGTCGAGACGAGCATGACGTTCGCCCTCATCGTCCGCGCATAGGCGGGAATCGCTCCGACGCTCAGCGCGAGAATGAGATTCATGGTGTTGGCGCCGAATGCCGCGATGATCGCAATCGCGAGCAGGATGCCCGGAATGGCGTACAGGATGTCGAGCGCCCGCATGATCACGTTATCTGTCTGCCGGCCGAAATAACCGGAGATCGCACCCAGTATCCCCCCGATCACGACGGGGATCAGCGTGGACAAAAAGCCGACGAACAACGAGATTCGCGCGCCGAACACGATTCGAGAGAACAGGTCGCGTCCGAAATTGTCGGTGCCAAGCGGGTAAGCCAAGCTCGGAGCCTGCAAAATCGCCCCGTAGTTGTTTTCGATCGCCATGCCGTAATCGAACGTCAGATAGCTGCACACGGCGATGGTAAGCAGAAAGCAGATAAAAAACAAACCGAGCATCGAGGTGGAGCTTCTGGACAGGCGCTCGACGGCATGGTGAAGCTTCGAGTCCGACATCTGTTCCTTGTCGCGCAGCTTGGCGATCAGTAGGAGGCCGAGGAACAGGGCGAACAGATTGCCTGTTGCAGCGGTCGCCAACAGCGCGATGGCGACGATCCACATCCACTTGGGCAAAATCTTGTCTTCTGCATAGCACGCTACTAGCAGCAAGGCGACCAGTTGGAGCACGGCTGCTACGATGAGCAGCGCCATGCCATGCAGGAACGTATTGGCGACGTAAGGCTTGAATACGTTCAAGGCCGAGACGGCGAAGACGAACAAGGTCGTAAGCAACGTATAAAAGGCCAACGTATAGGTGGCGCTTTTCTTGCGTTTGATGAGCTGGAAAGCCGCCGTCCCGACGAAAATATTGGCTGTCAGCAAGCTGAGCAGCAGCACATAGCCTAATCGGCGCGTGGCCCGCCGCAGCTCGCCGCTGCGAAGCAGGTCTCTTTTGATCAAGAACCTGACCGCTAACTGCAGCAGCCCAAAAACGAGATAGGCGGCGCATGCAGCCAAGACGGCCGGCTTCCAGACCGCGCCGGACCCGTCGTAGCTGTTCAGCAGCAGCACCAAGGCGATTCCGAGCGAAGCGATGCCGGAGAAGCCGGCTTGACTGTATTCCGGGCAAGAGGCCAGCCGGAAGTGGACTTCATGTTTGTTTGGTTGAATTGTATTCACGGCTGCCACCTGCTAGTATTGTTTCATTTTTGAACGGATTCTTGGATCAAAAAACGCGTACAAAATATCGATCACGACATTGACGATAGAGATTGCGATCGCGGTATAGACGACGCCGCCCATAATCGCGGGAATGTCCGGGATGAACTGCTTGTCCACGATATAGCTCCCGATGCCGTTAATGTTGAACACCTTCTCGGTCACGGCCGAGCCTCCGAGCATTCCGCCGAACTGAAGTCCGATGACCGTAATGATCGGGATCAGCGCGTTGCCTACCGCGTGCCTCCACAGGACGCGCCTGCGGGATAGCCCCTTGGCTTTGGCGGTCGTAATGTAATCCTCGTGAATGACCTCAAGCGTGGAAGAGCGGGTCATCCGCGCGACCGCCGCCGTTAGGCCCGTCCCCAGAACGATAACCGGCATGATCATCGACAGCCCGTTCTCCGGATTATAGGTGGCGGGAAGCCATTGCAGCTTGATCGAAAAGTTCAAGATAAAGATCAAGCCTTGCCAGAAGTTCGGGATCGACAAGCCGAGCAGCGCGATGAACATAAACGTATAATCGAAAAACGAATTTGGCCGCGTCGCCGATATAATGCCGATCGGCAGGGCGATGAGCACCGCAACGATCGTGGATATCACCGTGAGTGTCAGCGTCACGGGGAATTTTTTGGCGATGGCCGTCGTAACCTCCTCGTTGCCCGCAAACGACTTGCCGAGATCGAAGGTCAGGATGCCTCTTAGCGTATCCCAGAGCTGAACCAGATAGGGCTGATCCAATCCGTACAGCTTTTTGAATGCGGCGATCTGCTCGGCGGTCGCGGTTTCCCCGAGAATATTGGCGGCCGGTTCCATCGGCGATATGTACAAGATGGTGAAGACCAGGAAGGCGACGCCGAAAATGACCAGCACCGTCATGACCAGCCGTTCCACGATGTATTTCAGATAAGCGTTGCCGTAGATTCCGATCAGCGCATACATCAGGATGCCCGGCAGGAAAGTTACAGCCAGAAACGCCGGGTTTTGGATCAACATCCGAAACGTCTCCGCAAACGTGACCTGCGTCTCGTGATGCTGCTCCAGATGAGCCTCGACCTGCTGCTGCAGAGCTTCCTTGAACTTTTCGGAGGCTATGCGCTCCGCTTCATGCTCTAACTGCTTCTGATCGACCTGTTGGTTGAAAAAATGATGCTTCCGGGTCAACTGCTCCTTCGTTTCCGATAAAATCCGGTCCCGGTAGCCGGATTCCAGCAGCTTGCGTTCCAGACTTCGGCGCAGTTCCTGATGCGCCTTCCGTTTGCGCCCATATAGGTAGGCGATGCCGACAATTACGTTTACGGGCGCCCCTGCGAGCAGTAGCAGGAAACGATAAGCCGGGTGCAGCAACATTTTGGAGTAGATGTTCCCGATTCGGTCAACGAGACGGGAACCTGTCACGACCGTTTGCCCTGTCAAGCTTGTGCGCTCCCTTTCAAGTAAATTAGCATTTTACTATTTGCATTATTCCGATTGTTATAGTAGATTTTAAGATAAGGGTCGAAAAATGTCAACAATTACAACCGATGAAACCAGGTTTTTCAAAATTTACGATTCAACGCAGGTGACTCCATGGATACGTTATTGCAGGTGAACCAATTATCCGTTTCATTTTATTCTCGCGATAAAGAAGTCGAAGCCGTCCGGAATGTGAGCTTCGAGGTACGCAAGGGCGAGACGCTCGGGATCGTCGGAGAATCCGGCAGTGGCAAGAGCGTCACGGCGCGCACGATCATGCGTCTGCTGCCTTCGCCACCCTCGATGGTGAAGGGCGGAGAGATTTTATTCCAAGGCCAGAATCTGGCCCATAAAACCGAACAAGAGATGGAGCAGATCCGGGGGCGGGAGATCGGAATGATTTTTCAGGACCCGATGTCTTCGCTCAACCCGACCATGCGGATCGGCAAGCAGATCGAGGAGAGCTTGATCAAGCACCGGAAGCTCTCCAAGACGGAAGCGCGCAGGGAAGCGATCGAGATGCTGCGGATGGTTGGCATCCCGTATAGCGAGGCGCGCTATATGCAGTATCCTCATGAATTTTCCGGCGGCATGCGTCAGCGGGTGATGATTGCCATCGCGCTCGCTTGCCGTCCGTCGCTGCTGATCGCCGACGAACCGACAACTGCGCTGGATGTAACGATACAGGCGCAGATTTTGCATCAAATGAAGGAGCTTCAGCTTAAGCTCGGCACCTCGATCATCCTCATTACGCACGACTTGGGCGTCGTTGCCGGCATGTGCGACCGCGTCGTCGTCATGAAGGAAGGAGAGATCGTCGAGACGGGCACGACGGAAGAGATTTTCTACTCGCCGAAGCATCCTTATACGATCCGGCTGCTGAACGCGCTGCCCCGGTTGGACGAGAAGAAGAAGCCGAAGCCCGTGCCGCTCATCACGAGATCGGCCGAGGATCGTCCGCTGCTGGAGGTCCGGTCGCTGAAGCAGTATTTTGATCTCGGGAAGGGGCAGATCGTCAAGGCGGTCAACGATATCAGCTTCGATATCCGGGCCGGCGAGACGCTTGGCGTCGTAGGCGAATCCGGGAGCGGTAAGTCGACGACGGGGCGAGCGATTCTTCGTCTGAACGAGCCTACCGGGGGCGAGGTGCTTTTCAAGGGGATCGCCTTGAACCGGCTCAACCGTGGTGAAATGAAGACGATGCGGCGCTATATGCAGATGATTTTCCAAGATCCGTACGCTTCGCTGAACCCGCGTCTCCGCATCGTCGATATCATTGGTGAGGCGCTAGACGTGCACCGGATCGCAGGAGGGAAAAAGGAGCGGCAGAAGCGGGTCGAAGAACTGCTCGATATGGTCGGGCTTAGCCCTGCGCATGCCATGCGGTATCCTCACGAATTCTCGGGGGGGCAACGCCAGCGGATCGGCATCGCCCGCACCCTGGCCATCGAGCCGGAATTTATCGTGTGCGATGAGCCGTTGTCGGCTCTGGACGTCTCGATCCAGTCGCAGATCGTGAAGCTTCTGGAGGAGCTGCAGCAGCGATTGGGTCTTACCTATCTGTTTATCGCGCACGATCTGTCGATGGTCAAGCATATCAGCGACCGCGTGGCGGTGATGTATAAAGGCAAGATCGTGGAGCTGGCTGAAAGCGAGGAGCTGTACGAGAATCCGCAGCATGCCTATACGAAGTCGCTGCTGGCCGCGATCCCGGTTCCCGATCCGAAGGTGGAATCGCAGAAGACGTTCACCGCTGAGGCGGAATCCTCGAAGGCGGACCCGTACGGCTTGGAGCGCTCAAGCTTCGTTGAAGTGAAGAAGGGGCATTGGGTGGCGGTTGCTGAAGGGTAGGGTAAGGTGTGAGGGTTTGGGGATGAGTGGGTAGGGGATTAGGAATTAGGGTCGATTCCGTTCGCTGTGTTCGGCCGCTGGAAGAGATTGAAGGCGAGGATATTAAAGAGGTAGAATTAGCTTAAGCCATAGGAATAAACCAAAGCGTCAGAGTTTAATTCCGTTGGAAAAAAACGGGCAAAGTTGTATAATGTAACTACGCATTTGTGTCGTCGACCTCCAATGCTGTAAAAAAGCCGGGGGATCGACGACAACGAAGACTGCACGGGTAAAGAGATTTTGGTAGCTGACGTGAGGGGGAGAATTGTTTGTTAGATGTGTGGGAATAGCGTAACGACGGCGTTTTTGTGGGTTTTGAACGTACCTATGAGGAATTGAAACAGGATAGTCTTCAGGCTGCTGGATTGTGTTTGCTAAGTTTTGAACGTACCTATGAGGAATTGAAACCGTTGTCGTGCTGATTAAGTCGTTCATTCCGTTCTCGTTTTGAACGTACCTATGAGGAATTGAAACTTGAACGATAAGTGAAACTGTAGCGTACTCACTACGTGTTTTGAACGTACCTATGAGGAATTGAAACCACGATCAGAGAGCTTCAACGAGGAGGCGGCGCCAAGTTTTGAACGTACCTATGAGGAATTGAAACCGAAAGAAACCTCGGGTACGGGCGGGATGTCTTAGGCAAAATATAGCTTGAGAAAAAAGGAAGTTTCTTCTCATGTTGACGAACTGCTTCAAGCTTTAGAGGTAGCAAAAAGGATGAAGTATTTTACGGGTTTTGAAATGTGTGTTGCTGCAATCAAGAAAACAATCGACGCTCTTTCTGAAGACCAAAAGGAGCGATATAAACAATTATTGGGAGTGAAAAACGAATGAGGAAAGTATTTTTTTCATTAGCTTTTCTTCTGGTATTAGGGATTGTGACAACTCCACCACCTGGGCTAAATCAGCAACCTGTGACAGCTTATGTAGACGTTGGTGTAGGCGAATAGAAAAAATAACTCCTGAGCTCTTGGGTTCAGGAGTTATTTTTTTCTCAAAAAAGTTGAGATTTTTTCGCAAATTGGATGCGACGCTGCAGGAAGGCATCAGGGCAGGTTTTGCAATAAACGGATGATAATGAAAAGTTTATTTTCTAAAAAACTATTAATATTTATATTACATTACTTACATTATGAGTAATTTAATGTTATTATTTTACTGTAAATTAAACTTATTAAGATACAGGAGTGATTAAAGTGAAAATTTTGAAAAAGGTTTGTATGGTTTCGGCACTTGCATGTTTGGCTTTTGCAGTACCTGTTAGTGCTGCGGATGTGAATGTTCCGGCAAGTTTCGCTGATAAAACACCTGAGACAAGCAATATCATTTCACTCGCCAGTGATCCTAGTGGGAGTTATACTCTTAAACCGTGGGAAACTCAATCATTTTACTGGATATTACCTGCTAGCAATAAAACGCTCACATATGAAGCGAATCAACAGGGTGTATCCGGTGGTATTCCATTTTTAAATTATAAGCATTACATTTACAAAAATGGGAATTGGGAACTGATAAAGGAATATAATGCTTCGGGAAATGGGGTACGCAGTGAAATTTTGGGGAGTGACTCATCAACGTTTTATCGTCTCGATGTTACAAATGTCATGTACTACTCTGGCACAACCGATGTCAAGCTTAATATCCAATTTTATGATTTCCAAAACTAAGAATATAGGCGGATCATCACTAATAATCACCCTTGATATTACCGCCCCAGGGGTGGTATGACTAGCGGAGTAGTTGCGTGATGCATCCGGCTTAGGGACGGACAATTGAGCATTCCCCACTAGCTTCGGCCGGTGGGGGATCGTTTCATCATTTCATATTCGTTCAGGGCATCGTCTAATCTCTGACTGGCCGCTATGACTTCGGGATCGGAGAGGCCTTTATTTGACAAAGCATTTCGGCCCTAAGCTCCACTATCTTCATTAGAAGGCTTTCCAAATCGCACATAATATTTTCTCCAATTATCAAGGATCAAAGATCATCTATGCAAAACGGCACGCTGCGCGGCGGCCGTGAGGCGGATATCCGCGACCATCCGGTAATAAGCCGGTAGGTTTCGGCCCGTTCCGCGGCGGGCCTCGTCAGGCGGGGTGTCCTATGATCCGGTCAAAGTTAAAGGAGATTGCAGACTCTCGGGGGTTGTCGATCCGGCAGATCGCTACGGGGGCCGATATCCATTTCGAAATTGCTCGCAGAATGTACAATGGTACAATGGAAAGATATCCTCGGGATATGCTGGACAAGCTATGTGAATTTCTTGGGGTGGAAGTAAGAGATTTGTTGGAAAGACGAAAAGAGTCCCCGCCAGTCGATTGAACTGGTCAGGGACTCTTCACTATTTGCTTAACTTATACAGCATGTACTGGTTAAGTGATACGCCCTCAAGCTCAGCGGCGGTTGCTAAATCACGGTGCAATGTCTTAGGCATACGCACCCGGATACTGCCGCTATAATCAAGTGTTGAATGGAGAAAGCTGGGGACGAAATGGGGACACACTTCACTTGGAACCTCAATTATTAACTCTGATTACGAACGGATACGAACAGGAAAAACCCTTGATTATCAAGGGTTTTAAAGATATACTCGGATTCAATATAGATACATTTCAATTTATGAGGAATTGAAACTATCCGGATTTCTGTTTGCCGGGCTAGCCCAAGCGGGTTTTGAACGTACCTATAAGGAATTGAAACTCGAAAGCTCTTTTATGTCCAATCTAACGTTGATGATGGTTAGAACGTATCTACGGAGAAATTGAAACATCCTTCGGCGACTAAGGACGTCATAGTCGAAGTTGTTCCAGCTTCGAAAAAGTGGGTCTAGTTCGAAGGAAGAAAAGTCTTTACGGGTCGACACCTGTATCCGGAGCAACATGATTGGAGATAAACCTGCATCAACTTGAAGCGCTGCATATACCGTACACCGTCGTTGGAGTGGCTGCAACAAGAGCATCCTCTCCCTTGGAGGAGAAGATGCTCCTTGACACTGATGGTTTCATTATGACTGCAGTGGAAGCTGTTTTACGGCCCTTACGTATATCCGTGTCGATTCTTACAATCTGAATAGATTAAGTATGAAGGGCACGGGCCATCGCATCCATATAGCTTTGAACGGCGTGCTGACTCACTTCCGCTTCTGGAACGAAACTTTCAAAAAGGTGAAAGCATCCGGGATACAGATGAAATTCGACATCTACACCTGCTTGTGCAAGCCGCGTTACATATTCGATCGTCTCATCTCGGAACAGATCAAGCTGACCCACACACGTATAGGTTGGTGGCAGCCCTGCCAAATTCTCCGCTCTCGACGGTACCGCATAGGGAGATAATTCGCTGGCATCGTTCTCCTCGCCCAGGTACATGTTCCAAGCCGCCAAGTTGTTCGTTCGGTTCCAGATTGCGCGATCTTCCGTAATCTCATGGCTTGATGGCGTGATGTTACGGTTGTCGAGCATCGGGTACAACGGCATTTGAAAGATAATGGATGGTCCGCCTTTATCACGTGCCATCAGCGCGAGCGCTGCTGTTAGCCCGCCGCCGCCGCTTGCGCCGGCAATCGCAACCCGGTTCACATCAATTCCCAGCGATTCCGCCTCCTCTGTCATCCAGACCAGGCCAGCATAACAATCTTCGATAGCTGCTGGGTAAGGGTTCTCGGGAGCAAGCCTGTAATCCACCGACACGACTACGCATCCAGCCGTCTGAACGAAGCGTTCGCACAATTCATCGTCCATATCAGGATGTCCCATCACATATCCGCCTCCGTGAATCCACAGCATGGCTGGAAGCTTGTCACCCTTTCGTCCGGCAGGTTCGTAAATTTTAGCCAGCATCTCACCTGCAGCACCCGGAATCGTTCGACTGGTTATGTGTACATGCTCTGACTTCTTCACAGGCGGAGCCGACACCAGACTTCTGCTCCACTCCAAATTCTCTTCCAATTGAAACCCGGGAAATTGTGCAAAAGCCTTTCTTAATTCTGGCAATATACGTTTATCCATACTCATGTAAATCCCTCCGGCAATATAATGAAACGAAACGGGATCTTCGTTTATTCTCGTGTTCTGAATGACGATTGAAAGGATACTCCTTATTCCATCTCAGCTTCCCACTTGGCAATTTCCTCTCTTACCCGTGGAGCAACCTCGGTTCCGAGCAGCTCGATGGCCCGCATGACCAGCTCATGCGGCATCGTGCTTAAGGGTACATACATCATAAAGCGTGTAATGCCTACATGCTTGCGCAGGTGGATGATCTTCTGGGCAACCGTTTCCGGATCACCAACATACAATGCGCCTTCAAAACGTCGGGCAGCATCAAAACTGGACCGGTCATAATACGCCCACCCTCGCTCTTTGCCGAGTTTATTCATACCGGCCTGAGTAGACGGAAAAAATGTATCTGCCGCCAACTCTGTATCCTCTGCAACGAATCCGATTGAGTGAGACCCCACCCGAAGCCGCGATACATCATGACCAGCATGGGTTGCCGCCTTCTTGTAAAGCTGTACAAGCGGTGCAAAATGCGTCGGACTTCCACCAATGATCGCCAGGATCAATGGCAGTCCCAGAAGACCTGCACGTACGGCGGACTCTTGGGTACCTCCGCTGCCAATCCATATGGGTAAAGAGTCCTGAACGGGACGGGGGTACACACCAAGATTATGAATCGCAGGCCGATGGCCTCCCCTCCATGTTACTTTCTCGGATTCCCGTAATTTCAGTAGCAGTTCGATACTTTCATTAAATAACTCCTCATAATCATGTAAGTCATAACCAAACAACGGAAAAGACTCAATAAAGGAGCCTCTGCCTGCTATGATCTCGGCACGTCCATCGGAGATGCCATCAAGCGTAGCAAAATCCTGAAACACACGTACAGGATCGGCTGATGAAAGGACCGTTACAGCACTAGTCAGCCGAATCCGTTTAGTTAGAGGTGCAGCAGCAGATAACACAACTGCCGGTGAAGAAGCAGCGTAATCTTCCCGATGATGCTCACCTATGCCGAAAACATCAAGTCCCACCCGATCTGCAAGAACGATTTCTTCGACTACTTCACGTATTCGCTGCGCGTGGCTTACCACTATACCAGTCTCAATATCAGGCTTTGTTTCTACGAACGAAGTAACACCTATTTCCATGGTTCATCTCACCTTTTTTGATTTTTCTCCTGCACTACGCCCAACAGAGATTCGGGGCAACCCTAATTTTTAAGAAGAATGCTCTAGACAACGGATTAAAGCCGTCCAATCCATTTCACCATAACCTCGGGCCATTCCTACAGAAAAATGATTATGAATAAGTTGGCCCAGAGGCAGAGGAGCATGGACGGACTGCGCTGCCTTTATAGCCAGTTCAACATCCTTCAGCCCAAGCTTCATTTTAAAACCGGCCGGTTCAAAACGCTGTTCTGTCATTATCGCTCCATAGTTCTGATATACCGGAGATTGAAAAAGAGCATTCACGACATCCATAAAGCGGGCCGACTCTAAGCCGTGCTTTTCCACCATCAGCTGCGCTTCCGACAAAGCTTCCAGCATTGAAGCAATTAAAAAGTTTACGCCTATTTTTACAACATTCCCTTGTTCGCTATGATCCCCAATCTCGAATATTTCTTGACCCAATGCTGCTAAAACAGGAATTACTCGTTGTCTGGCTTGTTCCGGACCTGCCAAAATGATGCGTAATTTAGCTGCTTTAGCGGCATCCGGACGCCCCAGTACCGTGGCGGACACAAAGTATTGCTTTTTCTCTGCATGCGCGGTAGATAATTTCCGAGCCAGATCTACACTTATCGTACTTGCAGATATGTGAATCCCTTTTTCTGGCAATCCGTTCAGTATTCCATTCGGCCCCTTAACGACCTCCTCCAAAGCCGCATCATCAGAAAGCATGGTTATGACAAGATCGCTCTCTTTGGCTGCCTCCAACGGTGTTTCGGCATATCGTGCTCCCTGATGCATTAAGGGTTCCGCTTTTTCGGGGGTACGATTAAAAATGATTAATTCATAACCGGCTTTCAACAAATTTTGTGCCATTGGAAAGCCCATATTTCCAAGCCCAATAAACGATACTTTCATAAGTCTCATCTCCATGTTTAATATGAATACGATAACGGAACAATCGTTCCAATATAGTCAAAAAAAATTTATATTCCTTCAGTTACAATTTTTATCATGTCCTTTGCGCGTTGCTGATCTGGATCTACTTTTACCATGACATTTATGCTTTGATGTAAATTTAGCAATAAGTAAGACAAAGCTTTGATATCTGTAGTTTTATCGATTTCGCCTGATTGTCGGCCTTTTTCCAAAAGCTCAGAAAAAGCCTGTTCCAAATTCGAAAAACTGGTCTTTATTAATTCATTTAATTTTTCATCCGGCGATTCCAGTGTTGTAGCTGCGTTCGTTACAAAACACCCGCCCGGCAGGCTAGTATCGTACGCTGTCGCAATATGATGCTCAAAATATTGTCGAAGTCCTGCTCTAACGCTTGATGCCCGTTCAAGAATGACCCGTTTATTGAGGCTAACCTTTTTGTAATGTTCCAATGCAGCAATGTACAATGCTTGCTTGTCGGAAAAAGTATCGTAAAGACTGGATCGGCTAATGCCCATAACTTGTAGCAAGTCCGGAATGCTTGTTGCCTCATAACCCTTTTTCCAAAACAACAGCATCGCTTGGTGTAGCGCTTGATCCTCGTTAAACTCTTTTGTCCTAGCGATGAGTAACACCTCCCGTAATTGCAATATAACATATCTGAACCGATCAGTCCAGAAAGGGTGAAAAGAAGACTTTTTTTTCATAACAATTCTCTCTGAACTAAAAATTTGCGGGCTGGCTGAAAGCGAGGAGCTGTACACCCGCAGCATCCAACACGAGTCGCTGCTGGCCGCGATCCCGGAACGGGCAGGGAGTTACAAATTAGGAGTCGGTTCCGTTCTTTGTGTTCGGTCGCTAGAAAAAATTGAAGGTAAGGACACCAAAGAGGTAGAATTAGCATAAGCGATATAGGAACATGCTAAAGCAGAGTTGAATTCTGTTGGAAAAAAGCGGGTAAAGCGTTATAATGTAACTGCACATTTGTGTCGTCGACCTCCAATGCTGCAAAAAAGTCGAGGGATCGACGGCAACGAGGGTCTCGCGGGAACAGAGATTTTGGTAGCTGGCGTGAGAGGAATTTGTTTTTTTATAGGTGAAAAATGGCGTAACAGCGGCGTTTTTACGGGTTTTGAACGTACCTATGAGGAATTGAATCGCGTTGATAGGATATTGTCTTCAGTAACGACTCCGAAGTTTTGAACGTACCTATGAGGAATTGAAACTTTTCGTTGGACAGGTGTCCGCCGAAGCGTACTTTCTTGTTTTTAACTTACCTACGAGGAATTGAAACATGAATTCGGCCCGAGTAACCTTCCCATCAGGCTTAAAAGTTTTTTAACGTACCTATAAGGAATCGTCACTCGCAAGCTTCCTTTACAATCTCTTTCTTTTTTACCGGTGATTAACCGTACCTATGAGGAATTGAAATTTTCAATTATATATGTCACAGAGATATTTTTTTCTTACCTATGAGGAATTAAAACTAACCAACTGCAATATATTTCCCATCTGGAGAGAATGACGTTTATCGTACCTACGAGGAATAGGAAGTTTGTTATAAGCTCAAGGAGGCAAGCAGCTTAGTGCGTATACGAATCAAATTCCAATTCAAAGAAAAGTTAAATGTTCCGGTTCATCATCAGGAGCTGCTCCACGGTATGATTTATCATTGTATCGGGGATGACGAATTTCGAGATCGGCTCCATAACATCGGATTTCCATATGAAAAAAGGCAGTTTCGCATGTTCTGCTTCTCCAAATTAATGGGAGCCCATCAATTCGAAAATGGCAGGATCTTCTTTACGTCGCCGGTATCGTTTATTTTTTCGAGCTTTCACGATCGATTGGTTAGCGAATTGGCGACTACGTTGTTGGCTAAAAAGGAACTGGTTATCGGCCAGAATCGCGTAACCATGGCGGGCATCGAAGTGGTTGACGAAAAAATAAGCTCCGCCATGCATATCCGAATGATAACGCCTGTAACGATGTACAGCACCTTGATCGAAAATAATCGTAAAAAAACATACTATTACTCACCGACAGAAGAAAAATTTTCCGAACTGATAGCCAATAATGCCTGCAAAAAATACGAGGCCATTCACGGTAATCCGGCTCCGGAAACGAACTTAGAGCTAACGCCGTTGGATTCTCGAAGCCTGAGGCCCAAAACGGTTTTATTCAAAGGCACGATTATCAAAGGGTGGATGGGCGATTTTCGATTAACGGGTCATCCAGAACTGCTTCGTATCGTTCATCAGGCAGGAATCGGAGCTAAATGCTCGAACGGGATGGGTTTATTTTCAGTGGTTCGTCATTTGGGCGAATGAAAAACGAATATAACGATAAGTACAAAGCGATCGTTCATCTATGAGGATGGGCGATTTTGTCGTTTCTTAGAAAAACATGACAATATTTTTGTAGAGAATGGAAGGAATAAGGGAATCCATGTCAAATGTAGTAGTATTGGTTCATTTTCACTTTTTTTATAGGGCGGTGGAACTATGGCGATCGTGCTGGCCAATATCGGAACTTCGGACATACAACGAGACGGTTCTCGAATACCGGAAGAGGAACGCCTTAATGCAATCAACCTTATGCATGAAGATTTACAGGAGCAAACGAACGTCTTTCAGCCCAAATTTCCGATTTTGTGGTCGATCGACAAATTTCTTAGGTCCAAAAATGAAAAACTGGAATGCCTTATTCTGTTTTATACAGAGCAGGAAGGTTTAGATTTCCGCAGCTCGGATACCCGCATGGATTTTGAAATTATTCACTTATCGATAACCCAACAGAAGTTGTTCGAAAGCCATAATCCGATGCTTTTGGGGTATCCGATTCACAAAGCGCCTTATTCTTATGATCGGATGTTTTTTCATTACCGGCAGGCGATGGAGCAAATTTTGCGCCAATTGACCGAATATAATGTAAATTTAAACCAACCGTTTTATGTTTCGGTGGCGGGAGGAACGCCGGCGTGTAATTTCGGGCTGCTTCATGCCGTGAATACCACGAGAGAGCTGCCCCGCAACAAGCAATTTATCTACTCCCCGCGCCCGGTGAGGAAAGGAGATCCGCAGCCGCCCGCGGTGGAGATTGAGGTAGACGCTTATTTATCGGTCGACGAGCTTCTGTATAACTTCCGGGAACTATTCGAAGGGCATCACTACGGTCAAATCAAGAGGCTGTTGGAAAGCTTCAAGCTGCTTCAAGAAAAGGATGCGACCGAGGTCCATTTTCTTGATGCGCTGCTCCTGCGTAAAAATTTGCAGTACGATGAGGCTGTACAAAAGTTGAACTGTATAACGAACCATGATTTTAAAGAAGAAGCATTTTTCAAGAAATGCTTCGTTGATACGCAGAATTTGATGAACGGAATCAAGCTCAACGGGCAGCGGGTGCAGGAAAAGCTTCGCAAGCCGGAGATTAAGAGGTTGCTCGAAGAGCAATACTGGAAGCTCGAGAACTATTACGCTCTTGAGCAATATAACGACTGGGTTACAATTTTCATGAGTTTATATGAGAATATGCTTCGTCTCAAAGCAATGGATGGGGTTGGAACGGCGCCGAATGAACATAATCCCGGTCAGTTAAGGGAAGCCATTCGTTCGTGGGCGACAATTCATGGTTTTGAATCTGTTCTTTCGGATAAATTTGTGAAGGGCGAACAAGATTTTCCTACCCGTAGCACGCATCAGAAAATGGTTTCTGCTCTGGAACCGGACAGCTTGCTTGACGAGAATAGTCCGCTCGCAGTCAAACTGAATCGCATTTATAAAGAGCGTAATGAGCTGGTTCACCGTTTCGGGGGCTTGACCAAAGAAACGATAACGGACACATTCAGCCCGGCCAACTGGCAAACCGAGCTTAAGGGATTGCTGCACAAGGAGTTCCATTGCCAGCTAAAAGAGAATCCGCTCACTGAAGTTCATGACGGGTTCCTTCATTGGCTCCGTCACCGGCTTCACCAGCGTGTAATGTCTCATGGAATGTACAGGGAACAAGAAGGTGAAAAAGAGTAATGAAAGAGACCATTGTCGCTTCGTATTATTATCTGCTTTATCATACACTAAGACATTCTCTGCCCGCTTCCGATTTCGAAGCTCACATGGAGTACATTCGTCAACAGCAAAAGGCAGTCCGAGGAGAAAAAGTGCTTCAGATCCTTGAACAATTACAAGAGGGTCGCACGGATCAGGCAAGCCTATCATCCATTCGTAAAGCTCTTGCCATCCTGGATATCGTGCCCGAAAACGATGCTGACTCGCTGAGAAGATTATCTTCCGTATTTTGCTATATCGAACTGGAGCAGCGTTACGAGAGGCAAGTTGTCTATGATTTTGCGGAATTGAGCGAGCGTGCTATTTTTCCGAAGGGGGAGAAAGCGGAGCTTTCGGCCGATCCTCACGCGTACATTCGGAGGTTTGTGAGTTCCTTGAACCGGCTGTGGAACCAGGAGGACTTATCGTTTGAAGCGTTTTTCGCCAAATTAAAGAATACGGTAGAGCATTATGCCTGGTGCATCGCATCCGGATCTAAACCGTCCCATCAATACGTGCCCGTATCGGAACAATGCAGTATGCTTGGTGCTTTGGCCGCGGCATTAACCAGCGAAAGAATGGAAGATTCGGGACGGATGACGTTAGTTGTCGGTGATTTGTCCGGTATACAAAAATATATTTTCGATATTGCCCAGACAGGGGCAGGAAGTGTAGCGAAACGTTTGCGGGCCCGTTCCTTCTTTCTCAGCGCGCTATCGGACATCATTTCCCATCGGATCGTTCATCGTTTCGGTTTGCCGCTTTCGAATATTGTGATGTCTTCGGGAGGCAAGTTTTATATCTTACTTCCGGGCGGGACATCTACGCTCAGGGAGTTAACCTGTGTCCAGGAAGAGTTGGACCGCTGGTTTTTGGAACAATACCACGGAGAAATCGCTTGTAATCTGGCTGGCGAAGTCATTGTTGCGGATGACTTGACCCATATGGACAAGATTATGGAACGATTGAACCTTACGCTGCGCCAACGCAAAATGAATCCGCTTCTCCACGGGCTGACTGCGGGGGAACATTGGGATACGAACAACTGGCTCATTCGGCAGCAGGAGACGGGCCGTCGATGTTCGGTTTGCAAGAAATTCGCGGTAGATGAAGGGGAGCTATGCAAGCACTGCCGGTTTGATGAGGAAATGGGGCAGAGGTTGGTTCGTGCGCGTTATTTTGTGTATCGCTATCCTTCGCAGCGCGGGCTTCCCGTTGTGGACGGATATAGCGTGGAGGCTGTGGAGTCTCCTCCGGCCTACGAGGACAGTATTTATTTGGTATACCGGTTGAATAGTCCGGCCGTGGATACGGATGATCGTCTTCCGATGGTAACGAAATATGTTGCAAACTATATTCCAGTAGCAGACGAGAACGGTTGCCCGCACTGTCTTGCTAAAGGCGATGCTCAAGACCCAGTCAGACCAGGCGCTCCTTTGCAGTTTGAATGCATTGCGGAATCCGCAATCGGGGCCAAACAGCTTGGTTATCTGAAGGCGGACGTGGATTATTTAGGCAGTGTTTTCGTGTTCGGCTTAAATAGGGATGGTCAGGCAGTCCAGCTACAACAAATCGCGGTACTTAGCAAAATGCTGGATTTATTTTTTTCAGGTTGGGTGCACAGAATCATCTCTGAAAAATACCGCCGGGTATACACGGTATTCTCAGGTGGAGACGATCTGCTTCTAATCGGGGCTTGGGATGAGATCGTTCGTTTGGCCCAGGAGATTCATCTGCAATTCCGTGAGTTTGTCGGAGATAACCCGAATTTGACGCTATCCGCCGGTATCACGTTCTGCAAGTCGCATCAGCCTGTGGCCAGGCAGGCGACAGTTGCGGAGGAGGAATTGGATCGGGCCAAGGAAAGTCCGAGCCGAACCCGACCGGAGGGCCGCAATCAAGTGTCTGTCTTGCAGCAGGCCATGAACTGGGAACAGTTTGTTGAGTTTTGCGAAGAGGCGAAGCGTCTGGCTGCGATGTGGGAGCAAAAACAGGTTACCTCGGCGTTTCTCTACCGTTTATTGGATTATGCGGAGATGTATCGGACTTATACCGCCGGGGACACCCAGGGACTGCGATTTTACCCGAAGCTCGCTTATGATATTGCGCGTAATTTGTCCGACGAGAAGGATAAAGAGGTTAGAATTTGGGCCCAGCGTTTTCTCACAATACAGGAAGATCATCCTTTATTAATGCTAAAACCTTTAATCCAGATGAGCAGATTGTATCGTTTAAATGACGTCATCGGAAAGGAAGAGATGTAAATGTGGCCGGAACGTTATCTGGTAGACGGGTATTATGACGAGAAGGGACAGCTGCGAAGGGAAATCATCGTCGAACATGCAAAGCAAGTGGCAGACATGTTGGCGGAGAGAGGACTGACAAGCGCTTCGATGCGCCGGTTCTATAGTAAGGTGCTTGGGGTAACCAATAAGTTTCGTACGTTGGGAAATTTTGATATGGTACGTCCGCAAATCGACAAGCTGGAGGCCGATGTCGCTTATGCCGTGAAAAGAGGAGTTGTGCCACCGGCTTTTGAAACCTTTATCCAGAAAAATGTCCGCCTGGCTACCGTGTCACAGCAAGGACTGCTCGGGTTCTTCCAGCATTTTCAGAGCGTTGTTGCTTTCTCTCCTAATACGGAAGGCGGGGGACAAAGATCCCATGGAAATTCAGGTAATCGCAGACCAGACAAGCCTTACGGAGGAGCTTCTTATTCAAAGGATAATCATTTTAATAAAAATCAACCTACCAGGAGGTAACCAAGATGAAGCTGGAGAAGCATATTTTGATCCGTGGAGTAATTCATTGCCTGAGCGGCTTGCGTATTGGCGGCTCGAAGGAACAGTTGGAAATCGGGGGAATAGACAATAACATTATTCGTCATCCTTTGACCAAACATCCTTACATTCCGGGCTCTTCACTGAAAGGCAAAATGAGATCATTGCTTGAGTACAAATATTCTCAGATTACGAAAGATCCTTGCCGCTGCGGCACTTGTAATGTATGCGAATTTTTTGGTTCATTCGGACCGACCAAAGCTCCGACAAGGGTATTGGTGCGGGATGCTACCTTGACGAGAGAATCTTTGGAGATTCTTCAGGAGGCACTTTTCGAGACGGGTATTCATTTTGCGGAAATTAAGACAGAGAATGCCATTGAAAGAAATACCGGAAGAGCAAAAATGCCGCGCCAGCAAGAAAGGGTTCCAGCGGGAAGTGAATTCGATTTCGAGATTAGTCTGCGTAAATTCGATTTTGATGACGAGCGAACGCTGGTTGATTTCGTGCTTGAGGGAATGAAATTGGTGCAGCAGGATTACCTCGGAAGTTCAGGCGGACGGGGGTATGGGCAGATCGAATTCCGCCATGTCTCGGTTGACGGCAAGCTTGTGGATTCGTTAAGGCACGATGCTGGCGGGAACGACAAATGAAACTGATACGTTACCGCCTGCACTTTCGTTCGGGATTAGTAACTCCGCTGCACAGCGATACGCTGATGGGAACATTAGCGTGGGCAATATTGCAGCATTACGGGGAGGGTGAACTGAGCCGGTGGATACAACAGTGTGAAGAGCAGCCGCCTTTTGTTATTTCCAACGGCTTTCCCGGAGATTTGCTGCCGAAATTAATTATGCCTTCGCCTGTTGGTGCATATGGGATGAATAGCAAACAAGACATGATTCGCGAAATGAAGTTAAACAAACAGCGAAAGGATCGCAAATGGCTGACAATAAATGAATTTGACGCGATGAGAAGCGGTCGCTCCGTTATTTGGGAGGAGGCGGGGAATCCAACCATCTCCCGTATGGAGCAGCATGTTATTATTGATCGGTCTACGGGAACGAGTCTGGAGCGAAACGGGCTCTTCGACACCGAGGTGGAATACGCTCAAGTGTATTCTTTGTACGTACGATTTTTGGATTCGTCGTATCAGAAACGATTCGAAGAGCTTCTGACGGGAGTCGGGCAAATCGGCTTCGGTGCGAAGAAGAGCAGTGGTAAAGGAGTTTTTAGGCTGGAGCGAATTGACGAGAACCTTGCTGATCTGGATGCCTGTGAGGATAGCAATGGTTATGCAGTTTTATCCTGCTGCGTGCCTTCCCGGCATGATTCGGTGAGAGGATTTTACAAGGTTGCTACGAAATACGGGAAGGTCGGGGAAAACGTCCCTGGTGGTCGGCATCCGTTTAAACGTCCGTTAATCATGGTCCAACCGGGATCTTGTTTTTACTCGCCAAGCTTGCCCCCTTACTTCGGTACGGTGGTGAGAAATGTTTCACCAGAAAATCCAAAGATCGTGCAGCTTTGCTTTGGTCTGACCGTTCCTGTGAAGCTTCCGAAGTTAGACGGAGACCAACCTGAAGAAGCTTAAAGCGGAACTGAATAGTATAATCGAAGACGATGACGATTCGGTTATTTTATATACCTGGCGGACCCAGAAGTACTCGGATCGGGAGTCATGGGGTTGGAAAAATGTGGACAAAGCCTTATAATTTAACTGTGCATTGTGCATGTTGTCGTCGACCCCCAATGCTGCAAAAAAGCCCGGGGATCGACGACAACGATAGCTGCACAGCGGAAGGGTTTGTAGCGTTAGCTGTGGGAGAGATGAAATTATGGGATATGTGGAAATGGCGTAGTGGCGGATTTTTGTGGGTTTTGAACGTACCTATGAGGAATTGAAACTAGGAGGCACACTATGGCATTCAACGACCTGTACAAGTTTTGAACGTACCTATGAGGAATTGAAACCCGTAGCCGCCAAACCCTGTCCCGGGTCCGCCATCTCGTTTTGAACGTACCTATGAGGAATTGAAACGACGATACAAGAGTTTGACCTTTTACGACTCTTTCGTTTTGAACGTACCTATGAGGAGTATAAACCTTGTAATATAATAATCTGTAAAGCCTTGCTGCATAAGGGGCTTTAATGAGGGGGGAAACTGTCCCGTTTTCGTTCTAGGGACGAATTGGGGACGGACTCTATATAGAAGAAGGGCGGCGTTCAAACCTATCAAATTTAGAGGTTGCCCGTTCTTCCATTGTTTTTGTGACGTGGCTGTATGTCGTAATCAAGGTGCGCTCATCTGAGTGCCCTAAGCGTTCGGCTACAGCACTCTTTCATGTACCAAGCTCTCAAGCGCCACAACCTCTCCGCGTCGAAACGCACCGGAAAATGTCCCCAAGATCATGATTCGCCAAACTACAGGCCGTCGATATAGCGCATCAACGATCGCAGTTATTTCAGCTTCGTTGTAAACTTCGATCTTCGTCTTTGATTTCTTTGGCCAGCGTAGGCCGTCGCACGAATTCGTATTGATTAAATTCCATTCCTTTGCACGGCAGAAGACGTTTCGCAATACCCGAAGAATGTACCTAAAAGTTGAATCACATCATATCTGAATATGGACTTGAAAAATATGGTACGGAGACACAGGAACCAATGCTTGATGCGAGGGTAACAAATACAGTTATCGATACTTGGATGAGTCTGGCATGGAAGGAGCTGGACGTAAAACGGCAGAAGGCAGTACAGGCTGGAGACGGCACCGCGGCCGCAGCGTATGAGGAGCAGGCCGATTACATTCATTGGCTGGCGAATGAGCTACGGAAGGCATCCGGGCAACAAATTGAAGTTTAATAAAACGGCGTGCATCCCTTCATAAAAGGCTGCACGCTGTTTTTTTAAGGACGTTGATTGCCAGGATCGCGAACCAAAGATCGGCCCTTGCCGCGTAGATGCGAACAAGAGCCATTTTTTGCATTGTTCCACGAAATCAAAATTGCCGCTCGGGGCTAAAATTGGAACTTCGTTAATTCGTTGTGGTTACAGGGGCGACCGCCAACATTACATTTTCCCTTGGATTATCCACTTTCTTATGGTGGCAACTCCCAGAATGATTACCCCTAATAGCAAAAATGAAAAAATGAGGTACATAATTCTTACACCTTGGAGCTCTTCCCATTTTATGAATGTGAATATAAAAAGAGCGATATCTAATAAGGTCAAAAATATTTGTGGAATAATCCAAGCCCAACGTAACTTACTGTTCTTTATGTTGATCCCTCCTTTTCTAAAAAGAAGAGTAAGCGCGTCGAGTTGACGCGCTTATTAATTATTTTAAAATCCATTAACGACGCTGAATGTGGTATTTTCCCAGTATGCCCCACCGTTGAAATTCATCACTCTTGCATTTTCGCAGTATTGTGCTGCCACTCTACTCAAATCCAATCGAGAAACAGTTGCATAAACTGTGGAAGTTATTCCAGCAAATGTAGACAGCGCGCCGCCATAATATAGTGTTATTGTAACCCAACCTGCTGGTCCTGTACCATAGCCAGCAACAATTGTAATAAGTCCCATAATTGCCGATCCCCAACCAACTACTTCTGGCCATACCGGTGCTTCCATGTATTGATTAATGTAAGTATCGTAACCATTAATGCTAGTCTTAAATTGAGTCATAGAATTTGCATTTTTAGAACTTCCATAAGTGGAACCTTCATATCTTAAGTACATATGACCTTGTGCGCCTAGTGTTTGTACACGGAACCATCCTGTACTTGTATTATGATTATAATAATTATCATATGCTCCGGCCATTTCAATAGAAGCGGCGGTACTCAGCGCAGCAAATGCTTTTTTTGCTTCAGGATCATTTTTTAATTTTTCAAGATCAGCCTTCTTCAAACCCTGTGCTTTCTGTGGAGCAGCCTCGGGGAGTTTAGCTACATAACCTTCAATTTCCTTCTTAATTTTAGTTTTTTCATCATTCGACAAGTTTACTTGGACGAATTTTTCTGTTTTCTTTGCGGTAAGCCCTACCTTTTGTTGGACATGTGGAGTATTTGAAGTTTCTGATTGTTTAATAAATGTAGCTTCTCCTGAATCCCAATTATTATAGTATTCCTCGTGTTTGATAACAGAGTTCTTGAAGGAATTGTTTTGGTCAAAATGGTCCTCAACAACACTTATCTTCGTTTTGATTTCTCCGCCCACATCAGTAATTTCAGTTATTGCATTGACGTTTTTGTATCCTATAGGAACATACAATCCTTCAGCATTTTTAGTATCCGATAAAGTTTCAATGCTGTAAGATTCAACGGTAATTTTAGTGTTATCAACGGGTTCGGCATTAACTGCGGGGACTACGACTGAGACACAGATCATTGTAGCTGTTAAAATAAAGCTTAGAGTCTTTTTAAATACCATTGATAACGCCTCCGATAGATTAAGATTAATTTGCTGAAAATGAGTCTTTTGCGAATACACCTGAAGGAGCTGTTCCAATGTAACTCATGGTGAAAATTTTTTTGATAGCAATATTCGTACTTACTTTTATGGGGTTATTGCATCCCTCCGCCTCCCAACTTTGATCAATATTTCAATATATTGGTGTTTAAAGCATATTAACGTAAGTTGGGTTAAAAAGGTTGCACAGGAAAAAAATATTTTTTTAAAATAATGCTATTGTCCCATGTTGTTCACCCTATAAAAAAACAACCGCTCGCGTAAAAGCTTCTCGATGCGCTCACTACTATATATATCCATACTAAGATCTAAAATTACACATATCTCAGCTGCACCCTTAATCCGGCCACATCCCTCCAAATTGAGTGTTTTTGAACAATGGTCGGCCGACTGGATCGTTCTTCTATAAAATACCACGTATTCCAATATAATTCACATGGGACAAAACTACTTTTTTATGAGCATTTAGTAGTACCAAAAAAGGCGATATTGCTAGGATTTGTCCAGAATATCGTGTAAAAATATGTATTTATTTGTTGGTAAATGTCATAATTCGTTGTTTTACTCTCGTTTTTTACTGTTTTTTGCTGATAATCGGTTAATCTCCTCTAAATGTTCTATATTGCCATCGAAAACTACCAGATGTAATATTATGGTATCTATTGAAGGGAGTGTTTGGGGCAAATGACAAATCTAGGGTTTGGGGCAGAAATGAAAGATCAATTCTATGCTGTAGCAGAGCAACTTTTCAAAGAGGAAAAGAAGGCAGAAGCAGCGCCCTTGTATCGTATTATCACTGACCGGACAGATCATAACGATCAAACGTTTCTCCTGTGTCAATTCCGGCTGTTTCAATGCCTCGTTGGAATTAGCACGGAAGAAAATAAGGAAGCGCTAGAGCGCTTTGAGCCGTTCTATAGCCGCCTGTCAGAAGAAACGCGACTTGATGCTTTGTTACTGCTGGCGAATGTCTGCTATTCACTTGGTGACTGGAAAAGAGTTGAGCGTTATGGGGACGAATTGTATGCATGTGCTATTTTTGTTTATGACCGATTAAAAAAAGAAAAATTTGTTAAAAACCTACATACTGATCGGCATTTAGTGGTATATTATGGTCATGGGCTGAGGATCAAAGGGTTTGTTCTTACCATGCAAGGGCAATATGAAGAAGCGAAAAAATGCGTGGCCGAGTATTCAGACCTTGGATGGTTCGAGTGCCTGGATGACATGGGGAAAAAGGAGGTTGAGAAGTTTCGAACTTGGGGCAAGGCTAATATGTACAATCTCGAATTAA
>NZ_JNVM01000006.1 GCF_000722545.1 Paenibacillus tyrphae
TCCTTTTTCAACGCTGGCAGCCTGGTTGCACAGGTCTGGTAAGACAAGCCTCTGCCTGTTTCTTGGAAGGTGTCGTTCCACCTTGCAAGGAAGTGGTTAAAGACAAAGCGAGCGCATCCAAACATCTGATGGATCAGCGTCGTTTGCTCTTCCGTAGGATAGATGCGAAAGCGAAAAGCTTTATGATGCAACATCCGAGCATTTACCTTCCTTGGTGATTTTATGATAATTATAGCACATATGTTCGCATTTATATACAAGATATGCTGATTCATCTCCCCCTTATCGAAGAGGGAGTCTTCTCAGCCTTAACGATAAATTAGTTGTACAACGCCTGAGGAGAATGTTCTGGTATTAACCATTTTTAAATTCAACCTCTGTTTTATATCCACAAACAGCGGTTTCCCTTCCCCCAAAACAACAGGGTGAACAGATAATCTAAATTCATCAACAAGTCCTAAATTGATAAAAGTTGTAATCAGACTTGCTCCACCATATAGCCAGATGTCTTTACCAGGCTTATTCTTTATTTTATTTACTTCTTCGAGAATACGATCATTTATGAATACTGCTTTAGTATCAGTCCCCTTTTGCGTCCTGGAAAACACATATTTCTCTTTACTATGAATCAATTCCCAAAATTCTTTTTCAGAATCCGTAGGTTCGATTTCCGGAGTAAATTGTCCCCATAAATCATAGCTTTTCCTTCCATAGAAAATGGCATCAATTTGATTTAAAAAATTATTAAACCCCAGCTCAGAGTCCATAATGCACCAATCAACTTCACCATTTTTCCCTTCAATAAAACCATCTAAAGTAACCGCTAAATCTAAAATAATTCTTCGTTTCATGATTTATTACTCCTTTCGTTAATCTACTACCCATTATAGACCTCAAATACGTCACCTTATGTCATATTCATAAAAGAGAGGGTATCTTTTTAACTGCCGCCATGCATTGTGGCTTGCCTCAATTTGATCTTTCCTTATACAAAAATGAGAAGTATGTGCTCTATTCTTGTCAATTCCACCCTCCTGCTGCAACCGCTGGACACCGTAGCCCACACTCGGATACTTTGTCAATCAGATGCCGGTGGTGATCCTGCCGCCCGCGGCACGCGGCGGCGACTTCGCCTCGCTGGCCAAGCGCACGGGCGCGGCCATGACCGGCACGACCTACATACTGCGCCCCTTGAAAATGTAACGCAAAGGTTATATAATGAGTATCAAAGGTTACATCATTAAAGGAGGAGACACATTTGAAATCTGAAATAGCTCAATTGGAAATTAAAAGGAGAACAATTATTATTGGTAATCTGGCTGGTTTTGTCGTGTGGCAACTTCCCTATTTATTTCATTATTTCACTTCCGACCCCAGCTCGAATTTATCAGGTTGGAGCTCCGCTGTTTCTATCATTGGTTGTTTCATTTGGGGGTATTTCCTCATTCGAATTGTACAATTTTCACGACTCCTTCGAAAAAAACGCAAGTTGGCAAGTTCCTTAAACGATGAATATATTCAAGTGATTCGACTTAAGAGTTTTGCTATAGGATTTTGGGTGCTCTTAGGGGTGATCGTACTTTTGGTTACGCTAAGCTTAGTTGTTGATCTGAAAGTTCGGTTTGTTTTGTTTACATTAATTTTTGCCGGAGTCATTACTCCCCTTGTGTCTTACCTGATATTTGAAAATGACTAATATCGAAGGTGAATAAAATGAGTGAAGATATCCTAGAAAACACAATAAAAGTACAAAGGGCCAAATTAAATCTTACCCAGGAGCAGTTAGCAGATTTGGTTGGGGTAACCAGAAAAACCATAAACACCATCGAAAATGGTAAGTTTGTACCTAGCACACTGTTAGCGATTAAACTGGCAAGAGTTTTGGGGGTAAAGGTAGAGGAGTTGTTTATCCTCAAGTAACAATAAGTAATAGTAAACGGAGGATTTCCAAACGTAACCGATGTTTTCCTAGCAGGCATTATTGGATTTTCGACGGACATAGAAAAACAGAGCCACCGCTCGGTGGCTCTTCTACTTGGTTCTATAGCTCCGATTAAATAAAACAGATACTGCGAGCAACGATTACGATCAGAATGAAAAGTGCCAGGATTGTTAGATCCAAAGGCTGCGGCTAATAATGACCAACAAAATGAAAAGAACCAGAATAACACCTGTAGTAGTAAAGCCACCGAATCCTCCGATACAACTCATTAGTCAACACTCCTTAATGATAATATTGAGTATCGGCCTTCCCGAGTACCCACGATTTAGTGTATTCGGTAGTAGAAAGATTGTTTGGACAGGTGACAGGCCGCAAATGACACGCAATGATATAATCCCACATTCCCATCTGTACTTGCACGGTCAATTTGTTCTGGACTAGATCGAGCCACAGTTTTAAACTCTAGCGGGAAGTTTACAGTTTTAAGGGGACATATTTCCTAATCCTTATTCTAGGCATAACTTAAATTAGGCATCTGACCAGTGACCAGTACAAAATGTATAGAACGAGGGGGGTAATTATTTTGGAAAACGAAATAAGGAATGGATATATACCGCAACCGATAAGGAATGATGGTGCCGGTTGGTGGGATTTAGGACCACGAGACGTCTTGAGAGACCTTGAGAACCCCGACATGTTAGTTTCGCCCGCCACCGATGCCGGAACGATTCCCAACTTAAAGTTTTCTTTTTCTGACACATATATGCAATTAAATCATGGCGGTTGGTCACGGGAAGTGACAGTTAGACAACTACCGATCGCGACAACTCTTGCAGGGGTGAACATGGCTCTAACTCCGGGCGGTGTACGTGAGTTACATTGGCATCAGCAAGCGGAATGGTCAATCATGCTTGTGGGACGCGCTCGAATTACGGCAGTCGATCAGAACGGGAGAAACTTCATAGCCGATGTTGGCGTAGGCGATCTATGGTACTTCCCTCCCGGAATACCGCATTCTATTCAAGGGTTGGAAGAAGGATGTGAGTTCTTGCTTGTCTTCGACGACGGTAAGTTTTCTGACCTCAATACTTTATCGATCTCTGATTGGTTCGCCCATACGCCTAAAGACGTATTATCGGCGAATTTTGGTGTTCCAACAAGCGCTTTTACACATATCCCACAGCAACAGAGATACATTTTTCAAGGAAACGTCCCTGGTTCGCTTGAAAGTCAACAGGTAGCAGACCCATTCGGTACAGTACCAAAAACCTTTTCACATCGACTGCTCGCACAAGATCCGATTGTAACTCCGGGCGGGACGGTGCGTATCGTCGATTCTACCAACTTTCCTATTTCGACTGCAATTGCCGCAGCTTTGGTAGAAATTAAACCCGGTGCAATAAGAGAAATGCACTGGCATCCCAACAACGATGAATGGCAGTATTATCTCTCGGGCACGGGACGTATGACGGTTTTTGCGGGCAATGGTGCAGCTCGCACTTTCAATTATCGTGCCGGGGATGTAGGATATGTACCGTTTGCATTTGGGCACTATATTCAGAACACGGGTGATCAAAGTTTGTGGTTTTTGGAGATGTTTAAGAGTAATCGCTTTGAAGATGTTTCTCTGAACCAATGGATGGCGCTCACACCTCATCAATTAGTACAGGAGAACTTAAATGTAGGCCCCGAATTAATGAACGCATTGCGTAAGGAAAAGTGGCCAGTAGTCAAATATCCGGGGTTTTCTTACTTTCCAAAAGCGAGTAAATAAAATTGATTATGGAAGTAACGGAGAATCATGGCGATTAAAATGACCGGGATTCTTTTATAAGTAAAGATTACCGGTCGTTTATATTACTTTATTCTAATGACTACCTTTCCTTTGGCACTTCCGCCTTCTAGGTAATGAATCGCTTGCCCGGCATAATTGCACTCCGCTCGAGCAGCGAAAATAAAAAAAACGATGATCCTAAGTAACTAGGAACATCGGTTAACCCGGTTCATTGCCTGTCGCAATTATGATTCGGATCTTTTCGGTCCTTGTAAAAAGTGTTCAAACATATCAAGAATAACAAGAAAATGCTCGGCTTCTCTAAATACATGATCAGCTAACAGCGGATGAATAATACTTTTTATACGACAATCGTTTATTAAATCGCGAGCTGTTTTCTTAAAGTCACGCAAAGATTTGACGGACACTTTATTCTGATCGACAAATTGGCTTAGCAGAGGAACCGTTTGCGATTGGGGACGCATGGAGCTTAAATCTATGGCTTGAAAGACAAGCTGGTCAAAATCATGACTGAAGTTTCGCGCTTGATCCACCAGCTTTCGTTCTGACGGATCAAGTAAATGACCGATAAATTTGGCATGGTCGGCCATGATTTTTAAGAAAAATACGTTTTCGTCGATAATGGCATCGGGCAGCGGTTCCAGCCTGCCGGCATTCAGCTCAGCCAATCGATTTCTAAAATAGTTTGCTTCGCGGCTTACATGATCAACTAATAGCGGGAAGTTATTTGCCCCGGGTAATTGGCAGCTCAATATTAACCCCAATACTTTCCTTTTAAAAGCCCAAATATGGCTGGCCGCCGTGTACACTTCCACGTTAAATTGTTTAATCGTTTGCGGGTCTGCATTCGTTTGAAAAGCGTGCGATTTTCGTTCAATTTCTTCAAAAATAGCGTAAAAGTGATTCGCTTCATGAATCAACTGAGTATCTTCGCATCTAAAGCCTAGTCTGAGAAACAAGGAATGTTCTTTCATAATACGGGACCAAAACCTTATTTCTTCCAGCGAACGAGCAACGAACAGATCCGACATGGGCATTCCTCCCGGCATGTAATTGCTTATATTATGCCTATGCGATCCATTCGTTTTTAAGATCAATCATTTACCGGATTCCGTCTATCCGATCGTACACCTTCCGAATGCCCTGCCTGTTTAATTCCGACCTTCCGTGAAATAGCGTCAGCTCCGGGCGATGCTTGATCCGGCGCATATAATCGTCCGCCTCCTGCCCGCTTCCCTTCAAGCCTACCGTCAAGGAGACGCTATGGGCGGCATTGAAAACATAATAGTGGAGCAAATGAACTCCCGCTTCTCCTAATTGCTTCTTGAGAAGACCGGTGTAGTGCTTGTTGTATAAGGCGTCGACTCCCCCATAATAAGACTGATAGACGAATAATCCCCCCGGCTTTAAATTTCTTCCGGCTAAAGCGGTGACGAAATCAAGATAGGGCTTTTCGTTCGACGGCCATACCGAATGCTTGTCAAGAATGCTCCTTCTTCGGCACTCATCATTGGTTTCCGCTGATATAGAGAGCCTCGTACGTCCGCTCGGCCTTCACCGCAAATTGAGCGGCATCGCTAATGTAATAAGTCAATGTCCGTGACGAGGCGTCCGCCGTATATAGCTTCAGACCGGGTTCGATCGATCCGTATTGATCGATGTCCACAAACGTAAGCTCGCAGCCGTGCTGATGAAACCAGTATTCCTCAATCCCGTTCCCGGGCGCAATGCATAAAACGCTCTTATCGGCCAGTTCATACTTTTCAATCAACTGCTCCATCGCTTCTTGAACGATCCTGAATTCCGGTTCGGCATTCATACTTCTGAAATATTCCTCAGCTTGAATCTCGTATTTATTCAACACAAGGCCCCCTTCATTGCTTATGATTTGCTTTCCAACCATTCTATGAATCAATTTCCAACTCGTGCAAAAGATGAACACATGCCAAGTAGCACCGACTATCGCTTGGACATACATTATATTGTGCGGCCATGATAGAAATGAAAGGAAGGGAAGCTAACCATGTACAGCGAGATTCATATAAACGACCATATGCTGCTGCGGTACGGCTATACGGATGATTTGTTTACCGCCTTTCAATCGCTCGTCTACGAAGGAATCGAACTTCCTTTGCTCATCCTCGACGCTTATTACTACCATATAAGAGAAACGGTCGACGCCCAGCTGCAGCAGCCCGAGTTCTTAGCGCAGCAGCGGACGAACAGACAAGTGCAGTGGATGCATGAATATTACGGCCGGATGCAGCACGTTCCGGAGACGGTTAGCGACTATTCGCTGGATCCGAAGCGCGATGCCATTGCCTTCTGCGGCCAATTTCTGGATACGGCGCTCAAGGCGTTTCCCGATCGAAAAACGCTGATCCTTATCACCAACAGCCACGATCAGACTGCCGTTCAAGGCAAAACGCTTCCCCCCGGCTTTCAAACTTTTTATTTCCAGAAAGCTTATGTCGACGAGATTCTTCAATTTCAATTCTGCGAACCCGTATGGCGTCAGGTTCACGATCTGGTAGCGAAGCATAAGGACCATCCGGTATTCGGAAGGGAACCATTCGGAAACTGGCTTTATGCCCAGGCGAGAGATGCCATATGCTTGATCAACGTCGGCGAACGCATCATACGGGAGCATCCCGTCGGTCTCTTCCTCGATCATACGGAGCTGATTTACCCCGGAAACGTCCTTTCTCTGCTCGCCTTGAAATACAATCTTCCTTTTGTTCAGGTGCAAAACAGGCTCTTGAGCGATATCAATATTATTCCGTCCCGCGCCTCCCATTACGCCGTATACGGTCCCCACACCAGAAACTGGATGGTGGAAAATGGGATCCCCCCCGCTAAAATCACGCCGATCGGCAGCTTGCGGTTCGAAGATATTCAGAGGGGAGATCTGAAAACGAAACAAGACTTGCTGAACGATCTGGGCCTATCGGATGCTCGCTGGGTCGTGGCTTTTACAACCTCGCCTTATGCCGTGGAAATTAACGAGCAGATCATGCGATGGTTTTCTCAAGCCGGACAAGATTTGCCGGTGCTGGTCGTGATTAAGACGCATCCGGATGACCGTTATCCTTATCATGAACATCCGGACTCTCATATCCGGCTGATGCCGGACGGGTACTCGCTGCAGGATTTGCTGTATGCGAGCGATTGTGCGGCTACGATCGTATCGGAAACGGCCTTGGTGGCGGCGATGCTGGAGAAGCCTTTGCTTGTTCTTCAGCCTTCCATGAGCTACCACTATATTCTTAACAACAACAGCTACCCAAAGCATTTGGCCGAAGCCCATGCCGGAGCCGTCGTTCGTTCCGCAGACGATTTGCGGCAATGCTTGACCGGTCTGATGCACGATGACAAGACCCGAAAGCGACTTGCCGTCCAAGCAAAACGCTTCTTGCGGCAATCGTTAACGATCAAGCCGCCGGTCCCTTCGCAGCGCCTTTACCGCCTGGTGCGGAATTGGATGAGAGCGAAGTGGGCCGACGGCGAATAGTTCGCTCAGGCGAAATCTGTTTCCGTTAGAAGCTCATCGCAGCCGATCGTTCTGGATGTCTTTTTCCCTATAATTTGCTTTATTAACGAGGGAGACAGACCCGTCCCGGGCCGCTTCGCATCCAGATCGTCGGCTTCGATCACTTTCCCTGCGGGAATGTCCCTTGCCGCCACGATGCTTCTGCGAAAAATACGCCGGTTATCCTGCTCCTCCGCGCTGAGCTGCCGCTCGTAATTGCCCAATGCCGCTTTAATACGCCGGGCGCCGTCTACAATTTCCTTCATCTGCTCGGGCGTGGCGGACACTTTATGGTCCCAGCCGGGCAAGCTCTGATCCAGCGTAAAATGCTTCTCAATCACGCATGCGCCTTTGGCGACCGCAGCAAGCGGAATAGCGGTCCCCAGCGTATGGTCGGAAAACCCTGTCGGATAGCCGAACCGTTCGCGCAGCGAATCGATATTGTTTAAATTGACGTACTCGTCCTTCGGCGGGTAGACCGATACGCAATGCAGCAGCACAATCCTGGTGTTTCCGGTTTCTTCCACAGCCTGAACGGCTTCCCGAATTTCCTCCTCCGTTCCCATGCCGGTCGACATGATCAGAGGAAGACCTGTACTAGCGGCGTGCTGCAGCAGCGGAAGATTGGTCACTTCCGTGGAGGAAAGCTTGAGGAACGGCACGCCGATCCGCACCAGCAAGTCGATTTCGCTGCGGGAAAAGGGCGTGCAGGCAAAATCAATCCCGATGCGATCGCAAAGGCTCTTCATCGTTCGAAGTTTCTCTTCCGTCATGCTGTATTGATCCAGCGTGCGCTCCAGTTCCGGATCATAGTCCGACTTGACCATCAGGCTCGTTTTCGTCCAGGACTGGAACTTCACGCAATCGCAACCGGCTTCCTTCGCCTTCTCGACCATTCGTTCGGCGAGAGCCATGTCGCCGTTATGATTGGCGGCAATTTCCGCAATCGTATACGGCTGTTCCGCTTGTTGGGACAGACGATTCCATATGTTCATCCTACATAACTCCTGTCGCTTAATTTGATGACCGTTTAATCACCCGCGCGGGTACGCCAACCGCGACGCTATGGTCGGGAATATGGTCGATGACGACGGCGCCTGCGCCGATCACGCAGCGCTTCCCGATCGTCATGCCCGGAATGACAATGACTCCCGCCCCCAGCTCGCTTAACTCGCCGACCTTCACCCCGCCGGCCAATCGGCAGCCCGGGCCGATATTCACATATGGCCCGATCCTGCAATCATGATCCACGCTGGACGACGTATTCACAATGCAGCCTCTCCCGACCGCCGCATACGGGTTAATCACAGCGCCAGCCATGACGCCGGCGCCTTCCCCCAAGACCGACGACTCCGCGCGAACGCTTTGCTCGTGAACGGCCTGAATGACCGGAAACCCGCAGGCGAGCAGCCACTCGAGCTTGCGCTTCCGGACCACAGGATTCCCGATGGCCACATGCCAGCCCTTCACGGATGCCCGGAGGGCCAGCAGCTGCTCCTCGTTGTCGTGGTAATGAGCGGCACGGACCGCCCATGCAGGGGGAAGGCCCGCCGAGAAATAAGCAATCGGTTCTTCACGCTCTCCGCAGCTTACGATGTCCGCAATGACTTTGGCATGTCCCCCGGCGCCAACAATCCCAATCA
Source organism: Paenibacillus tyrphae (assembly GCF_000722545.1). Classification (GTDB taxonomy): domain Bacteria; phylum Bacillota; class Bacilli; order Paenibacillales; family NBRC-103111; genus Paenibacillus_G; species Paenibacillus_G tyrfis. The sequence goes on from NZ_JNVM01000006.1 coordinate 8,910, forward strand.
TCGCGTCCGCTCCTTTCCACTCGATTGAAGCAGCCGCCGGACAAGCTCGTAAACGGCCGCCCCGGGCGACATCCCCCCGCTGCTTAGCGTCTTCCGCAGAAACGACCGGCCTTTGTCCAGCAGCACGCTGCGAAACGATTCGTCTTCCAGCCATATCCGCAAGCAGGCGGTCAGCCCGCTTCCGGAATGTACGATTTCCCCCGCTTCCGCATTTGCCAAATGCCGCACATAGCCGTTATAGTTCAAATGATAATCGTACGCCATTTCCGGCTGCAGCACGATCACTCCTTTTGCCGCCATCGCCGCTTCGACCGCCGTCGTTGACGAGATGGTCAGCACTAGGTCGGCCGCATGCAGCATCTCATCCAAATGAAAAAAGGGCGGAGCGACCGCCAGACGCTCCGAAACAAACGCATCGTAGCTCAAGCGATCGTCGGGATGCGGCTTGATCATCGCGTAAACCGGCAGGCTCCGCACGGTCTCCTGCAGCCATGCAGCGACGCTATAGTTGACAGAGGCGTCATACTGCTCCGTCATCCAAACGAGGATCGGCGCGCCCGGTTCCCATCCGCAGTAAGCAAGCAGGTCGTCACGGGTATGGACGACCGGCCTGCGACTCAGCTCCAGTCGGACGCTGCCGGTTTCCGTGATGGCCGCAGGAGGAATCCCTCGGTGGATCAGCCATTCCCTCATATGCCGGCCCCACACGGCATAATGGCTCGCCCGGGTCGGCACCATGGAGGCGTCGCTGGATAAATGATGCTGTACATGAAGAAACGGCAAGCCGTGAATACGGGCAAGCAGCGAAAGAATGCTTTGCCGGGGCGGCAGCTCCGTATGCTCGACGATCAGCTTGATCGGCCGGGTACGAAGCAGCTCGTGCAGCGCATCGATCAATTCCGCGATAAATGGAATTTCCTCATGCATCCAACGGTGAAACGCCCCTCGGGCGAGCACCTCATGCTGCCCCGCGGTCCGGCGGAAGGCGGCGTGCAGCCGATCGAACGACCGCAGGAGCTCTTTGGTCTCTTTTCGCACCCGCTTGGAAGTGGTGCCGAACAACAGCTTATCTGCCAGCGGGTAGACCTCGAACGACTTGGGCATTTTTTTGTTTTTCAGATATCTGCGCTCGTACAAATAATGGGAAAACAAAATGACTTTGTGCGGGGTCAAATGCCGCAGCGCAAAATCGGCGTAATTGCCGCACAGCAATATCGTATCGCGGCCCGGCTCAGCCCCAAAGCTTCCCGCTGGCCCGGGGAGACGCCGCAACCGCGTCTGGACATCGGACATGGAGTGTATGTTCCACGAGCTGCCTCGTTCGCGCACGTAAGCGCCGTCCGTTCTTCGCCGGTCGACTGCGCTGCGGATGAAATGATGATACGGACGAATCAGCGCCAAGGGCAGCTCGATTCCACGCATCCGAAGCGGAGCGAAGGCTTCGAAGAAATCCAGCGTGTAGCCGTAACGCAGAAGCAAATGCGGGTTCCATTCCTCTCCGCCATACACCGGTTCCGCCTCCTGTCTTGATGAGTGCTTTCCTTCCAATTGGGAAAATTAGCAGCTTTCCCCATGCTCCAAATCGTGGATCAAACGAATCAACAGCCTTCTATTTTTTCGAATACTTCTTCTTAATAACTGAAGTTGGCGAAGCAGTCTGCGTTGTCTCCGTTTCATACCGGTCCCCCCCGTTTATTTTTGATTTTCAATCGTATTCGTGTACGAATCGACTAAGATCCGCAAATTTTTAACGAGCTTAATGTCCTGGTTGGTGATAATTTGATCTTCCCTCACCTTGGCGGCAAGCAGGTTGGTCACTTCCTCCGCGACATTCAAAGTGTGAAGCTCCATGATCAAAAAATCTTTTAAGCTAATGCGGATCGTATTCAAGTCAGCCATTCGTTTCCCCTCCACGCCCGGCAACAGGCTTTCATTCGTTGATGCATGATTCGGTTCTTCGGTTCGGATAGATGCCTGACGGCTTTCGTCATCCAAAAGACGCTTCACCAGCTCGCCCATCCTCTGGCTCGGCGTCCGGTCATCCGTGAACAACATCTGCCTCAAAAACTTCTGTCCGGCCTGCACCACCGCCTCCGGCTCCCCTTCCCGGGAAAGAAGAGCGGCGATGCAATCCACCAGCTCCCGGGCCGAATGCACCACAGGCCCCGCCTGCCCCCTGTCCAGAAAATATGGATAGCCATTGTAATTGATATGGTAATCGTACGGGAGCTCGGGCTGGAGCACGATGATGCCTTTCTTCAGCATGGCCCCTTCGATGGCCGTCGTCGAAGATATGGTCGCTACGCAATCCGACGCGTTCAGGATATCCTGCAGATCGTAGCCGGACGGCGCCAGATGAATGCGTTCGGACACGAACGATTCGTAAGACAGCTTGTCGCTCGGATGCGGCCTGACGATCACCTGAACGTCCGGAATCATCCGGACCAGCTTTTTCATCCATTTCATGACGGTAAAATTGATGCTTTCCGGATAGCTTTCCGTCGTGTAGACCAGAACAAAAGGAGCCTGCTTCAGCTTTTGCTTCTGCTTCGTGCAGCATTCGTGAAGCAGCTGCTCGCGCGTTTTTTGGATCCGCCTGTCGTTATGCTCCAGCCGCAGGCTGCCCACCTGCACGATGGAGCTTGCGTCGATTCCGCGCTCGACGAGCCATTGCGCCATGCTCGGCCCCCATACCGCATAATGCGTTGCTCTCGTCGGGATCATCGAGGCGTCGCTGGTCAAATGGTTCTGCACATTGATGAACGACAAGCCGTACGAACGCGCCAGAAGAGACAAAATGCTCCCGGGATAGATCAACTCCGAATGGTCCATGATCGCCCCAACCGGATACTGCTTCAGCACCCCTTCCAGCAAATCAACCAAAACGATGCCTTGCCCGATACAGCTGCGCATCCATTCGGGAAACCGCGGCATCGAGAAGATTTCATGCTCTGCGGCCCCCCCTGGAGCGGCCAGCGCTTCATCGATTAACGCAAACAGCTCGGCTCTAGCCTGCTGGGGCGCGCTGCTGCGCAGAAGCTGCTCGTGTAAGCTGTACACCTCGAACGTCGAAGGAAGCGATTTTCCCTGAAGCGCCCGAAGATCGTACGGATTCGAATGCAGCAGCAGCACTCGGCGGTCGCTTAGTTCGGATAGTGCAAAATCGACGTATTGGCCACACAGCAGGATCATGTCCCGGCTGGCGTCCTTGCCCCAGTCTTCCTGCTGCAGCGGCAACCGCCGCAATTGCCGCTGCACGTCTTTCATCGAACGGAAGCTCCATTGCTCGCGTTTCCGTTCGACGAACGATTCGTCTTCCCGTTTCCGGTCGATGAAATCGCGTATCAAGACATGGTACGGCCGCAATAGCGTTAGCGGGAGCTCGACTCCCTTATAGACAACCTTCGAGAACCGTTCGAACAAATCGTGAGTATAGCCGTATCGAAGCAGCAAATGTGCGTTAAATTCATCCCCACCGAACATGCTTTTCCCTCCCGTGACGATGTTGAGCCGTCCGCGATGCGGAGACCCGCATCACGGACGCCCGTTCTCGCCAAGATGACGCCAACAGAATGCGTCTCCTTTATGGACGGGCTGCTGCAGCGTCTTGCCCAGCAAGTGGACGATATCTCTTTGATCCATATCGCCCTGCGCTTCCGTCCGCTTGTATTTGACATGCTGCTCCGCGAGAAGGGTTCCTTGCGGAAGATCCTGGCCTGCGACGAGGCACTTGCGTACGGCGGAGAAATAAGCCCGCTCCTCCGTGCCGATATTCATGACCGCAGAGCCGGTCATGCGCGAGACGAGCTCCAACTGCCAGCGCAGCTCGGCAAACGCGTCCGGCTCCAAGGCCGCCTCGTCATCCTCCCGCTTGACGGACAGATCGAGCGTCACATGCTGCTCGAACAAGCGCGCGCCGAGACCGTAAGCCGTCGCGAAGGCCAAGTAGCGGCCGAGCTTTTCCCGGCTTGCCGTATGGTCCGCATAGCCGACCGGGCATTGAAACTTTGCTTCATATAAAGGAAGCTTCTGCAAATGCACATGCTCAAGAGGCGTCGGATATTCCTGGATGCCGTACATCATCATGAGATTCCGCTTCTCGCCAAGCAGCTTCAGCATGTACTCGATCTCCGTAAACGAGATGCCGCCGACCCCGACGAAAAGCGGCTGCTTCGCTTGCGCAAGCCCCTTGAGCATATACGTGTCATTGATGCTAGTTGCATGGATGGCGATGGCCTCCGCATTTTCTTCGATGAGAAATTCCAGCGAAGGCAGCTCGTCGGCCAGTCCCACGATTTCCATGCCATGCTTGCGGCAGCGCGCAAACAGCTCCCGCCACTGTTCGCGGGTGAACAGCCACTTCTGCAGTTCCTTATACAGCGGATGCTCCGGAACCATGTATTCGTCCGGGTTCAGCATAATATGGAACTTGACCGCGTCCGCTCCCTTGCCTGCCAGCGCATCGATCAAACGCAGCAAGTACTCGTATTCCCCTTGGTGAACGTAGGCGGGCTCTGCAATCCAATACATCGACGTCTTCGTTCCGTTCCGCAATTGCTCCAATAGATCAAGTAATCGCGCCATCAGCGATTCCTCCGTTGTTTGATATAATTGCCTTCCTTGATCGCGACGAACAGCTCCCTATTCTTCGCATAGTGCTCGTTGATATCCTCAATGACCGCATCGGGCGGCTTGAGCTGCTGCACATGGCGATTGACGAACAGCTCCGCAGGCATCCGGTCGGCCGCAGACAGCAGCGATCGGTAGCTCATCCCGCCATGCGGGCTCAAATGTTCCGCCAAGGACCGTAAAAAAGCGAGATCGTCCGCCGTATCCAAAGTAAGCCGGATGTCCCGGACTTCCCCCGCCTCCGCTTGAAACAAGTGAACGTCAAACAGATCCGGACGGTTCAACCAGTAGCCCCATATTTCGGTGTCGGTGCGATGCTTGAATCCGATCACCGTCTTCAGCGCCTCATAACGAATCCCGTATAAGCCTGCGCCGATCGGAAGCCCTTCGACCGCCATATAGTCGGGAGTCGTCAATTTAGCCTGATTCGCAAGACGGTTGGCGTATTCTACCGAGAAGAACGGATCGTCGGCCGTAATGGACAACACATAATCTAGACTAAAAAATGTCGCAGCATCGTACAGCCGCCGCAGCACGTCCTCCGGATCGCCTGTGAAGTAATAGATGCCATGCTTGAAAGCCGTCTCCGCAAGAAGCGCGTCCTGCGGATGCGGGGAGGTGCACAGGATAACCTGATCGACGAACGAAACGGCCTTGCACCGTTCGATCACCCGATCGATCACCCGCTTCCCCCCGATTTCGTACAAGAGCTTGAGCGGGAGCCGCGTCGATTTATTTCGGGCCGTGATCAGCATGCCGATTTTCATGATTCCACCGCCTTCAGCTTATCTTTCCACGCTCGAATTGCTCCATCATTTCCAGAAGTGCCAAATCTTGCTCATAATTATGAGGGAACGGCTTCCCGCCTTCGATCGCTTCCAAGAAAGCCCGCATTTCACTCACATACATATCCTCATATTGGAACGGCCTGTCGCCGCTCAGGACCGGAATCCGCCTGGTCGTTCGCCGTGTTCCGTCGTATACCTCTACTGCCGAATCAGAGAAATTCCACTGTATCGTCCCCTGCTCCCCCAGCAAGGAGAAGGCTCTCGTCGCTTTGCGCGATACGACATCGACCGTGACTTGCCCCGACGTGCCGTCTGCGAATTCCATGACCATCTGGTACACGTCGTCGATATCGGTCTCCAGCGTGGTCACTTTTCGTTTCAGGGAAAAGCCGCCCCGGATCGGCCCGAACAGCGAAGTGAGCCACACCCATTCGAAAGGCACGATTTCCCGGCAGCCCCCCGTCTCCTTGCGCGAAACATAGAACGTGCGGTAATCTTCGTGGGGATGCCAATCGGGCAAGTATTGCCCGGAATGGTACATAAAGAAGCAGCTCTCGCCTGCCGTCTTGTCGTTTACAAGCTTGGAGAGCACAGCCACAGCGGGATGAAACCGCATCGTGCAGGAGGGGGCGGCGACAAGGCCAGGCTTCTCCTGCAGTTTGGCGATCAGCTCCGGAACGCCGTCCTTCGTCACGCTCGCCTCCGTAAAGAACGGGAGTCCCAAATCCGCAGCCAAATGTGCGTAGGGCATGTGCTGATCGGGAGGTGTGGAAATGATGAGCGCACGCGGTCCAAGCTGCAGCGCCCGTTCGACCGAGTCGAACGTTTCAATGCCGAATTTCGCTTCCGCTTCCGAGCGTCTGTCGGGACGGGGATCGAAGCCAATGACACGTTGTCCTGAGAGAGCAGACAAATCCCGCACTCTTCGTTTCCCCATCGACCCAAGACCAATAACTAAGAACATGCGAATCGCTTCCTTTTAATTAAATTTACGAAAGACCGGTTTCACCGCCGGGCCGACCAATACGGATTGCGCTCCTTGCTCCAGCGCCTTCTTGTATGCCTTGCACGTTTGGTCCAACGCTCCGAGGGTTTTCGCCACTTCGCTTCCGCCATGCGAGTAACTGATCGAGACGTAAGGCATAAGCACGCTCTCCCGAATCATTTCCTGAAGAAAAATGGTGCGGAAAGCGAGAGACGGACTCTCCTGCTCATCCTTGCACACAATGACCGGACTGTTGGGGTAGCCCCCGATTTGCAAGTAACGCCCGATTCCGTGAAGGGCGGTCACTTGCCGCCAACCGTCCATCAGCTTCTTCCCGGTACGTTCGATATGACCGATGATGTCCTTCTCCCGGAATTCAAGCACCGTTTCTTGAACGGCAGCGAGGGAATGCGTCTCCGCCGCGTTGGTAGCCGACAACAGGAACGTGCGGGTGTGCGGATGATCGAGTCCGCCGAGTTCCATGATTTCCCGCTTCCCTGCCAGCACCGCGCAGGAAAATCCGTTGCCGATCGCTTTGCCGAACGTCGACAGGTCCGGTTCGACACCGAACGCCGTTTGCGCCCCGGGCAGTCCGAACCGGAAGCCCGTGATCATTTCGTCAAAGACAAGCACCGCACCGTGCTTTTGCGTAAGCTGGCGGACCCGCTGCAAGAAGTTGGCGGCGGGACGTTCGCCGGTCACAGGCTCCATAATGACGGCCGCGATATCGTCAGGGTACTGCTGGAAAATACGCTCCAAGCTTGCAATATCGTTGTAGTGAAAAGGAACCGACAGCTCCGAGAGTTGATCCGGTATGCCGTTATCGCATGGGGTCGTACCGATAAACCAATCGTCAAAGCTGAAGAAGGGGTGCTCCTTGCAATAAGCGATCCGCTTGCGTCCGGTGTAGGCCCGGCTGAGCCGGATCGCCGCCGTCGTCACGTCCGAGCCGTTTTTGGCAAACTTCACCATATCCGCAGACGGAATGATATCCGTCAGCAGCTCTGCCACCTCGACCTCGATCGGAGACGGTCTGGTGAAATTACTGCCGCGACACACGTGCTCCATCACCTTCCGGGTCACGCGGGAATAATCATAGCCCAGCGAAACGGAACGCAAGCCCATGCCCCAATCGAGAAACGTGTTATGATCGACGTCCTTCACCCAAGCGCCGCTGCCGGATTGAATAAAGCCGGGCGCGAGCTGCGGAAACTGATCCGCTCCTTTGCTGTACGTGTGGCATCCTGCCGGAATGAGGCGGGCGGCCTTCTTGGTCAGGTCTGCCGATCGCAGAAAACGTTCGTCCTTCATTCCGATCCACCGCCATGACGAACCCGATATTTTTGATGCACTTGCGCAACAATGCTTTTCAACTCGTCTTTCGTAACGTGAACGCCTTGATTCGAACGGTAGGTATGAATCGACACCGGTTTGAAATGCAGGTACGTACCGGTTGCATCGGCCTCCGTCGATAAGACGGCATACAATGCGTCATCCTCAAGAACCCGCTCGCGTTCGCAGTCAAAAATCAGCTCTTCGTGGAATTTCTCGCCGGGCCGCAATCCGATGGTCTGAATCCGCGGTCTGACGCCCGACTCGCCGAAATAGTCGCAGACGGCATCCGCCAATTCGCTGATTCGGAACGACTTCATTTTCAGTACGAACGTTTCCCCTCCTTGGCAGTAATAAGCCGCCTTCATCATACGGTCCACCGCTTCGGGAATCGTAATGAAAAAACGGGTCATTTTGCGATTGGTTACCGTGATCGGTTTCCCTCGGCTTACCTGATCGAGAAAAATGGGCAGAACCGAGCCCCGGCTTCCAATCACATTGCCGAACCGGATGGTGCACAGCCGGGTCTGCAGGTTTGTGGGATAGGCGTTCGCGCTGGCGAACAGCTTCTCGGCGATGAGCTTCGAGGCTCCGAGCGCGTTGTACGTGTTCACCACCTTATCCGTGCTGATATTGACTACCTTCTTCACTCCATTGCGGATGGCGGCGCGGATGACGTTTTCGCTTCCAATAATATTGGTCTTTACCGTCTCATACGGAAAGTTCTCGCATACGGAAACTTGCTTTAACGCCGCAGTGTGAAACACCATATCCATGCCCACAGTCGCGTTCTCGACACTCTCGTAGTCCCGGATATCACCCAAGCAAAACGAAACGATAGGATCATTTTCATAGCTGAGCTTCATCATATATTGCTTGCTGTCGTCTTTGCTGAATACGACAACACGCTTAGGCCGGTAAGGAAGAAGCGCTTCGACAATCCCCCGACCGATGGAGCCCGTACCGCCGGTTACCAATATCGATTGGTTGGAAAAAAAAGAGTAGAGCATCTCACTAGTAGCTATCATTGACTCCCCACCTTTCTACAACCATTCATATGTTCCTGACAACCAGAGGGTTATGGACAACGGTTGAACCTTTGAAAATTTGGTAAAAATGTGCATTTTCCAATAACCTTTTTGAGAGATAGACATACACTAACCATATCAATGCCAACTAGGAAGGATTGAAAAGACTATGTTTGTGCCGTTAGCCCGCCCGGATCTGACCGATCTGGAAAAACAATATGTTCTCGAAGTGCTAGACTCGGGCCAGCTTAGTTTCGGAGAAAAGCTTGGTAGATTTGAGGATGCCTTCCGGCAGCAATTGCAGATTCCGCACGCCGTCGCGATGAACAGCGGAACAAGCGCTTTACACGTAGCGGTGAAAGCGCTCGGCCTGAAATCCGGCGATGAGGTCATTACGACGCCTTACAGCTTTATCGCTTCTTCCAATTGTCTGTTGTTCGAGGGGGCCGTCCCCGTATTCGTCGATATTGACCCGCATACGTTAAATATGGATACAAGACAGATCGAAAGCGTCATTACCCCTCGCACGAAAGCCATTTTAGCCGTGCACGTCTTCGGCCAAACCTGCCAGATGGACGAACTGATGCGAATCGCCAGGAAGCACAACCTGCATGTGATCGAGGATGCCTGCGAAGCTTTGGGGGCCGAATGGAAAGGCAAACAGGCCGGAACGTTCGGGGATGCGGGGGTATTCGCCTTCTATGCCAACAAGCAGGTGACGACCGGCGAAGGGGGAATTCTGGTCACGCAGCGGAAGGATGTCGCAAACGCAGCCTACGGCCTGCGCAACCAAGGCAGAGCGCCGGAGGACGGCTGGCTGGAGCATACGCAGGTCGGCTACAATTACCGGATGTCCGATCTTCAAGCTGCCGTCGGCGTCGCCCAGATGGAGCGGCTATCCGAGCTATTGCGCAAGAGGGAGGAAAAGGCGGAGCGGTACAAGGAGCTGCTTCGGGAATACCAGGTTCCCGTTACTCTTCCGCAGGCTCTTGAGGAATGTAAAATCAGTTGGTTCGTCTTTGTCGTCATTTTGCCGGAAAACGCAGATCAGGCCGGGGTCATCCGCTTCCTGCATGACAAGGGCATCCAGTCGAAGCCTTATTTTCCGGCCATTCATTTGCAGCCGTGCTATCGAAAGCAATTTTTCTTTGAAGCCGGCGCGTTTCCCGTGACGGAACGGATGGCTAAGCGCACGATCGCCATTCCGTTCCATACGCAGTTGACCGAGGAAGAACAACGATACGTGATCGGCCAGCTCGCGGTAGCGCTGCAGAAAGGATAGGTGGAAGCTTGCATATTGTTTATGTGACCGGAACCCGCGCCGATTACGGAATTATTCGCCCTGCGCTGCTGGAGCTCCGAGGCGATCCGAGATTTCAATTGGAGCTGATCGCGACGGGGATGCACCTGCATCCCGAATACGGGGAGACGATTGCGGAAATTCATAAGGACGCCTTCCCCGTGATTGCCGCGCCGTCCATTCTGATGAAGGGCGATTCGCGCGAAGCGATGAGCAAATCGCTCGGGCTAGGCTTGCTGCACTTCTCCGACATTTTGCAGCGAAGCAAGCCCGATGCCGTGCTGCTGCTCGGCGACCGAGGCGAAATGCTGGCTGCCGCGATTGCCGCCCATTATCAAAATATCGGCATCGTCCATCTGCATGGCGGAGAGCAGAGCGGGTCCGCAGACGACGCGGTGCGGCACGCCATCAGCAAGCTGGCGCACCTACACTTCGTCGCCTCCCTGAGGGCCAAGCGTTTTTTGCTTCAGATGGGAGAAGCGGACTGGCGCATTATCCCGATCGGCTCGATGCGCAAACGGCAAATCGAGCAAGTCAAGCATTTAAATGAAGCAACGGCACGCCGCTGGACCGAAGCCTACGGGCTGGGCTCGCCGTCGCGCAAGCTGCTGCTGTGCATCCATCCGGATTCCAAGGAGCAGCTTTCCTACGGAGAGCAAATTTCCACCGTATTGAAGGGACTAGGCCCCCATGCCGGCCATGCGATCTATGTGATCGGTCCGAACAGCGACTCGGGCGGCGACTTGTTTCGCGAAAAGCTGCTGGCCTTTGCCGGGGAGCATCCGCATATCCGCTACTTCCCTTCGATTCCGGACGATCAGTTTTTATTTCTGCTGGGACACGTCGACCTGATGATCGGCAACAGCAGCAGCGCGATTATCGAAGCGCCCTTCTTCGGCCTCCCGGCCATCAACATCGGCAACCGCCAGCACGGGCGGGAAGGGGCAGATAACGTGGTCTCCGTCCCTTTCGACGCCGCCCGGATCGAGCAAGCCATCGCCACGCAGCTAAGCCGGGGACGCCTGCCGGGACTCCGCAACCCGTACGACCTTACGGCTCACCCGGAGAAGGAACTGGCCGAGCAGCTCGCCCGTCTCCACACGCTGCCCGGCGTTTGGAATAAGTTGAATTGAAAAAATCGCCCTCTCCTTGGCCAAGAATGGCAAGTTGAGGGCGATTTTTAGTTGGTATGCCTAAGAAGCTAAGAAGACATTTTTGAGATGTTCAAGGTAACATTAATTACCTACTCCGTTATGAGCATTAGTGGATAGGAGACTAGACACAGGCTGCTTCAGTACTGTACCGGACACACCGCTGAATAAAAGTAACCCCATAACTAAGGATAACCATACTTTTTTCATAGATCCGACACTCCCTCCAATAAATTTCGGTAATGACTTTTTTGTTGCTCCGTCGCGTAATCGGCATGCTTCGCAAATAAGGAAACACACCTCTCAAAGCCTGAGTAATGTTTCATCTTTTGAGAAAGGTATAATGCATACAATAATTCATTCAATCCAGTGATGATTTGTTGATTTCTAAAACTGTATACTGCTTTCTCATACCAGAAATGAAATAATTGCGTACCATTTATGTATGTAACGGAAGTGTTGATGGGGGGAAGCTTCACGCAGAATTTTGCTAATAATTCATCGATCTTAAAGTTGTATAGGTTTGCTGATTCAATAACCGTTAATAGACTTGGAAGTAATTCGATGGGATTTTCATCTAAAAATTCGGACAATTCAGCAAGGACTTTGTCATTCCCGCATTTTAATTCGAGATTGTACATATTCGCCTTGCCCCATACTCGAAATTTCTCGACCTCCTTGTGCCCGGTTTCGTCAAGGAATTCGAACCATCCAAGATCGGAATATTCCGAAACGTAGCGTTTCGCTTCTTCACACCGTTCTTGCATGGTTAGGGCGACTCCTTTTAGGAGGAACCCTTGTCCATAATACACTACTAAATGCCGCTCGGATTGTAGATTTTCGGGAAGTTTGTTGCTTTTTTTATTCTCAAGCTGTCTATCGTAGATGGTTCTAGCCAAGGTTCTTAATTCATCTGCATATCTTTCGACTTTTTTCCAGTCCCATAAGGTGTAATAAACGTTTGCCATTTGTAGCAAGGCATCCAGCTTCACATCGTCCGGCAAATATAAATAATGTGACTCAAATCTAGCCAATGCTTCTTTGTTTTCTTCCGATCCAATGCCAATGAGAGACTGAAATAACCGAAATTGGCTCATGATGTATTGCGGATGGTGGGTATCCTTCACGTTATCGATGACATGACGGAACAAGGGAACTGCCTCTTGCTTCCTTCCGGCCTTGTAAAGATGCTCCGCCATAGAAAAATAATGTGAAAGATCGACATCCGATCCTAAACAGCTAACATCAGGCTGTCGCTCCATTTCTTTTACCTCCCTTAATAGTTAAATTTTAACAGACAAGAATGCAAAAAACAATGTTTTTCATCAAGCTTTTGTTAAGAAATCCGTCGAGACGGAGAGCTTAAAAGCGCAAAAAATCGAACTAACGCCAGTTTATGCCGGGGAGGATAGTCAAAGGGGAGGTGTAAAATTCAAGCGAGTGATCAAATGAGTATTCATAATTTCCTCTCAAGCAGGAACAGAGTGAGAAAATGCCATCCACCTTAAAAAGATGACCTAGCGATTATTGGAATTTTGGTTTCAGCTTATTAAGAACTAAATTGAAAAAGGATCGCTCTCTAAATAGAGCGATCCAAGAAGACATCAACCTGAGATTATAGTATTTACCAATTGCAATACTTGACTGTTGCTAAGTTTCATGTATGATGCAATATTACTTACATCGATTTTCTTATCGCCAAGCTTTGATAGTTGATCTTCTGTAATCATTTTCGATTTTAAATGTATAATCGAGTCTTGCTCCTTTTGTTCCCGGGAAATTAACAAAGGATGATAAAGTGCACCCTCAACCTTTCCAAATGTTAAAGTAGCATATTTAAAATTAGTTGCATCGCCTTCTATTGTGTTTTCGTAAGTGGATATTCCTGTATCAAAGGTATGATTTATTGGTAATTGTCCAATAAGATTAGCTTTCTCATCAAATAGTCTTAAAGTGCCTCCAAGATCATTTTGAGGGATATCGTTCTTAATTTGGAAGGATCCTCTCGAATTGATTCCTTCCTTAGTAACTTTAATATTTCCATATGCCATATGGTTGTTTGTTATATACGGGAGTGCCGCTGAAGTTACATCATTAACGAGATATTCAGATGGAATGGGAGCGGGTTCTTGGCCATTCACTCCATAATTGATGATTACTCTTTTCTCTACAGAGTCGTATCCAATATTCATACTGCTATTCTCGGCAATGAACCTAATCGGAACGTAAGCATGGCCGTTATAGTTTAGACTTGTGTATTCTTCGGGAAGTTGCTTTTCTGCACTGTTAAAAATATATTTAACTGTAAAAAAGGACACCTCTAGAGAGTTGGATGCAAGTACTGAAGCCCCAAGGGATAAACTTGCGCCAACTATTGCACCCATAACAAATTTTTTCAAAAGAAATCACCCTTTCATCTGAACCTCAATGAATTAAACGAACTAAGTTAATCGAAAGTTGCGTGATTTTCCAAAAATATGCATCTCCCTCAATTCAAGGAAGATGCATATTTGATAATGAATGTTTAATTAAATCTTATGCTCACTTGGCTTTCGGTATAAGGAGTAATGAAATAAGGTAAAATCTTTGAGCCAGCAAGACTCCCATGTCCTAAACTTTGAACAGTGGGCACATTACTGTCCCAAACGCGATAGTAACCATTATTCCAATATACGGCTACTTTTGAAAAGTGAGCATAATTAAGTTGTGATCCGGAGCTTGTGTTTCCTTTATAATATTGTACAGATCTATCGCCTTCTTTTATAGGAGGACCATCCGGTTCATAAGCAATGGATGCTTGTTGATAGACTTTGACGTCAGAGCCAGCAGTGGAAAAGTTTCTATTAGGTGCCCACATACTAATATAAGATAAGATATACCAATTGCCATAAGAACCATTCCATACCTCTAACTCAACATTCTGTGCCTCCGTATATCTCCAAATTAGGTATAAACGTGGAGAAACGTTCTTATTTATTGCAACTGTGGGAGATTGATACCAACCATCAGCATCTTCGCCAGGCAATCTTCCGCCATCCCACCCAATTTCTCCAAGGTACATGCATGGATACCAGATAGTACCGCTCGGATCTTCGGTGACAAGACCAAGATCCGCACCCGATTGCGAGGTATATAAACCGCCGAAAACATATGCAGCTCTATCGTAAGTCTTATTTAGAGATACGGACGGAAGGTCAACAAAAGCCGTCCCCATTGAATAGCCTGCATTTGTTCGCAGTTCCCAGAGTGCGCCTGTATTAGTTCTATCATTTATTGCTGGATCTTGAGTTAAACTTTCTGGTTTGATCAATTCAGAAAGATTTTTAATGCCCCTTTCTTTTTGTAATCGTTCTAGTTGGATCTCATTGTTTGGTTTACCAAGTAATTCATTACGGGGCTTCAGAGTTTTGTATTCTGGATTTACGGCTATTTTATTTTGCTTCAGTTTCTCGGCATCGGTTTTTCTATCAAGAAATCCTGCAACAAGGCTTTTCACATCGCTGTCACTGACTTCCCCCGCATTGATGAGATTATGTATTATAGTTTTGTGAAAAGGCTCTAGTTTTTGGAGTTCTTCTTGCTTGACTCCTTTATCAGTAAGAAGCTTTTCCTGAGCCACTTGTTGAGTCTGGGACGGCAAAATGTCCTTGGAGTCACTAGCAAAACTTGATGGTGTCATTAGAGTAATTAACAGGAGAGCTGTCATAGGTGCTGCTATGACTTTTTTCTTCTTCATACAAAACCTCCTAAAATCTCTATAGAAATTCGAATTTTCATGAGGGCCTGTGTATGGGCGATATCCTAGTACTTCGAAATTTTCTTGCAAACTGATACCCTTGAGCGACAAAGATGTGCCGATCTAAACGTTGGCTTAAACAAATCACCTCCTCGTTTGAAAACGATCCTTTCTCCTCAACCAGCATTACGAGTTGCCGTCGCAACCTCTCGATCTTTCTTTTTAGTCTATTTTTCATTGTTTCAAATGGCTCACCTCCTTGTTCGGTTGTAGTATAAGACCACTTCACCGGAAATAAGGAAAAGAGATTTTTGGAGAATTTTAGGAAGATACCAAATTTGCATTTTATTCAATAATATGTAATATTTTTGGTAGCCTATATTTTCAATAAGGGTGGTTCTGATGGAACAATCTGCTGCCATTCGTTGTTTGCGTTCCGAAATCGATAAACAAATGAAAAAATGCGGCTTTTCCCTTACTAAATTGAGCAAGCTGACAGGGGGGCATCTCGGATATCTGAGCGAGACTTTAAACCGCAGACCTCCACGCCCCATGACGATAAACCTACTTGATAACCTTGCAAAAGCTTTTCATCAGCCCCCCGGATGGCTCTATGAATTATATCCTGGAGAATGCTTTTCGGATAAGAAGGTATCTCGTCCGCGAATAATTCCCTTCCTTATGCGCTGCGCGGAACTGGGGCGGTTTGATCTCATAGCTTCGACTGCTTCGAAATTACTTGAAAACCTCAAAAATATAGAAATACTCTTTTACGTAGCGGAACGCCTTTTTGAAAAAGGACAACAAAGCGAGTCCGCTCACTTCTACCGCCTTGTAGTCGAGAATGAAAGAGATAGCTTTCATGACCGATTCACTATAAGCCAATATCGTTTGTTCCGCGCTTCACTCGGGACGAATGCAGAGGAAAATAAAGAAGCGGTCGTTCGATTCGAGCTATATTACAATCGCTTAGCTGAAGATTTTCAATTGGATGCTTTGCTGCAGATAACCAATGTTTATTACACGTTGGAAAACTGGAAAAAAGTCGAAAGATATACCGATGAATTAAGAGAATTGGCAGGCAAAGTATATGAGGATCAGCTAAGAAAGCGTGATAATACAAAACCTATCGAGCCTTTAAAATCGGAGCGGCATTTAGTGGTACACTACGGGCAAGGATTTCTTTTAAAGGGGATTGCCCTAACCATGCAAGAGCAGTATGAAGAAGCAAAAAAATATGTTTCGGTATATACCGACCTTGGATGGTTTGAGCTTCTTGATGAGATCGGAAAAAAAGAGGTTGAGAGGTTTCGCGTTTGGGGAAAAGGAAATATGCTGATGTTAAATTTAATGACTGGAAATCAAAACATCCTCCCTGATTTCTCAGATTTTTTGGAAGAGAACCCTACTGATACCCTCCCGTACATGTTGGGCATGATGGAAGCAGCAAATAGAAATAATTTTTCAGTAGACGATGTAGTAAATCGCTTCTGTGAAAGAATCCCCCATCCGGATATCGTGACAACTCATATTAAAAGAAAACAATTATTCCGCTTTTGGTACGAGAAAGCCATTTACAATTTTAAAAATGGAAGAAGAAGTTGCGGCATCAAAGATCTCCTTTCCGCTTTACACTTAGCTGAAAAACTGCAATATTCTTCAGGACTAAGAAAAATGATTCTACTTATGTTGTATGAAGTCGACGGCACGAACGAACAACAAGGAATTCAAAAAATGCTGGAAGAAGTGCGGTGTGAAAATAAATACGGCTTCCCAAATGCACCATCGTGAACTTTCAAGAAATCGATGCAACTTGCTGGAAAGAAACATCCTGTTTCTTTTACGAAACTATAGATTTGATCTGGAAGCTCCTCCTCCCAGTTAAACGCTCTCCGGATCTAAACAACCACAACTATCACCTACCCCAGTACTTGCCTGTAGGGATATTAACTGTTGTAGGATACGTTTCACTTACTCGACCATTTACCGAAGCGTTTAGTGTGGCCCCCCATCCCTGTACAATAGCGCTCTAAATTCATGCAATCAGGATTATTTTCAAGTTATTTACCGACAAGAGGCTCGGTTTATTGAAAGTAAACCATGGGATAAAGTACACTGTAATCATCTACAGGTCAAGGAGGTGATGGGTGCAGTGGCTTTAAACGTTACAAAGATTCATGATTTATTTGATCAATTTACGAGAATGGTAGAGGGACAAGTTCAGCAAAAAGATCGTGAACAACGGCTTGCCATTCCATCGCATATAGGCAAGGGAAGCGTGACAAGAATACAGATTCGTCCGGGTATGGAGATCATGACGACGGATGTTACCTTCGAGCAAGATATGAAACTCCAGATCCAGGAATCCTGCCAGCTATTCGAATTGAGCTATTGCGTAAGCGGCGAAATCCATTGCGAGTGGAACGGTAAAAAAAGCCATACGATTGCGCAAACAGGCAATGTTCTCTTTCTTGAGGATGTTCGAGTCTGTGAAGAAAAAAAGGCGGGCATCCGAAATCAGCTTCTTGAAATAAGGTTTGCACCTGACGAGTTGCTGCGTTACGCCGAGGATTTAACGGAGAAGCGAAAAATGGAAACCTGGCTTAAGCATCACCGTGGAAATATCGATCAATACCCGATCACGCCGGCCATCCAAAGATGCGTCTCCGACATGATCCATTGCACGCATCTCGGAACAATGAAGAGGCTATATATGGAAAGCAAGGCGCTTGAATTTATAGCGCTTTTTGGTGAATCGGACGGATACGGCGCCGTTGGCGGAAGCATGATGCTTCGCCGTGATGATATTTCCAAGCTGCGGCATGCCCATGAGCTAGTGCAACAGTATTTCGAACAACCGTTGTCTATTCGTGAATTGTCCAAACGGGTGGGAATGAATGAATTCAAGCTGAAAAAAGGATTCCGCGAATTGTTTGGCATGACGATCTTCGAACTCGTGCGTCAACAAAGAATGGAAAAAGCTCTTTGGTATATGGAGGTAGCGCGTTTGAACGTTGGGGAAACCGCTGTTTCGGTCGGCTATAGTAACGTCAGCAATTTCACGACGAATTTTCGCAAGCATTACGGCTGCAACCCAAGCGATTATGTAAAACGTATCAGCCAACTGGATTTGGAGCAAAACCGGCACGGCTTGCTCTAGCAAGAAGCTCAAGTGGGAAAGACATATCATTGGGAACGAGCGTTAGAGCTGCATAGCGATAATACAAAATTGGCTTGACATGGAGCCTCTATGGGATATTGTCCTCCTCCATGTCAAGCCGCGACCAAGCATAACGCTGATAGATGTGCCTATTCCATTTACGTCAGATATGCGATTGCCAGATCCCCGTTAATCGGATTGGGGTAGACCTCGCAATCGATTTCGTAAACCTGCCGTATCAGCTCTCGGGTTAGAATCTCCTTTGGATTACCTGAGGCAATCATTTGTCCATGCTTGACCACGTAGAGAATATCGCAATACGCCAAAGCCATGGAAAGATCATGCAGAGCCGCAAGAACGCCGATATTTAACGATTTGACGACAGATAACATTTGCAGTTGGTATTTGATATCCAAATGGTTTGTCGGCTCGTCGAGAATTAAAAATTGGGGCTGCTGCGCTATCGCTCTAGCCAGAATCACGCGTTGCTTTTCACCGCCGGATAGCGTCAAATAACTTCTGTCCGCATACTCAGCCAAGCCAACCTTTTCCAACGCATCGGCTACAATTTGATAATCCCACTGATTATCCGATTCCATCAGATGCTTATGCGGCGTCCTCCCCATCATCACCATCTCGTGAACCGTAAAATCAAAGCTCATTTCATTGAATTGACCGACAACGCCCATATCCTTCGAGATCGCGCGCGCCGGCGATTTCAAAACATCCTTCTCCCCTAAAAAGACAAGGCCCTTTTGCGGTTTAATGACTTTATAAATACTTTTCAATAAAGTAGACTTTCCGCACCCGTTGGGTCCGATAATTCCGACAAACTGTTTACTCTCCACTTTAATGCTGATGTCTTTTACAATATCCGCTCCCGATAGGGTGACGGATATGTGATCGGCTGTCAGATTCAAATTACTTTCCCCCAAATCCGTAGCTTTTTTTGACTAACATATACATAAATACCGGCGCGCCCAGAAGGGACGTGACGATTCCAATCGGCAATTCTCCATTCGGAATGATGGTTCGGGCAAACACATCCGTCCATATCATGAATAGGGAGCCGAAAAGAATAGCGACAGGAACAAGCCGCTTATGGTTGGAGCCAACAACACTTCGCACCATATGAGGAACAATGAGTCCCACAAACCCGATAATTCCGCAAGTGGAGACAAGAACGCCGGTGACGACCGATGAGATCACCATATACACCCGTCTGTATCCATTTAGATGAATCCCCAAGGTGACCGCTGCCTCCTCTCCCATCAGCATGGTATTCATCACTCTGAATTGAAGCAGGAAAAATAGCGCCGCTGTCAGGACCACTGCCGAAATGAGGGGAAGCGTGTCCCATCCGGCAGAGGCCAAGCTCCCCATAGTCCAAAAAGATACCGAACGAATGCCGTCCGAGTTTTTCGCAAAGTAAATAATAAAGTTGGAAAAAGCGCCGCAAAGCGCGTTAATGACCGTTCCGGCTAAAATCAGCTTCACAGAGGATGTTTTCCCCCCGATACTGGCAAGGCCCAAAACAAGCGCCGCTGCGGCCAACGCGCCGAGAAAAGCCCATGAGGCAACTCCCAACTCCCCGAAAATGCCTCCTATGCCAAAGCCGAGCATAATCGAAAACGTTGCGCCTAACGAAGCGCCGGAAGAAATCCCGAGGATAAAAGGATCAGCCAAAGGATTTTGTACGGATGCCTGCATGACGGTTCCGCAAAGCGCCAATCCCGCGCCTGCTACCATCGCCAGCAGTACTCTCGGGAAGCGGATTTGCCAGATCACATCCATAAACATTCCGCTTGCGTCCCCCGTGATGCGGTCGGTTTGTATCCCGGTGATTTGATGCACCAAAATCCAAAATGATTGTCCAAATGGAATGGATACTTGTCCGATGGATACCGAAACGACAACGGATAAACCAACAGCAACAAGCAGCGTGAATACAATTGCCGGGAATATGGAGCGCTTTTTTATTCTGCTTTCCATATCGGGCGAATCGTTTTTGAGCTCTCTCCTTTGTGCTGTTGTCATGTCTGTTCTCCTTTAAATAACTCGGGATGAATAAACCTGGCAACATCCTCGTACAAATCGGCAAGGCCAAGACTGCCGCGAATGGCATTCGTATAGTCCGCGACCATGACTTGTTTATTTTTGACGGCCGTAACATTCCGCAAGACCGGGTTGAGAAGCAATTTATTTTTTGCCGCTTCGCTGTCGGATTTTTGAAATTCGGTGATCACGAGCTTATCGGGATTTACAGAAAGAATGGACTCCGCAGACATCTCTACATAAGTATCCTTGGATACTTTTATATACTCGCCGCCTGCGCCTTCGATCATTTCATCAATCACGCAAAGCGTAGGACCATAGTAATAATAGGTATCGTTTTGACCGCCGGCAAACAACAGAACTCTAGGTTTATCTGTGGCCTGTGTAGCTTTTTTCCGGATGGATTCGATTCGCGATTTCTGGTCTTTAACGAAGATATTCGTTTTTTCTTCGATATTCAACGCTGTCCCTAACTTCTCGATATCTTCGAAGAAGCTGTCGATGGTGCGGCCCACGGTATAATTGATCCCTGTAACGACGGCGATTCCTCTCTTATTCCAAAACGAAATATCGCCCAATCGTTCGTTCGTAAATGCGGAAGACATGGAGACGATCAAATCCGGCTGCAACGCCAAAATCGACTCCTTCGAAGGCCACATATCGGTAAGCAGCGGAAGTTGTTTGATTTGTTTTTCATAGCTCGAGTATGACTTGTCCAGGTAAGCCAGCCCGGCAATCCGTTTCTCTTCTCCGAAGTGAATCATCAGCTCCGCCAGCCCTTGTCCGATAACAACAACCCGCTGCGGCTCTTTTTCAATCGTTTGCTGTATTTTCTTCCCTTCATTGTTATAAATATACAGCGTTAAAGGATAATGACTTTTCTCAATTGAATTGCTCTGAACCGCTTCGGAACGATTCCGATTCGAAGCGGCAGGCTCCGCTGTTTTTTGAGAGCAGGCAGCCAGTACGGTCAAGCAAAAAACGATTGTCAAGATAACAGACACTTGCTTCTTCATAAACATCTATTCTTCCTCCTGGTATATATAACAACTTGGCGCTTCTAAGCATGTTCTTGTCGAGCACGCAAGAAACAAAGGCAAACAAATGCAGCCAAAGCAAATCCTGCGCATGCGGCCAGAGAGGCGGAAAACGCCCTGACATAATCCGACAGGACCGCATCGTTCAATGGCTGCCGTAGCTCGGCAGAAAACAAAATACTGATCAATGCTACTCCTAACGAATTAGCCAAATACATCACCGTATTAAATAAGCCTGAACCTGTCCCCGCATCCTTCGCCGGGATGGTCCCCAGGACGACGTGCGTGAGAGGCGTTGTGACCAATCCGAGTCCCAACCCATAGACAAGCAAAAGCGCAATGTATTGCATATGCAGCAGATGTATCGCATCCCTATGCAGCAACATGATGAATACAATGCAGCAGCTCCCCGTAACCAACGCGCCTATTTTCAGCACAATCGTCCCCCATCTGCTGACAATTCGGGAGGATAGGAGAGAAGTCAGGAAAAAACCGCCGCCCAGAGGCAGAAAAGCGAGGCTCGTCGCTTGCGCATCGAAATGCAG
This sequence comes from Paenibacillus tyrphae, assembly GCF_000722545.1. GTDB lineage: Bacteria > Bacillota > Bacilli > Paenibacillales > NBRC-103111 > Paenibacillus_G > Paenibacillus_G tyrfis. Next base: position 30,656 of record NZ_JNVM01000006.1, read on the forward strand.
GCCGAGCTGCAAATAATAAGTTAAGAGGAAAAAGAACGAGAACATGCTGAGATAGATCAAAATAACGGAAGCCATCCCCACTGCGAATACCGGTTGTTTGAAAATGGTCAAATCGATCAGCGGGGCACCGTTCCGCTTTTGCTTTCGAATTTCGACTGCAATAAAAGCAAGCAGCAGCAGCAGCGACAGGATCAGACAGCCCCATATCCAATGCGGCCATCCCTGTTTTTGCCCCTCGGACAATGGATAAACAAGCAAAAACAGCCCGCTCATGATGAAGAAGGTACCTATCCAATCGATACTCTGCGTCCGATTGCCGCGCGATTCCGGCAAAATCGGCAAACACAGAAGCACAAGAATACCGAAGGGAACATTGAAAAAAAATACGGTTCGCCACCCCAGCTCAAACACGTTCCAATTGACAAGAATGCCTCCCAGAATGAGACCGAAGGCGAATCCGAACCCGAGCAATGCGCCGTAAATACTGAAAACAAGCCCTTTTTCCCGCGGCATAAAATTAACCTGCATCATGGATAGCACCTGGGGTTGAATGAGCGCCGCAGCAAGCCCTTGTACAATCCGAATGACAATGAGCAGAGTTGGATTCGAAGTCAAGCCTCCTAGCAAGGCCATGAGCGTGAATCCGCTCACCCCGATGAGCAGCAGCCGTTTTCTGCCGTAGATATCGCCAAGCTTCCCGCTGACAATGAGCGCTACAGCCAAACTGAGAGAAAAGCAGGTGACAATAAGCTGGGCATCGGAAAAACCGGCGTTCAAACTGCTCTGGATTAATGGAAGCGCGACCTGGATCATATAGGTATTTAATGAATTAAGCAATATTGGGAGAAGAATGACTCCCAGCGCATACCAGCGGCGCGGATCGGCCTGCTGCTCCGGTTTTTCCGTTAATGATGAAGCTAGTGGATGATTGGCCATTCACATCTCCTCCTCGAACTCTACGTTTACCCCTATCCGTTTCATAAGCTTCCAAAATGAATGGAATCTAATTGCAGATATAGGCGATTCAACATCCCGTGTTCTTTCAAAAAATCACTCCCCTATCCATAGGTCTCCCCCGGTTGTCGGATATGCATTAACCGGAATTTCATTGATAACTATTATCAATGAAAATAATTATCAATGAATTTAGTGTTTTTCTCTACCTGCTGCGGGAGCTTCTCTCCTTATTGAGGGAGCAAAAAAACTTCAAGCATACATTCCAATCTTTCGTTTCCAAAAGTAACTATTTTAGAATCTGTGGACAGTCTCAGAAGTGAATCGTTGATTTTACCAAGGAACGGTTTTTTGTTCTCTTCGATATAAAAAAAGGGTGTCCCTTAGCCATTTTTATGGCTTTTGGGACACCCTCTGTTTGCTCTGTTACGAGAATGGTTTATTTCCAAAACTTTTTCATGTCCAAGCGGCCCTACCCTGCCCTACAAATAAGATGCCCTCCTGTTATTCCGACATGCGCTGACTTGTAATATAATTCTTTAAAGTAATTTTTAATTTTCCAATCAAGGTTGTTTCGTCATTCAGTTTGTGAAGAAGCTTCTCTGGCGTTACGTCTGCAGATCCTGCATTGATCCGTTTCACAAGCTTGGTTCCGGGAGCGTTTAAACCGTCCATCCCCGTAAAGAAATATTGAATCCCCACCGTATTTCCGAGCTCAAGAAGCTTCTCGTTGTACCTTCCATGCGGCAAGCAAAACAACTTGTCATGCGCTCCCAACCTGCTCTGTATGATCTGATCCGCCTGCACAAGATCGGCTTTGACTCGCTGCTCGTATTCCTCTTCGGTTTCCATTCGGTTCATATTTTTCAAATAAATCGGATTGGTCAGCGGATCAACGGGCTTGCCGGTAAGATCTGCTGCAAAATCATGCGCATTATAGGTATGGGAATAAAAGCTAAACCCATCGTTCTTCATTTCCTGAATTTCGTTCCAATTCAAAAAAGGGGTGCCCGGATTTGTACCCAAATAATTTACAATAATGAAATTAGTCGCTACCATGTTCTGCTCTTTCAATATCGGATAAGCATACCGGTAAAATGATTCGTAACCGTCATCGAAGGTGATCACTACCGCATTCGAAGGCAGCGCACGCCGACCATCCATAAATTCGATAAAATCCTCCATCGAAATAACGTTATAATGGTTTGCTTTTAATGCTTGCAGATGCTGTTTGAAAGCTTCAGGAGTAATCGTATAGGCCGAAGCTTCGGGATCGATGTGATGATACGTAAGCACAGCTACCTGATTGCTGAAGTGGGTTCCCTTACTGCTTTTTAACCCGTCATTAATAAAAGCACAAGTGAACATGATAACTAAAAAGATCATTCCAATCCATTTAAAAGACAGCCGCATCGTTGTTATTTCTCCGTTCCTGGTTGATCATTCAAATTCAAGCAGTGACTTGACACGTTGTTCATTATTCTTGCTTCAAATACTCCTCCAACGTCAGTCCTTTCGACGCGATCTCTTTGGACACCTTCGTTCCAACATAACGGATATGCCATGGTTCATACTGATACCCGGTGATCGATTCCTTTCCTTTCGGATAACGGATGATGTATCCGTAGGCTGGCGCATTCGCTGCGAGCCAAGCCGCTTCTTTGGTATCGGCGAAGCAATCTTGCGCGGCACATTTGCCGTCGCTGCCGGAAAGGTCAATGGCCAGCCCCGTTTCATGTTCGCTGGTTCCGGGCGCGGCACTGTAGGTTATGGCATTGGCTTTACCGCTTTGTTCCGCGTAATGAGCAAACAGCACTTTCTGCGTCGTGAATGACCGGTAAGCAGAAACGCCTGCCAGCCTTATGCCGTCCTGTTTTGCTGCGGCGAACAACGCTTCCAGCGCGTGCGCGGCCTCTTGCCGCATTTCGCGTTTTTCTATTTTTTCTTTGAACAGAAAAGGAACATCGGGAAAAACCATATCTTTCGGCTTGTAATCTGCCGGGAGTGCAAAGTGTTTATTAACAAGCACGGTTGTGCTATCGGGGTCCTTGACCGTTTGAACTCCTGCGGCATCGGATTTCATCTGTGTCGCTGTTCCGGGAACCGGACTGTCGATGGACGCGTCCGTGTCCGGAGAGGAGGCTGATGGTGTCAGGATGGGTTCGGCTGTGTTTTTTGTGCATCCTCCTAAAAGAACCGTGACCGCCATAAAAAGGGAAACTATTGTTTTGTTCATCGTACCCCCTGCTTTACTGAAAATGATCAACGAAGCGTAGCCCGGATACACATAAGGCGATTTCGGTGCCTTGATTTTCCCTATGGGTTGGGCATCGATCTTCACACCTTTGGCCTCCTATCGAAATAGGTACACTCATTTCAACATAATAACGAACAAAGCTTAATTTCGTATTAAAATACGATGATCCAGATCATGCCACTCGATTATATGCCCCGCATCCAGCACGGTTGCCACCCATTTGAGATGCACACGGCCGATCAATTGCGGTTCTATCAGGCTGTCCTGCCTAGTTCGTTCATCAGTACTGCCGGACGAAGAATACATCGTAATTATTACTATATACCTCATGGCAGCTAAAAGCAAAAATAAGATGTCATCTTGTCGCAGCCTCGGTCATGCTTTCGTGTTAATCAGATTAGCTTCAGCTAAAATGTCATTTAGAATTTTCATTTGAAAGCTTACCCGGGTGGACATAGGCAGGCTCCAGCATGTCTCTACGGTAACTGCATTTGCTTTCAATAAGTGATATGCGGCGTGGCGTCCCGAGCCCAGTAAATTCTGCAAGCGCACCGTAAACCGTCTTGATTTTTGAACAATAGGGCGGTTCAAATGTGCAACAATTCGTTTTATTGCAGGTATTGCCGCACTTTTGGGATCAGCTATCAAGGTCTGCCCCAGCCTTTGCGGGTTTATATTAGATAAGCCGTTGGCTTCATGCAGATCGACATACCACGATGGTCGGTACTGCTTCGCTAATTGAAATAACTCCACTGACAGACGGTGGCTCGCCTTATCTTTATCGCTTCGTGGAAACGTCCGGTTCAAATCGGGATTCCCCCTGATGCGCAGCTTATAAGCCTGTCGATTGACAAGCGGCACAACGATCAATGTCCCTTTTTCGATCCGGAGCCTGTTTTTCTCCAGCAAGCCTACAAGTCTTTCGGCCGCGAGAATGCTTGCAATTTCATTCCCGTGCACTCCAGCAGTTATCATCATTGTCTTTCCTTTTGATTTTCCATGAATGACGAAATAAGAGGTTTCAAACCTAGTGCCCTTCGCCAACAGGTGCTTTTTCATCTCCATGCCGCTACCACCTCCCGGATATTTTAAAATACGATTCAACTTACATTTTGGGAATAGACATTCATCCAATCCACAGCGATCCGAGCGTGTCTAAATTTTATTCATTTGGAAAGGAAATCGGGTCTCACGTTTCTGGTGCTCGGTTATATCTGCTTCAATATAGGTGCAGCCCCGCTCCCAAGCCTGTCCAGCGACCTTGTCATCGGCTCAGCCCCGCCGGAAAAGGCGGGATCGGCGGCAGCCATGCTGCAAACCAGCGGTGAATTCGCCTTTGCGCTGGGCATCGCAGTATTGGGTAGCATCGGCACAGTCGTTTACCGCAACCAGGTGGCGAACTCTATTCCCGCCGACTTGCCGGCGTCTGCGGTACAAGCTTCCCAAGACAGCTTGGCCGGTGCAACGGCTATTGCGGAAGGACTCACCCAACAAGTCGGCAAGGCACTGCTCACTGGCGCACGCGAAGCCTTTACCGTCGGGCTGCACGCTGTTGCGGCCGCCAGTGGCGCTATCATGCTCGCTATCATCGTCCTTGTTGTTACGCAGCTTCGGCACGTACGACCAATCGGAAAGGCCCAGTCTAACCAAGCCGACAGTATTCCGGAAGTTGTACCCGGCGTGCCAAAGAATCAAAAACAAACCTCTTGAAAAATAAAGGTCTACATAATCTTGGCAGAATCATCAACAAAGCCGACCAGAACTGGAACAATACAGTATTGGTCGGCTTTTTTCTGTATATCAACTATCGTTCCTCATCCTCATTCGATCGTATAAGGCGTCTAATCGCCTGATCTACTTTCTCCGCATGACTGCCTTTTTGGTTTACCTCGTTTGTTCTTCCCAAATAATATTAATGGCTGCCGTACCGCCGGACTGAAAATTAAACTTGACTCCATAACTGTCACCCGGTTTAATAATAATCGCTGAAGAGAAGTCAAAGACACTTGTCGTATTCGCCGGAAATGCTCTTGTGGCCAAAAGGGTCCCGCCTGTTAAATCGATGCCTGTTCCTCCGGCGGATTGAAAGGTGGCGACGGAGGTATTGCCAAAATTGTTATTCAAATTATAGATCGTGTTGGCCGTCAACGTGCCCGCTATGGTGCCATTTCGAATATCCCGCTGATTGGTTACATCTTTTAAAGTGGCCAACGTGACTAAGGATATGGCTAAATTAAAGGTTGATCCCGCAGGATTAGACAGGACGGCAACAATGTTTTGATTGTTACCCGCAGTTAAAAAGTCGGTCGTAGAACCGAATACTTTTCCAGTGACGGTTGTCACCGAACGCAAGTCATTCATATTGGATACGCTAACCGGTTGACTAGGGGGATTCGTGATCGTGGAAGGAAGCGGTTGCCTCGGGCCGGCAATGATATTGTAGTTTAAATATGATCTCATAAGTTCTTCATCGCCGGTTCCGGCAATATCTCGCAGAAGATTCAGTTCTTGTTGTTGGGATTCAATATTATTCCGTCTTGCGGCAAGTAATTGCTCAAAAAATTCCCTCATGAATTAATCCCTCTTTTTTGATTAAGTTTAAATTGCTTATGTAAAAATGTATTCACTGCATTTCTATTTATTTCACCTCTAAAGTTGTTCCGGCTGGAAAAGCGAGTCGAATGGAGAAAATGAAGAGAGTCCCCGCCAGTCGTGGTGAACGGGTCAGGGACTCTTTTGCCGCAACGGCTCGCCGAATCAAAGACTTGAAACGATATTTACCAGCGTAGAACTAATATATCTCACATCGGCTTCGGTTAATGTGCCGTAGCTCGGGAGATTGATGCCTTGAGCGCCAATCCGGCCCGCCACCGGAAACTCCGACGCGGCTTGGAGCTTCTCATAGGGGGGCAGCACGTGCATCGGATAAAAGAACGGACGGCTCTCAATCCCGCAGAGCTGCAGCCGACGGATGACTTCGTCACGCTGGGCTTCCGAGCCTTCGCGCAGCACGACGCTGAACAGCCAATAGACGTTCTTCGCCCCATCCTGCTGGACAGGCAGTGCAAGAGCACTGCAATCCCGCAAATACTTGGTATAGTGGCTTGCGATCCGCAGTCTCTGCGCGATATGCCACTCCGCGTTCTGCAATTGAGCACAGCCGATGGCCGCTTGAATGTTGGTCATCCGGTAATTGTAACCGACGACGGTGTGGAAATAACGGCGTTCCGGGTCCATCCCCTGTCCCCGAAGCAGCCGGGCCCGGTCTGCAAGCGCATCGTCGTTCGTTGTCAATACCCCGCCTTCGCCCGTCGTAATGATCTTATTGCCGAACAAGCTGAAGATCGCACTGTCTCCCAGTCCCCCGGTGCGCTGTCCCTTATACTCGGCCCCCAACGCTTCTGCCGCATCTTCTATGACGAATAAGCCGTACTGCTGTGCAAGCTGCCGAATCGGGTCCATGTCAGCAGGATGCCCGTAGAGGTGGACCGCGACGATGCCTTTCGTTCTCGGCGTAATCCGCTCTTCGATCCGCTTCGGATCGATGTTCCAGGTCTCCGGCTCCGAATCGACGAACACCGGCTTCGCTCCGCAATAAGTGACGGCATTGGCCGTGGCAACGAACGTTAACGTAGGGACGATTATCTCGTCTCCCGGCCCCGCGCCGTGCGCGAGCAAAGCCAGATGCAGCGCCGTCGTTCCGTTGCTGCAGGCGATGGCGTGCTTCACCTGACAGAAGGCGGCGAATTCTTCTTCGAAACGTTTGATATATGATCCGTTAGAGGAGATCCACGTCGAATCCAGACAATCCATCACGTATTTCTTCTCATTGCCGTTCAAGACAGGCAGCGCAACAGGATAAAATTTATCCACATTGATTTCCTCCTTCAATGACGGTATCGTGCTCAACCACGGCATATCCATTTGTTCATCATATGGCATTCTTCTTCGGAACGCCTGTACGGAAACCTATGGGAAGCGGCAGGAAGAAACGGTTTTCGTAGAGGAGGGCAAGAGTTGAGATCCATAAATCCGCAGTTATCTTTAAGGCATGTAGCATGGCGGTTTCTATCGTCAACTCCTATGACTTAGTATGTTAGAAGAAAAGGAGTGATTTTCCATAGGCGTCCGCTCTGCCAGAAACCCGCACTTATACGGACGTCGAGCAAAATAAAACAGCCTTGGCCGATAACAATCGACCAAGGCTGTCAGGCATTCTTATTTAATTGTTCGGTCTTATTTATAGTAAGAATCGATGAGAGGCACGAATAAGCCGCCGCCTTCTTTCACCTGTACCTCAATGGTTACGGTTTTCACGTTGCCGATATCGACGACGATTTCTTTTAATCCGTCTTTCGTTGCAATGGTGCCTACATCTTTCAAGAGCACATTATTATCCAGATCGTGAATTTTAATGCCCGTCAATTCTTTATCAATCGCCGCCATCTTCAGGTGCAGCTTTTGGTATTTCTTGTTCGGCGTAATAATGATCGTTGGTCCGCCGGATTCTCCATGATAATAAAAAGCTTCCTTGTAGTTTTTATTGTTATAGGTGGTTTGCGCAGGATCTTTCGTATACATGTAGTTATTGAACTTTTCCGCATTCAAAGGAGTCCCGTCTACTTTTTCCCCAAGAATGACCTCTTGGTTGACCTCATTGTAATCGACAGCTACTGACAAAGCGTTGGCTACGCCACGGACCGGCAAATAAGTGCTGCCGTTATACGTGATCGGCAAAATGGCCGAGCCCTGCTCGTCGTTTAATTGCGCCACGGCGCCGTTGACGCGTACTTTGAGATCGCCGTTTAAATAGGCTTTGATTTCTTGCAAGTTACTGCCGGCATAAACACCGGTCCCTACTCCAACAAGCAGAGACAATCCCGCCACCGAGGCGATTAGCTTCTTGTTTACCATTGTGTTGTTCTCCTTTGTATTAAAACTAAAATAAGACAAAATAATCCATATCTTTTCTTATATATTATAAATTGATGCGGAGCAGGAAGCAATATGCCTATATGGCTATTTTAGGCTTATTAGGAAGGATAGAAAGACAGTTACCGGATACATAGAGCGCTGGGCAATTGACAAAAGCTAGAAATCGAAGTATTATTTTTAATACCAGGTACTAATACTAACTCATGATATCAGGCAATTGATTTTACATTTTAAATTTTATGAGGTGAACCCGTATGGAATCATCAGTTCAACCTGCTTCCCCTTCGACACTTTACCGCTCCCGTATTACCGCCGTCGGCAGCTACGTTCCTGAACGCCGTCTGACGAACGCCGATCTGGAGCGCATGGTGGAGACCAACGACGAATGGATCGTGCAGCGCACCGGCATCCGCGAGCGGCGCATCAGCGCGCCGGAGGAGTATACGAGCCACTTGTGCATCCGGGCGGTGCAGCAGCTCGTTGACCGCTACGGCGCCGTGCTGGACGATGTCGATCTGGTCATTGTCGGCACCAGCACCCCGGATTTCGCTTTCCCCGCCACTGCCTGCAAGGTTCAGGCACATTTCGGCATGAAGCAGACGACCTCCTTCGATTTGAGCGCCGCCTGCGCCGGATTCGTCTACGGCCTGCATATGGCTAACGGGATGATCGCTTCCGGCCTGCACCGCAAAGCGCTCGTCATCGGCGCCGATGCCCTGTCCAAGATCGTCGACTATACGGACCGAACGACGTGCGTGCTGTTCGGCGATGGCGCCGGAGCGGTTCTGCTCGAACGGGACGATTCGGACACCGCCCCTCAGTTTATTGCCTATACGGGTGGTACCGACGGCACCGGCGGAGCACACATTTATCGCTCCCTGCTTGCCGATCATATAGACGGCAACCCGGTGAACGCGAACGGCAAGCTTGTGCAGAACGGCCGTGAAGTATACAAATTCGCCGTCCAAACGATTCCGAAAGGCGTTAACGAACTGCTGAGTCAAACCGGCTTGTCCACAGATCAGATCGATTGGTTCGTCCCGCATAGCGCCAACCTCCGCATCATCGATTCCGTATGCGAGAAGATGGGGATTCCTATGGAGCGGACGCTGCATACGATTGAGAAGTACGGCAATACGTCTGCGGCGACGATTCCGCTTGCGCTTGAAGAAGCTACCCGGGAACAGAAGCTGAAGGACGGCGATACCGTTCTGTTGTTCGGCTTCGGCGGAGGGCTCGTTTACGGCGGGCTGCTGCTCCGCTGGAAGGCGCTATCTCCGAAAGTCTAGACACATGAAAAAGAGTCCGTCCTTCCTCCTTGAGGTTAAGTACGGACTCTCTCTCTTATTACGGTCTTTCTCACCTTTTCGCCAAGCCACGGCTTGCCCGGAATTCCGCGCCGCAAGCGGCGGCGTATGCGGACCCCGGCCATTTTCATGGCAAGCTGGCGCTGATACCGGCTGATCGTCTCCACGTGCACCGAAAGCCTGCGGGCCGCTTCCTCCGAGCCCTCCACGACATCGGCCATGCTTTCGATCATGCGGGCCAGCGCACGCTGGCTGCGGGCGAGTGAATGAAGAATATGGAGCTTGACTTTATTTTCCTCTTCATGCCAATTCATTGGGAGTCGCCGCTTCCTTACGAATAATAATTTCCTCCGTCCCCATCCCCCGGGGCCGTTCCACCCGCCTCGCCGCCTCCGAGCAGGATGTGCAAATGCTTGGCAAGCGCTATCTCCATCTTCGTCATGCCTTCGATCACTTCGATCATCTGATCGTGCACTTCCAGCGATTTCTTCACTTGGTCGCCATGGTCCGCGAAGTGGGCGCCGGACAAATGCCCGCAGATCCATTGGCACGAGCGCGCAGCCTCCAGCGCTTTGGCTTCCAGAATCAGTGCGATGTTATATTGGAAGCGGGAAGCGGCCTGCATCATTTTATAGTAGCTTTCGATTCTGCTCACGTATAACCCCCTCTTCCTTCTTGCAAAGGGATGCCGGATTCATTCCCCGTCGTCCGGGATTTCAACGATTTTGACCATGAGCGCCATATGCTCCGCCAGCGCCTCCTCCAGATCGGCGAGCCCGCTTAAATAAATTGCGATGCTTTTCGAGACGTTCATGGAATGCTCCGTCAGCGACTCGATATCTTGAAAGGAAGGGTTGTCGGGCGGAATTTCGTGCACCAATTGGGCCATGCGCACGGCCACATGCCGGTTCGCTTCGAGAATGTTGGCCATTTCCTGCTGGGACGCCGCCATATGCCGGATCATACGGGTCACTTGCCGATTCATCGTTCCCTCCACCCCCTCGCCGGCCGCATGCGTTCCGCTTTTTAGTATCCTATGCGCCTGCAGCACCCTGGTTCACGGTAAACGCCCAGACGGCTCATATAAAAGAATGCGGATCGACGCCCCATTTGTCGATGAACTTCTGGCGGTTCGCTGCCAGCAGAGCTTTGATTTTTTGTTCATTTTCCCGCCGGAAGCTTGCGCTGCCTTTGTGGTAGATAAAGGCGTCCCCCGCGATCAGCAGCCGGTACCCCGCTTGCCGGGCGCGGTAGCAATAGTCGTCGTCTTCAAAATGTCCCGGCGAAAAGCGCTCGTCAAGCTCTCCTATACGCTCCATCAGCTCCCGCTTGAACAGGAAGCACAATCCGACGATCCGCTCCGTCTGCCGCCATTTTCCACTGTCCGGCCGGTTCATGCGCGACGCCATTTCGGCGATCGAGGTGAAAGGCTCCTCGATCTGCTGCTTGCCGCTGGCATAGTTCGTCATGGGGCCGACGATGCCGACATCGCCGCTGCTGTACAGGCAGCGCATCATATTGTCCAGCGCGCCGGCCGTCAGCCGCGTGTCATTGTTAAGCAGCATCAGCGCATCGCCTGAAGAGAGCCGCAGCCCGAAGTTGCACGCAGCGGGAAAACCGCGGTTCTCGCGCAGCGAGACGAGCTTGACCTCATGCTTCAGGCACAGCCGCAGCGACGAATCGGCGGAACCGTTATCGACCACAATCACTTCGTGAGGCACGGTGACGTGCTGGCGGATCGATTCCAGACACAAAGCCAGCCACTCGACTCCGTTATAATTCGGAATAATGATACTGACGGTCTGCATCAGGCATCGCCTCCGATATAGCGTCGATTGCGCAGCACGTCCGGATACACGAGCCGCTCGCCCAACTGGTCACCGGCCAGCTTCAGCGCTTCCAGATGGTCTCCCACGATCATGGAAGCCACCGGATTGCGGCGGCCGCTGTTCAGCTTGCGCCGCTTGTTGCCCCGGATGACGTTCACCCGGCCCGCATTGCCGACCCGGAGCTTTAGGAGCAGGGCAAGCGCCTGCGCTTTGGGCGGGACCGACAGCAGCTCAAGGCCCAGCGTCTCTACCGCGCGCCGCGACAAAGCGTGCGGCACGGCCGTGAGCGAGCTCGTCTTCAGATCCTGCCGGCCCAGCGCCATGTTTAAAAATTGCTTCATGATCGTGACGGTATCCTGCCGGCCGAACGACCCCAGATACGGATAAATGTTGTTGAGCGCCACGTCGAGTCCTTGTTCGATGCCGTGAACGAAGGGCACGAGCTGCTCCGCCGGAATCGGTATATCCCCGTCCGTGAAAAGCAGGATGTCCGCCCGGGCCAGCTTGGCGCCGACCGATCTTCCTACGTCGTGACCGAGCGCCTGCGGGTAAGACAGCACGATAGCCCGTGAAGCCGCTCTGGCTTGCCGGAACGTATCGTCGTTCGAGCCGTTGACGATGACATACGTCTCGTCCGTCAGCCGGTCCGCCTCCTTCAACACGGCGGCGATCGTGCGCTCCTCGTTCTTCGCCGTCACGATAACGGCCACCGAACGCTCCGTCGGAAGCGGCACCCAGTCCGGCGCCCTCCGGCCCATGCCTGCGAAGAAGCCGCGAACATACCCGGCTGCCGCTGCATGATAGCGGGCCCACGGATGACCGGCCAAGCCCCGTTCCTTCACCCGCGCCATCCAGCGGCGGTTCAGCAGCCGGCGCAACTCGCTCTCGCCCTTCGGCGGCTGAGACGGAGCGTCCGCGCGGCCAAGCTGCAAGCCGAGCCGATAGGCGGCCCCGCCGTAAGCCTTGGGCGCGGCCCGCTTCCGGGGCAGAAACAGCCGAGGGCCGGAGGCGGGACGCTTTCGGCCGCGCTTGACCGCCGCTATCGGCTTCTTCCGCGCAGGCACAGCCGATACGATCGCCTTGCCATCCTCTTCCGGCAGCGGCTTGCGGACCAGGCGGCCCCGAACCGCCGGTTTCTCAAACAACATCGCCTGTTGCTGCCTCATCGATCCATTCACCTCGCCATGTTGCGGTTTCGCATCAAATCGGTATGGTTCCCTCGCTCGCCCGCTGTCGCGGTCAGCCAACGAATCGCCTCCAAATGGTCTCCTATGATCAATTGACCGACCGTATCGGTGCCATGCGTCGTCCAGCGCCGTTTGCGCCGTGGATTCAAGCGTCCGACCGACACGAAATGGACCGGCCGCACGACAAGCCCCTTCTGCACGGCCATCGCGTGCGCCTTGGGGGGAACCGCAAGCGCCCCCGCTCCGATCGCTGCGAGCGCCCTGCGGCTGAGCGCATGGGGAATGGTCGTCATCGAGGTCCCCCGTAGATCGGTCCGGCCGAGCGCCGCGTTCAGCGCGTGCTTCGCCAGCACGACCGGATGGACGCTTCGTGTCCGGATCGGTCCCAGATAGCGGTTCAAAGCCACATCCACCCCGCTGTGCACCGCATGAACGAACCGCCTCAGATCGCGCGCGGGAATCACTATATCGCCGTCGAGGAACAGCAGGATTTTCCCGTTTGCGAGACCGGCTCCGATGCTGCGTCCGACGTCGTGGCCAAGCGGCTCCTCGAAGCTGAAGACCCTCGCCCCCATCGATTCGGCGATTTGCTTCGAGCCGTCCGTCGAGCCGTTGGCCACCACGATGATTTCCAGCTTCCCCGCACCGATCTTCATCACTTCCCGGAGTACGGAAGGCAGCTTTTTCCGCTCGTTGAGGACCGGAATAATGACCGAGACGTTCGCCGTCCGCACCGCAGCCACCCCCAAGGCGCTGCCTCTCCGATTACGAGACTTGCGAATATGCCGCATAGGTTCCCTCCTCTCCATGAAACGATTCCGCCATGCTCCTGCCAAAGAAAACCGCCGTCTCTCCGCTACGGGGCCGCTTCCATCCATTCGCGCAGTTCTTCAAGCATGCGGTCGTAGCCGGGAACGGCAAAATCAAGCTCGGGGCGGGTCGAGCGCAGCGTACGGTCCAGCGCGACGGTATCGTCGGGCCGGATGCGGACATCGCGCTTATCGAAGATCCGTCTCATTCGCTCCAGCAGCTCGTATTTGCTGACGCTCTCCGCCGCGGTCAAATGAACGATGCCGCTTAACCGCTCTCCCCGCTCCGCTGCATAATGGATAAACCTCGCCAGCTCCAGCGTCGTCACTCCGTTCCACGGCACGCGGACGAATCCCCGGATCTCCCCCTGCTGCCTCAGGAACCAAGGAAGCAGCCCGCCGCCTTCCTCCTGCAGCTCCGGTCCGATCATCGACGTGCGGATCGTCAGATGGGGGGCGTGCACCACTTCGCCAAGCGCTTTCGTTCTGGCATACGCCGTCGTCCCGTCGGGCACGTGGCGTTCTTCGTAGCGGCCGCGATCTCCCAGAAACACGCTGTCCGTGCTGATCTGGATGAGCCGGGCGCACAGCCGGTCGGCCAGCTTCGCCAACTGGTGCGGCAGCAGGCCGTTGATCCGGACGGCCTCAAGCTCCCTTTGCCGGGCCGCATCGTACATGATCCCGAGGGCGTTGACAATCAGATCGGGACGCACGGCCTCCATCAGCTTATCGACCATCACGCTATCCGATGCGTCCAGACAAAGCCCCGCCCCCGGGAGCGGCCAAGGCCGCCCGCAGTCTGTTTTTCCGTGCTGCGTCGTATAGAACACTTCATACGAAGTGTACACCGCCAAATACCGCAGCAGCATATATCCCGCCATCCCATCGCCGCCGATCACGAGCACCTTCATCGGCTCGCGATCTCCGTACGGCCGCCTTTCCTCATCGCGGTACCTCACCACCTTTTGCCGCCTCCCCGATTGCAATCCCCGCTTCGCCAAGCTTCCGCCAACCGCAGCCAGCCGTCATGGGCGGGCCCGTGAGTGCTTTCGGCTTTTAAGCCTCCTGCCGCGAGCCGGGTTATGGCGCATGGCCCGGCCCGCTTGCTTCGTTCCCGGATACCGACGGCGCTTGGGGCTCCGTCTGCGGTCTGCGCCGAGCGGCAGGGCGCGCAGTTCGTCGCTCGGCAGCGGCACGACACGAGTCGGATCGAGGCCCCGCTGCCGCAGCGCCGCTTGCGATACGACGGGCAGCCTCCGGCCGCCGGTCAACAGATACACGAGCCGGTCCCTGCCCTTAGCCAGCATAACGGAAGGGCGATTCGGAGGCGACGGGGGATCGTGCCGCAGGACGCGCCCCGTCGGGAAACGGTTCAGCACCGCATCCGGCACCACACGGATATCCTCCCCCCGATAGCGGTAAAAACGGAACGCCTCTGCGGAAGCAAACGGCCGCTTCATGCCTCGCTCCAGCAAAAACAAGGCCGGGCTCCACTTTCCTTTGTAGACGGCGTTGGACCGGAGCACAGGCAGCGATCTCGGCTTCCGCCTGCGCCGCAGCACCAGGACACGATTGCAGACATTTGCCATCAGTTTCGCGAGCCGCTTCCGGTACGCCGCCTCCCCGTACACCGCTTCGGTGGAACGCCGGCTGGCTTCCGCCCTAGAACCGGGTTGCTCCCCGGTCTCCAGACACTTCAGCACGCAATCCGTCAAAGCCTCAACGTCCCCTTGCGGCGCCAGCAGCCCGGAGCTGCCGGTCGCCGTCATCATCTCTTCCAAGCCGCCGCTCCGGTAAGCGATGACGTTTTTGCCGAGCAGCCATCCGTCGAGTGCCGTCATGCTGAAGCTTTCCGCAAACAAGCTTGGCACGACGATCAGATCCATCGCGACCAGCACTTGCTCGCGGTGCGGTTCAAGTTCCACGTAGTGAAACCGACTCCCGTACCCCGATTCGTCGATCAGGCGGCGGCAATTGCGGTAGTGTGCTTCGTCGCAGACACTCCCGGCCACCAGGAAGCGAACGTCTGGATGCACGGCCGCCACCTGCACAGCCATAGCGGCGAACCACGAGAGTCCCATTTCAGACTTCAATCGGGGGGCGGCAAAGCCGACGATCCGGTGCTTCTCCTCGACGGGCAGCGCCGATCGGAGCTTGTCGCGATAGACGCGGTGAAAATCCGGGTTTAGTTCCTCGCACCTTCGGGTGGGAGGGAGAAGGAAAATTTTGCTCTCGGACGCTCTTGTGCGCAGCGGCTCAAGCGAAACGTCCGACACGCCGACAATCCAGTCGGCGTAACGCTCGATCCACTGCCCGGTCTGCGACGTCCAATCCGGGTCGGTCACCGTTTCTGTTAGCAGCCAGAGCACCGGAATGCCGAGCATCTTGGCCGCTGACGCAGGAAGCACGGGATGGGGACCGCCGACAAGCACGATATCCGGCTGCCGCATATGCAGCAGATTGACAAGGGACCCGCAAGCCGGATGCCGCTGCATAACGGTATCCGGCGATTCTCCATGTTCTGTAGGCAGATGATAAGGCGGCACCGGGTGTGCGATGACCGGCAAGCCGGCTTCGGCCGCCAGGACGCCGGGTTCGCCAGCCACCAACAGGCACTCGGCCTGCTCTTTCAGCACCCGGATCAGCGTCAGCATATATTTTTCCATGCCCGTCAACGCCCGCCGGCCCCCGCTCGGAGCGAAAAGCATGATCCGTAGCGGAGCCGGAGAACGTTCCGCCCGCAGTCCGCCGCTGTCATGTTCCACCTGCATCCCCTCCGCCTCGGTTTGTTCTCAAGTCTTTATAATATATTAGGGAAATAACCAGTCCGGCACGACATTTACCTATTCTGTCGCCTAAAGAAGCGGCTCCGTACCCGGAGGGCTTGTCCGGTTTCGCGGGAGCGGAACGCCGGGACATTCCTCCTTGAGGAGTCCCCGGCATGTCGGCCTGCGGTTTTACGCTCAGCCTTACGGCACCCCACCGTCCTGAAGCCCTCTGGCGAGGCCCAACGCAAAGCCTTCGCTGTACGCTTTGTCGAATGCGTCATCATAAATCTGCCGGTAGCTGCGCCGTCTCCGCCTTACGACCCGCCTCCGCCGTCTGGTCTTCAGCGTGCGGCGTCTGGCTCGCCGTCGGTTGCGGAGCGGCCGAAGGCTGCGTTTCCTCTTCCGGACCCGGCGCAGCCTGGTTCTGCCCGCCCGCTTGCGCGCAGTGCGTTTGGCCATCCTCCGTCCCTCCTTCCATCCGCATACGTCCCTATACCATATGCGGATGGCGGCAGAAACGGACGAAGCGAAGACGCCTATTTCGCGGAAGACGGAACGTTACCGCGTCAGCCGGTGGCGCCTTCGAACAGAATGCGCATCATCTGCGCCATCCGGCGGGGATACGTGTGCTCCAGCATCGTGCGTCGCAGCGCATTAAGTGCAATAAACCGCCGTTCTTCTTCATGGTGCAGGTAATGGTCGATTTTATGCATCAGTTCGCTTGGCGAATCATAGGTGACGATCTCTTGTCCCGGCGTATAGAAACGGGTAATATCGCTGCGGACATCGGTGAGCAGCAGCGTCCCGCAGCCCGCAATTTCGAACGTGCGCGGATTCGGCGATACGGCTCCGATGCGTTGGCTGTTGAAGTTATAGCTCGGATCGTCCGTCGCCCGATGCAGATTGATCACGATTTTTGCCCCGTTGTAATGCGCGGCCGTTTCCTCCGCCCCCATCCAATTGTTCAGGGCGATCTTCGGGCTGAGCTTCTTATACTGGCGGAGCCGCTCCCACCAGATGCCCGCGATGTACGTGTTCCTCGCTGCCAAGAATGGCGTGATTTGATCGAAAAAAGCAACCCGGTTCCAATAAGCGGAGCCGATAAAGCTGATATCGTGCCGGAATTGGGCCGATACCCGCTTCGGTCGAAAGATCGCCGGGTTCGAACAAAAAGGCAGGTAGTGAACCTGCCCGCAGCCGAGTCGGCGGTAAAACTCCACACAGGCAAGCTCCAGCGTAAATACGACGTCGTAATGCTTAACGAGAGGCGCCGTCAGATCGGTATAATACGGATCGTCCGTAAGCCAGATCGCCGTGCGGATTCCTTCGGCACGCAGCTCGTCAATCCGTTCGCCGGAAATAATCAACCCTTCCAGCACGAGCACGATGTCGGGCCGCATCTTTACGGCTGCAGACTTCAAATCCTGGGTCGGCTTCAGGACAATCAGCTCGCGCACCAGCCCCTGCAGCGCCCCGATCACCGCTTCGTCAAGCGGGGAATACGGGACGCCTTTGCCCGAGGTCACATACATAACACGGACGTCCCACCGGCCGACCGAATCGTTCGGCAGCGACCGCATGACGGCATCGCACCGGCCGTAATGATAGCCGCCGCTCATGCCGGCCCGAAACCCATTTTCCCAGCCGCTGCACCAAGCCGTGCGGCGGCGGGCCCGCGGCACTCGCTTTACCACACGCTTTATCGCTCGCTTTACGGTGAAACGCACTGTTTTTCTGGACATGCTCCTGCCCCTCCTTTCTTGCGCATGGCCGCTTGATGCTTGCCGCCTTCAGTAGCCGAGCAAGCCTAGCAGTTGGCTGACCCGCGTAACGAACGAATGCTCCTGCATCGTCCGCCGCAAGCCGTTCAATGCGATCGTCTGCCGCTCGGCATCATGCTTCAAATAATGATCCAGCTTATCGATCAACTCTGCTGCCGACCGGTAGACGTCAAGCTCCACGCCGGGCGTATAATAACGGGTCAGATCGTCGCGAATATCAGTAAGCTGCAGCGTTCCGCATGCGGAGATTTCATAGGAGCGCGGGTTGATCGATTGGCCGGGGAGGCCCCGGAGGTTGCGGTTATCGCTTCCGTAATCACGGCAGCCGCGGTGCAGATTGATGACGATCTTCGCTCCATTGTAATAGCGGACCGTCTCCTCGATCGGAATCCATCCGGCGCGGATACTCGGCTTGAGCAGCCGGTAAAGCCGCATCCTTTCCCACAGTCCTCCGCCGACAATCACCTTTTTGCCAGACAAGTACCTGGCAATTTGATCGAACAGCTCGACGCGGTTCCAGAACGCCATGCCGATAAAACAAATGTCGGCATGATAACCGGAACCGACGGGAACGGGCCGGAACGTGTCGGTATCTACGGCCAGCGGCACATACAGCACCTGAGAGCAGCCCAGCGACAAATAGAACGGCACGCAGCTCTGCTCGTGCGTCGCCACGGCATCGTAATGCGGGGCAATCGCTGCGGTATCGTCCGTAAAATACGGATCGTCGGCGAACCAGATCACCGTCCGAATGCCGAGCTCGCGAATCCGGTCCACCTGCTGCAGATGATCGGCGGGAAACACATGAAGCCCGTTCAGCACCAGCAGCAGATCGGGCCGGTGCTGCTCCGCCAGCGCGAACATGGCTTCCGGCGCCCCGATGACGGCTTCCCGAGCCAACCGCTGCAAGGCGGTGGCAACGCCGTTATCGATGGCCGGAAAGCCTTGCGGGATAAAGAGCACTTTCAGGTCATGCCGGATCGGCGCGACCGGCGGGGCTAACGTCCGGACAGCCTCGCACCGTCCGTACCGATACCCTTGTTCGTAGCCGAGAAGCCCTCCCGCGTGGCTCCCCTGCTGCCGCACGGCCTCTTTCCGGCGTGCGGGTTGTTGAGTCCGGCTCATAGCGGTCACCTCCCTATCGATTACCGGAACCGGGTCACCCAGTCGAAACCGATCGCAGGATCGTTGTAGGCGATGCGGTATTCGTCAGGCTGCCCCAGATCATAAGCGAGATTGGTAAAATAAACGATCGTCGCCGGCTTGACGCCGAGCACCCGGTATCCGTGAGCAACGCCCCGCGGAATGAACAGCAGATACGGATGATCTTCGCCCATATAATGCACGGACGTTTGCCCATAGGTCGGGGAGTCTGCCCTCATATCATGGAGCACGACCTGCGCGTGCCCGCTTGGAAAGAACCAAATGTCGTCCTGCCGTTTATGATAATGAAACGCCTTGATAACGCCCGGAAACGACATGGACAGCGACGCTTGACCGAACCGGCCGAACAAAGCGTCGTCCTCCCGCAAAATTTCCATAAAAAAGCCGCGGTCGTCGCTGTGCCTAACCAGCGGCTTCGTTTGAACTCCTTCGATCGTCGATGTCATCGGTCTTCCCCCAATCGCTGCGCAAAAATGCCTCCAGCGCCGTTTTCCAATCTCTCA
Organism: Paenibacillus tyrphae; assembly: GCF_000722545.1. GTDB lineage: Bacteria > Bacillota > Bacilli > Paenibacillales > NBRC-103111 > Paenibacillus_G > Paenibacillus_G tyrfis. Next base: position 50,150 of record NZ_JNVM01000006.1, read on the forward strand.
TTCTCGGCAATCCGGCGAGACGCAACCCCCGGTCCGAGAAAGCCGAATGCGCCGGCCGGGGTGCAGGCAGCACATAATCGTCCGAACGGGCGGGCCGAACCGCAATTCCAGTATGCCCGGCCAGCTCCAAGATCGTCTTGGCCAGCGTCCATCGGGAGCAATACCCCCGGTTCGCCACATGATAGATGCCGTAACGGTCCGTTTCCAGCAGCCGGCCGATGCATTCGGCCAAATCGTATGTGTAGGTCGGCGAACCGAACTGATCGTCGACGACGGTCAGCTCCTGCTGCCGTTCCGCAAGCGCCAGAACCTTCGTGACAAAGTTGTTTCCATCCTTACCGTACAGCCACGACGTCCGGACGATAAAATGGTGCGGACATACGGCCTGCACGAACTGCTCGCCGAGCAGCTTCGATTTGCCGTAGACGCTGAGCGGATTCGTACGGTCCTGTTCTTCGTACGGCTCTCCCTTGGTACCGTCGAACACGTAATCGGTGCTGACATACACCATCTTGGCGCCAACCGTTTCTGCGGAGATGGCGACGTGGCCGGTACCGATCGTATTAATCCGGTACGTCTCTTCCAGCTCCACCTCGGCTTGATCCACCTTCGTATAGGCCGCCGCATGCACAATGACCTCGGGTTTCGCCTCCGCAATGAGCCGGCGTACCGCCTTTTCGTCGGCGATGTCCAGCTGCTGCCGGGTGAACGCCGCGCAGTCGTACCGTCGCCCGAGCACCCGGACGAGATCCCGGCCCAGCTGCCCTCCGGCACCGGTAATGAGCACCCTCATACGCCACCGCCTCTCTTGGACGCTTCGCGCCACCAAGCTTCATTGGCGGCGTACCAAGCGACCGTGCGCTTCAATCCTTCCTCAAGGGGAACTTGAGGCTGCCAGCCAAGCCGGCTTGCAATCTTGGCCGGATCGATCGCATAGCGCCGGTCATGACCAAGACGGTCCGGCACGAACCGGATCAGCGATTCCGGCTTCCCGAGCTCGGCAAGAATCGTCCTGACGATGTCGAGATTCGTCCGTTCGTTGTGGCCTCCGATGTTGTACACTTCCCCGGGAATGCCCAGATGCACGACCCGGTCGATGGCCGCGCAGTGGTCCTCGACATACAGCCAGTCGCGAACGTGAAGGCCGTCGCCGTACACCGGCACAGGTTCGTCGCGCATCGCCCGCGTAATAATCGTCGGAATGAGCTTCTCCGGGTATTGGTATGGCCCGTAATTGTTGGAGCAGCGGGTGATGACGACGGGAGACCCGTACGTCTCGAAATAAGCGCGGGCCAGCAGATCGGAACCCGCTTTGCTCGCGGCATAGGGACTATTCGGCGCAAGCGGCGTCGTTTCGGTGAAAACCCCCTCTTCGCCGAGCGCTCCGTATACCTCGTCGGTGGAAATATGAACGAACCGCGACACCCCTGCTTGCCGTGCTTCTTCCAGCAAACAACCTGTTCCCAGCACATTCGTGCACACAAATGCCTGCGGATCGGCAATGCTGCGGTCGACGTGCGATTCCGCCGCAAAATGGACGATCGTATCGACGCCCTCACCGTCCAGCACGCGTCTCACGGCGTCCGCGTCCGCAACGTCCCCCTGCACAAACCGGTAATTGGGCAAACCGGCGGCATCAGCCATATTGGCCGGTTGGCCCGCATAGGTCAGCAAGTCGTAATTGACGATGCGGTCCTCCGGGTAGCGCTGCAGCCAGTAGCGGACAAAGTTGCTGCCGATGAAGCCCATCCCGCCTGTAACGAACAGCGTCCTCATGGCTGCTCACGTCCCATTAGGCGGACGCCAGCTTCCATCAGGGAGAGGTGCGTCCCCGCATCGGTCCACCAGCCGCTTAGCATGCTGTAGCCGAGCTCTCCGACCGCAGCGTAAGCGTTATTGACATCCGTGATTTCCAGCTCGCCGCGCGTCGAAGGCTTCAGCGAACGAATAATGTCGAAGACGTTCGAATCGTATAAATAAATCCCGGTAACGGCGTAATGGGAAGACGAGTTCTTCGGCTTTTCCACGATCCGGACAATGCACCCGTCCACCAGCTCCGCCACTCCGTAACGCTCCGGGTCCGGCACTTTTTTCAAAAACACGTGGGCTCCTCCCTTCTGCCGCTGAAACTCGTCCGCCGCCTGCTTTAACGAATCCTCGAACAGGTTGTCGCCAAGCAGCACCATCAGCTTCTCTCCGGAGCGGACGAACGATTCGGCGATACCGAGTGCATGCGCAATGCCGCCCGCCTCGTCTTGAATTCCGTAGCTCACCTGTACCCCCCAAGGTTTTCCGCTGCCGATATACTCGGTATATAATCCGGCGGATTGTTTGCCGGTCACCAGCATCAATTGCGTGATACCCGCTTCCGCCATTTTGCGGATGGCGTAGTGGATCATTGGGTACTTGCCCACCGGGAGCAAATGTTTGTTAATAATATTCGTCATCGGACGCAGCCGGGTACCGGTGCCGCCTGCGAGTATTATGCCTTTCATCGCGCTTCTCCTTTCCTTCGTATAATGAGTGCGCACGGTTTGTACGGATGAATGCCATGTTCATATGATATGCATCCCTAAGGATGGTCTGGTGGACGAATACCATGCGGGGCGAAAAATTGGCTCTTGTACCGAAAAATAGGCAAACGGCTAAGGCCTGCCTCCGTTAATAGAGACAGGCCTCCTGTATAGCCCGGTTTATTCGTTATACTCATCCTTGGGGTACCCGTTCTTGAACTCGCCCTCATACTCCGGCTTACCGTCCGTGTCGAACAGCTTACCCCGTCCGTGCGCCTTCCCTTCCGCCAGCTCGCCTTCGTACGTCGTGCCGTCGGCGTAGTACAGCTTACCGGTACCGCTGTGCGCCGTGTTGATGCCGGACAAAAGCTGCCCTTTAGCGTCCGTGAAGGTGCCGCCCTCGCCGAATTCGGCGTATTCGAAGGCCCCCGTGTAAACGGTGCCGTCGACATAGTACAGCTTGCCTTGGCCTTGGAATTCGCTATCCTCGAATTCCCCTTCGTAGAGCAAGCGGCCTTCTTTCGTATAGACCTTCCCGCGGCCCGACCACATGCCGTAATCGAATTCTCCTTCGTACTGCAGCTTGCCGTTGTCGAAGAACGATTTGCCCTGCCCTTTGGCGTAGTCGTCCGCGTACGCACCTTCGTGCCATACATGCCCGTCCAGATCGAAGCTTTGACCGAAGCCGTTTCGTTTACCGGTCCGGTACTCGCCCCGGTGATTCAGCGTGCCGTCCTCGTTGTACGTTTCGCCCTTGCCCTGAGGGACGCCGCCTTGAAATTCGCCTTTATAGATCGTGCCGTTGGCGAAGCGGTATACGCCCGTGCCCTGATCCGCTCCATTCGTGACCGGTTTCCCGAACGAATCGGCGAAGGTGCCGCGCTCTCCGTATTTTCCTTGATTGAATTCTCCGGTGTACGTATCTCCATTAAAGAACGTCAGCTTGCCTTGGCCGTGATAGAGCCGGCCGCGAAACCCGCCTTCATAGACCGCTTTGTCCTTCCGGTACTCCGTGCCTTGACCGTTTCTCGTTCCGTCCTTGAATTCACCGGAGTAGAGAAGGTGGCCCTGCCAATCGTACACGTTGCCCTGGCCGCTGTATTCTCCGGTCTTGTAGCCGCCCTCGTAGCGCAGCTTGCCTTCCGCGTTGTATTCCTTGCCGCTGCCGCTGCGCTCCCCGTCCGCATAGCGTCCTTCGAACTCCAGCTTGCCTTCCTCGCTGTATTCTTTGATCTCGCCGTTCATCACGCCGCCAAGGAACGATCCTTCGACTCGTCCGCCTACCAGAATATGGTATACCCCTTGTCCGTTCGGCTCTCCGGCAGCCGTCTCCCCCTCGTACCAATCGCCGTTGGCGTAGAACCGAAACCCCTTGCCATCCTTCGCCGGGTCAATCGTTCTTCCCTGTGCATCGAGGAACGTCCCCTTGCCGAACTCTTGGTCCACAAACGTCCCCTTGTACACCGCTCCGTTTGAAAAATACATCGTCCCTTCATGAATACGATTGTCCTTAAACGTTCCTTCGAACAGCAGCTTGTCGGAGACAAAGTATTTACCTTCGACCAATGTCTGATTGTCGACTTTGCCCTCGAACCGTTCGCCGTTTCGATAATAGACGATACCGTGGCCTTTTGTGACATTGTGCTCTATTTCGCCGACATACTTTTCCCCCGTCGCAAAATAGACGGTTCCTTTGCCGTGCAGGTCATTGTCCTTGAAGTCGCCTTCATAGAACAACCGGCCCTCCATGAACAGCTTGCCGTGGCCGTTCAGCTTGCCTTGAACAAACTCGCCTTCCAGCCGGCTTCCGTCCGAATCGTACTTCTTGCCCTGACCGTTCGGCAGATCGTCCCGGAACTCCCCTTCCTGCATTAAGCGGCCGACCGGATCATATTGCTTGCCCTTGCCGTGCTTGCGGCCATCCTTCCATTCGCCTTCATAGTCGATTTCTCCGCTGACTGCGTATTGGGTTCCTTGTCCGTTATACTTGCCGTCCTTCAGTTCGCCGCTGTAGATCAGCCGCCCCTTCTCATCGTATCGCTTGCCGGTACCGTTCGTGACGTTGTCGACAATATAAACGGCTTGCCTGTCCTGATTCCAGACGACAAGCTTGTCCGCGGCTTCCCCTACCAAACGCAGCGGCACCAGCGTCGTCCCGTTGCGAAGCTCCGGCGCGGCCGGCAGCTTGACGGGCTTCCCGTTCACGCGGGCTTCATCCTGCCCGATCGTCAGCACAAGCTCCAGCCCCGGCTTCGTCCCGGTCACCTGACGCTGCTCTTCGTTCCACGCCACCTGCAACCCGAGCTTTCCGAACACGCCGCGAAACGGCACAAGTACGGAGCCGTTCCGGTTAAGAGGCGGCTCTTCGAAGGTGATCCGCTCGTCGTCCACAAACACGTTGATGCTGCGCTCATAGCTTGGGAATAGTGTCGGGTCAAACTCGACATGAACTCCGCGGTCCTGGAGCGCCCGCACCGTGTCCGCAGCGCTCGCCTCCAGCGGGTTGCCGCTGAGCCGCACCTCGCTCAGCTTGCTCAAGTCCGCCAGCGCACGGATGTCCGTGATCTTGTTGTCCCGCAGGTCGAGCGACCTCAGCTCCTTCAGGGCGGCAATCCCCGAGAGATCGGCAAGCTGCGTATTCCGAAGCTTCAATTGCTGTACTCCCGCAAGCTTCGCAATCTCTCCCAGCTTGCCGAGCGGATTGCCGGACAAATCCAAGTAAAGCAGTCCCGCCAGCGAGCTGATGCCGTCCACGGCTTGGATACCCGCGCCGCTTGCCGCCAGGCTTTCCAGCCGCGTCAGCTTCCAAAGCGGGGTCGGGTCCTGCAGCGGATTGCCGCTCAGGAACAAGTGCTTCAGCTTCGGCAAATCAAGCGGACGCACGTCGGCGATCCGGTTATCCGACAAGTCCAAATAAGTAAGCTGCTTGAGCCCGCTGATCGGGTAGACGTCGCTGATTTGGTTGCCGCTCACGTCGAGCCGCGTCATCCGGGCAGCGTACTGCAGCCCGACCAGTTGTTCGATCGGCCGCATTTTCTTGCCGTCCGAGGCCATAAGGCGGGAGAGGCTTTGCAGGTCCTCCGGCGTCAGGTCGCCGTCCGGTTTCTTCAACTGGCCGCGGATCACATTTTCCAGATTGGCGTCGGGCACCAAGGCGGCCGCCGCGCTCCATACGCGCTCCGTCGGAAGCGGCATGACGAGCGGCGCCGCCATGACCCATGTTGATAGAAGCGTGATGGCATACATACGATTTTTACGGAACATGCGAGCGAATTCCCCTATTCGTTAAAATATGTACAAATGGTTGATCGATTGGTACTTTCGACATAATTCTACAGGATCAAGGAAATTCCTGCCTGTCCAAAACGTGATATAATTTCAACGAGTTCATACCGCTTGCGAAAGAAAGGATATCGAGATGAAAATTTTATATATTGAAGACGACGCGGAAATCGGACAATGGGTCAGCGGCGATCTGACCGAAAGGGGGTACGAGGTTCTGTGGCTGACGTCCGGCGACCGGGCGGGCGAGCAGATGAAGGAAGCCGATCTTGTGCTGCTGGACGTTATGCTTCCGGGACTCGACGGCTTTACGGTCGGACAGCGGCTGAAGAAGGAGTACCCGGCTACGCCTATTCTGATGATATCGGCGCGGTCGTCGATTGAGGACAAGCTTCACGGGCTTCAATTTGCCGATGACTATGTGACGAAGCCCTTTCATCCCGACGAGCTGGCGGCGCGAATCGAAGTGCTGCTGCGTCGCTTCGACAAGCAGGTTTCCCCGCAGCTCCAGCTCGGCCATCTGCGCGTCCATCCAGATGAGAATCGTCTGATCGACAGCGAGACCGGCGAAGAAATTATTTTGACGGGCAAGCAGTTCCAAATCTTCATGTATTTTTTGCGGCATGCGAACCAAATTTTGACGAAGGATCAAATCTACGAAGCGGTATGGGGAGAGCCCTACCTGGAGGGCGACAAGACATTAATGGTGCATATCCGTTACCTTCGCGAGAAAATCGAGCGCGATCCCGGAAACCCGCAAATTATCGAAACGATTCGCGGCATCGGCTATAGGGTGAGATCATGAAGCTCGCAGCCAAAACAAAGTTCCGGAATTCGCTGCTGGCCCGGTACGTGTTTATTATTTTAATCGCGCTGTGCATATGGCCGCTCGTCTTTCCGGTCGGCAGCCTGATTTATTACATGCAGAGCCAGCTGTTTTACCCCGAGGAGTTCAACATCTATGACAGCCGCAATCTGGAAAAAGCATGGCATCAAGAAGCGAAAACGCTGGACAACGCGGCGGAAGATGCGGTGGACGCCAAGCTTCGGGCATTAAAGGAGCAGTACCCTCGCGCATCAATGTTCTGGGTGGACACCTCCGGCCGGCTGCGGCTTAAACTCGGGGTAACCGTTGAGATTCCTCAGCAATGGACGATGGCGAATAGCATGCAATTTATGAAAAGCAGCTATGGCGGGGACCCGTTCACCGTCGTCGCTTTTATCGGCGAAGATCCGAAGCAGGGCTTCATGGTCGTGCAAATTCCGCGGCATATGATGAAAAGCGATGCGATCTATCCGTCCAACGAGCGGTTTCTTACCGTGTTTATGCTTTCGGTATTTTCGTTCTTTCTGTTCACTTCCTGGCTGTTCTTCGCCCGCATCCGCAAACGGCTTCTCCGCTTCCAAATCGCGATGACGGAGACCGACGAATCCGGCATTCCGCAGCCGATTGCCGTGAAGAGGGTCGACGAAATCGGGCAGCTTGGGTTGGCGTTCAACCATATGATCGACCAATTGAACAGCGCGCGGCGGCGGGAGCAAGAGGAGGAAGCGCTGCGCAAGCAGCTGATCGCCAACCTGTCGCACGACCTGCGCACGCCGCTTACGACGATCCGGGGCCACGCCTATTCCCTGCGCAAGGAAGCGTTAACGCCCAAGGGAAAGCAATCGCTCGAGCTGATCGAATCGAAGGTAGACAATGTGGCGCAGCTGATCGAGAATCTGATGTCCTATACCTTGCTGTCGGCGGGCAAATACCCGCTGCAGACCGCCCGGACGGACGTGCTCAGGCTGTGCCGGACTTCCGTCGCCTCCTGGTATCCGGTCTTCGAGAAAGAAGGCTTTGCCGTCGATGTTCGGCTGCCGGAATCGGCCTTGTATTGGGATGTCGACCCGCAATGGTTTACCCGCATTCTGGACAACCTGTTCCAGAACATCGTCCGCCATGCCAGTTCGGGAAAATACGTCTGCGTCCGGACCGAGGAGCGGAACGGAACCGCTGCCGTCGTCATCGCGGACAAGGGCCCGGGTATCCATGCGGAGTCGGACAACAAAGGGGCTGGCATCGGCTTGACCATCGTCGCTTTAATGATCAAGGAAATGAGCCTGAAGCAGGATATCGTCAGCTCCCGCGACGGAACGGCCATCTATATGTATCCGAAAATTTAAACGAATTTTAAACGAAAGCTCCCTTTCGTTTTAACCTTCGGCGTCTATCATGGAGGCTGAGGTGATTGAAGTGGAATCCATCATAACTACGCATAATTTATCCAAGCATTACCGTTCACGCAAAGCGGTCGACAAGGTCGATCTGGATATCCGCAAAGGCGATATCTACGGCTTCCTCGGCCCGAACGGCGCGGGGAAAACGACGACCATCCGCATGCTCCTCGGACTCATCAGGCCGACGGAAGGCACGATTCACATCTTCGGGAAGGACCTGAGAAAAGAGCAGCGGGCCATTCTCCACAAGGTCGGCTCACTGGTCGAGTATCCTTCCTATTACGGCCATTTGACCGCTTATGAAAATCTGGAGACGATCCGCCGTATTCTGGACGTGCCGAAATCGCGAATCGACGAAGTGCTCGCCATCGTCCGGCTGACCAAGGAAGCGAAGCGCCCGGTCAAGGGCTTCTCCCTCGGCATGAAGCAGCGGCTCGGCATCGCCTCCGCCCTGCTCGGCCGCCCGGAGCTGCTCATTCTGGACGAACCGACCAACGGCCTCGATCCGACGGGGATCTTGGAAATTCGCGAGCTGATCAAAGCGATGCCGAAGGAGCATGGCATTACCGTGCTCGTCTCCAGCCACCTGCTCAGCGAAATCGAGCTGATGGCTACCCGCGTCGGCATCATTCAGCAAGGCGCGATGATGTTCGAGGATACGATCGACAGGCTGCGCGAGCGGGCCCAGAGCAGCATCCGCATCGCGCTGTCGAACCCCGAGAGCGCCCAGCGCACGGTCGCACTGACCGGATGCCATGCCGAGCTCCGCGATTCCTCTCTGCTGATAGAGCATCTCTCTGACGATACGCTTGCGGAAATCGTCGTGCTGCTCGTTCAGTCAGGACACTCGATTTACCGCGTGGAGGAAGTGAAGAAATCGCTGGAAAATATTTTCCTTGAGATGGTCGGGGAGGGAACCAGCTTATGATGTTCCGGGTGCTGGCTGCCGACTTTCTGAAAATTCGCCGGAAAGCGATCTGGTTTCTGATCTTCCTCGGTCCGATCGGCGTCATTGCGCTGCAGGCGGCCAATTACGGACTGCGTTACGATTACTTGATGGAAAAATACGCGGCCAACCCCTGGGGCGCTTTCCTGGGCAACATTCAATTTCTCCTTCCCGTGACGATCCTGCTCGGCATCGCCATCATTGCGTCGATGATCGCGAGCATCGAGCACCAGATGAATTCGTGGAAGCAACTGCTGGCGCTGCCGATCACGAGAACTGCCGTATTCAGCGCCAAATTTACGTTATGCGTGCTAATGCTGCTCGTCTCGTGCATCCTGCTGGGCATCGGCATCGTCGGGCTGGGGCTCGGTCTGAAGCTCGGAACGGACATACCGCTGATTAACATCGTCAAACTGAGCTTCTATCCGGTGATTGCCGCCTTTCCGGCGTTGGCGCTGCAGCTGTGGCTGTCGGTGACATTAAGGAACCAAGCTCTTCCCTTGACGGTCGGCATTCTCGGAGGCGTCCTGTCGCTATATGCCGTCAAGATGCCCGACTGGTTTTTGTGGAAGCTTCCTTCGCTCATGAACGAAGCGGGCAAACCGGAATATTCGGTCTTTACCGGTCTTGCGGTCGGCATCGTCATTTTCACCATCGGATTACTTCACTTTACGAGACGGGATGTGAATTGAATGAGAACGTTTCTGAATGTGCTGCGCTCCGAGTGGCTCAAAATGCGCAAGACCAACATTTGGCTTCTCGTCTTCGTCAGTCCGGTCCTGGCAGGCCTCGCCGGCTTTGTACAGCCCATGGTTGCGGGCACGCCCGAATGGGAGTTGCTGTTTTCCATGGCGACCGCCGTGCACGCCCTGCTGTTCCTGCCGCTGCTGACCGGGGTGTTCGCCGCCTTCGTCTGCCGTTACGAGCATGCAGGAGGAGGCTGGAAGCAGGTGCTGGCGCTGCCCATTTCCCGCACGCAGCTTTACTTGGCCAAATTTGCGATCGTCCTCGCGCTGCTTGCCGTTACCCAGTTGCTGCTGCTCGCCGTCGTTCTGGGTGTCGGGACGGTCCGGGGCTTTACTTCGGCCGTGCCATGGGACGTTTTTTTGCGAAGCGTACTGGGAGGTTGGGTGGCGACCATGCCGCTGGCCTCCCTTCAAATGCTCGTATCGGTCGCTTGGTCCAGCTTTGCCGCGCCGCTTGCGATCAATGTCATCTTCACGGTTCCGAATCTGCTTATCGTCAATTCGAGCGACTACGGTCCGTATTACCCTTGGGCACAGCCCATCCTGTCCATGATGCCGAAGGGACAGGCGGACTACGGCGCATTTAACGTCCCGCTGGAGACGCTGCTGTTCGTTATTTTAGGAAGCTTCCTCGTCTTCTTCGCCGGCGGGCTTACTTATTTCCGCAGGAAAGAAATTTAATCGGAAGTGTAATAATAAGTAGACCGATCTTCTCATTGGAGGATTCGGTCTCTTCGCCGTTGCGATAGGTATTTTTTAGTTTTAATAGAAAAATCGCAATCGATAAGAAACAACGGCGTGTGATCCATGTTACAATAGAATGGCTGCTGAACATTCTTTTGCCCCTACTTACCGCAATGCAATTCGATGTCGCACGGGAGGAATTAGAGAGAAGTCGTCTAACAGACACCATGCTTTTACAAAGAGAGGAGTAACAACGTGGAGAACCATACAAAACCAAACGACAGCGGAGGGACATTCGGGAGCAGAGCCAACTTAATGGTCGTTTTGGTTATGATTCTTGGGGTATTTGTAGCTATCTTGAATGAGACGCTCCTTAATGTCGCTTTGTCCAAAATTATGGCGGATATCGGAATTTTGCCGAGCACCGCTCAATGGTTAACAACCGGATATTTGCTGGTTATCGGGGTGCTGATCCCGGTCACCGCTTTCTTAATTCAAAAGTTTACGACAAGAACCTTGTTCCTCACGGCCATGAGCTTGTTCACGTTGGGTACGCTGGCGGCGGCCGTCTCGTCGGGATTCGGCATGCTTCTGCTCGGCAGGATGTTGCAAGCGTCGGGAACCGGCCTGCTGTTTCCGCTGCTGACCAATGTCGTGCTGGCTACGGTCCCTCTGGAAAAAAGAGGCTCGGCCATGGGAACGATCGGCATCGTCATCACCTTTGCCCCGGCGATCGGACCGACGCTGTCCGGGATCATCGTCGAGCATTTCAGCTGGCGGGTGCTCTTTTACAGCGTCATCCCGATTGCGCTGGCGGTCATCGCCATCGCTTATCTGAAGCTTAAGAACGTCACCGAGACGAGAAATCCGAAAATCGACGTCTTGTCGCTTCTGCTCTCCACCTGTGGATTCGGAGGAATCGTATACGGCTTCAGCAGCGCCGGCGAAGGGCACGGGGGCTGGTCAAGCAGCGCAGTCCTGATTCCGGTGATCATCGGCGCCGTCGCTTTAGGCTTGTTCGTTTGGAGACAATTGACCTTGGCGGAACCGCTGCTGGATCTGAGAACGTTCAAATTCAACGTGTTCAGATTGTCGACGCTGATCATGATGATCGTTATGATGGCGATGTTCTCCGCCATGATGCTGCTGCCGATTTTCCTTCAGGGCGCGCTCGGTTACAGCCCGCTGCAAGCCGGTCTGGTCATGCTGCCGGGCGGGGTTCTGATGGGCATTATGTCGCCGATTACGGGGCGGCTGTTCGATAAATTCGGCGCCAAATGGCTGGCGGTCGTCGGGCTGGCGCTGATCGCCAATACGCTGTGGCAGTTTTCCTCGATCTCCCTGTCGACGCCGTACGCGATGATCATGATTTTGAATACGCTGTTGATGCTGGGGATTTCGATGCTGATGATGCCGGTCATGACCAACGCGTTGAACGAGCTTCCGCCGCGGTTATATCCGCACGGCACGGCCATTATCAGCACGCTTCAGCAGGTGTCGGGCGCGGTCGGAACGGCGCTGCTGGTCACGGTGATGACCAACGGCTCCAAGCATTTCCTGGAAAGCGCCGCGGGTACCAAAGCGGATGCCCCGCTGCCTATCCTCGCGATGATGGCCGGGATGAAGAGCGCGTTTCTGCTGGCCTTCGGCCTGGTCGTCGCCGCTTGGATCGTTTCGTTCTTCCTGAAACGGGCGCAGCCTTCGGGAGGCGGAGGCGAGCGGGTTTCCGCACATTAACAAGATTTAACTCCAGATTCGCTTTAAGCGATTGCGGACGCAAGAAGACAGCTCCTGCCGCATGCAGGGGCTGTCTTCTTTCATCAACAAGGAAGTTCAAACAACACTAGCTCGTACCAATACCTTCATAATCAAATCCAATATCGCGCAATTCGGTCGCCGGTAAAAAATTGCGTGTGTCCAAAATATAAGGATTTTTCATTGAATCGTACATTCGTTTCCAATCTAATTGCCGATAGTCCTTCCAATGCGTTAACAATATAAGCGCGTTTGCGCGATCAGCAGTCTCTTCGGCATGATTGCAGAAGTAAACCGGAAGTTCACCGTGCAAAGTCTGAAACATGTTCATCCCCTTCGGATCGTGGACTTTTATTCTGGCACCAAACTGTAGCAGTTTGTGAATGATCGGTATGGCTTGAGTTTGACGCGCGTCATCCGTATCCGGTTTGAACGTCAGTCCTAGAATCCCAATGGTCTTTCCGTTTAAGCTTTTTAATTTTTGTTGAATCTTGTGTATACAAAATTGGTACATCCGTTGGTTGGATTCGACAGCCGCTTTAACGATGGAGAGTTCCTCCCCATACTTTTGGCTAGTCGCCAATAACTCCCCCGTATCTTTTGGAAAACAGCTGCCGCTCCATCCGCTTGAAACCTGTAAAAACTTCTCTCCGATTCGGGAATCGAGTCCCATCCCTTTTGCAATATCCGAAACATTCGAACCAAGTGCTTCTGATAATCTTGCGATTTCATTAATATAGCTGATTTTAACCGCTAAAAAAGCATTTGAAGCATACTTGATCAATTCCGCGCTTTTTGCATCGGTTTCAAAATAGACGGTTTTCTGACGTTTCGTATTATGTTCATTCGGTAATATATCCCAAATTTTCCCATCGTCAACTAGCTGCTCCACGATCGGTCTATACAATTCCCTCATGATCGTTCTTGCTTTAAGATTTAGCGTGCCAATGACAATGCGGTCCGGGAAAAAAATATCTTCTAACGCAAAGCCTTCCCTCAAAAATTCAGGGTTACTGATGACGGCAAATTGTTCCTCAGATTTTAATCCTGACGCTTCCTCCAAGATCATGGCGACCAACTCGGCAGTGCCAACCGGAACCGTGGACTTGTTGACGATGACTGTGAACCGTTCAGCGTTCAGATTCTCTCCAATAGAACGGGCGGCAGCCTTCACAAAGCGCAAATCTGCCGTACCATCGGTGAGTGATGGCGTACCAACGCAAATAAAAACGACATCCGCATCGTGCACATCATGAAAAGAGACGGAAGCCTTCAATGATGTGCCCGCCTTATGCTGTATAAGCGAATCAAGGCCTGGTTCAAAGATTGGACTTTTCCCTGCGTTTATACAATTAACCTTGTGCAGATCAACGTCAATAACGGTTGTAGCGTGTCCTACCATCGCCAATGCGGCAGCCGTTACACTTCCGACATAGCCAGAACCAACGCATACCACATTCATGCCCCATCCCCTCCGGCGAGTTCGCTCAACTGCGAACGGTAGATCTCAATCGTTCGTAAAAGTCCTTCCTCTAACGTAATTTGAGGTTCCCACCCCAGTAGTTTTTTCGCTTTAACAATGACCGGACAACGCAGTTTGGGGTCATCCTTCGGGAGGTCATGAAACGTGATGCGGCTATTCGACTTCGTCAGCTTCTTTACAAGCTCCGCAACTTGCAATACCGTGTACTCCAGGGGGTTTCCAAGGTTAATGATTTCTCCGGTTGCCGCTTCCTTTTCCATCATGCGCATAAGTCCTTGTATCGTATCATCCACATAGCAAAAAGACCTCGTTTGACTCCCGTCCCCGTAGACGGTAATATCTTGTCCCCGTATGGCCTGGTTCACAAAATTCGATATTACTCGTCCGTCGTCGTTCCGCAGGTTTGCCGAATACGTGTTAAAAATACGCGCAACTTTGACTCGCACTTGAAATTGACGGTAATACTCATAACAGTATACTTCACCGAGTCGTTTGGCTTCATCATAACAAGCTCGGGGTCCCCATGTATTGACGTTACCCCGGTACATTTCTTGCTGCGGATGAACTTCCGGATCTCCATAGGCTTCGCTTGTACTGGTGTAAACCAATCTCGCTCCATTCGATTTCGCCAGCTCTAACATATTCTTAGTTCCAATGGTGTTGACAGCCATCGTATCAAGAGCGGCAGATTGATAAAATTTAGGGGAAGCCGGAGATGCTAAATGATAGATTTCATCAACCCCAGCCAACGGTTTCATACTAAGAATATGTTCCGATACGACATCCATTTGGATAAACATGAAGTTGGCATGGTTTCGTATTTCTGCAAGATTGCTTACTCTGCCGGTCATTAAATTATCGAGCCCGATGACCTGGTTTCCCTCAACCAACAGCTTTTTGGTCAGACACGAACCGAGAAATCCGGCGGCACCAGTCACAACGACTTTTTTCAATGAATACACTCCAATCGATCATTCTTCGGTACTTCCCATAAATTTGTGCAAAAAAAGTTTAAATTTCTCGCTTAAATTATCGTTTTTAACGGCAAATTCAACGTTTGCCTGAAGAAAACCTAATTTATCGCCAACATCATATAATTTTCCTTCGTACTGATATGCCCCTAACGGCTGTTCCTGTATGAGTTGCTGAAGGGCATCCGTCAGTTGAATCTCCCCGCCTATTCCGATCCGCATTTCCTCTAAAAATTCAAAAATCTTGGGTTCTAAAATATATCTTCCAATGATCGCCATATTTGAAGGAGGAGCCTCTTGAGGTTTTTCAACCAAATCCGTAACAAGGGTCAGCTTTTCGCTTACTTGCTTCCCTTGTACAATGCCGAACTTGCTTGTCTCCGACCAATCCACCCTTTGGACAGCGATAACCGACGACTGTGTTTCGTTGTATACATGGATTAATTGTTGTAAACAAGGCACTTGACTATCGATTACCATATCCCCTAGTAGGACTGCGAAAGGCTCATTGCCAATAAACTTGCGAGTGCACCAAATCGCATGACCGAGGCCGAGTGCCTGCTTCTGCACGACATAATGAATAGTGGCCAGTGAGCTAATCTCCTCGATGAGCCTTAACGATTCCAGCTTATGCCGCTCTCTCAAGATGATTTCAATCTCACTGTTTTTATCGAAATGTTGCTGAATCGATCGTTTGTTGTCTCCGATCACAATGTAAATGTCACGAATTCCCGATTGAACGGCTTCTTCCACGATATACTGAATCGCAGGTTTATCGACGATCGGCAGCATCTCTTTCGGTATTGCTTTCGTAGCGGGAAGAAATCGGGTTCCAAGCCCGGCTGCAGGAATGACGGCTTTGCGAATGGTTTTTATTTGAAACCCCCTCCTTTCTCGAGGCTCGGCTAATAACATCGTATGTAGGTAAGCAACGCTTCGCTATCAGCTAATGTACGCTCAAATATTGTTTAGATGAAATTGATGCATTTGCCGTGCCACGTCATATTGGCTAAGCATATATCTTGAATTAGCCTGATGTTGAGAAGGGAGATGACCTCCAATGAGTATTCAAGTAAGCGTCATTATGATTACCCACAATAAATATCCTCAAAATTTATATTCCTTATATGCATTGGAAAACCAAACCTTTGACCCGAAAAGAATGGAAGTTATTTTGGTAGACGATGCCTCAACGGATAAAACGCCAAAACTGCAAAAATATCGTCCTCCTTTTCATTTTCGATATATCCGTTGCGAACAAAATGTTGGAAGATCAAAGGCTAAAAATATCGGGATACAAGCAGCTACCGGGGAGGTCCTGATCATCATAGATGCCGAGATGATTCTGGACCCTACTTACGTGGGGCAGCATTATCATCTCCATCAAGCCAATCCCAATTTAGTGGTAACGGGCTGCTTAAGACATTACAATACGTTCACGGTATTGGATAAAAAATTTAATACGGAACAGTTCAAGCTGTTCAGACAGTTGAATCGTAAAAAAAACCCCCGCATCAGAAGATTGAGGATTCTGCGCATTTTCAAGAAATACTCGAAGATGAGGCTTTTTAAGAAGAGGAGCATTTTCAAGCAAAGATACAAGAAATATGCTTACCCCGCTCCCTTCTTTCAAGAGATCATTGACCGCCATGGCGTGCACTATGAAGGATTTCATATGCCGTATATTTTTGTCGTTACCCATAATATATCCGTCAGGAGAAGCACATTCGACGAAGTTGGACCGTTTGACGAAGGATTCCAAGGTTGGGGATGCGAAGATTGGGAGTTTGGCTACCGCCTATATAAACATGGGGCAACCATCATGGATAACCCCCATGTTAAGGTTTACCACCAAGAACATCCCCGTAGTATCGGTAACCAAAATAAGGAAGGCTTAATCAATTATAAATATTTCTTTACTCGGCACCCTGAATTTGAAGTGGGCGTCCAATCCTTGTGCTGGCTCGGTAAAAACTTGCTTGAAGCCAACGAACTGGTTGACGAATATAAAGCGATGGTTCATCACTATCCGCATCAATACCTACATCTTGTCCAAGCATTTCCTATTTTGTTTGACCAAATTTATACCTTACTGATTCACGACATGCCCGTAGTAAACCTGATGAACGAATCCGAGACCATGCGGGACGAACAGTGGAACAATGCTTTTCTATCGGAATTGAATCTTCTGAAATCTTCAGGGGAATATCCAAAATTGGCGGCTCACTTAGAGTGGCTGATAAGCAAATAAACAAGGAGGATTCATGATGTTCATCTCTGTTGTTATGGCCGTATACAACGGCGAGAAGTATATTGAGGAAGCTGTCCAAAGCATATTGCATCAAACGTATCCGCAATTTGAGCTTATTATCATCAATGATGGTTCTATGGATCGAACGCGTGAGATCCTGGACACGATTGAGGATGATCGAGTAAAAATCATTCATGCGGAAACGAATCAAGGGGCAGCTGCTTCTCTTAATTTAGGTATTTCGCATGCCGCGGGCGATTGGATCGCAATACATGACGCGGACGATATCAGCGAACCTACCCGGTTGGAGGAACAGGTAAATTATTTGCGGTCGCACCCTGAAAGTATTGGCGTAGGTTCTTTGATATTAGGCCGAATCGGAGATGAGACTGTAAGCAACAATTCTGAAGTCGAATATTATAATCAAATACTGGAAAAAGATCAAATCTATAAAAATCGGTTATTCATGTGCTATTTATGCCACGGCTCGGTTATGTTCTCGAAAAAAGCTTTCTACGCTGCCGGAAGGTATAATCCAAAATATAAGATTTCTTATGATTACGATCTATGGCTACGAATGTTTGAAATTTCCCCTATTCAGAAAATCCCTAAAGTCCTTTATCACTACAGGCTTCGCGAAGACTCCTTAGGAAAACAAAATACCGCCAATACGATTTCCGAATTAATGACGATATCATCTCTTCATATCTATAAAAAGCTTATTCGGAAGAAGAGAAGACAGCCTATCCTAACCGTTGTAGGCTCAAAAAAAGGATGTTTATTCTTTAAGACACATGTAGGGAAGAAGTACAAAAAATTAAATTATGTCTATGTCAGAACGATAAAAGACTCTAGAAAAATACGTTTACTGAATAAAAGAGGAAAGATTCATGCAGCAGTGGTATTAAACAACCGGCTATCAAACGCATTAACTCATCGTCTCTTACGTCGAGGTCCACGCTGGAGAAGAAAAGTATTTAAAATATGGAATTATCAATTTTAAACGATGATACTTTCCCGAACCACTAGTAAAGGGGTCCGGGACTTTTTATGAGTTCAGATATTCCAACGATCTTTATTTTCGTTATAAATCAATTCCATAATTTGAGCTACAGGGGTTTGAATGCTCCAATTCGGATAATGCTTCCGAAACTTTGATGTATCGGTAATATACCAAATGTGATCGCCCGTCCTGGGTTGATCACAATAGGAGAAGCTTAACTTTTTACCGGTAATTTGCCGAACCATTTCAATGGCTTCAAGAATGGATATGTTGGAATCGCGACCCCCGCCAAGATTGTAAACTTCCCCTCCCCGCTTTGGATTCTGAAAAAATTCATGAAAAGCAGAGATAACGTCACTCGCATGAATAATATCCCGAACTTGCTTTCCTTTGTATCCGAAGATGGTATATGGACTGTTTGTTATAGCGCATTTTAACAGGTAATTGATGAATCCATGCAGCTGCACCCCGGCTTGTTTAGAGCCGCTTAATACACCTCCGCGAAAACAAACCGTCTTCAACTGAAAATACCGGCCGTATTCCTGTACAATGATATCCGCCGCTAGTTTTGATGCTCCGAACAATGAATGCAAACATTGGTCTACGCTGAGCGTTTCCGGTATTCCATTATAGTAGGGATGGCCCGTATCAAGCTCCCAGCGGCTTTCTTGTTCCAAATATGGCAGATCGTTTGGACGGTCGCCATAAACTTTATTCGTTGAGGTAAAAATAAACACAGCTTCCGGACAATGCTGACGCATCATTTCAAGCAGATTCAATGTCCCGCTAGCATTAATATGGAAATCAGTGAGCGGCTCGCGGGCAGCCCAATCATGAGACGGCTGTGCTGCGGTATGAATGATGAGCTCAATATCCGGTCCGTAGTTTTGAAAGATTCTGCTGAGCGCGCTGTTATCCCGTATGTCCATGTCATAATGCACATAGTTCGTTCCTAAGTTGTTCTCAAGCCGGCTTCGGTTCCACCGTGTTGTTCCCTCCGCGCCAAAAAAGTCTTGGCGCATATCGTTATCAATGCCAATGACACGATAGCCCAGACTCGCATAATATTCGGTCGCTTCGGATCCGATCAGCCCCGCAGAACCTGTTATTACGACAACAGACATGACAGCACCTCCTCTAATTGTTTCGGATCAATTGACATATCGTCGAAACCACTCCAGTAATGATGCGGATTTTCTCTATTTCCAATAATCATGTTGTAATCTAAATGCATTAATCTGCTGAGCAACCAATAATGCGGCTCCATAAAGCTTGGTGTGAATAATTCGATTACGCTTGTATCCGGATTACAAAAAACGAGATTGGCGAGCCCGGCTCCATGCGGTGCAACGATCATTTTTGCGGAATAAAACAAACTGATTTGTCGATCCAACGGCAGCGATTCCAGCTCGACGCTTTTAAAACCGTACTTTTCTAGCAGACCGAATATTTCCTGTTCATTTATAACTCTTCGATAGGAATTCCGTCTGATGTAGATCCGCTCATACCCTGTTTCATTTTGAATGGCCCTACGTGGCAAAAGTAAATTTCTAACATAATGACAAGACCACGAATTTGGCAAATTAACATAGGATGGAACGATTAGCTGTCGTGCTTGCAGATGAAAAAGGTCATACGGTTGAATTATTTTTTCTGCAGGTATTCCGCATGCAACAAGCGTTTGAAGCTGAAATGGCAACCAGCGATGGTTAACGATATATTTGTCTATTTTGATATGGGTCATTTGCAGCAGATGAACGCGAGCTATCGCTTCTAATAACCAATGATAGTAATTTTTAGAGGCCGGATGGGTAAGCAAAGCCACTGTTTTATCGGTTCTGATCAGTGGCGGCAGCTTATTTTCCTGAAATACGGAATGTTCCGGCGGCATTTTCGCCCATTCCACCGAAACATCCCATAATAGTTTATGATCGGGTGAGATGACAGCCCGCTCTCCCAAGACCCGTCCGTTTGGCACAATGGCAACAAATGCCTTGTTGCTGAATCTGGGTTTATCGACGAGCAATTGCCATTCTTCATTTTTATTAACGTCGGGAATAGGAATTTCCGGATAAATAGAATATAACAATTGTTCGTTCTGTGACTGTTTGATCCAATCTAATGTTGATTCGTAAAAACCTGAAGGAGGCATCAATTCGCTTGAATCTGTCATGGTTTCTAGCAGCTCCTTTGGCGGTCAACAGCGTTTTCCTACATTTTATGAACACACCGTTTCAAGGACACGGCTATGGCATAACAGCGCTAGTTTGGGGAGTAAAATAGGTTCACCAAAAGATTGGAAGCATCATAAAGTACTACTACATTGTCCACCAAATTGGAGGGAGGAACAGAGTAATGAGGTTTACGAAATATATAAACGGGATCTCGTTCTCATGGCTGCAGCCGAACATGCATCCCAGCTCTCCTATTGACAACATGATTGATTTTGAGTTAGCGAATACGAAATTGCCAGAAGCAGATCAACAAACAAAAGAGAGTTTATACGAGCTGTGCAAAATACCAAGAATGTCAACCCTCGCCTTGGGGGCTATCATCAATAAAGGCGTATCTCAAATGGACAACCATCATGCTTTTGTCAACGTGGGGGTTTGGCATGGTTTCACATTTATTGCCGGAATAGTAAATAATCCGAATAAAACATGTATCGGTGTAGATAACTTCTCGGAATTTGGAGGGCCGCAGGAGGAATTCTCATCACGATTTTCAGATTATAAAAGCGAATCTCATTCCTTCAATAACATGGATTATGTTGACTATTTCATTCATACTCACACCGATCCGATTGGTTTTTACATTTATGATGGTGCTCACGACTACGACAATCAATTAAAAGGACTGCAGTTAGCTGAACCTTATTTCGCCAACAATTGCATGATTATGGTAGACGATACAAACTGGGAACAACCTCGCCGAGCTACGCTTGATTTTATGGCTAATAGTGTAAATGATTATAAAATACTCTTTGATGCGTCTACCGCTTATAACGGGCATCCTACCTTTTGGAATGGTGTGATCATTTTCCAAAAAATATAATGAAAAACAAACCACTTGACTTGCTTCAAGCAGTCAAGTGGTTTGTTCATTTCGGAACAGCTTTTCAATTCCCAATTCCAGTGTAATTTTTGGTGACCACCCTAATTTTTTTAACTTTTTATTACCAAGCACATTCCATCTCAAATCGCCGTCTTTCGCGGATACATATTCAGGCGGGATTGAACTGTGAGCAGCCTCCATCATGATTTGTAAAAGATCATTTAATGAAGTGCCGCACTGTGTTCCAACATTGAATATCTCATTCGCTATACTGTCCGGCTGCAGAAACAGCATATTGGCTTCGACGATATCGTCTACGTGAATGTAATCGCGCACCTGCTCCCCATCTCCGAATATAACGGGTCGCTCCCCTTTTCTTATTTGGTCCATAATAATCGAGACAATACCTGACTCGCCAAGCGGATTTTGACGGGGACCATAGACATTGGAGTAACGTAAAATGATCCATTCATATCCGCATATGTCCGAGTACATGCGAACGTATTGTTCGGCTGCAAGTTTATTAATTCCGTAGGGGGAGATCGGCTTGCAGGAATAAGATTCTGAGATGGCTTTTCGTGGCTTATCCCCATATATCGCTCCGCCGGAGGAAGCAAAAATTATTTTTTTCACTTTGGCACTACCGGCCGCGCGAAGTAAACGAACGGTATTCGTTACATTCGTTTCGATATCCATATAGGGTTCTTTTACAGACCATCTGACATTTGCTTGTGCAGCGTGGTGATTAATGAGATCAGGCCTCATATCGCAAAGGATCGCTTCTAACCGGGGATCGGAGAGGCTGAGCAAAATATATTCAGCACCGGGATTTCTGTAATCTTTGTTTCCTGTGGACAGATCATCCAAAACAATGACTTCATGGCCGTTATCTACATAGCGATCTACTAGATGCGAACCAATAAAGCCCGCTCCTCCAGTAACCAAAATTTTCAATCTCAGCCCTCCTACACACACTATAGACCGGCATAATGAACCAGCTCCAGCAATTGGCCTATGTTCACCTTATAATCGGATGCTGCCGAATTTAATTGCTCTGCTTCGTTAACTAAGTAATAATAATCCAAATGAACAAGATTGCTGATCATCCAGTAGTAGGAGGGCATATAATACGGGTTAAAGAGCTCGATTACCTTCGTCCCCGGTTTGCAGAATACCAGATTCGTAAGGCCGGCGCCATGTGGAGCAATGATCAATTTGGCACAAGAAAATAGTTGTACTTGCTGAGTAACCTTCATAGATTCCAACGTAACCTTTTTAAATCCAAATCCATTTAAATGATTGATAATTTCTTCCTCATTTATGACTTTACGGTACTTCGCATTTTCTCGGCTAATGTAGATATATTCGTTGTTCTCCGAACGATCGTTATCCTGTGGCAGAAGAAATTCTTTTCTTAGAAAATCGCAAGCCCATTTGGGAATGACGTCTGGTCTTACATTCGTGTGAGGATTTAAAGTGTAACGGGTAATTGACGAAGGAACTACGAGCTTTCTGGCTTGCAGGTCAATCGGACTATCGATTATTTTTTTGTTGGGGATCCCTAGAATAGCAAGCGTTTCCTCTTGGAACGGAAAAATTTCTTGACGATTCAAGACATATTTATCGATCCGTATACCGCTTAGCCGCAGCAAATGAATTCTTGGTAACACATCGAACATCCAATGATAAAAGTTGTCAGACGAGCAAAAAATAAGCACAGCGACAGTTTTGGGGTAATATTTTGAAGGGCGAGATTTCCATTCTCGGTAGGCGTCCTGTCTTTTTATTGGTTTAAGATGTTCTGCATTAAATTCAAAGGAAACGTCTTGCAGCAGTTTATATTTGGCGGTAAGAACGAAAGCGTTCTGCCTGCAAACACGACCGTTTGTCAGTACAGCGACAAATGAGGCAGGCGTCTCCACCGTGCGGGACCGAAAATTCTCGTGAACGTCATCATCTAATCGTCTCGCTTCATAATAATAATTGATTTCATTGCGATAATAAGTTTTATATTTTTCACGTACTCGCCGCAACTTTGAATACTTGACGGTAAGATATCTCCATGTTGTACGAAAAAACCAATATGGATTTCTCTTCTTGATTTTTTTTCTACGAATACCCACCACCCCACTAATCCCTTGCAGGCTGCTAAGATCATATGCAAATGGTTCTTAGGTTATTACAAATGAGAAGGCTTGCAGTTCGTGGCAGATTCAGAATATATTCTTGGCCTAAACGGTAAAAGGAACAAATTCTTGACGCTAAGACAAGAATCTGTTCCTTCCACAAGAAATTTTGATTATTGTTTGTCCACGATCACAATCGTCATCGATTTGGCGTCGTGCATGCGGACAAAAAGGGCGCAACCCAGAGCCTCCGACGCGTCGCGGAGCGGAATGAAGCTGGAGCCGTCCACGATTTGCGCGGGAACGCCAAATTGGATCGTTTGTCCGTTGATCGTCGAGGATTTCTGACCGATCTTAAAGGTCATGACATCGCTGCCTTTCGTCGCCTTCACCGTTTGGGTTTCGGGGTTCCATTCTACTTTCGCTCCGAGCGCTTCCAGCGTGGAACGAAGCGGCACAAGCATGCTTCCATCCTTAAGAAAAGGAGCCACCTCCGGGTTCAGCTTCCGGTTGTCGATGAAAATATGTACCCCCTCGCCGCGTCCGGCCCATTTCTCCGTCACGCAAGTCATATGATACGTAACATCGAGCGATTTCAAGTCCGCCCCTTGGACCGCACCGGGAAACGTAACATCCCATTTTTGGCTTTGGCCCGGCTCCAAGCTCAGACCCGTCAGGAACGCATCGTTGTCCCATTCCCGCGTCGCCAATTCGTTTCCGCTGCCGTCCTTCACGGAAAGCTTGAGCTTTTCTACCTTGTTGACTTTTACGTTGCTGACGTTGACGAATACTCCTTTGACGACCAGCGCGTCCTTTTCGTATTTGCCCGACAACACCGCGAAACTAAGTTCTCCGATTGACTGTATGGAAGCCGACGCCGGGGCGCCGAAGGCGAGCATCCATGTCATAACCATAACGGATAGCATGCTTAAAGCCAGAATCGATTTGAATCGTTGTTTCATCGTTTTCATAAAATGCGTCCTCCAATTCGTTGTCTTTAACTCGAATACTGCGAAGGGGCCGAAGCTTAATCGTTCATCGTCCCGTCCACAGGGTCAACCCAATAGTTCCAAAACTCGCCTGTTCTATCAACATCGGCGTGAACTGTCGGCTGTCCCTTCTTCGCAAAGGTATGTAAGTAGGAATTATCGGAGTCGAATTCAACCGAATAACCGGTCAGATCGATGCCGAACAGCTTGTTCACCGTCGGTTTGGCCGCGGCGATGGCTTCTTCTTTCGTATAGATCGGCTTTCTATCCTTAGCCAGGAGAAGGGGCAAATTGGCTTCATTGGCTACTTTCTTGCCGAACGCCGAGATCGATTGGATTGCGCCTGTCTTGGCGCCAATCACTACGACATAATTGCCGCCGTCGTCAAAAAACTTCCATGTATCGTATCTCCCGCTGGAATAATTGTGGTCTGCTTGTTTAAAAGCTACCGGATTTCCGATGTTCATTCGTTGAAATGCGTTCAGTGCGGCGTTCTTCGCTTTCTCGTCCCCCTGTGCGAAAGGATAGCTGATCAATATGCCTCTTTCGCTCAGCGTGTCCGCATCCAGGGTAACGATCATGTCCTTGCTTTGAAGCGTCCATTCATGCGTCGATTTACCGTCCGCAAAACGTTTCTGTCTCTCTACGCTCTCGGCGGTAAACGTTTTGTTCGCATCCACTTGACGAAAAGCTTCCGCAGCTGCCTTTCTCACGGCCGCATCCGTTTCGTCCCACGTATATTGGACATAAGCATTCACAATTTGCTTCGTATCCCGGTCGATAGCGACTTGTCCTTTTCCGTTTTTATTCAGCAGGATCCATCTCGTGGTGATATCAGGGTCCGCCACTTCGTAAAGCTCCGCTTTCGAATCTCCCAGAAAACGGCGCAGCTCTTCTTGGGCTGCTTCAACGACTTTCTTGTCTAACGGGATATCGTGAATCGTCAGCTTCTTTGTCGATTCCGAACTGCCGGACGATTCCGTCGCGATCACAGGGGGTGCCGACAAATTGCCGGATGCGGACTCCGGCGAAGCTTTGGCATTGACCAGCGTCACGGAAGAAAGGGCGATGAGGGAAGCCAACCCGAGCACCGACCAGCGGTAAGATTGTTTATGATAATTTTTGATCATGATGATTCTCCTTTTTATCTGCTGTTTTCCGCCCGATAAATTGGCCATACCCGGGGTCGGATACAAAGTGGCATAATGCTCCAACAGGCGTATGATCGTATGGCCGTAGCTTTCTTTTTGCTCCGCTCCGATATAGGACAGCGCAAGCGCGTCGGCAGCCATTTCCTGATCTTCGCGCATCCGGTAATAGGCATACCATAGGACCGGATTGAACCAGTGCAGGATTAGCAAGCCGTTCATCAGCCAGTTCATGGCGACGTCCTTGCGTTTCACATGGGCCAGCTCGTGGTAAAAAATAAACCGCAGCTGCCGATCGTCCAGCATGTTCATGAGCGAATCCGACAGCACGATGCGCGGACGCATAAACCCGAGCACGGCCGGGCTGGAAATCGGTCCCGCCGTGATCAACGGGATCGATTGCCGGATCGCCATCGTCTTCCGGCATTGTTCGAACAGCTCGACAATTCCGGGGTCCGTAATGATAGACTGCTTTGCGAGCCGGGCATAAACGCGCCGGTTTGCGGCTACAGTCAAGATCCCAAGACAAACCGCGCCCAGCAGCCACACGACAAACGCGAGCTTATACAGCGAAAAGCTTGCCGAAGGCTGCTTTTCTACCGGTTCGGCCGTTTGAACGGGCGGTTCCTGCTTGGTTTCCACGGATGCGGTCTTCACTGCCGCAGTGTTCGACACCTCCTGGTGAACAGTTGATGCTTCCGGCGGACGCGGCGAAGGCGCATCGGAAGTCCGCAGAGCTTCCTGGCCGTAGGAAAGCAGGTTATACACGCTGAAAGAGCTTTCGGGTGCCCACGGCAGAAGCAGCCTTGCCATAATGACCAGCCACAGCATGTAGTGCCATCTGGGAGACAGCTTGTTCCTCGCGATGATTTTGACTAACAAGACGAGCCCCACCAGCACACCGGCCATCAGCGAGGTCTCCAATATCCAGTCAAAAAAGCTCAATAGTGAAAGGCTTCGACCGTCCAATGTCATCTGTCCTTTCTTCGGTCGCGATCCGGCCCCTCTTCCGTCTTCTCGTCGAGAATCCGTTTGAGTTCGCTAATTTCGTCCGAAGACAGCTTCTGTTCCCGCAAGAAATGGACGAGCAGCGGTTTGACCGCTCCGCCGTACAGCCGCTTGAGAAAAGAATGCGTCTCGGTCTGCACATAATCGTCCTGCGAGACCAGAGGATAGTACAAGTAGGTTCTGCCTGTCTCTTGAAAGGCGATGGCATCTTTTTGCAGCAGCCGGCTGATCAGCGTCCGAACCGTTTTCGGCTTCCAGTCCATTTGCCCTTCGAGAGCCTCGATGACTTCATTGGCCGTTTGCGGGGACCGGGACCAGAGGATTTTCATCACTTCCCACTCGGCCTCGGATATTTTAGGCAGCTCTTTCATGAATCTTGCACTCTCCTTTCCGTTCATCTGGATTACCGATGTAATCCTTTATTAGACTACACGTGTAATCCAAAAATGTCAACTTCAAAAAAACGATGCAACCGAAAAAGGCATGCCCGCTCTCCCATTCGGAAGAAGCGGCATGCCTTTTTTTGCCGAAGCATCAATTCGCACAGCTGCGATGCCCGCAACGGAACGTTAAAATGCGGCGTAGCTGTTTTTCGCGCGAATTGGCGCAACGGCTATGCTTCGGATGCCGTGAACATTTTGCTCCTGCGGCATACTCCAATAATGCTTCTTGTACGCCAGTTGATTCCCCTTGGTTTGAAACAGAAGATTTCCTTTTTGAAGGGACCCGATCTAAAATAATTCTGAAGGAGCGGCTTCCTCCATCGTTTGTTCGGTACCATAATGCCAATCAAACGATTGTTTATTTTGGCTTTGTGACTTTTTTTCTTACGTCTCATTTTATCCCAAATTATCGCTCCTTTTTTCTGTATACCGTAATGTATTCATCGATAGGGTAATGAGTAGAGCGAAACTCTTAAGGGATTCACCTATTTTTACTATAAATAGATTTCAATCTAGTCCCTATTAGACACCCGTCCAACCCTCCCATAGATGCCAGACGTAAGATATATTGTTTAAAAGTCATGAGAGGTGCTTTGCGGATGGGTTGTTGGACGTTTGAATTAAACTTTATAGGGAGCGTGATTTTCAATGGGTAGAATTCCGGGACCGCCGGGACCGGCAGGACCTCCTGGACCTCCTGGACCTCCTGGACCTCCTGGACCTCCGGGGCCACCCGGACCGACTGGACTGACTGGACTGACTGGAGCTACGGGGCTTACTGGAGCAACTGGAATTACTGGAGCTACGGGAGCTACGGGGTTGACCGGCGCTACCGGTGCTACCGGTCCTACGGGACCAGCAGGACCAGCAGGACCAGCAGGACCAGCAGGTGGTGGTGCGATCATTCCATTCGCATCTGGTAATCCAATGGGAACTGTTGCTAATGGTGGTATTGGTATTTTTAGCGGCGATCAGGAGATAGTAGGACTCGTTGGATTTGGGTCTAATGATTTGGCCCTCCGTCAAGGTACACAAATAATTCTCGTCAATCCCCTTGTTATTCAATCAACAGCTATTGATTTCGCATTTTCAGTTCCGCGTGCCGGAACAATCACATCCATTGCTGCATTTTTTGCTGTCACAGCATCCCTAAATTTGGGTCCAGTATTAACTGCTACCGTTAGTGCACAATTGTATAAAGCCCCCGCCACTAACAACACTTATGACCCAATCGGACCTGTTATAACGCTATCTCCAACACTAACGGGCCTTATTAACGCTGGCTTCAGCCTCCACAATACAGCTACTGGGTTGTCGATTCCTGTAGCTGCGGAAGATCGATTGATGATGGTATACTCGTCGACGGTACCAAGTGGAGTGCTTGGAGTGGCAAGTGCGGGTGTGAATATCGTTTAATAACATGGGTTCAGCCTGTTGATTTACCTCAACAGGTTTTTTCTGTTTCATGAGTTCTTGAAGGTGTGTAGGGTTTGACGCTTACGTTGCGTCGCAATCAATTTTCGAAAAAGACCGACATCTATAGGTTCCTAATCAATTGACTAACCCAGGATTGGGAAATTCCTAAGATTTCGGCTATTTTTTTCTGCGAAGCTTCTGGATTTTCCTTCATCGCTTTATGGAGTCGATCCAATACATCTTTTCTTCTTTTGGTAAGTTTTTTCTTTTTTTTCTCGTTGGCTCGTTCACGTTCTACCCGCGCTAAGAACACTTGAAGCGCTGGAAGGCTTTGAATACAGGGCATGCAAATATAAAATTTTTTGAAGTAAATGGTTTGTTCCTTACCTGAGCAAAACAAACATTCATTGCAGTGATATCGATAAACAATAATCGCCTTTCTCTTGTCATCACAGAAATACTCCGTCTTAACGTTGGGATTAAGATTCAACTCACGCCTAATCTCTGTGGGAATCACAATTCTCCCTAAATTGTCTAACACTCTAACAATTCCAGTTCTTCTATCCTCTTGCATCAACACACCTCAAACAAAACGATTCTAGTTTATACATCGCATTTTTCGAATTTGAGCAATCAACACGTATGTATCTAATTGCTGACTCAATTGGACCATATATTCGCTCGTTAAACCCTCGCCTTGCTGTAACGCTTCTTTCATTTGGTTCAGGATACTATTCATTGTGTTCTGCAATGCTTGATCATTTAGATGATCAATTTTATACTGTGTGGGAGCCTCCTCTCCAAATGCTTGTGGCGTCATGTAAATTTCTCCTTTACCGTTTAATTTGAATTACTGATTTGAGTATACTTTCCTGTATCGCAACTTTATTTTTTGGGCAATTGTTGATACAGGAAATAAGTTAAATATAGAAAAAACCCGAACACTAGGTCCGGGCGTTTTATAAGCACTATTATGAAACTAAATGAATATTCAAACTAACTTCAAGTATTTGTTAATGTCCAGGATCAACATCTGCATTTTGGACTACAGTACCGGGGTGTGGCTGTGGAGGAAAATTAGGAACAGTTCCGATTAGAATGAAAGACAGAACTGCCATCAAGACGAACTTTTTCATATCACTCACCTCCAATTGGGTTAAATTGGGATCACTATATATTATACACCTCCTGCAACATGCTTACATACTGTAAATCAAATTGTTTATTCGATTTCAAAAAATAGGCAAAAATTTGATTCATACACTTATCTCTCTCTTTATTCCCATTAATTTTCCCAAAAGCGTTCATGCTAAGAACAAAGCTTTGTATCCCCTCATAAACCATTCCAATTTCAAGATGATAAGCCCCTTTTTGACGGTAATACAATCCAATGACATAGTTTGTGTGCGGGCTTTCAGGATTGTCAGGCAAAAACTCTCGTTCTTTTTCTAGCAATTCAGCAATCGATTTCATATCTTTAGTTTGCAGATAAATTTCAATAAGCTCGGTTGCAATGCTTATTTTATAGTTATTGCTTAGTTCATTCATGTAGCTTCGGAGCAGGGGAATGGCAATATCATATTCTTTTTTTCTTGCTTTGGTTATGGCACGTGTAATTTTAGCTGCTTCGGAAACAAAAGCATACTCAAACCGTTCGAACACATCCAAACATCTTTCTACCGCATCATATTGCTTTAATTGAGAGTGTGAATTAATCATAGCCAGATAAGCTCTAGCTTTTAGCTCAGTTTCTCTATCTTCTAAGTTAATACCTGTAATGCAATGTTTAATACAGTCCGTATATTTCTTTGTATTATGAGCATGTAATCCCATTCTAAAATAAAAAGCTATTTTTTCCTCTCTGGACAAAAAATCCGTGTAATGTAGTATCTCTTGCCCTTCTTGATACGTTTGCTCCAGCCGTTTAAAATCAAGCCGTTCTATTAAATATTTCTGTAACATTCCTTTAGCCAAATAGACCATAACGCCATGTCCTCTGGAATATTGAATTATAACCTCAAATAGTGTTACCTTCAGGGAATTATCCTTTATCGCTTGTGTAAAATTAAACAATCGTTCTAAAGAAACTTCCGTCCCCTTGTTTGGAGATTCAAGTAAGCGTAATGCTACCTTGGTTACAAGGCTAACGGTTTCCTCACATGAAATAACTTCAGCCAGAACTTCTAACAAAGTATCGACTCGGTTTTCATTTTCAATGTAGCGTTCAATGACTTGAAAATATGGAACGAGTAGTACAGGGGAAATTGCCTTCACTGTCTTAAATTCTGGATGTTTCGTTTCTCCAGTTTCAATCTTATGAAGAACTCCTCTGCTAAGTCCAGTAAGCTCCTCAAGGTCAGAATAAGACAAGTTTCTCTCTTTTCTAAGTTGGAAGATGAAATCTGCGATGGTGTTATTCCGATATTTAATATCCACCATAATACATACCTTCCCTTTAACCAAAAATTTACACTGGTTAATTATAGCAAATTAAGATTCGTCTTACAATTCATCGACTCTTCCCTGTTTTTGAAAATAACTAACCGAGGTAGTTAAGAAATTCATCGCCATCGAAAGGGGGATGGAAAAACTATACTGTTTTGTTGATACGCGGTGGCCGTGAAAACTGGGAAAAATCCCGAACAATCAAGGAAAGAATAGGACTGTTTTTTTAATTTTATAGGAATAATGTCCTTGTTTTTTGGCTTTTCGTTTCACAAAAAGGATTATTATGGTAGTATTTCTTTATATTTTTAGGGGAGGTTTTTTTTGTGCGGGTCATTAATCGTTCTTTGCGCTGGGAAATTGAAGCCCAAATGAAGCTGCATAAGTACAATATGCATCATTTGGCTGAACTGACTGGAATTAACCAAGGTAATCTAAGCATGGCCTTGAATGGCATTTCCCGATCAATGTCGATCAACCAACTGGACGCCTTGGGCAAAGTTTTCGGAAAAGTGCCTGGATGGTTGTATGAGCTGTACACAGAAGAATGCATCTCCGAAGAAAAAGTGTCTCGGCCACGGTTAATTTCTTACTTGGTACGATGTGCCGAAGTAGGCCGAAATGATTGTATTGATGCGGTCCTCCCAAAGATTCTTGATAACTCAAAAAACGTGCAAATCATCTTTGCTTCGGCGGAGAAACTATTCAATAAAGGAAAACAAAAAGAATCGGAACGCTTCTATGAACTGGTCGTGGAGAACGTCAAAGACAGCTTTTCCGAAATGCTGGCGATCAGTCACTACAGGCTATTTACGGTCACGCAGGGTACGGATGCGGAAAAGAATTGGAAGGCTGTGATCCGGTTTGATCCGTTTCGAAACCGGTTACCAGAGAGTTATCGCTTGGACGCGCTGTATCAGTTAGCGAGAGCTTGTTACTCGTTAAAAAAGTGGAGCGAGGTCAAGGAATATGCGGGCGAACTGGTGGAGCTAAGCACGCTTCTATGCGGCGATGAAATGGTAGCACATAAGCGGCATCCCGTGTATTATTATGGTAAGGGACTTTTGTATTTAGGGTCTGTGTTGGAAAGACAGGGGTTATATGAGCAGTCAAAAAAATATGTACGAAGCTATGCTGATCTGGAATGGCCAGAGCCCCTTGATGAATCTGGCCAGAAAGAAGTGGAGCAGTTTAGGATCTGGGGAAAAGCGAATTTATACACACTTGAAGTGTTAACCGGGAACGAGGGCATTATTGACGAATATGCCGATTATTTGGCGAGTTTAAACCAGTTAAACGACATTGTGGCCGGACTGATTGCTATCGTTTCATCAGCGAATACTCATGGATTCAATATTGATCATGTGCTGGCGCGTTTTTCCGGCTTCATTGAACAATTCGATATATTTAATCGGCACCTGATTCTTGCGGATCGACATCTTCAATATAGGTATCATAAAGCTATTTATGCGTTCAGGAACGGCCGTATTGAAGAAGGACTCGATGAGACGTTGCATTGTCTTTCCTTGGCAAAAGATATGAAAAAGTATGAAGATGGTTTTCAATGCGTTACGTTATTTGAATCGTACCGAGACCGAGCATCGGCGCAGCAATTGAAAAATTATCGGTTAGCTATGGGGGTGAGAAAGGAGGTGTAATTAGAATGAAAGCTTACTTCCTCGCTCTGGTCATCGCCTTGGGGCTATTTGGCGGTACAGTTGGACCTTTTGTGCCGGGTCCAAATGACGGCCCAATAGTTAAGCCGCTTGACCAACACGGCACAGAATAACATTTTGAACAATCAACACCCATCCCTTGAAGCATTCTGCCCAAAGCAGAATGCTTTTGTTATGCCCATAAAATATTTCAAGAACACTCAAACCCTTAATTTGGAAATAAAGCATTATAATTGAATTCGGGGGATGGGTGATATGAATAAAAAGCTAAAGCGGAAAATCAGAAAACTACAGCAGCAATTGGTGCGGTTGGTTGAGAAAAAAGGTTCGTTTTCTGTTAAGGAGGTGGTGCAGCTCAGCCAGCGATTAGATCAGTATATTCTGATGGCTCAAAAGTCTTCTTCTAAGCTGAAGCTGAAGGTGTGTGGATGATGCAGTATGAAAAGTTATTGGTCGGAGAAAGTCAGGAACGCATTCAATACCTTGCCCGGATCGGCGCCATCTTTGAAAAGCTTTACGGCATTAAGGATTTACATGACGCGGTATACAGGGCATCGACAGGTGCCGGGTTTGCTGCCCGAAGATTGGCCGAGCTTGGCTATACCGATGAGGAAGTAGAAAAATTGTTACGCGAACGATTCTTTTTTTATCGAGCGAACAACATGGGCCACTAGAATCATACTTCGGACATTTGTTCCAAGTTATACAAAATTATGTTATATTTAGGAGGAAACGCAAATGAAAAAGATTTCGATTATGTTCCTTGCTTTTTGTCTCTGCCTTGTTTTTAGTGTTCCCATGGCTTCAGCAGCAGCTCCGGAGAACGGAAAAGTGGTACCTGTCCCCAATGAGCGAGTTGTAAAGGTACTAAAAGACAACAAGATCGATTTTTCAATTGTCGCTGGCAATATTAAGTTGAACCAACCAACTCCGGAAGCTGTAACGAAAGCCAATAATTTGTTGAGTTCGCGGTTTCAATTAGCTACTTCTTATCCGACTTCATGGGTTCACATGAGAAATTATGACAGAGTGGGCTCGAAAAAATTTGACGCAGCTACGAAAACTGCTTTTGGCGCGGCCTTTGCAGCATGGGCGAAAAACATAACAACGTCTTGGCAAGAGCTTGTTGGTGTCGCAGTTGCCGGGTACGGCATGTATTACTACATCAATTCGGAAACAGAGGACTTGTATACGTTTATTGAATACAGCTACCGAGAGTGGGGACCAGGTCGTTTTGATCACAATGGTACTTTCATTGGTGACTACGAGATCTTGAAAGAGATGAGAGTCACGAAAAATTCCAATCGTACTGACGGTTCATATGGTACTGATGCTAGAAGATCCACAATTCTAGAACCTTGGTTCTAAGAAATAGGACGGTTAAAACTACATGAATAACATCATGAAATACTTACTTTTTTTCATAGCCAACTGTGTGCTAACTTACTACTACATTTTCCCTGAACCAAGCTTAGCTAGGTCTTTGTTGTACTCTGTTATTATGACAATATTTGTTGCTATTTTAGATGCGATAAAGAAAAAGCCAAAGCTATGATTGCTTGAAACAATGCAGAAAACGGCCCTTGTTCGCATACGTGAACTATGACCCGCAAGATGGATACTTTGAAAAAAGTGACCCTCTTGTGGGTCATAGTTCAATTCAACGGCAAGAGCCGTTTTTTGTTTTTCTTCAGATTTATTTTTGGTGGTCCTTGGCTTCTCAAACGAAAGGCATTCAAAAGCAAACAACCCGCGTGAAAACGGGCGGTAAGGGTAGTTGGATGAGGCCATGCCTACCAGTATTTAATCATCATGACGATTGAGTTTTCATAAAATGTCGGTCCGTATTGGGCAAAATCGGAGTGATCTTTGAACCGTTATACGGCATCAAGGATTTACAGGACGCGGTCTATAGAGCATCATCAGGTGCCGGATTTGCCGCCCGAAGATTGGCCGAGCTGGGCTATACCGATGAGGAAGTTGAGAAATTGTTGCGTGAGCGATTGTTCTTTTATCGTGTGAACGAAATGGGACACTAGGACTCTATCTATTTCAATTTATAATAAAAAACCAAATATAGTATTATATGTATATTGTTATATATTTCCATTTCAAGGGATTATTTTGCAAAAGAAAATTGTATCCGCTGTTGTAGGTACTGCAATGGTTTGTTCCTTCGCTGGTTCTGCTTTTGCTAATGCAGCTCCGAGCAATGCACCTGTATCGACTTCTGTACCTCTCGGTGGAAAAATCACTCCAACGGACGGCACCAATGAGCAAAGCAAATATCCCACAGTAACAGTAGCAAGTAATCAATTAACTAAAGATATCATCGCAGCAGGTAATTCAATTACCCAATACATCAAACTGGGTCAAGATAATTTATTTCACCTCGACCCCACAGCAAAAGCATTGTTTAGCAGTGAGGTATATCAGGCCTATTCCAATTCAGTTGACAGTGTAAATCAAGGACTCCAACAAAAATTATTGAAAATCGAAAATGGTAAACCTGTTGCTAATGCATCTTCATTCGCAAATTCAGGGGGGGGGGTCATACAGACCATTATGCAAATTCTTATTGGTGGGGAGTTGCGATAACTTTCAACGAACAAGAAACTCAAGATGAAATTTACTGGTTAAATCAATCTGGGCAAGTATGGCAACTTGTAGCAGTTGTTGGTGCGGCTATCGCTGTCATTAACGCTCCTGCGGGTGCGTCTGTATCAGCAGCAGCAGTAATTGTGTCTGTCGGGTCATTTATGATTGCAAATTCAATGGCACGCAACGATAAAGGAAATGGTGTAACGTTGAACTTGCATTGGCTTCCGGTTACTTACTTTGAATCTACTCCAAATTAAAAGGTTGTTGAAGGCATGCTATTAGCAAATATACTTATCTATCTATTCTTAATTTTTTTCGTTGCAGTCTTTTTTATAATCACACAAATTATAAAAAAGAGAACAAATAAGAATATAGAGTATATTAGTCTGTGGTATTTAGGCGTTATACTAGTGTTATTATGTCTGTGTATATGGTTACTGATAGATGGTAGTAACAAAGGAATCGTTACTCTTATCTCAATCTTGATGATTTCTGCTATAGTTGTTCTTAAGCTGATATCTACAAAATGAAACTTCCCCGGCTCTTGTTCGCATCTTTGCGGCAAGGGCCGATCGCATATTCAGGATTAAAACCAAGCATTTAGGTTGATATAACAAAAATTGATAGTGATGAAAGAATTCCCAATACGAAGAGAGTTAACATTACCCAATATACAGGGCATCAACAGATGTCGGGATTGTCGCCCGAAGATTGGCCTTAACCATAGCTGGATATGGTGGCATGGCTAATCTTTGTTACTTGGTCCTACAGTCAAAATCTAGTGGACAAAACGGAGTTTATTTCGGAATCAATTGGAATGGGGTTTGGCCAAATCTAACACAAGGAACATGGTAATATGAAACGAGATTACAGTGAACTGAATAATTCAGAACGAAAATTACAAAAATTTTCAATAATTTCGTTCGGATTATTATATGGTCCACTATTTGGATATTCCCTCAACAAGGACGCATTTTATTTCTGGCTAATACTTGCATTCATTGGGAGTATATCTTTACTATTTAAATTAAGGTTGATCAAACCGGAAATTAGAATCAAAATTGGTCTTTATGAGATAATTCTCACCGTAGTGTTGATCGTATGGATTTTCTCCGAAGCAATCAGTGTTCCTATGATCATAAAACAATTTGTATTTTTTGTTATAATCGGCGTAGCAGGTTATAAATACTTTAAGTTGATGTATGATGGTAAACTTGCAATAGAATCAAAGTAATACACAAAGCCGCAACCTATAACGCACTCACGGGGCAACAGGATGAAGCCTGGTGAATATATTCGCAGGTCCAAATCTATTAGAATCGGAGACGTATCAATGAGAAAATCGAAGATTTTTGCACTTCTGTTAGCTCTATTCTTGACTGTTTTTGCTGTATTTCCATTCTCGGTTTCTGCTTCGGATGTTAATGTTGCTGCTCAGCCTGCACCACCTAAGAACTCGACTTTCGCTATCATGGATCCTACTCCAGGAAGTTATATAATAATATAATAGAGCAGGCTCGAACATCTTGATTTCAATAGGTGTTCGTTGCCTGCATTTCTTATTGGAGGAGGGACTTCGTATTGAAAAAAGTTATTATATTTGGCATTATCATACTCGTTATTATTTGTGGGGTGCTAATAAATATGTTCCTACCTAAAATAGTAAGCCTTGATAGGATTGCGATTTCGGATATTCTAAATGAAGAAAAAGATATGATTGTGAAAGGTACTTTCACAGATAGCGCGATTGGCTTTTCAGGCTACAACGCCAGCAGTAGTGAAGGGAAGGTATTCCTGGAGATTTCGGGAAAATTTTCATT
Organism: Paenibacillus tyrphae; assembly: GCF_000722545.1. GTDB lineage: Bacteria > Bacillota > Bacilli > Paenibacillales > NBRC-103111 > Paenibacillus_G > Paenibacillus_G tyrfis. The sequence goes on from NZ_JNVM01000006.1 coordinate 86,733, forward strand.
GGGTAAGATGGATGGAAATTTTAGTATCACTTTAAATAAAGAGAAATACGGTGAGCCCAAAGAAATCTATTTAAAAGATGGAAAAAACAGCGTGAAAATTTGGCCCAAATAGCTTCAAATGGCTTAGTTTTCAAATTGGCATTTAAGTATTGATCCGTGAGTATCGTGGATTTTATTAATATCAATTTCTTCGTAACGATCATACCGTACCGTTTTATCAAAAAAGGCCGTATTAGCCCACAGAAGGTCTTTAACGGTCTTTTCGCTATTTTTTGGTCCCGTCGAATTTAAAATAGCAGACTTCACGGAAAAATCGTGCTTTTTTCAGCGCTCTGCCATCGCACAAATTGCGACATTTCCTGTTAACCTGGGTTGAGCTTGCTATCACCGATGCCCCAGCAGGAATATAGCGAGGTCATCAATAAATTCCCCATTTAATTACATCTACTTTGCTGGTGGTGTCAGCTTCACTGGTACTACCCCATCTTGGCTGTACCCGAGTAAATGACGGCTCTTTTCTCAGACATGGACATATCTATAATGCCTCTGTCTACAGTCCGAGCTGGTACTCTTTGATGGACCCCTCCGTGGTTGTTCACGAAGAGAAAAAAGGAACTCCAATTGAAATCTCCAAGATAACCGTCTATCCGATGGCAAACTACCATGATTACTATGTAGATATTAATTTGAATATATATCATAAGAAAAAAAGTAAAGCACCCACTGCCGCTTAGCTCCTTTATTCATTCAACGATTCACCTTTTTTACCATGCGAGACTGTCCCACAGATTCTAAAATAGTTACTTTTGGGACAGCCTCTTTTTATGGGCCCTCAACGTAAAGTGCGATCCAAATAACAAGTGCGACCGATAAGGGACCAAGAATAGCGCCTATTAAAACTGACAACCAGAAGCCTTTTGAAGTAACGAAGTTTATTAAAGATTTCACCACACCCTTATTGTATTTTTTTAAGAAAAATAATATTGCTAGGGTAATAGCAGCTCCAATTAATATGAAAAGTATCAGCACCAAAATAAGCTCGAACCAGTAAACAGACAATGGATTTCTCCTTTCATTCTTTTCTTACAAATTGTAACAAACCATAAATTTACATTCAAGTTTATATTCTCCCCTAGATTCAGCTTTGAGCGGCGATTTTCATTTCGTGGAACAATGCAAAAAAACGGCTCTTGTTCGAGTTTTCAGCCTCGCGCTGAAGCTCTCTTTTTTCTATGGGTCCCCCGGTTCACCGGCCCTAAATCCCAAGCGCCCCCGGAACAGCACCGATAGGAAGACAAAATTTCACCCGCGAGAGCTACTGCACATGGACCATATTATAACGCTGACGCAAGAAGCGGATTTAACCAAGTAACTCATTGGGTTGATCTACCCTGAGTTTATAGCCGTACTCCTAAAGGAATTATTCCTTATGTCCTTGGAGGGAAATACGTTACAAATTGGAATAATTCAGTATATTTTGGTGGCGCTGATGTAGGTAACGTAGAAATGGCTACAGGTTTCTCAATGGCGTATAAATATGTGAACTCAGTAACTGACGCTCTTATCTCAGAGGTGAACATATCTCTCATGCCTATGTGTACAGTCCAAATAGTACTCGTCAGATGGATGAATCCGTAGTCGTTCATGCGCAGAAAAAAGGCACCCCATTAGAACAAAGTAAGATAAGCGTCTATACGAATTTGAAATACTTCGATTACTATGTAGATATTAATTTGAACTAAGTTTATGGACATATACCCCCATTTTTTAGGTTTCTTCTCAATTTTTGTGAAACAAATTAACTTAAATCGCGTCTAATTTCATATCAAAAGTATAAGGAGCTTATGTATGTGTCATAAGAAAAAAAGTAAAGCACTCACCGTTGTATTAGGCGCGTTATTACTTTTTAATGTAATGCCGGTAGGCGCTTCCGCAAACGAAAGTGGATTTAAGGATGTGACTCCGGATCATTGGGGATATGAAACCATTTCGTGGGCAAAAGAAAATGGCATTGTTGACGGATACCCTGATGGTACATTTAAACCCGAGCAATCCGTAGGACAGACTGAATTTCTTGCCATGCTTATTCGGGCGTACAAACCGAAAGGATTTTCTGAACAATCCAGTGACAGCGATTGGAGAACACCCTATATTCAATATGGTTTTAAAATGGGCTGGGCTGGGAGCTATATCACACCTCCAGCAAGTAAATTATCCTCTTTCCCCAAACCTGAAATTTCGGAACCGCGTATGTACGTTGCGAAACTCATCACAAATGCAAGCGGTAGAAGCTACGATTTTGATGATTCCATACGTTTTCTTTTGGATAGCGGACTATCCAACGGTAAAACAGACAATACTGTTTCGGGATTCCAAGGAAACGAGTTGCTAACACGAGCAGAAGCCGTCACATTTATAAAAAACGTGAAGTCAAAGTTAGATATGCTATATCCAGCGCCAGAATTTATAACTACGTACGATCCAAAAACCTTAACACTCAGTCCTTTTGAAGCCTTTCCTCTTTTCGTTCAGCAACCGGTTATATACGGGGATTATAGTCACATTACTCTTGCGATACCTTCTTCAGGCTACAATTTAATCCATGATCCCTCCTATACAATTTCCGGTACAGTTCAAAAAGCGGTTGGCGAAGAACTTACAACGTCAGTGGAGTATTGGGATAAAGGAGAATTTATTTCGGAAACAAGTTTGAAAACCCCTATCACAAAGGGCGACTTTAAAACAACAATTGAGTTACCTAAACAGGGAATTTTTCGAATTGTTATCTATTCAAAGCAGGAAAAAGCTACTCCGAACACGTCTTTAACAAAGTTTTACGTTGAGTATAAATCTAAGTGAGCCGTTGCTAGTTCACTTTCACGCAGTATCCAACAAGATTCACTATTAATTATAGAACCTTGGTTCTAAGAATAGGACGGTTAAACCTACATGAATATCATCATGAGTTACTTAATTTTTTTCCTGACTAACTTTGTAGCTACCTACTTTATTTTTCCTGAACCAAGCTATGCGAAGTCTCTATTGTACTCTGTTTTTATAACAATTTTTGTTGTAATTCTAGATGCAATAAAGAAAAAAACAAAATTATGATTGCTTGAAACCATGCAGAAAGCGGTCCTCGTTTGCATTACGGCAAGAGCTGTTTTTTGTTTTTTCTTCGGATTTATTTTGGCGGTCCTTGGCTTCTCAAACGAAAGGCATTCAAAAGCAAACAACCCGCGTGAAAACGGGCGTTAAGGGTAGTTGGATGAGGCCATGCCTACCAGTTTGGACAGGAGCGCATCAGTATCGTACCTTCTGGGGGGATACGGACAATGGAAATGGCCGGCACGCCTATTCGGTGGTAAAATATAGTATAAAAGATGCTTATGATCATTTTGATGAACTCAATGCTGACCTCTGGCTTGGGGATCAAGTTCAATTTGCGGATAGTAGCGGCCATACAACTCATACCGTAACGGTAGATTCCTATGGGGGCGGCAATCTGTATGTATCCCAACACTCGACCAATGATAATAACTATGCTTATTGGTTCAGTGGTAAAAGTCTTAAGGATATAATTCAATCAAGAATGGAGAACGGCACTTCATCTTATGTCTATTCCATTAAAATCAAATACAATTCAAACTAATTTGAGTGGAATCGGAGGAAAATACAATGAATAAAAAATTCGTTGTAACAGCAACTGTTTTATGTTGCGTAGTTGCAGGTGCTATCGGCACTTCCGCAATCGCAAAGATTGACCCATTTGCGAAATCCGCGAGAATGATGGAACTCGAATCTGAATATGATGCTAAAGTAAGTCAGTTCAATGCGATGCCAAATCAAACCAAAGAGGAACAGGATGCCGTTGTTGCGGAAGGAAAAAGGATCAAACAGCTTGATATTGAAAAAGAAAAATTAAGACGAGAAACGGACCCAGATGATGAAGCTCATTTCTTAAACGATCTGACTTCATCCATTCACGCTATGGGCACGGGAGTTGTTGAACTGAAAGCACGCGCGGAAAGAGAACAAAATTCGGAGTTTCTAAAACAAGCCGAAAAGATCAAAAAAGACATTGAAAGGTTTGAAAAAGAAAAACAAGCCTATTTAGACGAAAAAAAAACAGTTAAAGAATTACGTAAAGAGCTCGATATTCCCGCAAATGATCTTAAATAAAAAGAAAGCAAATCGTTTCCACAAAAAAAACGGCCCTTGTTCGCATCCGAGCAAGAGCCGTTCTTTATCTGTTTCCCTCAGCAAATTGCCGGGGGCTTTTTTATTTGCCCGGCGCGCCGTTCAGGTACCTGTACCCGGGGCGGGGCGACACGCATGGTGATCGAGCAGACAAAAATAAAAAAATGAAACCTTTTAGGAAATGGTTCAGGTGATTGTCTTTTACCTGAATATTTCTTAGAAGTTTTTTTGTATATGCAGCGAATACAGCATTACGGCCTTGATAGCCGATTCATCGGTTTGCCCTGCCAATCGCACCTCATCGCCAAGCGGCCATGGAAGAGGAATGCGCGTTAAGATGACGGCCATTTCTTCCCGAGTTATCGTGCGATCCGGTTCAAATCGGCCTCCGGGCTCCTCCCCCAACCAATGATGCTAGGCCGCTGCCTGTATCTCTTTGACCGCAAAATGGTGTTCGATATCTGTGTAACCGGATTTCGATTTGGAGGGATTATTTCCCCATACAGTCTTCCGTCTAATTCATTACCTAGCCTAAGGTCAAGCAAAAAAGGATCAGACCGCAGCAGCGACCTGATCCTTTGCACTATTGTTTTCAATAACTTGTACTACGGATAAACACGGCCCTGCTCAAGCGCCCTCAGAAGCACATAGCGCGTGCCTACATCGCCAACGACAAGGTAAGGCATTCATGCGTGTGCCTGTAGGGTCTATTCCATGCTGCGGCCGGCGTGCAAAGGTGCGCTTTGCGTTTGAGGGCGTCTTCTCGAAACCGTAAGCACGACCAGCATGACGAGCATCACGGCCGGGTAGAGCCACATGGCCGTTTGAATCGGGAAAGCGTCCATTACCCGTCCGACGCCCAGCGGCAGCAGCGAACCGCCGAGCCCGTTAGCCGCAAGCAAAATACTGGTCGTCCTCTCGGTCATGCCCGGCAGCGATTGATTGGCGTAAATGAGCGCCACTGCAAACATCCCGGACATGCCCAATCCAAGCAGGAAGCTGATTACGAAGCCTCCCCATGCGTAGTGGCTGAACGGCAGGACGAGCAGCGACGCTAAACTCAGCAGCGTTGCCGCCCGCAAAAAACGGAAGTAGGTCCACCGGTCGCCGAGAATGCCGGTCAAGATTCGCCCGATCACCATTGCCGTCCAGTAGACGGTGACGGTTAACGTCGCAAGCGAGCTGTCGATCCCCCACCGCTCCATAAAGATCGAGGGGAAGAAATGGACGACCGCCACTTCGCTGCCGCCGTACAGGAAAAAGAAACCGGCGCACAACGCCAGAAACGGAATGCCCGATCTCGCATACGCCGGGCGCTGCACCTGTCCTCCGCCGGACTCCGCCTCTTTGCGGGTCAGCATGCCGTCCATTTCCCCGAAGGATAGCCGGCTCCAAACGAGCGCCGTCGCGAGCGCGCCGATGCCGAGCAGAAAAAACGAATACGTCCACAGCCCTTTGGCGATCAGAAAGCTGGCGAGCGAAGGCATGGCGAGCGCGCCGACACCGAACGTCACCTCAAGCTTGCTCATAGCCGCCGCCTGCTTCTGCTTCACGGCCAGAAGAATGATCGTGCCGATGCACGATTCGACCAAGCCGGTGCCGAATCCGGCCAGCCCCGCCAGCAGGACGACCGCCGGCCAGGGAGGAAGCAAACCGGCGAACAGCTCCATCCCGACCAACCCGAGACCGAGCATAACCGCAGATTTACGGCCGAGCTTGCGGGAGATCGCCGGCATCGAGAGCACCCCGCTGAGCAAGCCGACAAACTGTACGAAAATGAGCATGCCCCCGCTGCCGTAGCTTTGCGAATAATGCTTAAGCAGCTCAGGCAGCACCGAGCCGACGATGACCATGCTCACGCCGGTGATGACATAACACAAGCATCCCATCCAAATCAACCGGTTAATCATGATGTTCTCCTTCGCCGGCGATCAACAGCTCCACTTGATGCTTATGAAGCTCTTCCTTCATTTCGTCGCTCGGCTCCCGGTCCGTTATGATCATGTCGATCCCTTCCAGCCCGGCGACGCGGTGAAACAGCTTCTTGCCGAATTTCGTATGATCGGCCAGCACGATCACTTGATCCGACTTGCGCATAACCTGCCGGATCAAATAGCTCTCCTCCTCGAACATGGTCGTCAGACCATGCGGCGCGATGCCGCATGTGCCCAGCAGCGCTTTGTCCACCTGATATTCCGACAGCATTTCCAGCGTCCGCGCCCCGTAAACCAGCCGCTGCTCGTTATCGAGCAGGCCGCCGAGAAGATGGATGCGGATTTCATCCTTCTGCGTCAGCATACCCGCGAGATCGATCGAGTTGGTGACGACCACATTGCGCCGGGTCCGCATCGCCTCCATCGCGCACCGCACCGTAGTGGAGGAATCGGTGTACAAATAATCGCCGTCGTGAATCAGCGTCGCCGCCATCTTGCCGATCGCCTGCTTGGATGGAGTGTCCAGCTGCAGCCGCTGCTCGTAGTTCGGCACCTCCTTGGAGATCGACGGCAGCATGGCGCCTCCGCGGGTACGGATAATGCTCCCCTGCTCCTCCAGCTTGATCAGATCGCGCCGGGCGGTATCCCACGAGATTTGCAGCCACTCGCAAATTTCCGTGACGGTGATGCGTTGTTTTTCATTTAACTTCTGTAAAATCGCAATCAGTCTTTCTTCTTGAAACATGCGTATTCCCCCTTCGAATACATCGCCTTTAATTAAGTTTTCATAAGTTATATTAAGCAATTTCAAGTGATATTCTTGATTATAAACCAAAATCCGCAGATTACAAGCGTTTGTACGGAAAACTACTTCGCGTTTGCGCCCATAATAAAAAGGACGGGGAAGGATCGTAATTCCTTCGCCCGCCGCTTAGAAAGGGTGTTCCCCGAAAAGGCCTTTAATACGGAGCTTTTCTTCTATTTTTGTCCTTATCGTCGCCCTGCTCGTCTTTTTCTTCCTTCTCTTGCTTTTCTTCATGAAATTCGATCGGCGTATTTCCCGTAATCTGATCGAAAGGAGTGTAGTCGCTGTTCGGGATTGCCTTGCCGGCAATCATCTTGCAGATAATGATCGTAAGTAAAACGATGATCGGAACGATCAAGGAAAGCATCGTATATAAGGCAAAATCGTTCATATTCCAGGCCCGCCCTTCTCCTTTAATAACCATACTTGTCCGTCCATTCAACTTTTATACGAAGGGGGCCGAAAAATAGTTTCGCAGACCGGGTGTCAGGTCAAAAAAATATCCCCGCAAAGCTTCGGCCTCAAAGCCGCTGCTCTACGGGGATGTACTGCCTTTTCGAGGAAACATGACCGTTTCAATTACGCGTTCGCCGCGCCGATTGCAATCCAGTTGACGATTCCTTGCAGCTCCGGCGAAAATTTGGAACGGACCACTCCTATAATAGCGCCGTCGGACTCCTTCTGTTGAATGACCGCATACGTGTTCGTTTGATTTGTGGAAGCTACCAGTACATAGTTGTTGTCTGCAAAAGGCCGATCAAATACCAGCACCACTTCCGTCAGTTCGTCTTCGAGATTTAGCAGGAACGGACTAATCCCGAACTGCTGCACCGTCGTCAGGACTCCAACCGTCTGCACCGGCTGGAAGGACAAATGCTCCGGAGTGACCGCTCCTGCCGCCAAATGCTCCGACCTGATGCTTTCCGGCTGCAGCCTGCTGCCCGCTGCGGCGTCGGCTTCCGATATTTGCGCAGTTACGGCGTCCAACAAGAGATTCAGCGCACTAATATGGACCTCCGCCAGCTCCGGCTCGAGCTCAGCAAGCAGTCCCTCCCCTGGTTCCAAACCAACTGCTGCTTCTTCCGTTTCCGGTGTCTCGATTTCGCTCTGGATGCCGGGGTCTTCCGTTTCGCCGCTTGGATCGAATCGCTCCGGATCGACGGCTGCCGTGTCGGCGGGATCGTCCTGTGCTTCCTCAGTCGGCCGCCTGTTCAGTAGTGCCTGCAGCGACGGTTCCAAATGAATGAAGGAAATCGTGCCCGGCACCAGATGGTAGCCTGAGATCGTCTCCTGCTTGATGTGCAGCCCGTCGACCGACTCGACGCACAAATGATCCGCCGTCACCGAACGATTCGCCAGCTTCTCCGACGTCACAGCCTCCGCCTGCAACTGCGCTTCGCCTACGGCTTCCGCCGCGAGCTGCTCTGCACCCACCGCGCCTTCGGCCAGATGCCGGCTGCGTACAGCTCCTTCCGCAAGGTGCAGGGCCATCACCGCGCTCTCGGTCAGATGTCGGCTTCGCACCGACTCCTCCGCAAGGTGCAGGGGCGTCACTGCGCCTTCGGCAAGCTTCTCCGACGTCACCGACTGCGCCTGCAAGTGCGCTCCGCCTACGGCTTCCGCCGCCAGCTGCTCTGCCCCTACCGCGCCTTCGGCCAGATGCCGGCCGTGAACCGCTCCTTCGGACAGGTGCTGCTCCGTCACCGCGCCTTCCGCGAGCTTCTCCGACGTCACGGACTCCGCTTGCAAATGCGCTTCGCCTACGGCTTCCGCCGCCAGCTGCTCCACGCCCACTGCGCCTTCGGCCAAATGCTGTCCGTGAATCGCTCCTTCGGACAAATGCAGCGCCGTTACCGTGCCTTTGGACAAATGCCGTCCGTGAACGGCTCCTTCGGACAGGTGCTGCTCCGTCACTGCTCCTTCCGCCAGCTTTTCCGACGTTACCGCTTGCGCCTGCAAGTGTGCTTCGCCTACGGCTTCCGCCGCCAGCTGCTCCACGCCTACAGCGCCTTCGACCAGATGCCGGCCGTGAATCGCTCCTTCGGCTAGGTGCTGCTCCGTCACTGCTCCTTCCGCCAGCTTCTCCGACGTCACCGCCTGCGCCAGCAAGTGCGTTTCGCCTACGGCTTCCGCTGCCAGCTGTTCTGCGCCCACCGCGCCTTCGGACAGATGCCGGGCGTAAACCGCTCCTTCGGCTAGGTGCTGCTCCGTCACCGCTCCTTCCGCCAGCTTCTCCGACGTCACCGACTGCGCCTGCAAGTGCGCTTCGCCTACGGCTTCCGCCGCCAGCTGCTCTGCGCCTACCGCGCCTTCGGTCAGATGATGGCCGTAAACGGCTCCTTCGGACAGGTGCAGCTCCGTCACCGCGCCTGCCGCCAGCTTTTCCGACGTCACCGCTTGCGCCTGCAACTGCGCTTCGCCTACAGCTTCCGCCGCGAGCTGTTCCGTGCCCACCGCGCCTTCGGCAAGCTTCTCCGATGTCACGGACTCCGCCTGCAATTGCACCTCGCCTACGGCTTCCGCCGCGAGTTGCTCCGTGCCCACCGCGCCGGGCGCCAGATGTTGGCCGTGAACCACTCCTTCGGACAAATGCAGCGCCGTCACTGCGCCTTCCGCCAGCTTCTCCGACGTCACGGACTCCGCCTGCAGTTGCGCTTCGCCTACGGCTTCCGCCGCGAGCTGCTCCGCGCTCACCGCGCCCGGCGCCAGATGCCGGTCGTGAACCGCTCCTTCGGACAGGTGCCGTTCCGTCACCGCGCCTGCCGCCAGCTTCCCCGACGTCACGGACTCCGCCTGCAAGTGCGCTTCCCTTACGGCTTCCGCCGCGAGCTGCTCTGCGCCTACCGCGCCTTCGGCCAAATGCCGGCCGTGAACCGCTCCTTCGGCCAAGTGCTGCTCCGTCACCGCGCCTTCCGCCAGCTTCTCCGACGTCACTGCTTGCGCCCGCAATTGCGCTTCGCCTACGGCTTCCGCCGCCAGCTGTTCCTCGCCGATCGTGCCTTCGGCCAAATGCTGGCTGCGTACAGCCCCTTCCGCAATGTGCAGGGCCATCACCGCGCCTCCAGCAAGATGTCGGCTTCGCACCGACTCTTCCGCAAGGTGCAGAGGCGTCACCGCGCCTTCGGCCAAACGGATGCCGTCAACGGCTCCTTCGGCAAGGTTCAGCGTCGTGACCGCACCTTCCTCCAGATGCCAGCCGTGAACCGCTCCTTCCGCGAGGTGCAGCGCCGTTACCGCGCCTTCCGCCAGCTTCTCCGACGTCACCGCCTGCGCTTGAAGCTGTACCGGGCCTACGGCCTCCGCCGCCAGCTGCTCCACGCCCACGGCGCCGGGCGCCAGATGCGCCGTCGTCACCACGCCCTGCGCCAAGCGGCTGCCGTCAACCGCACCCTCTGCGAGGTGCTCCGTTGTGATCGCGCCTTCCGCCAAATGACGGGTGCGCACAGCCCTTTCCTCAAGATGCAGTGCCGTGACTGCGCCTTCGGCCAGATGCAAGCCGCGAACCGCCTCTTCCGCAAGGTGCCTCGCCGTCACCGCGCTTTCCGCCAGCTTCTCCGACGTCACAGCCTCCGCCTGCAATTGCGCTTCACCTACGGATTCCGTTGCCAACTGCTCCGCGCCTACCGCGCCCGGCGCCAGATGCGCCGTCGTTACGGCTTCCTCCGCCAAGCTACTTGCGCCTACGGCTCCCTCTGCGAGGTGCCTCACCGTCACCGCGCCTTCCGCCAGCTTTTCTGACGTCACGGACTCCGCCTGCAAGTGCGCTTCGCCTACGGACTCCGCCGCCAACTGCTCCGCGCCCACCGCGCCCGGCGTTAGATGCGCCGTCGTTACCGATTCTTCCGCCAAACGGCTGCCGTTGACCGCGCCCTCTGCGAGGTGCCTCGTTGTCACCGCGTTTTCCGCCAGCTTTCCCGACGTCACCGCTTGCGCCTGCAGCTGCGTTTCGCCTACGGCTTCCGCCGCCAGCTGCTCCGTGCCTACGGCGCCCGGCGCCAGATGCTGCGCCGTCACGGACTCCGCTGCCAGCTTTCCCGACGTCACCGCCTGCTCCTGAAGCTGCGCTTCGCCTACGGCTTCCGCCGCTAGATGCTCCGCGCCCACCGCGCCCGGCGTTAGATGCGCCATCGTCACGGAGCCCTCCGCCAAGCGGCTGCTGTCGACCGCCCCTTCTGTGAGATGCAGCACCGTGACTGCGCCTGCCGCCAGCTTCTCTGACGTTACCGCCTGCGCCTGCAGCTGCGTTTCGCCTACGGACTCCGCCGCCAACTGCTCCGAGCCGACGGCGCCCGGAATCAGATGCCGCCCCGTCACCGAACGCAACGACAGCTTTCCCGACGTCACCGCCTGCTCCTGAAGCTGCGCTTCCCCCACGGCTTCCGCCGCAAGCTGCACCACACCGACAGCGCCTGCCGCCAGGTGCAGCGCCGTCACGGACTCCTCCGCCAAGCAACTGCCGTCGACCGTGCCTTCCGCCAGATGACGGCCGCGTACCGATCCATCCGCAAGATGCAGCGCCGTCACCGCACCTTCCGCAAGCTTCTCCGACGTCACCGCGGCCGCCGCTACATGTCTGCCGCTCACCGCGCCATCCACCATATGCGGACCGCGCACCGAGCCTTCCATCAGGTGCTGTGTCATGACTGCACCTTCTGCTAGCTTATCCGACGTTACCGACTGCGCCTGCAGTTGGTCTTCGCCTACAGCTTCCGCCATCAGATGCTGCGCACCGACCGCATTCGGCGTCAGATGCGCCGTCGTCACGGACCCTGCCGCCAAGCGGCTGCCGTCGACTGCGTTTTCCGCCAAATGCAGCCCGCGTACCGATCCCTCCGCCAGATGCTGCGCCGTGACTGCGCCTTCCGCCAGCTTTTCCGTCGTGACGGCCTGCGCCTGCAACTGCGCTTCGCCTACAGCTCCGGTCCTCAGATTCTCCACACCGACCGCACCGGGCGTCAGATGCACTGCCGTGACTGCCCCTTCCGCCAGATGACTGCCGCTCACCACGCCTTCTGCCAGATGCTGGCCTCGCACTGCTCGTTCCGCTAAATGCGGCGCTGTCACCGCACCGGGCACTAAGTGCTTCGCCGTCACTACGCCCGCCGCCAAACGGCTGCCGTCGACCGCTCCCTCTATCAAATGAGAACCACGTACCGAGCCTTCCGTCAGGTGAAGCGCCATTACCGCGTTTTCCGCCAGCTTCTCCGACGTTACCGCCCCGTCTTCCAGCTTATCGCGAGTGACGGCGCCGGTAACCAGCTGGTGCGTCTTCACGGACGCTTTGCCGAGATGCGCATGTTGAATCGCGCCAAAGGCCACATGATCCGCCTGCACCGATTCCTTGCCCAGCTTCTCCGACGTTACGCTTGCGGAAGCCAGCTTCGCCGTCGTCACGGCCAAATTGGTCAGCTTGTCGGTCGACACCGATTCACCGGACAGCTTGGAGGTGGTGACACTGTGTTTCGCCAGATGCGTGGTTTGTACGGCCCCCTCATTCAAATGCTGGGCCTGCACCGCCGCCCCGGCCAGCTTATCGGAGGTGACAGCCCGGTCCTGCAGCTTCTCCATCGCGATCGAGCGCTCCTGCAAATGATCGGTACCGACTGCCGACGATGCAATGTGCACGGCCTGCACGGCTTTGTCAGCCAGATGCAGCGAACTGATGGCGTCTTCCGTCAAATGCTCGCCGGATACCGATTTTTTCGCCAGCTTTCGCGAGGTAACGGCTTGCTCGCCCAATTTCTCGGAGGTGACGGTAGAGTCCGCCAGCTGTTGCGTGCCGACGCTATAAAGCGCCAATTTATCCGCTGTCACCGCGTGGGCAGCCAAGTGACGGCCTTCCACCGCTCCTTGCTGCAAATGCCGGCTTTCAATCGCTCTTTCCTGTACATGCAGCCCCTGTACCGCTTCCTTGGACAATTTGCCGGAAGTCACGGCTCCGTCCTTCAGATGAACGTTCTGCACCGCATCTTCCGTCAGATGGCTCGCGTCGATCTGCTTTGGCGAAATGTTAACGCCCCGGATCAACCCCGCCGTCAAATGATCGTGCAGCACCGAATTCAGCTTCAAATGCTCGGAAGCCACACTCCAAGGCGCCAGCTTCTCCTCCGTAACCGACTGGGGAGCCAGCTTCTCGGCGCCAATGTCTCCATTGGCCAGCTTGACGGAGGTCACTGCAAAATCGCGCAGCTTTTCCGTCGTCACCGCGCCTTCCAATAGCTTTGACGAATTGACCACGCCATTGGCCAAATGAATCGAATGAATGGCGCCGCTTCGGATTTTATCCGACGTGATCGACTGATGCTGAATCAGCTCGCCGGTAATCGCCTCGTCAGCAAAATGCTTCGTGTAAATCGATTTTTCAGCAATTTTCATCCCGTCGATTGTCTTATCCGCCAGCTTCTCCGAAGTAATGCTGTTGTCCTGAAGCTTCTCCCCGCTGATCGCCCGGTCTTGAATTTTTTCCGTCGAGACCGAAGCCTTGGCAAGATGCTCCGCCGTTACCGACTGCAAACCGAGCTTTTGCGTCGTCACGCTCCGGTCCGCCAGCTTGGTGCTGTCGACCGCATAGTCGGTCAGATTGTCCCGACCAACGCTATTGGGTTTGATCCGAGTGCCGTCGACGGCATAACGCGCGATTTTCTCCGTCGTAACGGACTCTTCGGCCAAGTCGTCCGTATACACGGTGGTTCCCTGCGTAAACCGCGGTCTGACCGGCTCTTCAACTGCACGGATAACCGGCTTTTCAACTGCTTGGGTGACCGGCTCTTCAACTGTCCGGGTAACCGGCTTTTCAACTGCACGGGTGACCGGCTCTTCAACTGCCCGTGGAGTGTCCGGAACCGCCTGCGATTCGGCAGCCTCCTGTTCTTCTTCTCCTTCCTCAAAGTCGAGTTGACCGATGCTGATATCATCATCTAAGTCGGCTTGCGGCCTCAAAATTCGCGGCTTGTCATCCAGCCACTTAAGCTCATTAACGTACGAGTCTAAGCGCTTGTTGCGCACCTGACGTCGCGTACCGGAAACCCGGCGGTTTTCTCGTTTCATGCTAGGTCCTCCCATATGGTGTAGTGCCTAGTTGGCCATGCTGGAAATGAATGCAAGTAGACACTTTTAGCATATGCATTTACCTAGAAGGTGGTCATTTGCCCGGTTAAAAATGGGCATACGCACAAGAAAGCCGAATCCGTTTTCCATCGAACCGCAAAACGCAAAAACAGGCGGTCTCGTTCACCGCCCGTCGTAAAACGTAAGCCACCGCTCCGCCATCCGTTCCCATGTAAATAGCCGCTGTACCCGCTCCACGCTTCGTTTCCCCATGCAGCGAGCTTCGTCCTCATTTTGCAGCAGGGAGATTATCGCCGGCGCAAGGCCGCTCTCCAGAGCTTCCGGCTCCACGGTCAGCCCGGTAACGCCCTCCTCTACAATTTCCGACATTCCTCCGGCGCGAGTGGCGACGACCGGGACGCCTGCAGCCATCGCTTCCACGTTGACGAGACCGAACGCCTCGCGGCGGGCGGACGGAACGACGAGGACATCGGCCAAGCGAAACCAATCGTCCACTTCGCCGTGCGAAACATACGGAACGAAGTGGACATGGTTTCTTAGCGGCGCACTCGCGCTCGTCCTCTGAAGCCGCCTCACGTAGGGAGTAAGCCGTCTCGAACCGTAAAAGGCTCCTCCCACCACAAGCAGCAGCGCTTCCGGCACCTTGCCCACAATTTCGGGCATCGCCGCCAGCAAGTGATGCACGCCCTTGGTCGGAATCAGGCGTCCGACATACAGAATGATTTTACGGTCCTGCAGGTCGAGTCTGTGAAGCAGCGCCTCCCGCTTGGCTGCCCCTTCCGGAGACCATCGGGAAATAAAACGGTCCGGATCGACCCCGAGATGATTAACAATAATTTTGGCTTGGACACGCGGGTCTCTGCGCACCATTTCGTTCTTCAGGTAATGGCTGTTTACCACGATCCGGTCCGCTGCAGCGAGACAACGCCGCAGCTCGGGCCGACGGATATGGGGCTTGGAGACGAACGAAACGGAATGCAGCGATAGCCACACCTGCGCGCCCGGATGCCTTCGCTTGAGAAACCGGGCGAAGCGCGGGCGGTTCTCCACCTGAATGACCTTCGGCCGCAGCTTTCTCAGCTTGCGGCTGACGCCCTCCACATAGCGGCGTGGCGAAGCGGCGGGCACGCGCTCATAGCGGACGCCTTCGCGAATATCGGTCCGGCGGAGCGTCCGGCCCCGCCGCCCGATCACCGCCAGCCGGACGTGCCTCCGCAGGCGGTGGACGACTTGTTCCACGACCAATTCGACGGAGCTGCTGTTGCCTGAAGGAATGACGAACGAACCCGGCGTCACGAAGACGACATCATGCTCTTTCATGGAGCTGCCTCCCCGCGATCTTTTTGGCAGTATATTCTTGGCGCAGCGGATGTGGATAGGCTATAGTTGTCCGGGCCGTAGTTTGGGCCGTTTGAATTTTATCATGCAGGGCCTCATAATAAAAGAACGAATATCCCGAGAGGAAGTGCAGATCGTGAGCCGATTGGAAACGTATATCGAACATTATGCGGAGCTCGCCGTAAAGGTGGGTGTCAACGTACAGCAGGGGCAGACGCTTGTGATAACCTCGCCCGTATCAGCTGCGGATTTCGTCCGCATCGTCGCGCGCAAAGCGTACGAGGCCGGAGCGAAGCACGTCTATGTCGAATGGGACGACGACGAGCTGAAACGACTGAAGTACGAGCAGGCCCCCGACGAAGCGTTCCATGAATATCCGCAATGGAAAGCGGACGGCTTCCGTCAATTGGCGGAAGAAGGGGCGGCGTTCCTGCAGGTCCACTCCCCTACGCCCGACCTGCTCAAACACGCGAAGCCCGAGCGAATCGCCGCGGCAAGCAAAGCGTACGGCACCGCCATGCTGGAATACCGCCGCATGATGCAGGCCGGCCGAATCAGTTGGTCCATCGTATCCGTGCCATCGGCAGCTTGGGCAGCCAAAGTGTTCCCGGAGGCAAACGAAGAAGAGGCGGTTCGCTCGCTATGGGAACGAATCGTGCAAGCGGCGCGAGCCGACCAAGACCTTCCTGTGGAAGCCTGGCGGGAGCATCTGGCAGCGCTGCGCGCGAAGGTGGAGCGGATGAATGCGAAGAAGTACGCCCGGCTGATCTACCGCGCGCCGGGAACAGAGCTGGACGTGGAGCTGCCCCCGGAGCACCAATGGGTCGCAGGCGGGATACATAATGCCCAAGGCGTGTTTTTCGTACCGAATATTCCGACGGAAGAAATGTTCACGCTGCCTCGCGCCGACGGCGTCAACGGAACCGTACGCAGCACGATGCCGCTGAATTGGAACGGGACGCTGATCGACGGCTTCAGCTTGACGTTCGAGCATGGGAAAGTCGTGAAGTGTACGGCGGAGCAAGGACTGGAGGCGTTGCAGCGGCTCCTCGCGACCGACGAGGGCGCGGCCCGGCTCGGCGAAGTGGCGCTGGTGCCGCAGAACTCGCCGATTGCCGCGATGAACGTACTGTTTTATAATACGGGGCTTGACGAGAACGCCTCCTGCCACCTGGCGTTAGGCAACGCGTATCCGCTATGTCTGGAAGGCGGCACCGCCATGACCAGGGAGCAGTTGGCGCAGCACGGAGCCAACCACAGTTTGGTGCACGTCGACTTCATGATCGGGTCGAACGAGCTCGATATCGACGGAGAGCTGCCGGACGGGACGGTGGAGCCGGTGTTCCGGCGGGGCTGCTGGGCGGATTAATCCGCCCGGGCTCCGGAAAGCTCCGCAAACCGGAAGCAATCGACCGTATGGTCCATCACCATGCCGGTCGCCTGCATAAACGCATAACAGATCGTCGAGCCGACGAAGGTGAAGCCGCGCTTCTTCAGCGCTTTGCTCATCGCATCCGATTCCGGCGTGCTGGCCGGCACTTCCTTCAGGCTCTGCCAGCGGTTGCGGATCGTATCGCCGCCGACGAACTGCCAAATGTAGCGGTCGAAGCTGCCGAATTCCTCCTGCACCGCGAGAAAAGCCTTCGCGTTCGTCACGGCGCCGCGCATTTTGAGCCGGTTGCGGATCAGGCCCGGATCGCCGAGCAGCTCGTCCAATTTGGCATCGTCATAAGCGGCTACCGCCTTGGGATCGAAACCGTCGAACGCCTCCCGGTACCGGTCTCTTTTTTTGAGCACCGTATACCAGCTCAGCCCTGCCTGTGCTCCTTCCAGGATCAGCATCTCGAACAGC
Organism: Paenibacillus tyrphae; assembly: GCF_000722545.1. Taxonomy (GTDB): domain Bacteria; phylum Bacillota; class Bacilli; order Paenibacillales; family NBRC-103111; genus Paenibacillus_G; species Paenibacillus_G tyrfis. The sequence goes on from NZ_JNVM01000006.1 coordinate 103,930, forward strand.
TTCCCGTCGTCATGAACGGGAACTCCCCATTCCTTATCGTGATAGTCGATATATAAAGGGTCTTCGTTACACCAGCCACAGCGGCATTCCATAGGACGTCTCCTCTCCTTTTTTCTCTAACTATACCACATTATTGCGACACCGTTTGTCACCGTTTTTCAATTCGGCGATTTATCTTTCGATCCTGGCACGTATCAAGTATAATAGCGGATAATACCCTAGCACAGACGCTTCGCGCACGGCATATCCGAACCCGGCACAGTCAAGCCGAACGATTCCAAACATCAGGCGGGGATTCTATGAATCATTCATTTACGGTATACGAGCAGCAGATTCGGAAGCAGTTGATCGGATGGGAGAAGGAGCTGCTCAAGCCGCCCGGCATGTTCGAAAAAACGTCCAGGGCACTGCAAACGCGAATCAATCAAGCCATACCCGAGAAAGTGCATACGGCCATTACCGCAGCGGTCAAAGGCATTGTTCAGACTGCGCTGTTCAGCCTGGACTATATTCCGAAAAGCGAACCGCTCCAAGGCATGACCTTGGCGTCGCGCGATCACAAAGCCGAGGAGCTGATCGACTTTTACAAAAAACTGGCAGCGGCGGAAGGCGCGGGGACGGGAGCTGGAGGAATTTTGCTCGGGCTCGCGGATTTTCCGATCCTGATCGGCATCAAGATGAAGTTCTTGTTCGAGCTCGCCCACATTTACGGGCATTCGACGCTTGATTATCGCGAACGTTTGTACATTTTGCATGTATTTCAGGTCGCTTTCTCCAGCCAGAACAAAAAGCCCGAGCTGTACCGCGCCGTCGTGAATTGGCCGCAAACCGCCAAAACGCTGCCTTCTGCAGACTCATACGCCCAGCATATCGATTGGAGGCAGCTGCAGCAGGAATACCGCGATACGATCGATTTCCGCAAATTGCTGCAGCTTGTCCCCGGCATCGGCGCCGTCGTGGGAGCATGGGCCAACTACGGCCTGCTTGAGGAGCTGGGGCAAGCCGGCATGAACTGCTACCGCCGGCGCTGGCTGGATGAGGCGGAGGAGAACGGCAGGACAACTTAAGTCGAGGGAGAGAAACCATAACCATGAAAATCAGCAAAGCGAATGCACCGCATTATATTTGGGGCGGCCAGTGCGATGGCTGGCATCTGGTTCAGCAGCCCGAGCTGAGCGTCATTCACGAGCGGATGCCCCCGCATACGGCCGAGGTCCGGCATTACCATGAGCAGGCGCGCCAATTGTTTTTCGTGCTGACGGGGACGGCCGAGCTGGAGGTGGACGGCGAGCTCCATACCCTCGGTCCGCAGGAAGGCTGCGAGGTACCGCCGGGTGTGCCGCATCAGATGAAGAACGTTTCCTCCGGGGACGTTGAGTTCCTTGTCGTCTCGCACCCGCAGACCCGGGGAGACCGGGTGGAAGCGCCGCCCTTGGCGGAGCCAAAGAGGGACTAGCCCACGGCCCTCGCTTCGCTCTCCCATTTCACTGCCGGAGGTGCCGGAATACACTATACGACCAATTCCAATGTTAGGAGCATGTCGTATGACCATAGCTTTCAACCGGGCCATTCTGCTGGCCGGTATCGTATACCAGGCCATCCGGCAGTACAACAATAACGGATCGTTCGAGCTGCCCCTCGGATATAAGCTGGCCGCCGTCTTGGGCAATAAGGAGTTTCCATACCTCGGATTCATTCTCGAGTCCAAGCAATCGATCGTCATCGCGCTCCGCGGCACGGCGGCCGTATCCGAAATGAAGAAAGATTTGGAGTTCGATCAAATTCCGTTCCCTTTTGTCCGCAACGCCGGACTGACGCACCGCGGTTTCACGGAGCTGTACGCATCTGCGCTCCGCGGTCCAATTATGAGTTATTTGAACAAAGCTTCCCCCCAAAAAAGGCTGTATTTGGCCGGCCACAGCATCGGCGGCTCGCTAGTTACACTCTGCGCGCTCGACCTCGTCTATCATACGCCCTTCAAACAGCCCGTAGTCTACACGTTCGGAGCCCCGAAGGTCGGTAATCCTCATTTTGTCCGCCGGTTTAACAGACGAATTAAACACAGCACCCACATTGCCAACCGATACGATCTCGTGCCGCTGCTGCCGCCCTCCTTCGACAAAACCGTATACCGGCATGTCCGGTACCGCTACGTGATCCGCTTCCAAAACAAAGGCCTGAAGGGAAGCCATTCGATCAAAAGCTATTACAAAGAGCTGATGCGCCGGCGCGCAGGCCGCAGCCGTCCAAACTACAGCGGCAGTCCGAAAGGCCTTCTGCCCATCCCTTCCGTCCGCTTGGCCCGATAGTTTTGCAGCATCCTTATAAAACATGCACATGACTTAACGATTACAAATCAAGTAAAGAGGATTGCCATCAGGATCACTGAAGTGCGCGAGTCGAGTTCCATTGTTTTCCGCAATATGTTGGAATTCAACACCACGAGATTTCAGTACCTCGATTGCTGACTCTAACTCTTGTACTTCAAATCCAATCGAAATGCTTTCTGGCTTTCCCTGTTGAAAACCTTGTTCTCCGGCAGGATGCAGCAGCCCAATTGTCAATCCCGGTGCTTCAACCTGTGCAAAATGCCCCTCTACTTGGTGTTGTAATTTTAATAGTAGTAAAATTGTACTGCTTTAGTGAACTACTCGCCACCTACGCTTTGCTTAGAGGTGGGGGCTTCTAAGGTAATCGTACCTAGCGGTACGAAATTGACTTAGCTATCGAGCCTGTTCCATGCTCTATATATGATTATGCTAAACATCGCAATCCTTCACGCTTGATATTGATCGAAGCATTCCAGTCTCGATCTGCAACAAAACCACAATCGCAGTGGAATATACGCTCAGAAAGAGATAGAGACTCCTTCACTCGACCGCAACATGAACATGTTTTGGATGATGGAAACCACTTATCTATTTTGATGAGCCTTTTCCCTTGCTCCTCTAACTTGTATTGGAGAAATGTTGTGAACATGCCCCATGCATTATCGGCAACGCTTTTGCCGAAGTTAAGGGTTCGTGACATTCCCTTCATGTTGAGATCTTCGATAACAACGCAATCATACCGTTTCGCTAATTTGTGCGATTCCTTATGTAGAAAGTCTTTTCTTTGATTTGCTACTCTTTCGTGCAGTTTTGCAATGTTCAATCGTTGCTTATGCCAACGATTAGAACCTTTCTTTCTGCGTGATAGAATACGCTGTTCCTTTGCTAATTTTTCCAAGGATTGTCGATAGAAACGAAGGGAATTGGCTGTCTTACCCTCTTCGCTATCAACAAATAAGCCGTTCATGGAAAAATCCAAGCCAACAACCGCTTGTACTTCTTTTTGTACAGGTTGATGTTCGTATTCGATGAGGATAGAAATATAGTGTTTTCCTGTTTTTGTTCGAGAAACCGTACAAGACTTGATGATGTGATGTGACGGAATTTCTCGATGCTGCTTCATTTTTACAAGTTTCAGTTTCGGTAATTTGATATAGCCATCAAAGAGCAAGATGTTTCCGTTGACCACGTTCGTTGTATAGGACTGCCTTGCTTTGCGACTTTTGAACTTCGGAAAATCAGCACGTCCGGAAAAGAAGTTTTGGTATGCCTTTTGCAGATGGAGTTGGGCGTTTGCTAACGCAAGGCTGTCTACTTCCTTTAGTCAAGGATACTCACTCTTGTATTTTGCAGGTGTAGGTAACTTTTGTTTCTTCAATGCATCTTGATCATCCTTGAATTGCTCATAGGTTTCCTTTCGTTCAGCCAACATTTTGTTGTAAACAAAACGAACGCAACCGAAGGTTCTTGCAAGCAGTTGTTCTTGTTGCGGCGTTGGGTACAAACGGAACTTATAGGCCTTGTTTGCTATACCCAGTCACCTCACTTCATTCCCTGACTTTCGATATATTTCTTGATTACTTCCATAGGTGCGCCACCTGTTGTAAGTAAGCAAAAACTTCTTGACCAAAAGTATTCTTTCCAAAGCTTCTTTCTTACTTGTGGAAACTCTTTTTTGACCAATCTCGAACTTGCGCTTTTATACGCATTGATGAACTTTGACAATTCGGTGTTCGGGTGTGCTTTGAACAAAATATGCACATGGTCCATATCATGATTCCATTCGACTAAGGATATATTGTAGTTTTCACCCAAACGAACAAACATATCTTTCGCATAGTCAGATATGGTGTCATCCATCACTTTTCTGCGATATTTCACAACCAAAACAAGATGATAATACAAAAGGAACACTGAATGATTATTATTGTCTAATTTCATTAATATAATAGCCTTTCTTTTATCTAAGACTGATTATATCGCATCATACAAAAATATGGCAACAAAAAGACTTTAGGCTTTGCCTACCGAAATTCATCTCCCACTTTCATCAAGCTTCGCAAGATTTAGAAGTGGGAGACTTCTTTCGGAGGGACGTTAAAATCAGATACCATTACAGCTACGTTGCCACTCTTGAACATTGTATATTCCCTCCATTTGAAAATAAATCTTATGTTAATTATTCAATCCTAGACTTCGTTTATATGCGAAGATCTCCTCGACGGCTCGACGATACCCACCCGCAGCTCGGAACGAATCGCCAATTTCAACGCATACCTTTCGAATTGATGCATCCTTGAGCGCGCGTTCCGCCGCTTCTTTGAGACCTCCAGCGGTTAACCCTTCTTGACTCAGATGGAGGCCTGCACCGATTTCAGCCACACGTCGCGCTATTATAGGTTGGTCGGCGCTTTGGGGAAGTACAATCAGCGGTACACCATAATAAAGACCTTCACTGGTACTATTCATGCCTCCGTGAGTGATAAATAACTTCGCGCGTTGAAGTACTTCGAGTTGCGGCACGTAGTTGCGGACGATAAAATTCGCTGGAATGTCTCCCAATTCCGCAATCCGGGTTTGCCTGCCAACGGATAGAATCACGGTGTACTCCGTTTCGGCGAACGCCGCAAAGCATAGCTTGTAAAAATCCAATGCTTGATTAAAAACTGTGCCGAATGAAATGTAAATCAGGCGATCCGTGTCCACATGAGAGAAATCAAAATGATCGTCCGAGCGCGGCACGACAGACGGCCCTACGAACTTGTACGTCTCGTCGAAGCTTTCTCCACCGGGTTGGAAGTGTTTCGACGTGTAGACGATGGTCAACGGCGCTGGATTGCAGAAGACCTCGTAGGCGGAGCCCAATTGTACCTTGTATTTCGCTTGCACGCTCCTGACCAGCTGTTGAAACTCCTGTTGTGCACGTTCATTCACATCTACCGGAAAATGGAGCGCGAGGTGATCTTGCATTCTGTCAAAGCTGTTTTGTTGAATGGCAAAACTCGTACACGAGTTGATTGCCGGTACGTCAAGTATTTGCGCGAGCAAACGCCCACAGCCGAACATCGAGTCATGAATGATGTAATCGAAACGTTCTCCTTTTGTTTGCTCCAGGACACTCGGAATGACGATGTCGGCGGTGCGCAACAGTCCACCCACTCGTCCCCAAGGACTTCTTCCACCGGCAAGGAACGCCTCCACAAATTTGCCGCCATCGAACGTGATCACCTCTGCACCCGTTGGCTCGACGCGATCACGAAATTGATCCATTATAAAGTAAACTACCTCTTCGCCACGACGGATAAGTTCTTGAACAACACCGAGGGTTGGATTGATATGTCCTTCGGAACCTCCGTTGATAAATAAAACGCGTGCCATATTCATCACCTTTCGTCATGAAGTACACAGCTCCAAGCGCTAGCCGTCGCTTAGACTCTCCCAAATTCGCTCACCCTCAATCCCTTCTCCATTTATTCGAAGATTATTGATTAACTGAAGAACCCACTCTTCGTCATAACGGAGTTTGTCCAACCGATGCCGGAACCAGATCAGATTGTATTGTCGTTCCTCATCGGGCATCATTTCGTCTTTGCTCACATACTCCACCCGTTCTTCCTCATGGCGGAGTTCAAATCGCAGGTAATCCTTGTACTGGTGCAAAATCAAAAACTGCAGCTCTCTGCTGATCATGTCAAAATTCGAAAACTTGGAATAAAATTGCAACTCATAATCCGTTGAGTATGGAATCGGTTCTTCCATCAGCCGAAAAAAGCGGCGTCTGCCATCCTCCGTTATTCTGTACATTTTTTTCTTTTTTCCTCTTCCCTGCCGTTCACCTTCCTGTTGTTCATCGGGAACCTGCTCGATCAACCCATCTGCAAGCAGGCTATGAATGAGCGGATAAAGCACCCCCCAGCTGATTTTTCGCGTAGGTCCAATAATTCCGTTCAAGATCGTGTGCAGCAAATAGCCATGCATCGGAGATCCTGTCAATTCGCCGAGAATAAACAATTCAAACATAATGCCTCCCTAAAGGTTTATCTGATTTTATTATATCGAAAAGATATATTAAATCAATATATTTATTCGTTATAAAACTGAATTGTAATCCATGTAAAGCTTTCCTTGACAATCATCTTAAAAAGTATTATCTTAAATTTAAGACAAAATAGTAACTATCGACGGAGGTCCTCCCTATGAACGACTTTACAGCCCTGCTAAAATCTCGAAGATCGGCAACCAAATTCATCCCGAATACGGACATCCCGGACAAAGAGCTTGAAGAGATGTTCGGGCTGGTCAAATTCGCCCCTTCCGCTTTCAACTTGCAGCATGCGCATTACGTCGTCGTCAAAGACCCGGACTTAAAAACGAAAGTACACGAAGCGGCCAGCAAGCAATACAAAGTGCTGATGGCTTCCGCGGCCATTCTGGTGCTGGGCGATACGGAGGCGTACAAAGACGCGGCGAAAATCAACGAAGGCTTCCTCCATCTCGGCGTGATGAGCAAGCAGGAATACGACCAAACGGTCGAATACGTCAATGCTTTCTATGAAAACCGCGGCGAAACGTTCAAGCGCGAAGAAGCGATCCGCAACGCCAGCTTGTCGGCCATGCTGTTCATGCTGATCGCCAAAGACCGCGGCTGGGATACGTGCCCGATGATCGGCTTCGACCCGGATGCGATGCGCGCTGTCCTGAACATTCCAGACCGTTACGTGCCCGCTATGTTGATTACGATCGGCAAAGAAGATGTGTCGGGACAACGGCCGCGCGGCTACCGCAAGCCGACCGGAGAATTTGTCACCTATAACCAATTCTAAAACAATCTAACTCAGGTATGTATTGCCGCTCAGGAATGAGGAATACTGATTGCAGGCTCATCGTGCGGCAGCGAAAGGAGTTGCGAACGTTGAACGCAGAGAACAACCGGGACGAATCGCTGCATTTGTTCATTGTGCTTTCCAGGGCGTGCGAATGGGTCACGGCCCATGCCCACCGGGACATCCGCCGGTACGGTTTGAATCCGACCGAATATGCGGTGCTGGAGCTGCTGTATCATAAGGGCTCCCAGCCTTTGCAGCAGATCGGCGGCAAAATTTTGATGACAAGCGGTAACATCACCTATGTCGTAGACAAGCTGGAGCAAAAGGGGCTTGTCGTACGAAAGCCGTGCCCGGAAGACCGCCGGGTCAGCTTCGCCGAAATTACGGAGAAAGGCACAGCCTTTCTGGACGAGGCGTTCCCGCAGCACCGCCAAGCGATCGAAGCCGCGGTCGCCGGCTTGACCGCCGAGGAGAAGCGCCAGGCGATCGGCCTGCTTAAGAAACTCGGGGTCGCGGCGCAGGAAAGCTTCAAATAGCGGGACGCCTCCGGCGATCCCGCAGCTCATATCTTAATATTGAGATGTTTTCAAAACCAAACTATTCTTATCTAGGAGGTTATTTTGATGCAAATCATGATCTATCCCCCCACGATGCAAGGAACCGGAGCCTTTGACGGAGGCCGGATTACGGAGCAGAAGCCGATCGGATTTCCCGGCGAACGGTCGGTGGTTAAGCGGGTCGGGCCGCTGTTTTATTGGGCGTGGGCTTTCGCCGCGGAGGAAGGCTATATCGGGTCTCATCCTCATCAAGCGTTCGAGATCATCACGTATGTTCTTGCCGGCAAAGCGGAGCATGGCGACTCGCTCGGCACGCGAAGCGTCGTCGGGCCCGGCGGCGCGCAGGTGATGCAGACCGGATCGGGCGTGTCCCACGAAGAGCGGTTTATCGGTCCGGATATGGAAGGCTTCCAAATCTGGTTCGAGCCGGAGCTGAATGAAGCGTTGAAACGGAAGCCGACATATCGCCAGTTCGACCATGAGGCGTTTCCGGAGGAAGCCGGAGAAGGGTTCATACGCAAAACGGTCATCGGCGACAGATCGCCGGTCGAGCTCGTCGCAGACGCCAAAATGTGGGATTTGACGCTAGAGCCCGGCGCCGTCTACCGGCACGTCATTCCGGCAGGCCATACGTTAACGGCGCTTGCCGTCCGCGGACACGGAGCCTGGACGAACGCTTCGGCCGAAGACGCGGTCACTCCGTTCCGGCATAAAGATTTCATGCTGCTCGGGGCAGCCGCCGACACGAACGTCTCGCTTCAAGCCGCTGACGGCGAAACGCTGCGGATCATGCTGATCGAGGTTCCTACCACCGTCGATTACCCGCTTTACCCAAAACGATAATCGCACGTTAAGCCCCGCGGATAACCGTGGGGCTTTTTGCGCAAAAAAGGGGTCTTCCGATTTTGTGGTGGATTCGACTTCACATACTGCAAAGATTGAGGTATGAAAATTTGACAATTACAGTATTGAAGTTTTATACTAAAAAAGTGTTTAAACGTTCGAACGATTAGACAGGGAGAAGGATCATGAGTCAACATACAATAGACATATTAAGAGAATGTACACCTATTTTTTCAATATTGCAGGATCATAATCGTCAAGACATATTGGTGCTACTTTATGATGAAGGAGAAATGTCAGTAAGTCAGATAGCAGAACGTCTTACTCTTTCTAGACCAGCTATTTCACACCATTTGAAGCACCTTTTAGACGCAAAAGTAGTTACTGTTCAAAAGCGTGCTACGGAAAGATATTATGCTCTTTCTCTTGATCACTCCATTAAGTTATTAAAACAACTACTTCAATCATTGGAAACCGATGACCAATCGAAAAAATAATCAACAAAAAATAAATTTTTTTACACAAAACGTTCGTGAGTTCGAACAAATGAACCAAATTTTAAGGGAGGAAATAAAATGACATACAGTAAACAAAGAGAATGGCTTGAGATACAACAGTATTTACCAAACAGCTACCAATTTACAGAAAATTATCAACCAACAGAAGAATGGTGGAACTGGAAAGGACACAAGGTACATTTAGATTGCTTCCGTAATAAAAAAGCTCCAGTTAAAATAATTTTATTTCATGGAGTAGGTACAAATGGTAGACAGATGTCCATGATTGTAGGCGGTCCTCTTTCGAAAGACGGCCTCGAAACGGTTGCTATTGACATGCCTACCTATGGAGTAACAAAAGTAAGAAAAGGTGCGGTTGTAAAATACGATGACTGGGTTAATTTAGCATGCGATTATATCGTTTATGAATTACAACGTGATGACAGACCCATTGTACTCTATGGTTTAAGTGCAGGTGGTATGGAAACTTACCATGTTGCTGCTAAAAATAAGAAAGTAAAAGGAATCATTGGTATGACATTCTTGGATCAAAGAAATCAACAAGTTCGTGATGAAACAGCTAGAAACCTCTTTATGAGTCGTGTTGGAAGTCCAATGGTAGGAATTGCTTGTAAAATCGGACTAGGAAACTTCAAGATGAAGATGAGTACGGCTTCCAAAATGAGCGCTTTATGCAACGATATGAAAGTAATGGAGGTATTTAATCGCGATAAAACTTCTGCTGCCAATAAGGCAAGTATGGAATTTATTAACAGTTACAGCAATTACCATCCAGCAATGGAACCAGAAAATTTTGATGTATGTCCTATTCTTTTAACGCAACCTGATCAGGATAGATGGACACCGTTACATTTAAGCACACCATTCTTAGATAAAATAAAAAAGGTAGATGTGAAAGTAGTTATGCTAGAAAACGGAGGTCATTACCCAGTGGAGCAACCTGCGTTAGATCAAATGCATGATGCCATCCTAGAATTCATTCATAAGGTTACAAAATAATCTACAAAAAAAAGGGCCTCCGCCGGCCCATGGCCCGTTCGGAGGCAAAAGAGAGAAAATGGAGGAATAGAGTATCGAATATTACCAGGTCTTGAATCCTTTCGAGCCAACGCTGGCATTCGAAATAATATCCATGACCGGTACGGAGTAAGCTACAAGAATAAGGACAACCAGCACACCGACCCATACGCCCCAGCGCTCGAAGATGGCCGGCGATTTTTCCGCCGCTTCGCTCGCTTCCGCGATCGGGAACTCGGTTTCCCCTTTCGGCGCGCTGAGCAGCATGACGACGTTAATGATCATCATGACGACGCCGATGAACAAGATCGTGCCGCCGATGGCCATCGCCACATGGTACGGCATCCAGCCTACCGCATCCGCGCTGTCCTGATACGTGGTAAAGGCGGTCCGGCGAGGCGATCCAAGCAGACCGACCGTATGCATCGCGCCCGACATGAAGAACATGCCGACCATCCATACGATCGTTTGGATAATCCCCATCCGGTGCATGAGCGGAGTCATTTCCCGCCCCAGCATCGCCGGGATCAACCAATAGGTAATGCCGAAGAAGGTCAACGCCACGCTCGTTGCCACCGTCAGATGGAAGTGGCCGGTTACCCACAGCGTGTTGTGAACGATAGCGTTCAACTCGTGGCTCGCGTTAATCAATCCCCCGGCTCCGGCCGGGATGAAGATCAGCATCCCCATGAACGGAGCGAAGAAGCGGACGTCCTTCCAAGGCAGCTTTTTCAGCCAGCCGAACAGTCCTTTCGCACCGACGGAGCGGCCGTGCATCTCGAAGGAGGCGAACAACGAGAACGCCGTCATCAGCGACGGAATAACGACCATGAACGTCAGAACGACCTGCACGAATTTCCAGACGTTCGAGATCCCCGGCTCCATGAGCTGATGGTGGAAGCCGACCGGAATCGAGAAGAGCAGGAACATGATGAACGACAGGCGGGCAAGCGCATCACTGAACATTTTGCCGCCGATCACCTTCGGAATGACAACATACCAGCACATATAAGCAGGCAATAGCCAGAAGTAAACAAGCGGATGGCCGAAATACCAGAACAGCGTCCGGCTCAATACGACGTTGACCGTATCGACCCAACCAAGCGACCACGGGATAAGCTGGAACAATACCTCGATCGCGACGCCCAGCGTTGCGATAATCCACATCAGCATCGTCACGACGGCCATAAACGTAAAGATCGGGGTCGTTTCACCGCGGTGCGTTTTTTTCCAATAGCGGTAGTTGATGAAGATGCCGAAGCCGCTCATCCAGCTCCCGACGACGACGAACACTAACGCGATGTAAAACGCAGGCGATGCTTTAAGCGGAGCATAGAACGTGTACAGCACCGTCGCCCGGTTCAGCAAAATCTCAACCGTGGCGATCGCCGTTCCGAGCGTCATCAGGCCGAAGCCGAGCCAGCCGAGATTGCGGGCAATCGGCAGCAAACGGCCGCCGAGCGTACGGGCAACCCCCGCATATAAAAATCCGATGATGAAATAGGTGGTGAAGATGAGCGCCATCAAGACGCCGTGCGCCGTCAGCAGTTGGTAATAGCCGATGCCCATCGGCAGCGCAAGCATTCCCCCGCGGACGAGCCCTTGCATAACGCCGGCAATGCCGCCGAGAAACAGCGCGAAGAAAGCGAACAGAATATGGGCGAGCACCAGAGCCGAATCGCGCCGATCGAAACTTTTCAGATTTTGAATCATAGGGAATACGCTCCTTTAATTGCGGACCGGGCAAGACATTCCGACGAAGGAATCGCCCCGCTTCCGCCTTCACGAATTGTGATAATTTTCACAATATAAGATGTTGCGGTTCTTTCTACGACCTTGCGCGCCTATTTTACGATGATTTTCATCATCATGACTTCGTGCGCCGCGCCGCAGTATTCGTTACACAGTACCAGGTACTCCCCCGGCTTATCGAACGTATACGAAAAATGGTTCACCTCACCCGGTACCGCCATCAAGTTGATCGTCGTTCCGTTCACTTGAAACCCGTGCACGACATCGGAACTGGTCAATTGAAAGCGAACCTTCGACCCCGCCGGAATTTCCAATTTATCGGGATTGTACCCGAAGGCAAAAGCAACCAAAATCGCCTCGTACTCTTTGTCGCCAATTTGGTGAAGTCCCGGCTTATCGAACGGTGGTGTCGTACTCAACGTATCCGGATTTACCGTATGCCGGTGATCGCCAGGCGGCTCCATCCCCAATGCAAACGCTCCCACACCGACGACCGTCAAAAACAAGACTAACATGGAAATCCCGAAAATGAGCCAAATTTTTTCCAAACGATGAATATGCATGCTCCTTCAACTCCTTCAATCTCTGTTCCGTTCCCCGTCTACGGTTTTACCCCCTGACTATGAACAATACGAAGACCCCGAACCAACTCAGCAGCAGAAACAATCCGAGCAGCATGACGGAAGCGAAAGTACCTTTCAAGCCTTCCTCTTCGTTCTTTTGTTTGACAACCGGCGTTTCCCCTTGATGCATTTGGGATGCGGCGTTGTGCGGCTTAGCCATCTTATTCCCTCCCCTTGTGCGGGACATCTTATGTCCTTATTGTAGAGGTCTGGGACCAAAAGGCTCTATGATTTAAGTCACATCGAAAGTCAAGGATTCTTGAACGTTTTATGGACGAAAAAGGCGAAAAATGTCGAATTCACTTCCGTCTGTGACGAAGTTCGATGACGGTATGTTTTTGTTTTTTTCTGCGCGACTTGTAAGGATAAGGGAGGATTCAAGCAGCCCGTCATCGACGCAAGAGGGATACGCTGGAGGAAAAAGAAACCGTATTCGACAGATCGATACGGACCATGTCTTGAATACGGGGGAATTGGAGGAGTATATCGAAGATCATCCGGCCAGCTTGCTGCCGGCGGTTTATATACCAATGTCAAGATCCGATTGATGCCAAAGATCACGTTCCAAAGCACGGGGTTACACCGTAGACTAACATAAGGTCGGCTGCGTTAATGGACAATCCGGGATTTCGAAGACGGCAATATTAAAGTTCGCCAGCTTGCGCAAAAAATAACACGTTTCCGGTAGATGGTGCTCCAGGAAACGGAGCGTCGCCCGGTTCAAAAGCTGGGAATCCCGGTACAAGTCGAGGATATGCTCGATCAGATGGTAGAAGACCACGACGGACTCGGACACTTCCTTGGCAAACGACCGCTGCACGGGGAAAAGCGGCGGGGTGAATCGCAAATAGCCTTTGATGGCTTTGTTTTTGACGATATGCGCTTGAAATTCCTGCTCGACTTGATGTACCTTCAAAGATAAGGGAATTTCGACCGGGTCTAAGGCGTTGCGCGCCAGCACGGCATGCCCTAGCTGATCCTCCAGCCACAGGTCCATCAAATCGACCAGGGAAAGCTCCGGAGGCCGCTCCGCCCGCATAGCGTACAGGAGAAGCCGCAGGTATTCCTGATTTTCGTTCAGCGTCCCGTTCAGAAACGTCGGCGTCAAGTTCAAATTCACGCGGTTTTGCACCTGCAAATGCTGCATTTTTCCTTCGAATTGAAAATAGCCGACGGCTGTCGAATAGCTGGCCTTGGCGAATTCTGCCATCTCGGGGGATTCGTAAGGCAAGTCCCGGTCGACGGCGTACAAGCGCTCCCGCAATCCACGGAACGCTTCGATATGTTCCTGCGCCGTATCGACCCACTTTTCTTCGGCAGGCGACAAATAATCGCGCATGAAATAGGCGTGATCCTCCAATATTTCGATCCAGAACCGGTGTTCGTCCCAGGCGGTCATCTGGGAATATCTCATGGCCATCCCTCCAAGACGTTGTCAACCTATCCTATGTCTTGACCGGGAGAGATTAGTACCGAAAAAGCGAACCGGTCAGCATCAATGCAGGGTGACGCCGAGAGACAAACGATTATGTAAAGGAGGGAGAGCATGTCTGTTACGTCGGTATTGGACACCATTGCAAACCTGTTTAAAGAAGAGCTGAACGATAATTTGGCGGGCATTTATTTGCACGGCTCTTTGGCCATGGGATGCTTTAAGCCGGACAAAAGCGATATCGACCTTCTGGTTGTTGCCAAACGCAGCGTGACAGCGGAAACGTCCAGGCGAATCGCCAATAAGCTTCTCGCCATCGACGACGGGCTGCCGAACGAAGGTGGAATCGAGTTGAGCGTCATCTTGGAAAGCATTCTGGGCGAGTTCGTTTATCCTACCCCTTTTGAATTTCATTATTCCCCTTTGCACAGGGACAAGTACCGGACGGACGAGAATTATATTTGTGGAGACCAGGAAGATCCGGACTTGGCGGCACACCTTACGGTCACTTATCACCGGGGAATCGCTTTATACGGAAAGCCGCTGCCCGAGATGATGCAGCCTATCGACAAGCGGTTATATGTGAAATCCATTCTTCACGATGTAGAGGACGCACCCCAAGGCGTCCTGGAGGCACCCGAGTATTATGTCTTAAATTTGTGCAGAGTCTTATATTATCTCAAGGAAGGCGTCGTTTCTTCGAAACGCGAGGGCGGCGAATGGGGCTTAGAAGCGCTGCCCTCGGAGTACGGGGAGACCATTCGTCTATGCCTGGAGCGGTACGGCGGCAGTGCGGGCCACATGGAGCCCGACAAGCGGTCGCTGTCCGATTTTGCCGGCTATATGCTGGGTGAAATCCGGCGGTCGGTTGAATGAGCACAGCAGGCACGACAAAAGGCGCACCGTCATATTTCGGCGGTGCGCCTTTATCATGAAAGTGGACTTTAACAAAAATAGAGAGTCATACGGAGGTGGGCTATCCACTGGTGAAGCGATAGCGGCCGCCTTTGTCTTCGGGAAATATCCGCTGACAAGCGGCTTCAATAAAAATTTCCCGATGACATCAGCGGTCGGAAGTGGATACCCCACCCCTTCGTAACCTCTATTATCTCGTTTGCCACTTTCTCAACGGCCTGAGGCGCACCGTCGTATTTCGGCGGTGCGCCCCTTTGCGATAAGAATTATAATACCGGCCACGTCTCTTTGCGGTAAGCCATGTCCCAGAACATGTATTCATACCGGCTGCTGAGAATGAAATGATTCTGCATCCGCTCCCGGTCCTGAGCCGTCGCCTGCTCCGCCAGCTCATCCAGCCGGGCGATCTGCTCTTCGACGAGCACCCGGAACCATTCGCCGCCGTAGGCTGCGATCCATTCGCGGTAGATCGGCTCTTCCGGCGTGCAGCCCGCCAGCCGTTCGCCGATTTCGTAATACAGCCAATAGCACGGCAGGATCGCGGCGATGATGTCGCCGAGCTGACCGGTATAGGCCGCACGGATCATATGGGAAGTGTACGCATACGAAGTGGGCGCAGGCTCGAACGCCGCTTTTTCCTCCTCGGTGACGCCGAGCAGCTTGCTGAATTTCTCGTGCAAGGACAGCTCCGCCTCATAGGTACCCTGCGCATGATGCGCCATGCGGTTAACGGTTGCCAAATCGTTCGCTTTCGCCGCGCCGAGCGCTTGCACGCGGGCGAATTGGGCCAAATAATACGCGTCGTTCAGCACGTAATGCCGGAAACAATCGATCGGCAGCGTTCCGTCGCCGATTCCCTTGACGAACGGATGCTCGAAGCTGGCTTGCCAGCTTGCGTCCGCCGCTTGACGCACTTGTTCGGAAAATTTCATAACCCATCTGCCTCCTTAATATTCGGTAAGCCAACCATTGCCGCATCACTACCGTACGTCGCCGACCGGAAAATACGGAAACTGCCAGCCGAGCAGCAAAGCGGCCGCCCAGACCGTCAGCGTGACGGCCAGCAGCAGGCCGTCGCTGCCCGACCATCCGATGCGGTAATAATACGTACGCTTCGCGGCGGACGAGAAGCGCTTCGCTTCCATCGCGACCGCAATCCGCTGCGCGCGGCGGATGCTCTGCGCCAGCAGCGGAATCGAATGCCGCTTCAGCGTATCGATCCAGCCGCGGACGCCCTTTCTCATCTTGACCCCTCGCACTTTGAGAGCCATCTGCAAAGTGCGGTATTCCGCCGCCACCATCGGCATGAGCCGCAAAGCGGCCATGAAGCTGTAAGCGTATTTCGCCGGGAGCCGGCACTGCTGCATGAGCGAGTAAAACAAGGCTACCGGACTGGTCGTCAAGCCGAACAGCAGTCCGATCAACGCGGCATTTACAGTTTTTAGCCCGATGGATAGCCCGCGGAAGAAGCTTTCCTCTGTGATATGCACGAGCCCCCAGCGCACCCACGTCGTCTCTCCTTTTCCGAAAAACACCATCGAGGTGGAGGAGGAAACGAACATCAGCGCAAACGGCAGAGACAGCAGCAGCAGTCTGCGCCACGGGTGTCCGGCGGCGGCAAAGAGCAGCACCAGATACATCCACGTAATATTGGCAAGCACGTTGATGTCATGCGTGAACAGAACAAGCAGGAACAGGCTTACCGATACGAGCAGCTTAAAGCTCGGATTGACGCGGTGCAGCCACGTTTCCCGATACGACCAGGCCAACGGCACGTCTCGTCAACTCCCTACCTCTTCGAATGTCGTCCGCCGCTCCGGGCGCAGGCGCGCCTCGTAAGCTTCGGGGCTCATATCCGCGGCAAGGACGCCCTGCCGCACCTCCCACACCCGGGTGGCGAAGCGGCTGACAATGTCGGGATCATGCGTCACCATGACAATGGCCGTTCCTTCCCGACGCCACGCTTCGAGCTTCTCCAGAAGCGCGAACGTATTGGCCGCGTCCTGGCCGAACGTCGGCTCATCCAGCAGCAGAAGCCGCTGCGCTTTGACGGTCGCGGCCGCCACGCTCAGCCGGCGCTTCTGCCCGAGCGAGAGCTGGTACGGATGTAGGCTGCGGTGGCCCTCAAGGCCAAACCACGCCAGCAGCTCCTCCGTTTTCGCACGGACTGCTGGTTCCGGCTCGCCGTCCCGGCGGAAATTAAACGCCACTTCGTCATATACCGTATGCGCGACAAACTGCATTTCCGGATTTTGAAAGACGTAAGCCGCCATGTCGGCGACATCGTCGAAATCCTGGACCGTACGGCCGCCCAGCTCGTAGCTTCCTTCCGTCCGCAGCAGCTGCATCAGCGATTGGAGCAGCGTGCTTTTGCCTGCGCCGTTCTCTCCGACGACGGCGATCCAGTCGCCGGCGTGCAATTCGGCCGCCGCCGCTTCGATTTTCTTCACCGGGCCGTAATAGCCGGCGAAGCGGTCCAGTCGGAGCAGCGGCCCCTTCGTCGCCGCTGGCTCTATCCGCTTCTGCTGCGTGGCAGCATTGCGCCGGTCGTAGTCCTCCCATACGCCCGGATACCAGATGCCATACTCCTGCAGCTCGCGCTTATGCGATCTGAACACCGCGCCCGGCTCTCCGTCGGCCAGAATGCGCGCCTGCGTATCGAACAGCACGACCCGGTCGACGAAATCGACGATCTCGTCGATCTTATGCTCCACGATGAGCACCGTCTTGTCCCGGGCGACCCGCTTGACGGTTTCCCATACTTCGGTCGTGCCTTCCGGGTCGAGCAGCGACGTTGGTTCGTCAAGGAACCAGACATCCGGCTCCAGCGCCAGGAGCGACGCGATGGCGAGCCGCTGCTTCATGCCTCCCGACAGCGCGGCGATGGGGGTGTGCAGCTCCTCAAGCCGCAGGCCGACCTGCTCCAGGCAGCTACGAATCCGCAGGTGCATTTGCTCACGCGGCACCTGAAGATTTTCGAGCACGAACGCAAGCTCTTCGTCCGCATATGGCATGCAGAACTGCGCGTCGGGGTCTTGGAACAAGTAGCCCCAGGACGGCGGAATGCCGATGCTGTCATATTTGACCGGCACGTCGACCGCTTGCGGAATCAGGCCGCTCAGCACCTGCAGCAGCGTCGATTTGCCGCAGCCGCTTGGCCCGAGCAGCAGCACCTTCTGCCCTGCGTCGGCGCCGAAGCTCAAGCCGTCGAATAGCAGCGACGGACTGCCGGGAAATTTCAAGCGCAGCCCTGATACGTGCGCGATCCGGTCCGCGCCGCTCATTTCCGGTCCAGCGCTTGGTAATCGTCAAGGCTTGCCGGGCGGACAAGCTGCGTGACGCCGGTCTTCTCCAGCGCTTTAACCAAAGCGTAAGCGAGCGGTCCAGTAATAAGGAACGAACCGACGAAGCGGAGCACGATATACAAAGAAAGGTTCCACGGCTGCAATTCGGTCAAGTAGCTCTTGAAATAGTCGAACACGAGCGCCCCCGCGCCGGACGCCATTCCGGCCATACCGGCAACGGCCGCAGTATACCGTTTATAGCCGAACGCCGCGAAGACGAGCTCCGCGCACAGCCCTTGCGCGATCCCGTACGTCAGCGAGCTGACGGAGAATTGTGAGCCAAGCAGCATTTCCGCCAGTGCCGCGGCCACTTCCGCCAAAAAGGCGACGCCCGGCTTGCGGATGATCAAGAAAGCGGCGGTCGACGCCATAAACCACATGCCGTACACGAATTGCTCCAATTGGATGCCCGGCACCGACGCCAGATTGTACACGTCTCCCCATACCCGGTAGACGATACCGAAAACGACGGCGATGACGACGGTGACCAGAATGTCGGTCAGCTTCAAGCCTTTTTTCATCTGTTTCCTCTCCTTCGAAGAACTGAAAGTGTTGTCCGGGAAATAGCAACGCATCAACGTAAAAAAGCCGCCCCCGTTAACGACGGAAGCGGCTCTTGTAAGCACAATTTGATGCAAGCGTGCTGACGCTCTCCACTTCCCTACGCTGGTATCAACCAGATCAGGTTCAGAGGGTCTAGGATCTATCGATCCAATCTCAGCCCAAGCGGCTCCCCTAGTGACACACCTATATTACCACGGTTCACCAAATTGTCAATAACAAAAGCTTCTTATCGAAGCATTTTCGAGGAAGATACATTCGTGTCTTAGAGGAAGCTTTTCTTGCGAGCAGAAAGTTTACATGCGCTTTCGCGCTTTAGTGAAGTTAAACTTTCTTTACTCTCAACAAAAACGGCGGCAATCCACGGGTTCCACTCCGGATTTAGCCCTTTTGTACCGTATTCATGTCGAAATTTGAAGAATCACTAGGAGAAATTTACCTTACGATGAAGAAAAACCGCAATCCTTTTTGGGAAATGCTTACGAACTATGGTCTTCTTTGTCGGATTCTGCTAAAATAAAGGTTACTTGGTACTACCCGGAACCTTTGCGCGCCTGCTGACCCCGTATGCAGGATGCAAGCGATGGAAGCGCTGTCTTCAACGGAGGAAAGGAGCCTTACTATGGAGGAACTGCTTCGATCGCAGCTTGGGACGGAAACGATCACGACCGATATGGTGAAGCATTGTTCTTATTGCGTCATGATTTCGCCCGATCCGCTGCATCGAACTCCCGTCTACTGCATTAAATATTCCGGGTCAAACACCCCGATCCTGGTTAATTTGGCGACGTGTCTGACCTGCGGCGATTTCAAGAAGTGCGGGCTGCGCTTCGAGCAATCGTGACCGCGCCGCAACGAAAGTTTTTGCGGATGAAGCTTTATATGCCCTGACCGTCTGAACGGAAGGCTCCTTCGGGAGCTTTTCTTGCTTTTTCGGACCCGTTTGGCTGTTGCTTTGTCTTTTGTTCTATGTCAAGATAAGCGTTGTACCGCATTTCCATATTAAAAGGAACAGGTGAACCATAACCTTATGAAGATTTCGTTTTTTCGGCTGCTGACCGAGCTCTCCTCCCGCAAATCGGTGTCGAGGCTGACAGGAGCTTTTGCCAAATCCCGTGCCAGCCGCGGACTAATTCCCCGCTTCGCGAAAACGTACGGCATCCGTGTGCAGGACGCGGAAAAAGCGGTTCACGAATACGGATCGCTGAACGAGTTTTTTTCCCGCCGGCTCAAAATCGGACTTCGTCCGATTGACGCAGCGCCAGACACGCTGGTCAGCCCGGTGGATGCCATGATTACCGGCATCGGGCCGATTCATGAGGGACTGATCGTCAATGTCAAAGGACAGGACTATACCATTCAGGAGCTGCTCAATGAGAGCCCCCGGATGATCAACTATACGAACGGCTACTATTGCGTGCTCTACTTGAGCCCGACCGACTACCACCGGATTCATTCGCCCGTCACGGGCGACGTTCTTGAGAAGGAGCATGTCCCCGGCAAGGTGTATCCGGTCAACGAATTCGGTCTCCGTCACATGCGTCGCGTACTTAGCCGCAACGAACGGCTCATCACCTACATGCAGCACGACGCGGGAGAAATCGCCGTGGTGAAGGTCGGCGCGCTGAACGTCAGCAGCATCCAATACGTCGTCCCGCTGCCAGACCGGCTGGAGCGCGGCGACGAGCTGGCTTACTTCGAATTCGGCTCGACGGTCGTCCTTCTGATGGAGAACGGTACGTTCGAACCACAGACCGCTCTGGAAGTTGGAAGCAAGGTGAAAGTCGGAGAAGCGCTCGGAACGTTTAAGCGCCGGGATTAGCGCATACTGACAGACGGAAGGAGTCTTTACTCATGAAAGTCCAAACCGGTCCGGCACCTGCGGTCCAGCAGACAACGCGGACGGACGTCAAGCCGACGGTTTTTCGCATTCTGCTCGCCATCAGTCTGGTCCATCTGTTCAACGATACGATACAAGCGGTGATTCCGGCGATCCTGCCCATTCTCAAGGACAATATGAGTCTCAGCTACATGCAGTCCGGCGTCATCGTATTCGCCTTGAATATGACCGCCTCCGTCATGCAGCCGGTTGTCGGCTTGTATTCGGACCGCAAGCCGATGCCGTACATGCTGCCGATCGGCATGGGCTTTACTTTTCTTGGCGTCTTGGGGCTGTCGCTCGCGCCAAACTATGGACTCATTCTGCTGTCCGTTCTGTTGATCGGTATCGGCTCCGCCATCTTTCACCCGGAAGGCTCGCGCGTCGCTTACATGGCCGGAGGCTCCCGCCGCGGCTTGGCCCAGTCGATCTTTCAGGTGGGCGGCAACTCCGGGCAATCGCTCGCTTCGGTCATGACGGCGCTCGTGTTCGCCCCGCTGGGGCAGCTCGGCGCCTTATGGTTTACGGTCGTGGCCGGGGCGGGCGTCCTCGTCCAGCTGTATATCTCCCGCTGGTATCAGGGATATATGGCGGCCAACCCGCCGCAGGCCCGGAAAAGCGGTTCCCGCACCATGAGCCCGGCCCGCAAGAAGCAGATCGCATTTGCCGTATGCATGCTGATCTTTCTCGTCTTTGCCCGTTCCTGGTACCATGCGGGCATTACGATTTATTATCCGTTTTACCTGATGGACAAATTCGGCATCAGTCTGGAGCGCGCGCAGATGTACATTTTCCTGTTCGCTGCCGCAGGCGCGCTCGGCACGTTTATGGGCGGCCCGCTATCCGACAAAATCGGGCGCCGGAACGTTATTTTTCTGGCGATGCTCGGCGCGGCCCCACTGGCTCTGGTTCTGCCTTATGCCGATGCGTTCTGGACTTACGTCATCCTGCTGGTCAACGGCTTCATCATCCTGTCGAGCTTCTCCGTCACCGTCGTCTATGCGCAGGAGCTGATCCCCGGCAAGGTTGGCACGGTATCCGGTCTGATCACGGGCCTCGCCTTCGGACTCGGGGCGCTCGGCGCGGTAGGCCTTGGCAGCTTGATCGATACCTTCCATCTGCCGCTCGTCATGCAACTGGTCAGCTTCCTGCCGCTCATCGGCCTGCTGACGTTCTTCCTGCCGAGCGACGGTACGCTGAAGCAATGGGCGCAAGAGGCGGAGTAATACGCGCGCAATACGAAAAGGCTGTTTCGGATTGATTCCGAAGCAGCCTTTTGTCGTTTGATGGAAATTATCCGGAGTAACCGGTCCAAGAAATATCGTCTACGGTGATCTGCGCACCGTTGGCACCGTTCGTCGGAGTGCCGACATGTTTGAGTTTGAGGTCGAAGTTCCCCGGGATATTTAAGTTGTTGACCGTAAAGGTTTCCATCGTATCCAGTGTCAGGGTATACGTCCCTTTGGATTCGTTATTAATGAACAGCTCTACTTTACGTTCCCCGGCTCCCGTGAAACCTTTCAGCAATTTTACCGAGAAGCTTCCGATTCCGCCCGGAATATTAGATGCACCGATTTCCCCTGCAGCCGCCGCTCCCGAACCGGTACGTTCCGCTTTCAGCATAATCCCTTTTCCGTCAATGACGTAAGTCGACAAATCGGTCCGTGCCGATACGTAGTTCCAATCGATCGAGTTAATCCCTGCTACCGTACCGGAGGCGTATGAGCTGGAAGGAGCTCCGATGCCATCCAGTTTCTCGATATTCCAACCGGAGGCATTGGCTGTGATCACATCCACCGCATTGGAATCTCCGTTGTACGGTCCGCCCGTTACGTTCAGCTTGAACTTGTACGCCGTTCCTGGTATCAATCCGTACACGGTTGCCGTTACGGAGCTTGCGCCTAGCGCTCCTTGCGTGTCTGCTTCCGTCCAAGCAGCTCCCCCATTGGCGGACTGCATCATTTTGACGGATGCGGCGCCGGCCGGAGCCGTAAAGCGAAGCGTCACGCTTGTGGAAGTTTTCGCTCCGTAAACCAGGTCCGTAATCGTCATGCCGCCGGGAACGGTAATATCCGCGGAATCCTTGACTTTTACTTGAGCGCTCTCGTTAAACCGGCTGGATGCGCCTATTACGTCTACGGTGTCCCCGTTTCGATAACGGAACTGATCGTACGTCAGCCCAATCCGGTTATCGACCCGTACCCGTATTTGCTCGGAAGCTTTTACCGCATCGAATTCAAATGTGCCGTAATCGTTAATCTTCGTTAAATTGGCGATCGTGACGCCGCTCAGCTTGACGAGTTGCCCAGCGTTAGCAGGGCCGACCTGAGCAGGCGTAACGTTAAGCGGAGATGGAACCGCTTCGGTCGCGGATTTGACAACTCCGTTTTTATCCGCATTGACTTGAAGCTCTCCATTGTATTTGCCGATCAGACCGGTGACGGTTACATGGTCCCCGGGATCGATATCGATGCCGCTTTGAAAAATGTACATGCCACCAGTAGCATCTTGGAGATAAAAGCCTTTGCTTCCCCAAATGCCCGATTTCGATGTGGCCACGCCTTCGATCGCTACTTTGCTGTTGTCAGCCGCCGCGCGTGCTTGCCGGATCGTAACTTTACCCAAATCCGGGCCCGGCTCAGGCGCTTTCGCTTTGGCGATTCGCCCATCTCGGACGTACGCGATGTCACCTTTGTAATTCCGTACGAAGGCAACCGTGGCCTCCAAATCTTCCGGTCCGGTGACCGGATTTTTGCCAAGCTGACCGATCGGAGCGTATTTTGCTCCCGTGGACGTATACATAAAGTTGTTCACCACAAGCGTATACGTCTTGTTGTTATCAATCGGCGAGCCGTCCGGCAATGTTTTTTTGGTGATTTTGCCCGTAGCTGCATCATATTCATACCGGAAGCCGCTGATGCTGTAGTCCGGGCCGAATGTAGAAGAAATCTGGGCATTGACGATGGCGTCCAAATCTTTCCCTTTAATCTCCACTTTCATCAGCACGTTATTGAACGGCTGGATATTGAATAGCTCTCCCCACGTGATGGGCCCTGCGTTCAGGTTGTCGCGGATTCCGCCGCCGTTCATCATCGCAAAATCGGCATTCATCGACCATCTCATGCCGTCTGCCAGCAAATTGCCCAGCGCATTGTCGCCGTCGTTCGCATAGCCACCCGTCATCGGAATGGTTGCATTGCCTACGACTTCGTTGATCATCGGAGCGATTCGGTTTTCATACTTCTTAATGATGTTACTTATTTCAGCATCCGGCTGAATGGCGTCTTGTCTCGTATACACGATCTCCGCTTTTTTACTTACAATATCCTGAGTTACCGGATCGATTTCCAGATCGATGTCGGCCAGTGCTTTGCCGTACTCCCAAGCCTGTACGATCAGCTTGTTGTTCACCGTTCCGTTTACAACCACATGATTGTGCGCCGCCACAATAACGTCCACTTCCGGATCGATATTTTTAGCCAGCGTCGCGGACGCTCCGGTAACGGTGCCGTTCGCTCCCTGCGTTGCGTCCATATGGGCCAGAACGACCATCGCTTTAACGCCTTGGCTTTTCAGCTCCGCTGCCGCTTTGTTGACCGCCTGAGCTTCGTCAGTGAACTGAATGTCTTGAATGCCCGCCGGCATCACCATACCGGCTGCCGATGCTGTAACCACGCCGATAAAGCCGACTTTCACCCCGGCCACTTCCACGACCGCATACGGAGGCAGGACGGTTTTGCCCGTATCTTTATACACGATATTGGCTGCAAGCAGCGGGAAATTGGTACCCTTGTAGTTTTCGGTGCCCTTCGGATGCGTTCCGCCGTTCACCATGCGCAGCATTTCCGCGGTACCTTCGTCAAATTCGTGGTTGCCGACCGTTCCGACATGGAAACCCATCGTTTCCACCACTTCAATGGTCGGCTCGTCTTGAAGCAGGGCCGATACCGGAGAACTGCCTCCCCACAGGTCGCCCGACTCGACAAGCAGCGTATTCGGCTGCGCCGCCCGGCGCTGTTTCATGTAGGCTGCGACGTAGTCCATCCGACCGACATAAGTGCTTTCGGTGACCGAAGGATTCGCCAGCGTCGGCACGTTTTTCTCGTAGTACGTTTGATCGATTTTTCCGTGAAGGTCATTGATGCTCAGCAGTTGTACCGGGATATTGCCTGAAGCGAGCGTCGTCGTCTCCAATGCTGCCGGCTCGGATTTGGTTCCGTTATCGCCGATTGTCGATACGCTTACTCTGTACGCCGTTCCTTTTTCCAGTCCGATGAAAGAATAGTAGGAGTTCCGTATGGTGGCTTCCGAACCGACCTGCTTGCCGTCTTTCGTAAACAAGCTGACGCTGTACCCGGTCACCTTGCTGTCGGCAGCTGCTTTCCATCTGGCCGTCAGACCGTACATTCCCGTCGAAAGAGTCAGGCCTGCCGGCGGCGCGGGTCTGGCAACTTCATCGTTGCTGCTTCCACTTCCCGACGAGCCGCCCCCTGTTGGGGACCCGGCCCCATTCGAGCCCGTGATTTTCTTGTCGCCGACTTTCGTTTCGACGTTGGCAGCCAGTTCGAGCTTCTTAGGCTCCTTTTCAAAAGTGCTGCCGTTTTTATTGACAATCGCCTTCTCAATTGTTCCGCTGCCTTTGACTGTGCTCGCCGCATTAAGCGTCAACGTTTTTATAGCGGCTTGTTCCCCTACCTGAATAGAGCTGTTGTCCGCTTTCTCGTTGACTTTCAACTGCTCGACGACGCCTCCGTTTAAGGCGACATTCGCCGTAGCGTCCAGTGTCAAAGCGTTTACCGTTCCGCCTTGCACATTCAGGCTCGAACCTTTTCCTTGCTCGCGAAGCGTAAATGCTTTAAGGTTCCCGTTCACGAATATGATCGTGACATTCGATGCGTTCACGTACACCTCATCGAACGTTCCGGCCAGCGTGGCCGTAGAGCCGGCAGGCATGCGAGAGGTAAGATCCACCTTGCCGAAGGCCGCGCCCGATGAACCGTTCGTTTCGAGCTTTGCTCCCGAATTCAGGCGTACTTCACCTACCGTTGTCGTTCCCTTGGCGAGCAGACGGACTTGTCCGTTCGTTTTGCTCACCGTCACTTGACCGAGCTTGGAATCTTCGATGACGATGCTGTTCGGACCGCCACCGCGCACAATGGTACGGCCTTTCACCGTCACGTTTTTCAAGTCGGCATTGCCTTCGCCGATGCCTTCGGTCAAAATCAAATCGCCGTCGATAGCCATGTTCTCCAGCTTCACACCGGCCGAACGGACAATGACATGACCCTCGGCGCGGCCATTGTATGTACCCGCCTGATCATAAGAAGCGGTTTTGGAAGCGAGCGGATTGGCGCGATTCAGCGTCATAACCGCCTCGGCCCGGGTAATCGATCGCGCGGGCTGATAGGTACGATCCGGATATCCTCCCATATACCCCAGAGCGGCAACCGTTCGCACGGCTTCCCGGCTCCAGCCCGGAATGTCGGCGGCATCCTGAAACGCAGGGCCGGACTGATCCGATGTGGAGAGCTTCAGCAGCCCTTGGAGCATGATCGCCACTTCCTGACGGCTCACCGGTTGATTCGGTTTGAAGCTTCCGTCCCCGTAACCGTTGATGTAGCCTGCTGCTTTTGCGGCCGACACTTCATCGTTGTACCAATCTGCCGGTTTTACATCCGAGAAACCGGAGGGGGCTTTCTGCGTCAAGCCGAACGCCCGGTTCACAAGCGCAACGAATTCCGCTCTCGTAATGGAGGCATCAGGTTTGAACGAACCGTCCTCGTAACCGTTTACCAGTTCAAGGTCGGTCCAATTGCGGATTTCTTTTTCCGCCCAATGACGAACATAATCTCCGCCGGAAGCGGCTGCCGACACTGGCGAGACAGAAGGCAGTTGACCCGCGAAGAGCATAGTGAAAGACAATAAAATGCCGGCGGATTTCTTTAACGTTTTTCTTAATATCAATTCCCGATCCCCCTCTTAAAATAAAAAATGGGACGACACCAATGTCGAACCATGTCCAGTATACATTTTTTGTGTAAATCGCACGTAAAGTGCAGCATAAGGTTTTATTAAGGAGAATCCTACGTTGTCGACTTCAACTTCCCGGTTACATACCTTGAAACACTTCATACAGCAAAAAAACGGTTGAGCAAAATTTCTGCTCAACCGCTTTTTCATACCTTACTTGCCGTAGGAGCCGCTTGAAAACGTGCTCGGATCCCACCATTTGTAGCCCGGCGAAGGAGCAGCCCAGGGCTCGGGTTGCGGCTCAATCGTTTGTTCGGGAATTTCATTCTCCGCCCCGCTCGTCAGCAGCGAAGTAACGGGGTCCAATTCCAAGCCCTGTACCTCGTCGAGCGTCCGGTAATTTTCCTTCTTGCTGAGCCATTGGACGACATTGACCAGCAGCACGCCGTCGTCGACTTCTTTGAAGCCGTCGTACGTTTTTTTGGACTGGCCGTTCTCTTCCCGCTTATACTTCGGCGTCGCGTCTTCCACGGGAGAGGAGTCGCCGATAAAGGCGGCCTTACCGAGTCCTACCTTCGCCACGGCGACAAACGGGCCTTCGGCCAAGCCGCCGCCGGCGTATACGCCCTTGTCTACGGCATTGCCCCATCTTGCCGTAGTGGACGGCAGATAGACGATGCCTTTGGCTTTCTTCGGATCGATAATCGCAAGCGTACTGCCTGCGTGCATCGCTACCGCTTTAACGCCTTTGGTAATGCCGAACGCTTGGGCCGGTTTGACGATCGTCGTGGCGTTAATGTCGCCAAGCGCGTTGTAGCGGAAGCGGACGCCGAAATTTTGGCCGAGCCAATCGGAGCTCTGCACGCCCTGCATGGCCGCCGAGTTCGCTTCTTCGGCGCTCATCCCTTTGGCCGGATTGCTCCAGGCCCCGCGGCGGTAGCCGTTGAACACCTCGGAGGCGTCCCAGCGGTTTTTGTTCCGGTCGGCATTGTAATGGTCGGATATGAAAAAGATGCTGCCGCCCTTCTGCACGTATTCGAGCATCGCCGCCTGCTCCGTCGTTTTATACGGGTTATTGGCTTCCGGGATGACAAAGACATTGTAATCCTTCAAATCGTCGTAAGTAATAGGAGACGATTTGCGCAGCTCCTTCACGTAGTATCCGCTCTTGGCAATGCCATTGGCAAAATCCGAGAACCCTCCGTCGATGACCCAGTCTGCGGCACCGGCCGTTTGGGCGTGCGTATTGTCGAACAATACCTTCATTCCGTTGACCGGACCGGCCGCTTGAAGGAAAGGGGCCGGATCGGAAGGGCCTTCGGCGAACGCCGCGCCCGTTCCGGTCAAATAATGGCCGAGTGGAAGTGCAATAGCGAAGGCCAGCAGCGCCTTGAGCGCTTTTTTACGAAAATCGATCATAGGTGGCTTCTCCTCCTTTTACAGCTCTTCGATCACAATATCGTCGATGTTGATTTGGGCGGACGCTCCCGACCCCGTAGGACGGGCAAAGTACATAAAAAATTGATTCGTGCTCTGCAAACCGTTGAATGTCCATTGCAGCGTCGTCCATTCCGCTTTGACCTCGGCCGTAAAATCTTTGTACTGCGTTTTGGCCGAATAGTTCTCGGTATCCGAATTGCTTCCGAAGCCGACCACAAATTTGTGGGTCGCTCCCGTATCGTTCGAAAGCTTGGCCTGCAGGGTGACCCGGTATTGCTTCTGCGGATTCATCGGGAATGCGTCGGCAACCAAATACAGTTTGTTCGGCGTATTTTGATTCGTCCGCCATTTCAAGGAACCCGTTCCGGATACTTTGACGGCCGTGTCCTTTTTGACGTTCGTGCCTGCGTTGTTAAATGCGAGCTTGTTCGTCCAATTCGTAAACGTATCGGAAGATCCCAAAGTCCCATTCACCGACTCGAACCCGCCGTTCGCGAGCAAATTGACCGTTCCGCTTCCGCCGTCGGCCGCTGTCGTCACATTCGGCTTCGCGCCATTCAGGGACAACGTTTTGTTGCCCGCTCCGTCGACAGCGACGACGCCGACGTATACGTTCTCTCCGGCATTCCAAGCGAAGGTCGCCGTCTGTACGCCGCGCGCGATGCGGGTCTGGCCGTATACGGTATCCGCAACCGTAGGAGCGGAGCCGGTCTTGGCGACAATCTCGTAATGATCCACATCCGAAGAAGCCGAATCCGTCCATGTAATCGTCACGCTGCTTTTGCCGTTGCCGTTCACGCCGTCATCTGCCGAAGTCGGCTCGTTGACGGCAAAAGCATCCGGGGCGGTCGTATCCGAATTGCTGACGGTCAGAGTCAGTTGGACCTTCGGCGCGTAGCCCGAAACGGCGCCTTCGAAAATATAGGTGCCGCTGACGCTTGTATCGGCGGCCGCCGGATTCCAAACGACATTCACCGGCTTCGTGCTGCCGTCGCTCATTTTCGCCTGGACTTGGGCCGGCAAGCTGTACGCTGTGCCCCGGGCAGCCGCGGCTGCGATCGGATCGATGCTTTGAATTTCGATAAAAGTAACGGTCAAATTATTTTTCACCGCGCCGTTGACTTTGGAGGCATCTCCACCGGCAAATGCCGTGTTCGCAAACGTAAACGTCAAATTGCTGATGCTGTCCGCCGCCCGGTGGGCGGACGCCTTGCCGTTCACTTGAACCGTGAGCTGCGTGGCGCTTGTGCGGACAGCCGATACAGCGAGCCCCGCCGGCAGCGATCCGATCTGCAGCTTGCCGGCAGCAACGAACTCTTCTCCCGCCGCGCCCGTGAACGTATCGTTGGCCAGCGTGACGGTGAGAGGAACGCTATTGTCGATGCTGCCGTCGTCGGCAGCGGCTTCCTTAAATACGCTCACGGAATAAGACAATTGAGCTTGCTGCGGTGCACCTCCGTCGACGAACTCCAGGGACGCATACGTGTCGGCGAATCCTTTTTGACTCATATAAGCGTTATCGGTAATAATTCCGGCAATCCGAATCTTCTTGCCTGCTGCCTGCGCCCGGCTGAACACTCCGTCGCGGTCGGCTTTCTTAAACTTTACGATGATCGTATTCGCTTTGTCCGAGCCCGGTGCATCCGCCAGCAAAATGCCGTACCCCGAGAAACCCGGGTTCGCATCGGCGTCGACGATGTATCCTTCGACTGTCGCACTCGAGCCGGTAGCCAGCGCCAATGCCGCCGAAACCGTAAGCGCCGCCGACATATCACGGACCGTCAAGGTCAAAGCCGCTTTGCCCGCATAGCCGGAGACGGTGCCTTCAAACAGGAACGTTCCTGCAACCGAAGTGTCCGCTGCGGCCGGATTCCAGGTTACGTTAACCTGCTGCGTCGTACCGTCGCTCATGTTCGCCGTTACCTGTGCCGGAAGCGCATAGGCCGCATTCTTGTCCACGGCCGCTTGAACCGGCGCAATGCTCTCGATCTGCAGCGGCTTCGTCTGCGCCTTCACCAGCAGCTGGAACGTCTTCGTATCTGTAGCGTTACCGCGGCTGATCGTGGCCGTCAGCTTGACGGAAGCGTCGTTCTCGCCCATAACGGGACGCTTGACGGTACCGCCCGCGGTAACAATCGCTTCGTTGTCCGAGATCCATGCGATGGAAGTCCCATTCAATCCGGCTCCCGGCAGCTTGAGCGCCGTCGTCACTTGATTCACGTCCGGATTTCCGTTCAAAATAACTGCATCCGTCAGCGCATTTTTCGCCGCGGCGACGGCCTGCGCGTCGGTCATAGCGCCTGCTTCCGTCACGAGCACATAAGCGGCGCCGACCGCTTGCGAAGATAAAACCTCAAGCACCGTTCCTTCCGGTTGAGGCGCAATGGCGACGGCGAACTCTCCGGTGACCGCGTCGGCTTGGGCCGTACCCAGCGTCTTCGGACCCGTTCTGATCATCTCCGCCGCTCCCGGTTCGGCCGTACCCGTTACGATGGCGTCCGAAGCCGTTACCGAATTCACGGCAGGCTTCACCTGCAGCATTTTGACCGTCAGCGTGAATTCTTTAGTCGATTGCACGTCGCCCCGGCGAATCGTTGCGATGAGCACGACATTCACGTCTTTCGTCAGTCCGCTGCGCATGACCTTGCCGGTGCCCGGATCGATCACACCGGCTTGGGCGGCGTCTTTCAGCGACCATACGACCGTTGTGTCCTCGGCTCCGTTTGCCGGAAGCGCCAAGGAGGAATCATATCCGTTATAAGTCAGGGCTAAAGCCTCTTTCGCCTTACTCACGGCTTCCGCATCCGTCAGCGCGCCGGAGGACAGTGCCTTTACGGTCACGTTGAACGTCTTGGTCTGCTGCGCCGCGCCTTTGCGGACCGTCGCGGTCAACACGACTTGTCCGTCCGGCATGCCTGCGGCCGGGCGCGTCACTTTGCCCGCAGCGGAGACGAGTGCGGCGTTGCTCGTTGCCCACGTCACCGCACTTCCGTGAAGTCCTGCCGACGGCAGCGTCAAATCCGCCGTCACGGCGCTCGTATCGCCGAGCGACAGCGCTTCGGCATCCCGTGTGGCCGCTTCGGCATCGCCGTTCGAAGCCGGAACGACGGTCGCGAGGAAAGACGTCTGCGCAGTGCCGCCTTTATTGTCGTAGACGCTCACCGTGACGGTCGCGCTGCCGACGGAAATCGGGGCAACTGTAAGCTCGGAGCCGTTGACGGATGCTTGAACAACGGCTTCGGAAGAAGATGACGCTTGATACGTCAGCGCATCGCCGTCCGGGTCCGTGAAGGTCGAAGCCAACGAGATTATCCGGCTTCCGCCCGCAAGCGTCAGCGTCAGATCGTCCAGCGCCTTCGCTAGCACAGGCGCGCGATTGGCCTGCGGCTCAAGCGGCTGCTTGGACAGCGAGGCTTTGGCCGATTCGTTGCCGCTCGTATCGAAGGCCGAAAGCTCGAAGAGGTACGGTTTGCCATACGTCAGTCCCGTTACGGTGTACGTCGTAGCCGTCACGGAAGCGGTATGCATTTTAACCCCGTCCCGATAGATGTAATAGCCTTTCAAATCCGTTTCCGTATTGGCTTTCCAGCCCAGCTCCACCGCACCGATCAATGCCGTAGCGCGAAAATCGCTCGGCTTGGCCGGAGCCGTCTGGTCGGACGAATCCCCGGAGCTCGAATCGGAAGAAGAACTGCCCGAACCGGAAGACCCGGAACTCCCGCTTCCTCCGCCATTGATCGTGCCGATATTGGAGCTGTTGATGTTTTTGCCGGCAACGACGACCGTTACGTCTTTGCCCAGCTCGAGATGCTTCGGCGCCTTTTCGAGCGAGGCTCCGTTCACGTTGACGACCGCGTTCTCGATCGTACCGCTGCCGCTAACGGCTACCGGAGCATTAATCGTCAGGCGCTTGACTGCCGCCGGTCCGTCGATACGCACGGCGTCACGCCCCGCTCCCGGCTCGACCGTCAACCGGTCGACGGTACCGCCGCGAAGCTCCAGCTTCGTATTGGGGCCGATGCTCAGTTCGCTTACCGCGCCTTCGCTCACGACGATCGTCGTAACGGCGCCGACGATACGAGTCGATACGCGCGTCGAGGAGCCTTTTTCCAATTCGACCGATACACCGGCGGCAAGCACCTGCACGTCTCCGAATTGGCCGGCCAGCTTAATTGCCGATCCGGCTGGCGTCGGCGTATCCACGATCACTTGACCGAATGCTTTCCCCGCTGCTTTGCCCGTCCGGTCTTCCAGCTTGCCGCCGGATTTCAGGCGCACCTCGCCCATCTCGGTGCCGCCGCCCGCCACCAGCCGGACATTGCCGCCCTTCTTGTCCACGACGACCGTTCCCAAGGAAGAATCGTCGATGAGAACGCTGTTCGGACCGCCGCCCTTGATCAGCGTCGTCCCTTTTACGTTGACATGCTTGAGCGACACGTTTCCTTCGCCGACGCCTTGCGTCAGCACGAGGTCCCCGGCAATCGTCATGTTCTCCAGCTTCACGTCGGGAGAAGATACGATCACCGAGCCGTCCGCCGCTTCCCGGTACGTCCCCGCTTGATCATAGCGAGCCAGCTTGTCCGAAATGTGCTTGGCGCGATCCAACGTAACGACAGCTTCCGCACGGGTGATCGGACGATCCGGCATGTAGCTTCCGTCGGGATAGCCGTTCATGTACCCTTGAGAGACTACGGCTTCAATCGCCGCCTTGCTCCAAGACGGAATCGTCCCCGCGTCTTTAAACTTGGCGATGGCTGAATTTTGTGCCGAAGCTTTCGCCTGAAATAGCCCCTGCAGCACGACAGCCGCTTCCTGGCGGGTAATCGGTACGTTCGGCCGCATGGTGCCGTCCTCGTATCCGCTCACATACCCTGCTGAACGGGCTTTTGCGAACTCGTCAAAATGCCAGTCTCCCGCCTTTACATCGCTGAAGTCGACGGACACCTTATCCTTCAGACGGAAAACGCGGTTGACCAGAGCCACAAACTCTGCGCGAGTGATGCTGGCATCAGGACGAAACGTGCCGTCCGGATAGCCTTCGCTTAAATCGAGATCCTGCCAATTGGCGATTTCTTTCTTCGCCCAATGACCGGCTGCATCCGCCGCCGCCCGCGCTGTTTCCGGACCCGGCAGTGCCGTCGAAACTGGAAAAGCAAGCGATGCGACCAAGACCCACCTTGCTGCTTTCTTGAACAGCATAACCATCCTCCTGCTAAAAAAATTGGAAATGTTTATGACCAAAATAGTCATACTGTCCTAGCTTAGCAAAGTTTTGTTAAGGGACGATATAGCATGATATGAAGATTTTGTTAATTATCAGGTCTTGGGACTCATCCGTTCCACGCCCTGCCTGAGCTGCTCTTCGGACAAATGCGGAAAATTGAAGTACGCTCCGTACCTTACCCCCGTTTCCGTCTCGACCCGCGCTTCCGACCAACGGACGCCGTGGGCCTCGCAGGCTGCCCGGTAGTCCAAGTATTCGCTTTCCGTCCCCAGCCACCAGCCGAAAATATGAAGTCCCGCGTCGCTTTCGACAAACCGGAACCGGTCCGACAATTCGCTCGTGAGTATTTGCATGAACAAGGCAAACTTGCGGCTGTAGATCCGCTTCATCCGCCGCAGATGCCGCTCGTACTCCCCGGAAGCCATAAAAGCGGCCAGCGCCTTTTGCTCCAGCAGGTTGGCCGGGTGCGGCTCGTACAGCGCCTGGGCGCGGACGAACGGCTGCACGAGCGAAGACGGCAGCACCGCGTAGCCGATGCGGACGTCGGGAAGCAGCGTCTTGGTGAAGCTGCCGACATAGACGACGCGCTCCTCGCGGTCGAGCGTCTTGAGCGGCTCCAGGCTTTTGCCGCGGTGGCGGAACTCGCTGTCGTAATCGTCTTCGACGATGACGGCTTCGCACTCGTACGCCCACCGCAGCAGCGCCTGCCGCCGCTCCAGGCTCAGCACCGCCCCCGTCGGAAACTGCCGCGTCGGCGTCACGAACAGCGCCCGCGCCTCCCAGTCCGCGGGCACGATCCCCTGTGCATCGACCTCCGCGTCGATGCACTGTCCTCCGGCGGCCCGGATCGCCCGGCGGATGCCCGCGTAGCCCGGCGTCTCGGCGACAGCCGGCTCGCCCGGTTCGACCAGCAGCTGCGCGAGCAGCGCAAGCGCCTGCATCGAGCCGGCCGTGACGGCGATATGCTCGGCCTCTACGGCGATGCCGCGGGCACGACGCAGATAGCGGGCGATGCCTTCGCGCAGCGGCCCGTAGCCTTGCGGCGGGCACTCCCCCCGGTCCGCGCCGGAGGCGGTCAGCTCGCGCACCGCGGCGTACAGGCAGCGGTTCCACGCCTCGCGGGGAAAAGCGTCGAGGTCCGGCGCGAAGCAGTCGAAATCGACGTCCATCCGCGGCACCATGCGGCCGCGGGGCGAGGTCGATTCAAGCCGCTCCCCCCAAGCCGACAAGCGGTAAGACGCCTCCGGACGGGCCGCGTCCGGGTCGCCTTGCCCCTCCTTGCGAAAAGCGACGTAGGTGCCACTTCCGGGCCGGCACTGTAAATAGCCCTCGGAGGCCAGCATCTCGTACACCTGGTTGACCGTCCCGCGCGAGAGCCCGTACAGTCCAGCCAGCTCCCGGGTAGACGGAAGCCGCAGCCCGTAGGCGAGAACCCCTCCGGTTACCCCGTCGTGCAGCGCATGGTAGAGCGCCAAAAGCTTCGTCGGGTATCTCTCGAGATATGCGTGATAAGCGATATGGAAGTGCATTTCGGATATCATCCTTTCAAGCCGAAAAGTTCGTTTCCTGTAAGTGGTCCAATAAAAAAAGTCTAAATTGATGACTTTCCATTGTCAATGTAACAAAAAAAAGAAACGGCCGGGCTCCTATGCCCGCCGTCTCTTAACTGCATCCCCCCGCCTTTCAGTTGTCTCAATCTATAAACCCGAATCCCGCCTATTCGATCAGCTTAGAGTCAGCGTACCGTCCCAATCGGCAGGCGCCCCGTTCTGGAAGTAGTCGTCGCACAGATAAAAATACAGCCGGGCCGCTTGATCCCAGCGGTTGCGTCTGATGATCTGCAGGAAAGCCTCGCGGGCATCGTAAAATCGTCCGTTCTGATACCATTCGACGGCCGCTTCAAAAGCGGCCCGGGTCTCCTCCTTCAACTTCCGTACCTCGGCCCGGTCCCCCTCATAAACATCGTAGAGCCGGACCGCGCGATCCTCGCCGTAAGGAAGCACCCGCCCGAGCGAGCGGATGGAAAATTCCGCGGGATTCGCAAGCTGCTTGTAAAATGCCTCCGTGATCAGGACGGACACCCCGAGCTTGTCGGTCAGGGCTTCGAGCTGCTCCGTCCGGTTCACATGCTCGGAAATGACCCCTCCCTCCATCCGCTTTTCCTCCCCGATGACCCCTAGCATAACCGGGCCGTGATGAATGGCGATTCCCATATCGATCGGCGCTTTGCCGGCGCTTGTCCGCTCGTCGTTATATTGTTCGAGCACCTTCCTCATCTCCGTCGCCGCTTTCAAAGCCCGATCGGCTTGCGACGGAAACAACGCCAGAAAACCGGCTCCCAAATATTTGCTGACGAAGCCGTCCTGATGGCGGATGACCGGACCGAATCTTTTCAAATAAGCGTTAATAAGGTTGAAATTTTGCTCCGGCGTCAAATCGCGTGAAAACCGGTAAAAGTCCCGCATATTCGCAACCAGAATGCTCATCTCCCGCTGCACCTGATCGCCCAGATGCACGTCCACAATGCTCTCTTTGCCGATAAACTTCAAAAACTGCTGCGGGACAAAACGGTAGTAAGCCTCGCTGAAGCTGGTGATTTCAGCGATGTAATTCCGGATATGGACCGCCATCATATTGAAGCGGTCTCCCAAGTCCGCAAGCTCGTCCCGCGAACGGATATCGACGGCCGCCTCCCATTTCCCGCCCGCAATTTCGTTGACGCTGGCACGCAATCGGCGGATGGAGATCGAGATCGACAAGGCGATGGCGCTGAATAAAAGCAAAATAACCAGCGTAATCAACCCCATATTGCGGATGATGACCAGCTTTAAGTCCTGATTGTGCTCTCTGAGGCCATTCGCATCCTTGCCCGTTTCATAAACCCCGACCATTTTCCCGGAGGAGTTATACACGGGACTGAGCGCATAAATCCAATACCCTCTGGAGTCGTCCGTCGAGCCGGTAACCGCCTTCCCCGTCTCGATGACCTGCCGGTAATCCGGCGTCAGCTCCATCGGCCGGAACATCGGCACGCTGCTGTCATCATCCATGACGATAAACAGCTCTCCATTCTCCAGCTTGTATAAGGTCGTATACTGCCCCTCGCGTTTGCCGCCCAAGGACCCGTACAGGGCCGATAGGCTGCTGCGAATCGTGCGGTAATCGCCGTTCATGTAATCCAGCGGAGAGTTCAGCTTCTCCAATTCGTCGCCTTTGACGAAATAATTGCTTCCGGCGGCAACGAGCAGGAAGTTATTTTCCACCTCATGCTCCAGCTTCTCCGACACTCTCTGGTAAACCGCCTCCGACAACCAGAGCATGGAAGCGACGACAATCGGCACAAAGGCGATCAGGAATTTGAGCATCAGCGGCACCTTCCGGTTCAGCAAATGAACATAAACGAACCGGTGCAGCCAAATGACCAGCGCCAGCTCCACCAGTGCCAGAAACCAGAATAAGTACCCCAGGGCCGTATCTCTTGCCGTATAGGCAAAGGATGAAAAAGATTCCGCAATCGCCCCGTCCCGGTCCCTCTTCACGAACTGGTTCTCGGTCACGGCAAAAATGCCGCCGTTGGGCGATGCATAGACGTGCAGCAGCGTTCCCAGCTTGCCATAACCGGCTTTGTCAAAAAGCGTCTGATTCAGCAGCGATTCGACGATATATGGCTCCTGCGGATCAAGCCGGCTGATATCGTTCAACTGCTCGTTGATAAACACAAGACGGTGCTGCGCATCGCCCCGCAAGGACAAGGCAATGTCGCGGGCCGTTCTGTCCATTCCCGACAGCGGATACACTAAGCGGGAGTCTCCATTCGGAAGAACCTGGAATATCCGGTCTTTTTTCGTCGAGTAAAATCGGCCCTCCGGACTTACGCCCGCCGCATCGGCCGGTAATTCGCCGGTTGGAAGTGTCGTACGGAACACTTCCTCGCCGGTACCGCCGTTCAGAGGCAGCGCATGCAGAATGATGGAATTGCCGTCCAGGATGTAGTAGTACAGGCGGTTGTCCTGCACCGTCAACGACCGGATCTTCCCGACGCGGAGCATTGATTCGGTAGAGGTGTCGTAGCGGTATTCGGCCAATGTGCTCACGTCGCTTCCGGACGCGCTGATTTTGACGATATTCTCCCCGGTCACGTACAGGCCGTACGGATCGAGCCGCGTTTTCAGCACATAGACGCTGCCTTCGTCGTCGGCCGCCAAGCCGTTATATTGATTCATTCCGCCCGATGCATCCTTGCTTACCGAGTGGGTGTACAAAATGCTGCCGTCCTTATCCGTCTTAATAATCGTGCGTTTGGATTTGCCGATGAAATACAAACGGTCCGCTGAATCCGCGGTCACCTTGAATATGCCTTCGAACGCCAAGGAGCGGTCCCAGGGAAGAAGAGCGACGCCTTGCCCCGCCGTGCGGTACAGCCCCCAGCCCGTCAATACAATGGCTGCGGCAAGCAGTAAAAGGAATAATTTTTTGTTCATCCGCTATGGTTTCTCCCCTATTCGTCGAAGCCGTCGATCCGAATGGCCGCAGACGGCTCATGCCAAGTCACGCCAAGCCCCAGACCTTCGGCCACAAATCGCAGAGGAACCATCGTTCTTCCTTCGACGAGCCGGGGAGGGGAGTCAAGCGTGACGGGCGTTCCGTTAAGATAAGCTTCCGGACGGTCCACTCGGCAGAACAGAACCGCTCCGGCTTTACTGATCGTGACGGTCCGATCTTCATCGTTCCAGACCACGAGCGCGCCGAACGCCTCGGATACGGGACGGATATGGATATAGGCGGCCCCGTCGATCCGTACGGGCGGCATCTCGAACTTCAGGGACACGGTATCCGTCAACAGGTTTTCAACCGGCAGAGGGACGACTTGCCCGGCCGACGCTGTGCCAATCTGCTCCGCCAACTGTTCCAGCGCCTTGTATTCGTCCGCGGTATACAGGCTTTTCTCCAAAGCCTTCAGCTCGGTTATCAGCTCCGAAGCGACCTTACCCGCCGCTTCTCCCGTGACGGATTCGATGAGATTCAATTGAAGAAACAGCTCCCGTTTCTTCGCGCCAGTCAACTGCTTCCGCAGCTTCGTCAGCGCCGCTTCCAGCTCCTGCTGTGCTGTCCCGCTCTGGCCGCTCGCGGCGGTCTCCAGTTTCACCATCGCTTCTTCCAACGACTCCCGCTTCTCCGCCAGTCCGCTGTCGATCGCTTTCCGCTGCACCTCCACGCCGGCCCATTGTGCCAGCAGCTTCGCTTCCATCGCCGTATCTCTAGCGGCCGACGCCTCGGCCAACTGCTTCGCCAGCGCAGCGGCCTGATTGGTCAGCTCCGCTGTCAGCAGAGCTTTAGCCTGCTGCTTCTCCGCCTCCAGGGCGGCTTGATTGGCCGCAGCCTGCGCCTGCAGCTCCGCGGTCAGCTGCGCATTGCCGGACTTCGCCGCCGCTCCGGCCAGTTGCTCCAGCTCCGCCTGTTTCGCCTTAAGCGCTTCAAGCGCGGCTGCTGCTGATGCGGCATCCTTAGGCTGCCCGAGGGGACCTGCGGCGGCCGTCGAAGCTTTCAGCTTCGCTTGCAGCTCCTCCGCGAGCTTCGTGTCGCCTGCCGCCTCCGCCTGCTTCAGCTGCGCCTCCAGCTTCTTCCGCTCCTCGCCGAGCGTGTCCCCCAGCGCGCTGGCTTTTGTCTGCAGGTCGGCCAGCGCCTCCATAGGATCGCCCATCCGCCCGAGCAGCTTTTGGGCTTCCTCCTGATTTCCTCCGGCCAGCGCCTCAAGAAAAGCTGCGCCCGCTTCGAGACGGTTCTGCTCCAGCGACTGCTGCGTCGCGGCGTTCGGCTTGTTGTCCTGAACGGCGGTCTGGCCGTCCTTCTGCAGCTTGTCCGCCTCCTTCTTCAACTGCTCGATCTGCTTGGCGAGCTCGTCTGCCGTCAGCAGGCTGTGTATTTGGCCTTGACCGTCGATCCAAATCTCCAGCTTTAGCTGATCGATCAGAGCGGCCGGTACCGCCTTCTTCCCCTTCGGGTCGGCGATATCCCGGAATTCCGCGCTGCGGGACAAGTCGAACCAAGCCCCGTCCGCAAACTCCGACTTGTAATACGTCCCCTGTCCGGACGACTTCATCGTCGTCTTTGCGGCCGCGAAATTTTGCTTCGTCAGCGCATCTTTATGGATGAGATACGTTCCGACGATCAGATACCCCGGCTTGTCCGCCGCTTCCGGCGGCAGCTTGGCGTCTGCCGGCAAAGCCCCTCCGGTCAGCGCGACCGCAAACGCGAACGCGGCTGCAAGCCATTTTGTGCCGTTTGGACCGTGCATGGCTACTCCCCTTTTCCTTTAAGCATGACCGGCAGCGCCCCCGAAGAACCATACCCGTCCGGAACGGCTTCCGCGATCACCTCGGCATCTTTATAGAACTGCACCTTCAACCCGCTCATATCGGCAAAGACGACTTTCAAATGCATCAGCTTCCCGTCCAGAGGAACTTTGCCGCCAATTGGACGACCGTCCTTCGTGAGCAGCGCAAAGGCGGTTGCCCCCAGCTCCTTTGGCACTTGGACGGTCAGCTCGCCGGTGACGCCTTCGACCGCGTCTTTCACGGTCCATTTTCCGCTGAAGGTGCGTCCTCCGGCCGGTTCAGACGGCTGCTCCTTGATCGGCTCCAGGCCGTCGTCAATAGCCAGATAAGGAAGCGTTCCCGGCTTCCAGGCCGAATCGAGCGCGCCTGCAGAGACGACGTTCATCGCCGACAAGGCGCTCTTGTAAGCGTAGTACCCGGATATCGCCCCCTTTTGCGCTTCTTCCGAAGCCTGGCTCGCTTTCTCGAATTCGTCATCCTTGATCCAGCCGACGGCGTGCTTTTTGCTTGCCGCTTCTAGCTCGTTTTTTCGCGTGTCAACCTGCTTTAAAGCCTGCGCATAAGCTTCCTCGGCCGTCTTGGCGTCGAGGTACGACTTTTTCACTTTGTTGATCAGCTTTTTGCGGGTGTCCTGTTCCTTCAGCCGAGCTTTGTCCGCCTCCAGCATCGACACCGGAAGCGAATACGGCGCGTCGTCGAAATAACGCAGCCCATCATATTCCCCTTGCAGCACGACTTTCGGCAAAGGCAAGATGATCGGAACGATAGGAACCGGGATCAAGAAAATCCCCTCCCACTTCCGCTTGATCTCGCCGAGCAGTCCGTCGTAGTTCGCCATGAACAGCTCGTAATCCATCTCCGGGGCGGAATATATCGCTTCGATCAGCCGCATGTCCTTCTCGCCGAATTTGGCGGAATACAGCTTGCGGGTCAGACGGACCTTTTCCTCGGCCATTTTCCTGGTTTCCGTATCTTTATACAGCTCGAAATCATGCTTTTCCGCATGAGCGATAAACTTCCACATTTGCTCCTGCGTAAGCACGACGTAATCGGGCTTCGCCTCCGCCGTGAACGCCGATTCGGGATCGATGCCCAGCTTCTCCCCGAGCTGCAGCTTGGCCGATTTAATCGCCAAACGGGCGACCTTCAGCTCGGATTGCGCGCGATCCAGAGCTTCCTTCTGCTTATCCGCCTCTTCTTGTCCGGCAGCTCCGAACTTCAGCTTCGTCTCCAGCGTGGTCAGCCGCTTTTGGGCCTGCGCCCATTTTTGCTCCAGCAGCGCTGCGTTATCCGCCGCCTGAAGCATCGTGAAAACCAGCTTCTCCACCTCCGAGCGCAGCTGCAGCTCCTTGCTCGCCAGCTCCCGCTTGGCCTCGCCCAGCACCTTGCGCGCTTCCGGAACCTTAAGGCCGATGCCCAAATCTTGAGCTAAGCTGTGCGGCTTCGCAAGCAGGCTGCTGTCTTTTTCGCTCTGATTCGCTACGGCGCCCTGCGCTTGCGTCAGTTCTATCGTCTTGGCTTGAATCAGAAGGCGGGATTGTGCAAGCTCCCCCGACTCTGCCGCTGCCAGCTTTAACGCTTCCTCAAGCGTAATTCGCCGCTCTTCCGCCAGTACGCCTGAAGGCATCAGGCCTTGTACGATCACCGCCGCCATAAGCGCGACGGCTGCTTTTTGCAGCTTTCTCAAAGAATCCTCTCCCGCCTATCCGTATCGACACGATTCGCCATTCTTTTTTCCACCATGCCTCCATACTACTATAAATTTCCAACCACATCCATTTTGTTCTAAAAATGTCGAACTTTCGTTGCCTGCTTCAGGCGAGTATAGTAGTATGAAAGTAACGAAGCAAAGCGACCTTACAAAACAAAAAGGGGTGCGGCAAGATGGGACAACTTGTATGCGGAGGGGCGACGATCCGGTGCAGCTTCGGCAATGCGCCGGCTTCCCTTCAGGTATTGCCGGCGAACCGTGTCACAACCTCCATGCCGGTTGCCAACATTATGGACAACAAGCCGATGGTCAACGTGCTGCCTTTCGGCATGTGCAGCTCTATGGCCAATCCGCAGGTCGCTGCGGCCACGGCGGCCAATTTCGGCGTCATGACCCCCATGCCCTGCGTACCCGTGACTGCTGCGCCATGGGCGCCAGGCTCTCCAACCGTTCTTATTGGCAATATGCCCGCCCTGAACAACAGCTCGAAGCTCGTTTGTTCCTGGGGCGGATTGATCGAGATTG
This sequence comes from Paenibacillus tyrphae, assembly GCF_000722545.1. GTDB lineage: Bacteria > Bacillota > Bacilli > Paenibacillales > NBRC-103111 > Paenibacillus_G > Paenibacillus_G tyrfis. The sequence continues at coordinate 145,732 of NZ_JNVM01000006.1, forward strand.
CGGTTCCCGGACAAGCGACCATTCAAGTGCCATAGAAGGAGCGACAAGTAGTGATTGAAACGATGATCAAGCCGTTTATCGCCCCGCTGAAGCAAACGGCCGCTCTGCCGAAGCTGGCGGTCAAGAAAGCGGCCGACGCCTGCAAAACGATTCTGACCGCCAAGGAAGTCACCAAGCAAAGCTACGTGCCGATCGGCAATTACTATGTGCAAAAGAAGCTGATCGTCATTGTGGCGCTGGTCCTGCTGGCGCTCGTGTATTTCATCTGGATCAAGCCCCCGGCCTTCGTGAGCCGCATGTTCGGATTCGTACCGACCTTTCATGAGCAAACCGGAACCCCTCTCACCTATACCGGCAAAGCCAAAGTTTTCGATCAAGCCGGCTGGTTCAAATACGAAGGGGAGCTGAAGGACGGCGTCTTTCAGGGCCCCGGGAAGCTGTATGATCCCAAGGGGAGACTGAACCGGCAAGGGGAGTTCGACAAAGGGCAGCTTGCATCCGGCGAAGAGCTCGGTCCCGACGGCACGCTGCTGTACCGCGGAGGCTTTGCCGAGGGACTGTATTCGGGCACGGGCACCCTGTTCCACCCGAACGGCAAAATCCGCTACCAGGGCGAGTTTCAAGCAGGCATCCCCGCAGGAAGGGGCAAGGCGTTCGACGCGAACGGCAAAGTCATGTACGAAGGAAGCTTCACCGGTGGCCTCTACGCGGGAGACGGTACCGAATATAATTCCGACGGCGCCGTGAAATACCAGGGACAGTTCCTGGCGGGAAAATATAACGGCGCAGGCAAGCTGCTTGCCGAATCGGGCTCGGTACTGTACGAAGGCGGATTCACTAACGGATCGTACTCCGGCGAAGGCACGGAGTATTTCGGAACGGGATCGGCCAAGTATAAAGGCGCATTCATGGCAGGCCGGTACAGCGGAACCGGACAAGCCTATTACGAAAACGGAAACCCGAAATACAGCGGGGACTTTGTCGCCGGCGTGTACAGCGGGAACGGAGAGGCCTTCTCCGAAAACGGCCAGCCGCTTTATAAAGGAAGATTCGCCGGCGGACTGTACGACGGATTGGGGCAGCTGCTCGGCAAGGACGGAAAGCCGACATACCTTGGTTTCTTTCGGCAAGGCCAGCCGGATTATACCGCCTTTCTGGGGATGACCGGGGCCAAAATCGAAGAGCTGCTCGGTAAAGCGCCGGAAACAATCGTCGTCGACACCCCCGACGGAACACCGGAGCTGCTTATGAGCTACCGCAATTACCGGATGGCGTTTACCGTGAAATTATCGCAGTCCGATCCTCAAACCACCTATATTGCGGCTGTGAAGCTGACTGACCCGGATACGATCGAAGCTCTGGCGGCGAGCTTTGAAGAGCGTTACCGAAAGCTCGTCAAGGACGATCCGAAGCAAATCCTGCTGGCAAAAACAAGCCTCAGCGTATCGCCGGACGAACGAGACATTTATATCGCCGATTCGTATGTTTACCGTTTCCTTTACAGCCCCACCCATACGCTGAAAGAACTGGAAGTGTCCGGCGGTCAAAAAGCGGAGAAAACGAAGCACTAGCCCGGCTTTCTCCGCTTGGCTGCTTTTTTTGGTTCAAAGTCGCCGTCCATGCCCGCGTTCCTTCATTAGACTCGCATATCGTCCTCTTCTTCGTCGTCCGCCAAGAAGCCCGGCTCCATTTCATCTTCATCCTCAAAGAAGCCCTGTTCTTCTTCCTCCATCGTGAATTCTTGTTCCTCTTCGTCATCCATGGCAAAGCCCTGTTCCTCTTCCTCTATCAAGAAAATTTCTTCCTCTTCGGCTTCGGCCGTGAGACTCCGTTCATCCTCGTCCATTTCTTCCTCCGATTCGGACTCGTCCACATCCGATTCCGAGTCGGTATCAATGTTGTAAGAGAACTTGGGCACGTGATTCGGGTCTTGGTTCATCTCTTCTTTTTCCGACTTCGGAATACTGGCGTACGTTCTCGGGATGAGCCGGTTAATCATATCCGCATTCGCTTCGATATCGTATCCGTGAGTTGCCGCCTCGCTCATCCATCCCGGGCCGCTGCGCTCCGGAATGTGAGGACATTTGTCCATCCAGTCGTCGTTGCCGGCCTTGTACTCTGCGTAGTTAGCCATCATACAGATCAAGCAAGGGCGCTTCAAGCCCTTCACATGCCCCGATCTAAACTTCTCGTCATCTTTCAAATGTTTTTTGATCCGCCGCTCTGCATGAAGGTCCACGTTCTTCTTGCCCTGCTTCTCCGTCTCCATCGCTACGATCGGCTCGGCGTTAAGGGCATCCGACAAATGAGCGTACTCCTCCGGCAGTTCATCCTGCAAGAGACGCGCCTTGATTTTTTCCAGATGCCGGACGACTCGTTCCTTCACTTCAGGGAGCATTCCAGGAAATTTTTCGGCTTCGGTTTCTTCGTATTCCTGCACAATGTTCTCCAACAATTCCTTCGTGCTTAGCCCGGTCTCATTCACCTTTTTCTTTTTGTTTCTCCTGACGAAATGTCGCTTATTCCGATTCTCGTTCGCAGCGAGATAAAACCGGTCATCGTCAAACAGTCCGGCTTGAACCTCTTGGGTTTTCCCTTTGAGCTTGAAGTAGAAGGCGGAGGAGATCCAGCGCAGCACTTGATCCGTCCGGTTGTTCTCATAGCTTTTCGGTGGAATTAAGGATTCCGCATTATTATTGTACAAGTCGTTGACGCTGACGTGCTCCTGATGCGAGCCCGCATTTTTCTCAGCCGTATCTGCAAACTTCACAGGAACCTTGTGAATTTCCCCGGCGGCCAAGCTAACGTTCGAATTTTCCCATTTGGAGTCGGTTAGACCTTGATTTAATTTAGCTTTGACTTTCTTGAAAAAAGCCTTCTTCTGCTCCAAACGTCTTTTGGCCGCTGCGGATTGCTGCTCCCTCCGTTCTTCTTCGCTCAGCTTCTTGGATTTGATCACTTTCTTTTTCTTTTTTTTCTGTTCCGTATCGTCTTCGTCTTTTGATTTTTTCCTTTTCGTTCCTTTCTTGGACGTGTCGGATGCTTCCCCTTTCTTCCCCATAAGCTGCAAGACCGCTTGGTTCCCCAAGCTTCTCTGGAGCTGCATCATCGCTTGCAGGGGCGGAAGCATAGACCCGGCTCCCGTTCGGGTCCTGACTTGATCGTATTCCGCCGCAGGGTCGGCTGTTCTATGTGCAATCGTCGGACGAATGGGCATTGGAGCCTCCTCGCTTTCTCGCTGTTTGATGCAATCCTCCGCCGTTCGGGAGGCCTTTTTCCATGAATGCAGATGCCTTCCCTCACCGGGGCTTTGTCTCCTCCGATCTATAAGCGCCGCTTATTTACTATCCGTCCCGGCTGCCGCTTCGCGCTCGGAAAAGGATAGGTCGGCTGCGGCCGCCTGCTGCGCCGTATCCTGGCTGCTGCGCACCGCCCACCATCTCAAGCGCAAGCTTGAGCCTTCGGCCGGAGACAGCAGCTTCAGCCCGATCCGAAACGATCCTCTTCGCGGATAGACGACCGTCCCTACGGATACTTTGGGCAGACCGATATCGTAATCGCTTCCCTGAAACACATCGGAAGCCCCGTAAAATACGCTCTCGTTCACGTTCAGAAGATCCGGAATCATATCGTTATCGGCAACCTCCAGGCCGACCGTAACCATCACCTGCCCTGGCCCAAGACCGTGGCTGATCTCATCCGTATAATAGCTCCGCTCCTGCTTGCCGAACGAGATCATGCCGCTTTTGACGATCCCCCCGGCCAGAGGAAGGTCCACGACGCCGGTGCCGATCTCTTCTTGTGCGGACTTCTGCTGCGGCATTCCTAACGTGAAGTCAAAATGGCCCTTGTCCGCCCGGTAGCCGACGGAGAACTGCGGCGGCTCGTCCGCTTCAAGCTGCCGTACGGAGGCGCCGGCCGTAAACGCCGCCCCGTCGCTGCCGCCCCCCGGCAAGCTGCCCGTTCGCCTTGCCAGTATGCCCAGCAGAGGCGAATTTGCGATCAGCTCGTTAAACGGCAGCGGCGTCACATGGTCGATGACGTAGCTTGGGCCCATCTGCAGCAGGCTGATTTTGGCCAGCACGACCTCCGGCTCCGCCGGCGAGCCCAGCGCCTCGTCCATCGATCGGGCGGCATAGGCCTCCCACAGCTTCTCTTCCGTATCCGCGACAATTTCAATCGTCTGCGAGCAAGCGGACTCCACCTGAATACGCCGGTCGCCGATCGTGAGAACGGCCGTGCCGGGCCTCGAACCGAAATCTCCTTTTTCCCCGGCGCTCCCTGCTGCCCTTACCGACCAACGGACGACGAAATCGTCCGATTTATTGTCTGCAGGCACATCGACCCGGATTTTGCCGGCGGTTGCACAATCGGGATCCTCCACCAATGGAAAAAGCCCGCCGAGTGGTTCGTACTCAACTGTAATCGGCGGCGTTTGCAGTGTTTTCTCGATCCGAAGCCGGGCTTCGAACGTCTCGCCCTCTGTCACGTAACGAGGCACGGTTTGCAGCACCCGAACGTGCCCGTCATCGTACAGGACGGCGGTCGCCAGCGCAAACTCGTTCCACTCGAATTGCGCGGGCTCCGGCGCGTTTTCCCGGATGAACAAGCGATACCCTTCCACCACCCGGTTATATTCGCTGATCTCATCCGGGCGGGCCGAGCTGTTCGCCACCGCATGTACGGGCTCCTTGCCCTTCTCGTCATATGCGATGCAGAGGTATACGTTTTTGGCATAGTCGTTATTGTTGAACCCCTCCATCATCGAGAGCTTGAGCGTCACCGGGGAGGAAACCGTAATTTCCCGCCCGAGGCCGTCCAGCGCGAGCCCGGACTGCACCGATACCGACTTGTCGTCCACCGCGACCACCTGCAGGCCCGCCACTACGCCGCTTCCGAACAGCAATCTGTTCAACAGCCGCCGCTTGTCGTTGAAATATTTTTGCTCGGATTCGAAATCTCGGACCGTCAGCAGCTTGCCGTAAAAGTACCGGTTGCGTTCAAACGGAAAAAACCTGGACTTTTTCATGCTCCGCTTCCTCTTTCATCATTTAATGTTATTCAAGCTCCGAATCGAGACCGAGTCTCGTATGAATGTCCATGCGGTTGTCGCGCTCCACATCAATCAGCACCGTATGATAAGGCAAGGTGGCGCGCCGGTCCAGCTTCAACCAAGACGGCTCGGCCAGAGTCGTATTGATGCCGAGATACGTATGCATATCCATATTCATCCACGGCTGCAGCACAACCAGCTTGACCTCCGTAAAGGCGGGCTTCTGGGCGTCCAGCAGCTGCTGCAGCACATATTTTTGTTTATCCGAAGCGGCATGCTCCGGCTTCACCACAACGCAGAACGTGTAAGGGTCGTCGCTGTAGAGCCGGCTCGCGGTTTCGCGGAACTCGGCATTTTCCAGCAAGTGCCGGATTTGAAAATGCTCGATAATCATCGGCGCCTCGCCCGTGTAAATCTCCACCATCCGCGATATGGCCGCCCGGGTTCCCCGGAACCGGTACAAGTCGGGGGCTTCGCGCATCCACAATCGCAGCTGCTGTTCCGTCCAATGCTCATCCGGCGAAAGGCCCAGCCACGAGGCAAGCCACCGCAGGTAAGGGCCGTCCGTCGCATCCGGGTCGAAATAGCGCGCGATTCCGGCGATCGTCTCGTCCGTCTCCTCCATAAAGGTAGCGAACAGCGATAAATAGCGCTCCAGAAAGCTCCGGCTCTTCTCGTCCTCTTGATACACGGCCGGAAGATAAGATAAATAGGACATGCGCGGATCGTAAATGCGAAGCTTGCGAAGCAGCGGGGAAGCCGTTTCGCTGCCGATCCACTCCAGCTTCAGCCATAAGTAGCGCCCCTTCGCCGACACCAGCAGCGCATCCTTCGGATTCGTTAACGTATGCGTCCACAGCGGTTTCAAAGCATCCAGCTTTTCCTCGGCTGGAACGGCCGGATCCGCAATATATTGATCCAGATCTAGTACGCGTCCGCCGAGCGCCACCGTTTTACGGTCGGAGGCGAACCAGGACAGACGCAGCTGCAATCCCTCTTCGATGTCTGCATCCAGCACCGCTTTATGCCATTCGTTCTCGCTGCGGATGCTGTCCAGAGAGCAGGAGATCCACGTTCCTTCGTAGCGGCCATTCCCGCAGGAATTCGTGCGTGGCAATAGCTGCAGCACGGTGACGGTTTCTTCGGCGCGGTTCCAGGCATAAAGCTGTCCACTCGCATTCGTCAGCAGCTTGTTGGACCGCCCGTGGTACGAAGCGATCGGCCGGACGGTGCATTGTTCTCCGGACATTTCAGCCCGGAGCAGGGAATGCCGGTTTTCGTCGGCCGCTTCGCCCGAGGCGTTCCCGATAAACAAGCCGCCTCGCCCGTCCATCGCGATGCCCGACGGCCTCGGCAGCCGGACGGCTTCGGTGAGCCACTCCGGCTCGCTGCCGTCCGGCAGGCAAAACAGCCGCCCCGTCCTAGTATCCAGCAGCCAAACGGTCCCATCCTCCGTCCCTGCCAGTTGAAACCGGCCACGCAACGCTTCCATTCCGTTAGGGAGCACCCGATCCGGATCGATCTCCGTTTCCGCCAGCAGTTGGCCTGAGAAACCAAGCCTTAATAAGACAAGCCTGCTGCCATCCACAATGGCGAGCACCAGAAACTGCCCGTTCGCCTGGGCTGCGCCCAAGGGATACAAGCTTTCCCCGCGGTAGTCGCTGTAGCTCCATACCGCTTGGCTGTTGCCGGCATGAAAGGCAATAAGCGGCGTGTCGCCATGGGGATCTGCGGCCAGCACCGTATCTCCTACGGCCGCCAAGTATGCGGAGGAGGTGAATGTGCCGTGTCCTTCGCGAAGCAGCGGCTCCAGAAGGCGGTTGTCCGGATCGTACAGCCACAGGGCGGCAGACTTATCGAGCAAATAAATGCGGTCCTGCCGGCCCGGAGCTATATCTGCGATCGCTCCGGGCCCTCCGCCTTCCCATTCCGTCAATGAAATTTTCGCCGCAATGCCGTACTGCTCCGTTTGCTTAAGCACAAGTCCGGCGGAATCGATGCTGACGTTACAGGTCATTCCCCGTTTCCAATCCGACGGCTTGTTCAGCGAAAAAAAACGGAAAGGTCCCATCATGCGCCCTCCCCTTTTATTACAGCTCGGTCAAGCTGATCAATTCGATGTCGTGCTCTCCGGAATATACGAGCCCGTACGGCGGGATTTGAATATCGCCGTCGGCATCTTTATGAAATCCTTTGCCTTCGGCCGAAATCCATAAATCCTGAATGTAGCTGACCCCTGGAATCCGATTGATAACGCCGTAGATGTCTCCCTTGTACACGGTCCGTCCGAAAGCCCAGCCGCTCGTTCCGTCCTTGTTGTCGAAAGGCTGAAGCAGTCGGGTCAGCTCCCGGATAACGACATCAGCCTCGTCCTTGAACGAAGGCTCTACCACGATAACGGCATGTACGCTAATCTCAATATATTCCGGTGGCAAAATTTGAATGTCCGTCGTAATCATCCGGCGTTTGTCCAAATACCGTCTCACCGTTTCCATAAACCCACGGCTCGGCATCGGCTTCGGCGATTCGCTGTAGGGCACCACCACGACGGAAAGGGCCGCCGGCGACCGGTCCGCAGGATATTGCTTCAGCCCTTTGCGGAATAAAGGCAGCGCCCGCGCTCTGGCCACGCGAAGTCCCGGCGTATTCAGCACGATCCGCTCCACGTCCTCCGCCGTCACGGCGGTTGCAGGCTGCTGCAGCTCCGTTCTCACTCTCAGCTTAGACTCTTCCAGCGTTTCCGGAGCGCAGCCGCCCGCAGCGACCGTCCGGTTCACGGGGCGCACAAGCTCCACCTCCGGCCACGGCTCGGCGAAACGCTGAATCAAGGCGGCGTTAATATTCCCGGACACGCCTTCGGTTGAACGAAGGGACATCACAACGATGTTCAGTTCGTCGGACGGCGGAGGCGCCATCCCTTTCTCGTTGTCGCCGAAAAGGACGATGCCGGTCAGCGGATCGAGAAGGAAATGCCGGTCGTCCGGACCGGACCGGTCGAAGTCGTCGACCCGGTGCCAGTCATACCACAGCCATTCCCGAGATACGGGGTCTTTTTCTCCGATTTGAAGCCGGAACGCTTCGACAACGACGGAAGCGCAGGGCAGCTCGAAGCGCTGATGAGGCAGCCCGTTTCCCGCGCCGATGTGCCGCTGATCGCGAAACCGCCCATTATGGCAAATGACCCTTATCCGTCCGATGCCGTCCGGCGGCGCTTGTCCGCCTGCATCTTCCCCGAAAGCGATCCGGACCGTCTTGCTCCCAACGTTTCGGCTTAAAGCGTAAACTTTCCGTTTATCCTCCGGAACCGCAGACGACAGATCGCCGGCCTCGCTCCATTCCTCCCACTCCCCCTGGGCCTCGGTGCGCACTTGAATCCGTACCGCGCCAAAAAAAGCCAAATAATGGCTGATTTCCAGCGATTGTCCTTGCACGCTCCTTCCGTCCCAATCGAACTCCTCCATCAGACTCCATGTGTCGTGCTGGAAGGCCGTCACCGCATTGAACGCCACATGTTCGATCTTAGGCGGCAGCTCAAATCCCGCTTCGACGACCTCGCAGCAGATCCAGTACCGCTCCCGGTCCGTCGCCGGCCCGATGACTTTCGGCTGCATAGGCCGCTCCAATCGGAATAACAGCTTACCGCTTTGCGACAAATGATTCGTCTCGTCTCGCCGCAAATTGACCGGCTGCCAGTTCGCAGGACGGTCCTCTCCACCGTCACCGAACATCCGCCACGTCAACATGGCTGAAGGAATGCGTTCCCTTTCGGTATCCTGCACCGGAACGATAGGGTAGTTCTCATATAACCGAATGGACAGGGTAAGCAGCTGATTCGTCGGCAGCGGTTCGGTGAACCCGATGTACAATCGACTGCCCGCTTCCCCCTTGGCCCCGAATGCCGGAAACGATACGTTGCGCCCTTCGTTCGAGGCGGTATAGTCGAAATAACCGGAGTCGGTCGCGACAATCAGCTTATCCGGGATGGCGGGAACGAGCAGAAGCGGCTCTGACGTCTCGAAGATCAGCCCGCCCGCCGACAGCTTGGTTCCGCGGGGAAGCTTAGATTTCTCGTCGACGCCTTCGAAATGAACTTCCACCGAAGCCGGCACCGCTCCCCGGGGCTTCACGCCAAGCAGCTTGAGAAATTTCAGCTCGTTGGCTTCGGTGACCCGGTTTAAGTAATACTGCTGCATCTCGATAAGCCAAGTCAGCATTTCGAGCATCGTCATGCCCGGATCATGCGCGTTCTCGTCGGTCCATGCCGGATAAAGCGCAGGGATTTGCTTCCGGGCCGCTTCGACCATATGCTCGTACATGCGATCATCCAAATTCGGCAGCTTGAGCATGCTTGTTCCCCTCCCGTCCCTTACACGATCTCGATAGCCAGCTTATGGATGCCTTCGGTGACGATGCCGTGCGGAATCAGGGACATGTTCTCCGGCAGCAGCTCCGTGCGCTCTCCGTCCTCCAGCTTCGTTACCGTCATGGTCAGACGGTCGACGTGATGGATCGACCCGATGGATTTCAGCAGCGCGTAGAACATGGACAGGTGCAGCGGCTTGCCGATTTCCCACCCGTTTCCGTTCAAGCCCCCAACCAGCGGGTGCAGGAACCGGCTGATTTTGCTCAGCGCCTGACTTTCAGCCGCAGCCGCTTCCTCCATGCTTTTCACAGCCAATACCGCTTGCACGCCGATCTCCAGCCAGGCCGGCCCGATCACTTGAATGCTGCCCGGAAAAGCCGTCGGATAAGCCGCACGCTCCCGGAGATAGCTCTCGACCCGTTTCTTCAGCTCGATAAAAGGAGGCCCTTCGTAAAAGCCCGTTTTCGGCAGGATAACCAGTGTAACGCATCCCATGTCTTTCTCCATGCGGGCGTTGCGACCGGGCAGGCATTTCACCTTGCCGATGCCCGGATAAGCTTCCCGCGCGAGCCATTCGTAATCTTCCGCGGTCACCGCGCGCCCCCGGTGCTTGACCAACTGCGGTCCGCGTTTCAGCGCCTCCTGCAGCGATTCGGGCTCGCAGCCGCCGGAAGCGGGCTCGTGATTCACGACGTTCTGGATGAAGGCAATGGACGTTTGCAATTGGTTGATCGTCAGCCGGTCCAAATTCCCCCGTTCTCCCCCGCCGGTTTTGTAATTCACCTTGATCCGTTCGATATCCGAATTTGGGAGACGCTTCCCGTGAATCCCGTCCCCAAAATAGATCCGGCCGGTCGAACGATCTATCCGGTATTGCCGGTCAGACGGACCCGAAGCGAGGAAATTTGCCACCGGCTCGTAGCGGACCCAGCACTTCAGCACTTGCCCTTCCGAATCCCGCACGATGTCCGCCCGGCCTTCGGCGAGCTCCAGCTCGGCCAGCTCTTCCTTGGCCAAATGCCCGGTTTCGTCCACCCATACTTCCTCCGAAATGACCGGCGTGCGGGCCAAGACGACGGCGGACGTTTCGTCCGGGAAATCATCGGAGGGCGCCACCTGCGGCGTTTCCTGCTCGACCGTCTCCTGCTGGATCGCCGCCACGGTGTTCAAATGGACCCCCAAGATTAACGGACAAGGGCTCGGCGGGCTGTCCGAATCGAACCTCGCGTCCTTGTTCACCGCGCGAATCCAATACCGATCCCGGCCCCACACCCGAAGCTTCGCCAAATCGGCCGGTGAATAGAAAAGAACCGTTCCGCTTTGCATAAACCCGTTCGTGCCGTCCGTTGTCTTCAAGGGACGCCAGTTTCCTTCCCCCGCCCCATACTCCCATTCGATCAGCGGGATGTCGCCGGACGCCGCTTTTTGCATCAGCACGGAAAAATAAAAACTGATCGGTCCGCGGACGGGAGCCCGGTCAAAACCGAAATAAACGGCCGGCTTGCCGCCCTCCGGCAGCCGGAAAGGAGCAAAGGGACGCCCGCTGCCCCCGGTTTGTCCGGAGTAGTCCCCGCTCTCCGCATTGTTGCGGGTCCAGCACGCTTCAGGCGGGTAGAGCGGCTCGTCGTAAGCGTATTTCAGGCGGACCTGGTCGATCCACGGAGACAAATAGAGCGGGTTGGCCGAATACAAATGCTCGATATGCAAAATCCGCGCGCGAATCCAATAGTTCCATTCCGAGTTGACGAACGTCTGCTCCAGATCGGCCGGACATATAAAGGCAAACTCCGCACGGCCCTCCACAGGATGATAGAACAGCGTTTCTGCCGCTGCCGGAACGGGCAACCTCACCCAAGCGGAACCGTTCCAATATTCCCATACGACGCGGGTGATCGAAACTTGATCGGGGATATCGACCTTGTCCACATCTTTCTTCTTCATAATCGGCTTCCAGTCGATGTGCGGCGGCTTCTCCGGGATCAGCCGATGCTCTCTGCGCGATAAACGGAAGCTGACCGTTATTTTGCCGCCCCGCTTGCTGAGCGGTTCCGCGCATGCGGCATAAAACGTCCCGAACGGCGCGAACAGATCTCCGAACGGATAGCCGCCGCCCGAATCGATCTGGATATCGCCGAAATACATCCGCTCCGGCGCGATTCCGCCGTCGCCGTGCAGGTCCGCATAATCCGCCTTGATGCGCAGTCCGTCCAGCTCCAGCTCCGCTAGATCCGGGGTGCCCGAAGCTGCGCCGAGCGAACGAACCTTGCACCGCAGCCATCTTCCGGCGCCTTCCTCCAGCTCCGTTTCCTCCCAAGGGGCAAGCGTGCGTTTGGTCAAAATCAACCGGTTTCCCCGGCTTTCCGCCTCGTCGAACGGAACCCAAGCCCCGCCCGAAAAATAGCTCCACGTCACCGCCCCGCTGTCCGCCAAACGTTCCGATAAGGCAGCCTCTTTGAATCGTTTCAACGAATGCGTCAGCTCCAGCTCAATTCTCGCTCCATGCTTCAGCCTGAACAAATGATCGTGCTTCAGAAGCAGGCTGTGTTCTTGCACGTCGCCTTCTGTCCCGAACCGGAACAGCGCCGCCGGCTGCTCCTCTCCCGAGGGAGCGTCAAGCCGGACGATCCGGTCGTGGCGAACGCTGACATTGTACATGTCCGTAAGCCGGGCGGGCGTAACCATGACGGAATGCGCCGTTTCGAAGATGACCGGTTCTCCGCCTTCGGGGGGCGTTCCGGCCACCTTCGTCCCTTTGGGCACCGGAACGGTCTCCTGCGCTCCCTCGCTTAAATAAAAGGTCAGGTAGCTTTTAGCCGGAAGGGAGGACTGCTGGGACACATCCAGCATATTGAGGAAAGCGACGAAATTTTTATGCGGCACTTGATTGAGCCTAGAGATATTGTCCCCCAGCATCCGCGCGAACAGAAGAAACAAAGCCGTTCCCGGATCGGGGTCCTCCGGCGTGAATCTCCATTCGGGTGTATAAAAAGGTGTCATCTCCTGCATTTGTCGAATCAACGCCGGGACATCCCGGGCGTCGATCGGAGGAACCCGCATCCGTGAACCGCCTCCTTTCCTAGCCTATTCGGCCGCTCATTTCGTGCCTTCATGAATGTAGAACGGATACACCTGATTAAATAAGTTGTTCGTCGATCGGACCTCGTACTGAATGCGGATCATCACTTTGCCGGGATCGTCCGTATCCGGCTCGGCCCGGACCTCGACTTCGTGTACCCTAGGCTCCCAGATGCGGATCGCTTCAGCGATGTCCGACTCCAGCAGATGCATCGTCGTCTCGTCCGTCGAGCCGAACAAAAAGCGCTCCACGCCGCAGCCGAAATCCGGCCTCATGACACGCTCCCCTTTGCCGGTCCATACAATAATACGAATTGCTTCGGCGATGTCCTCTTCATATTCGGACATTTTGATGCGGCCGGTCACTTCGTCCACTTCGACGGGGAATTTCCATCCTCTGCCCAAAAACGACTTCACCCGTGCGCCTCCCTTGGCCGATTAGTTGATTTTGACCAGGCTGCCCTTAATATTGACGACCCCATCCGATTTGATATCGACGGAAGCGCTGCCTTTCAGCGCCAAACTCGCGGAAGCCTCGATGTTCACCTGGGTCGATTTGACGGTAATTTGCTTGCTGCTTTCGATCTGGATATCGCCCTTGGCATTCATCGTGATGACCGAAGTGCTCGACTTGATCTTGATTTCGTTGGCGGACCCGCCTTGTATGACAATCGAATGATTTCCGCTGGAATCGGCGATTGTGACAGAGCTTTCCTTATCCAGCAGCTCGACGATCTGGCCTTTTTGAGTCTTGACCGTAATCTTGCCCTCGGCGTCGTTGTCATCAAAAATCAGCTCATGCCCCGCCCGCGACTTGAATTTGCGCACGTCGTTCTTGTCGTTCTTCCCTTCGGGAGAAGGGTCCTTCTTATTCCAAAGCGTGCCAATCACATAAGGCTGCCGGGCTTCTCCGAGATGAAACGCGACAAGTACCTCGTCCCCCACCTCCGGAATAAACAGCGTTCCGCGGTCTTTCCCGGCCATCAGCGTGGCGATCCGGGTCCAATCGGTTTCCATCTCCCCTTCGCGGAGCGGGAGCTTCAGCTTGACCCGGGCCAGGTTTTCCGGGTCCTTGTTGTCCGTCACGACAGCTACCATCACGCCGTTGATCTTCGGCGTCAGCGATTCTAGCGCTTCGTTCGGATTTAACGAGAAAGGAAATTCGTTCATGTCAGCCCACCGCATTTCCTTGAACTTTAAATGTCGTCGTATACCCGGAGGCGTCGATCCGATGCGTGGAGGACGTAATATAGTAAGGCTGGTTGAGAACCCTGCCCAATCCCTCCAGCTTGATATACCGGCCCGCGCAAATTTCAGGCAGGCCGATGGTTTCGCCATGCCCGGAAACCAGCTTCATGGCCCGCTCGTTCATAATCGCCTCCGCCTTCGCTTTCGCCTCTTCCGCGGAATCAACGTTCGCACCGATATTTTCCTCGAACTCGCCATGCGTTTTCAGCAAATCTTTGCCCGTCTTGGAGCCGGAGCCCAGCTTAATGATCTCGGTAGCCGAAGCGACGATCGGCTTCTGCTGCTTGTCGTCCCAACCGCGCACCGTCACTTTGGTAATCTGGTCGGCGAGGTTCATATCGGTAGAAAAGCTGCGCAAATTTTGGCCGTAGCTCAAGGTCAGCGCGCTGGAAGTAGCTGTAAGCGGCTTGCGAAAATACATCGTTTTACCCACGAGAAAAAAGTCGTAATTGCACATCAGCGCCAAGTACCTGAGAAATTTAAAGTCGCTCATTCCTTTTTGGTCGATCGTGCCGATCACGGTTTGCGTATCGTCGACGATCACTTTGGGCACATATTTTTGGCCGATCTCCTTGGCTACGTCGCTGTATTTTTTGTCGATCCAATAGCCGGCCTTCGAGCCTTTCATCATGAGCGTCGATTTGTCCATGCCTTTCACCCGGAGGGTCGGATGGCCCTGTGCCGGATAATCGGCGGTAACGGAAGTGATGATCCCGTAAAATACCGTTTTCAGCTTGTCCGTGTACCCCATTTTCACTTCCAGTGTTTTACCTAAAACAAAATATTGGGCAAGCCATTTGAAATCCCGCTTGACGATATCGTAGGCGTTTTTCACGGAAAAATCGACGTAGTTTGCTTTAGGTTCGACGCTTGTCGTGACGGTGATGGAGGGAATGGCCATGCTTTCGGTGACAATATTGGAGCCGTCGATATAAATCTCGTAGGCCGGTGCGTAGAAATTCCGGTATTTGCTTTCCAGCTCGTCAAACGTATACGTCTTGGTGTCCAGTGACATGGGCCATTCCCCTTTCTTCGTTATGTATTGGTGGGACGATGGCAGCGACTATTCCAGCCTCGGAACGATCAGTCTGCGTCCGGCTTCGATGTACCTGGGGTTGTCGATCTTGTTCGCTTTGGCAATTTCACGCCATAGTCCGGGATTTTCATATTCTTGGGCAGCAATCATCCACAACTGGTCGCCTTGGTTGAACAACTTTTGCTTCGTGCGGTCGGCGGACTGGCGGGGAATATGTTGGAACTGCTCTTTCATGCTCATGACGGCCTTAAAGGTCACATGAAGCGTAGCTCGCACCGGGATCCCGGAATCGAGAAACATCGTAAATTTTTGCGAAACTTTTTCGACAATGCCTTTAAAATTCAAGGAGCCCCATACAAAACGGCATGGCGGCGGCGCGTGCAAATCTTTATCCACATCGAGCAGCTTAACGACCTTCGAGGTGTGGGCGCGGACATCCGTGCCTTTCTCATAGCTGTCAAAGAACAGGTCCATCGACAGCGTCGTTGCTTCCCCGCTCACAAACTGGGCAATCGGCGCGTTCAAGCCGGGAATCGTCTGCCACGCAAATTTGTTGGAAGACTCCAACTGGTATTCCTTCGGGTTAAACAGCACCTCGATCTCCTGCCGGCTGCCGCCTTCCACAATAATTTTCGCTTTCGTTAAAGCCATCCGCCTCACCCTTTGCAAGTCCGGGAATCGCGGCCGCAGGGGTCAAAGCCCGCTGCGCTGCCGCTCGAATTTGATTTTGTTTTCCAGCTCTCTATACACTTGGTCGACAAAACGGTCCAAGTCCGGTAAAGCAGCCTGAGATGCGCCCGACAGCTCGATTTTCATCGCTTCAAGCTGGGCGGAAACCTGGCTGACGGCCTGCGCTGCCGCTTGCTTCGCCAAAGTCCCGGTATCCGGCTTCTGCTTTTTATGGTATTCGATTTCGGAGCTCGCAGCCCGGTAGGACGGGCTCGGCGTGGCGGCGGCCCGAGCCGTGCGCGTCTGTGGCGCGACGCGTGGCGTTAAAGCGCCTTCGGCGCTGACACTGGCAGGCACCACGGACGAGCGCTGCGCGTCACCTTGCGGCCGATGCAATTGCAAAGGCAGCGACGCTCCCTGGGGTGGCAGCACACCCGAGGTGCTCGTAGGCATCGCGGGCAGACGATACGCGCCAGTCTGCGACGGATGTAACTGCAACGGGCGATGCGGCGATCCGGGCGATAAGACGCCCGAGGCGTTCGCGGGGATCGTTGACGGACGTTGCCCGTCAGTCCGGGACGGATGCAGCTCCGGGGACGGCAACACACCAGAGACGCTTGCGAGCATCACAGGCAAACGATGTATGTCAGCCTGTGACGGATTCAACTGCAATGGGCGATATGGTGCTGCCGGCAACAAGGCCCCCATGGCGCTCCTGAATACCGAGGACGTACGGGAAGCGACTGCCTGTGACCGATTCAACTGCAACGGATGATTCGACGCATAAGACGGCAACGCACCCGAGGCGCTCGCGTGTATCGCTGACGAACGGTGCACGTCAGCCCGCGACAGATGCAACTGCAATGGACGATACGGCGCTCCCGGCGACAAGACGCCCGAAGCACTTACGGGCATCGCGAACGGCCGATCCATAATTGCCTGCGACTGAACTAGCTCCAACGGACGTTGCAGAGCGCGGGGCGGCAACACGCTCAAGGTGCTCGCAGCCATCGCAGGCGAACGCTGCGCGTCAGCCCGCGACAGATGTAATTGCAATGGACGATACGGCGCTCCCGGCGACAAGACGCCCGAAACACTCGCGAGCATCGATATCGGTCGATCCGCAACTGCCTGCGACTGATACAGCTCTGACGGACGTTGCAGAGCGCGGGGCGGCAACACGCCCAAGACGCTCTCAGCCATCGCGGGCGAACGCTGCGCGTCAGCCTGCGATGGAGGCAACTGCAATTGGCGATATGGCGCTCCCGGCGACAAGACGCCCGAAACACTCATGGGCATCGAGATCGATCGATCCGCAACTGCCCGCGACTGATACAGCTCCAACGGACGTTGCGGAGCGCGGGGTGACAACACGCCCAAGACGCTTGCAGTTGCAGCAGACGACCAGTCTGCACGATTCTGCGGGAGCTTATTTGTTATAATCGCTGCCATACGAGTTGAAGTTCCCGATAATGCTTGTACAAATGGCGGTCCGAACACAGTCGCTTGACCTGCCCTGGCACGTTGTGAGGGGACGGCCCTGAATTGAGCAACTAGTACCGATGGAGCCATGCTTCCTTCTGAAGCCGAAGGATATACGACGCTGTTCCGTTTATACAGCGTCGCATCCGGACCTGCCGGTTGTCTACGCATTACCCGTTCTTCCGCAGCACCGTCCCTGAAGGCAATCCGGCTCCCAGCGATTTTACCCGCAAAATCCGTTACATTCGGGAAGGCACTAAATCCCCCATCCCGTAAGCTAACCGGTTTGTGAAGCATAAAGTAATGTGGCGATAAAAACCGGGATTGTTTATACTGCGTCAGAACAACCGGATGTCTCCGTACATCTGTTAAATTCCAGCTCCAGCCCTCCGATTCGCGTATCTCGTCTGGCGTACTTCGAAGCACAATATTCGCAAGGCCTGATCCGGCCCCGTTAATAAACCTACGAATTATTGGATTCGTAGAGCCCGAAACCGTCCCGCCTGTAAAGCTTCGAACGGCTTTGCCCGCAAAACCTTGGACCGCATCGTTCACATCATGCCGAGCATTTTTCCCGCGTGTCGGCGCTGAATTCGATTGGGACGCTTGATGCCGACGAGCGTAACGCTGCTTCACCGCCCCTATGGAATCGGCTGCATAAATCTGCGGCCCAATAGACACAGCCCTTCCTCCAAACGGCAGAGGATGGTGGCGGAGTTGCATCCCTTCGACGGCGGATGACCGTATGGCCGAGACGATCGGCGAAACGATGTTTACCCCGAATACGCTTGTCATCGGATTGCCGGTTTTTGCAGCTGCCCGCTTGGACTGAACTGTAACTAGGCCTGTCCTTTCGTGTCGGACAGAGACGGCCGAACCGGCCGTCACTTCTCCGCTCTCTGCCTCAGCAATACGGCTGTCATATAACCGTTCGCTTGACAGGAGCATTCGGCTGCGAAGTGGAACGGAGCCGTTCGAACTTGCCGAACTATCGTATTCAAACGCAGAAATGCCGGTGGATGGCATGACACCCACAAGCATCTGAACGGAACCGCTAGCGCCAAATTTATTGCTGCTTCGTTCCGGACTTCGGCTGATAAAAGCATTATCCCCGCGCAAGGACACACTCATAGGGTAACGAAACCGAGGCGCAACCGATGCTTCGTCCCCTGCTTTCCGCTGCGCGAGCGAAGGTGCCCGACCATAGATAAGGTCGGCATTCGCCTTTTGCCGATGCATTCGTTCGAAGATGTTTGTGGTTGACAAGTTGCTTGGCCAATAACGGTTCATCAGCATGCTACGAGGAACACTGCGTATTAAGGCGGTTGAAAATATAACCGTCTCATAACGCCCCGATATGCTGTCTCGCATCGAAGAAGTAGCCGAAAACTTGGCCGGACCAGCCTTGCTTAACGATCCAAATACAAGCGGGCGGCCTTCTAAAGCTGCCGCAGCGGCATCCGTTTGGCGGCTTCCCTTGATACGCCCCATTTCATGCCGGGCATCCGGCGTCCGATGACTGCTCAAGGAACTCGCCTCAAACAAGCCGATGTGGCGTTGTAGCAAAATTTCCATGCCGAGGGAGGACATCCCTTTCGGCCTAAGCCAAGGCCATTCGGCAACAGGTGCCATTCCGCGTTTTTTCCAGCCCGTGCTTCGTCCACCGTTTCCCCCAAGCGTCCGATACCTCTTATCGTAAGCATCAATCAGACTTGCGGCTGCTAT
The DNA here is from genome assembly GCF_000722545.1 of Paenibacillus tyrphae. Taxonomy (GTDB): domain Bacteria; phylum Bacillota; class Bacilli; order Paenibacillales; family NBRC-103111; genus Paenibacillus_G; species Paenibacillus_G tyrfis. The sequence goes on from NZ_JNVM01000006.1 coordinate 164,383, forward strand.
GATCGGACGCACGACAGTACGGCCGCCTCGATTTTCGCCTACGGTTCGATATCCCTTCCTGTCGTCCGAAGCAACCGGACTTGATGCTATTTCCGAACGTACGCGCGCACTGACGCCACGATTCTCACTTATGGTTTGAGCAGAGATATCATTAGAGGTGACTGAGAAAAACACAGTAGACCGATGAATATGTATAGAATTGTAAGCCTGGTGCCGCAAGGAAACCCGCTTCCATTCCAATACCTGCCCAAAAGCCTGCCCCTGCTCTTGCTCCGGTTTGCGCCAATCGCGCTCAAGCAGCAGACCTCGTCTGCCTTCTCCCGGAGAAGGTCCCTGCTGCAAGCCTCGTTTCCGTTCGTCGCGACGCTCCCTTATTTCCGCTGCCGCATCGCGGATTCTCAGAGCTGCCATCGTCTTGGATTCGGGCTTCCGTCTGGCCTGTCGCACTTGTTCGGCAGGCACATGCCGCACCTGTTCACCGGATACATTGTTCCTGCTGCCCGAACGGTCGGCAAAGCGGTAATCCCTGCGCAGCGCCAGCGCCTCTCTCGTCCCACGACGGCGTACACGCCCGCTCGAATGAACCATCGGCCCTGCCGAGACCGACTGCACGATGCCTGCATCCGCGGATTTTCGCGAACCGGCCGATCCTCCGTTCGTCGGAGCGTGTCGGTGCGCACCCAAAGTCGCGGATGAAGAAACGTGCTCTCGCTCCATTTCTCCAACCTTCGAACGCAACGCTTTGCTTTCTTGCCCATGATCCGCCCGCATCGTGCCGGTTGCCGAATTTGTCGCAGCTATCCGCGATGCCGTTCCTACGCCTGCCGGTAAAAAAGAGCTTGTCTTGCGTTCCGTAGCGTCATGCCGTCGGGCCAGCTTTTCCAGCAGATGAAGCGTCTTCCGGTACGTTCGAAGCATGTCCCGCTCTTCTTGCTTAAGCAACTGAAGCTGCAATCTCAAATGAAGCGTCAATTGAACCAAGGAGAAATGCTGAACGGGAGCCCCCCCTTCTCCAGGCTCAAGCAAGGTTAACGGTTGCGGTCCCAGATAGTTCCTGGACGCAAAGCCGTATTTCCGCGTGATTTGTTCGGCAAACCGGAGATGTCCCGGCATGCTGGGCGCCGGCCCCGCTTGGATGCGCTTCGTCGTTCTCATCGTCCGTGCCCCTTGCTTTCAATGTTGCCCTTCATTCGCATTCCTTCCGCTAGCGGGCGTAAATGGCCTTTAATCCGTTGTGCACCAGCTCGATCGTCTCAACCGCGACCTCGCTGCTCGAAGCACTCAGCTCGGGTCCGGTCCATTTGACCGGGTAACAGCCGAAGAAATTCCAGCGGATCATTTCCTGCCACGAGGCATCGTATAGAATAATCGAGCCGCTTTTGCGCTTCACCTTGCCTCCTGCGGCGCTGAAATACCAGTCCCACAGATCGCTCGATTTCGTGATTCCCCGTTTCAATACGATCGGAGGCGATTTCGTCCCTTTCGGCAGGCGGTGCGTATACCCGTTCACCCCGCCCTCGGCGACCTCCTCGAATTCCAGCTCCGACTGCAGTCCGCTAACCTCGGAAAAGCCGGCGACCAGCATGCCGTCAAGCTCCACCATAAAACGAAACGCTTGTCCGAATATTTCCGAATCGGCTGCGCTCATGGGCGTCACCTCTTTTTAAAGACGTCGAAGGGGTTGTCCGGCTCATCGTTCAGGCTGCGGTTGATGCGCGAAATTTCCGAGCACCACCGCCGCCGTTCGCGATGCTCCATGTTCATGATATCGTCATGAGGCCAATGAAAATAATATGCCAGAAACGCGGCTTCCTCATAGATTTTATCCGCCGGATAGACCGTTAGTTCCCCTCCGTCTCGGCTAAAAAAGAGATGTCCACCTCAAATTCGTGATCGCATTTCGGACAGACGGTGCGCACGCTGAGCTTTTCCACTTCGTTGATTTGCCGGTAAAAATTTTGCAGAAAAGCAAGGTCCGACGTAAACAGCCGTTCGATCACCTTCGTATCGATCGCCCTTAAATCGCCCAGCTTGGTAATGACTCTGGCCAGCAAAATGATACTCAAATAACTCGGGTTTTGCTGCACGCGCTGATCCCGCATCGGCAATATTTCATCGGCTGCGGTAGCCAAACGCATCACGCCCCGTTTGTGCAAGCTGCCGTTCTCGTCCACATAACCGCGCGGAAGCTCGAAGTCGTACTCCGTTCTGAACTCCATGATGTCCTCCTTTATGAAAAGCCTGCCGGAAGAAAACAACAGCTAGTCCTGCTGCCCTTACTCCTTCCGGCGCTTTCGGTCCTTACTTCGTCCGTGTCATGCCTTCGTGCGCCAGCTCCAAATTTTCAATGGCGACGTCGGAAGCCGTAGCGTTGAAATCCGGCGCCGTGTATTTGCAAGGCCATGCTTCGATGATCTGCCAGGTCGCCACATCCTGTCCTTCTTCATCGAGCGCGATGATGGTTACGGTTTTGCGGGTTACCTTGCCTTGTACGCAACTGGAAATCCATTCGTACAAATCCAAGGAGTCGGTAACGCCCCATTTCAGCGTAATATTGCCGTATTTGGCCAATCCCGGGAGCTTGCGGGGCGTAATGACCTCATTGCCATTGCGGTATTCCACCACATCGAGCGAAGCGTCGAAGCCGGAAACCTCGCTGAAGCCCGCTTGTTGAATCCCTTCAACTTCAACTCTGTATCGAAACTTGCGGTACGGATCTGTGCGTTCTACTGCCATGCTGAGCCATACTCCTTTCTACTGTAGCCATCGTTATTCCGAACCGGTTTTTTGCGTAATCCGGAAAATGACGAATTCCGCCGGTTTGACCGGAGCGATGCCGATCACGCAAATCAGCCGGCCGTTATCGATGTCGTCCTGCGTCATCGTGTTGCGGCCGATTTGAATATAGAACGCTTCGCCGGGGCTTGTCCCCGCAAGCGCCCCGTCTTTCCAGACTCGGGTCAAGAACGCATCGATCGTACGCTGAACGCGGGCCCACAGCTTCTCATCGTTCGGTTCGAAGACGACCCAGTTCGTGCCGTTCTTGATCGAGCCTTCCACAAAAATGAACAAACGGCGGACGTTCACATATTTCCACAGCCCGTTCGAGGAAAGCGTTCTCGCGCCCCATACGCGAATCCCTTGGCCTGTAAAGGAACGGATCAGGTTGACGCCGCGCGGGTTCAAAATATCTTGCTCGCCTTTGTTGTACTGGCAATCGAGCCCGACGCAGCCGCGCACGACTTCGTTCGCAGGCGCTTTATGAACGCCCCGCGTATTGTCGCTGCGGGCATAAATGCCGGCGACGGAGCCGGACGGCGGTATGTAAATATTACGCTTGTCCAGCGGATCGAACACCTGCAGCCAAGGATGGTACATGGCGGCATACTGCGTATCGAAGATATCGCGGTGCGTCATCACGTCGGCAATTTTCGTTTTATCCCGCGGGATGTCCAAGATCGCGAAACGGCTGCCCAAATTTTCGCAGTGCGCGACGAGCGCGAGCTGCACGTTCGGGTCGGTTACGCCGGGAACGGCCATCAGACTGACTTCGTCGTTGTCGATAAAAGCCTGAATGCCCGTCCGTTTGCCGGGACCGAGGTCTTGCCCCATAAAATCTCCCGCCGACAAGGCGTCCGCGGAACCGTCGCTGCCGCCCGACAGCTCGATCACGAACTTGCCGGCCTCTTCCGGCTGCCCGGAGATGACCTCGAACGGATGAACCGCGCCGTGATCCGCTCCGTTGCAGGAGACACCGATGAGATTGGACTTGCCGATCACTTTTTCCACATGATTGGGAGCCGTAACGTTAAGGGAAACGCGCTCGTACGTTTCCGCTTCGTCTCCGTAGAACGCATGCAGCGTAAACTCGCACGTCGTAAGCACCTTCGCCGGAAGCAGGTTCGCGTCGACGACCTCTTCGCCGCCTTCCAACGGGCTTTCCAGTTCGATGATGTTGTCTTGCGACGAAACGACACGGTTGTACTGCTTGCTCTCGCCGTTATCGAAGGCTACGATGTCGCCCGCTCTAAAACTGGCGTTGCTTTTCACGCGGTACTTCTTGGATTTGGCGGCGTCGCCCAAAATTTCATAAATTTGCGTCTTCGCTTTGCTTGCCGGCTCCAGTACGACCCGGACCCGGTTTCCCCATTCGCCCGGATTTTTGGCGAAAAGCCGAAGCGCGGAGCTTCCGTCGTTCGACGCGGACTTCGCATCGGACGGAGCCACCCTCATCACATAGCAGCGCGAGCCGCCGTTCACGAAGAAATGCTCGACCGCATAGGCCAAATACCGGTAAGAGCCAAAAACGTTCTCAGCGAGATATCCTCCGAATTGCCGTGTAAAATCGTTCATGCTGGTAATGAATTGCGGCAGCCCTTCCACCGGCCCTCTGGCAGCGAGACCGATAAAGCCCGCCGTGCTGGTGCTGACCCCGCCCAGCGGCACACCGCCGCTGTCGAACTCTTCCACGTATACTCCCGGCGATAAATATTCAGCCATTTGTTCCTGATCCGGATGTCGTCATGGTCCGAATCAGTTCCTCCCTCCCAATCGTCATCGCTATTCCTTATGCTATCGATTTCTCGGATGTATGCAGGCTTCTGTATCGATACCTTACTTCCCTCCGCTTCCTTATTCGTCGGTAGATGGGAGCAGCCCGAGCTGTACCGGTTGCCCCTCTTCCACTTGCACCTCCTGACCCAGAATAAGCGGCTCATCGTCAGACAAAAACAAATGAACCGAGCAGACAAAACGTTTCACACCCTGCGGCGGAAAAGCGGCCGCCCATTCCCCACGGCCGTCGGCAGCGCCTCCCGCAACGTCCGTCACTACGGTTCCTTTGCGATGAGCAAACCGGAACGGCGTCTGCAGCTTCGCTCTGCGGTTCGCTTCATCCAATGCGACAATGCGGATAAACTCCCTTTTCGCCGGATCTGGGTCCAGCACATAGTAGCATCGCCCGCTGACCAGCCGGTGCATGGCGCCGAACGCAAGCTCCGCCTCGCCTTCGTCCGCATCTTGGGGCAGCTTCGCGCAGGCCAGATTCCCGTCCGTCACGGCCACCCGCAGGATGGCAGCCCCCTCGGGCGCGCCCTTCGCTCTAACGCGAATCAGCGTCGTTCCCGGCGCAAAAGGATAGGAGGACGTCGGCAGCATCGGCATCAGTTTCACAGGCTCCAGCGGGGACAAGGCGGCTGTATCAACAACGGCCCTGCTGTCCGCATAATGCGGCGGTGCGCTGAGCACGATGCTGTAAACTCCCGGCGGCAGGCCGAGCAGCAGGAACGTTCCGTCCGGCTTGCGAACCGGTCTGCATGGAACGCCCTCCACAACCAATCGCGGTACGGCGACTGGCGCAAGGCCGGTTACGACATCCAAAGGCTTGACGACCAGAGCCAGCTTGACTTTCACCTCGCTGCGCAAGCGCTCCATGATTAATTTCCTTCCCGCTCTTCCAGCTTGAACTGCGCCTCCGCAACCCGTGTGGTTTGCTTCGTGCGGGTAGAGTCCAGATAAACAGGCCCGACCATGTAGCTGAGCGATAATTTGTAAGGCGTGTTGGAGAATAAGCTGACCGCGTTTTCCAATGTAATCGGCTGCGGCGTAATCCGGATCGCTTCATTGCTTTCGGCCAGCGCTCCTTGCAGGCTGGAGCCCCGCAGGACGGCATGGTCGTGAAACACCTGCATCACTTTCCCCATAATTCGGTGCTCGTCGAAAGAACGGGCCGCGACCTCCGATGCCGAATGGCAGGTAACGAGATAAACCAAATTCAACGCCAACGGCGGATACTGTAGCGTGTCCGTTCCCCTTCCGATCATATTCGTCCGCCGGTTCTCGGTATTTTCCTGAATGCTGTACAAAAACAGCGTCAGCTGAAAATCTCCCTTATCCGTCGGCGAGGCGAGTCCGATCGATTCCGGCTGAGACAGGAGCTTCGGGGTCAAATGCTCTCTTAACAGCTTGACCAGCGTATTTCCCACGTCTGCGATCACCGTGTAATCGGCCATGCGCTTCCTCCCCTTCCGCTTCTCTGTCTCAATCGAACAAGTCGGCGTATTCGCCCATTTCCTCGCGGATCCAGATCTTCCCGTTTTTGCGCAGCTCGTTGCGCACCGCAAGCATGAGCTGCTTCATCCCGATAGCGCACCGCTGCTCGGCCGCCATAAAGGCAGCGGACAGCACGATATTCTTAATGTATCCCCCAGCCAGCTCAAACTTGGACGCCAAAAAGCGAAAATCGATATCGTCATCTACCGGAGCTTCGGACGGAATCAGGCCGCGCCATATTTGCTCGCGATGCTCGGCATCGGGAAACGGAAATTTCACGATGAAGCCGAAGCGCCGCATGAACGCCTCGTCCAAATTTTGCTGAAGGTTGGTGGCCAAAATGGTAATGCCGTCGTATTCCTCCATCTTTTGCAGCAAATATGCGGTTTCCACATTGGAATACTTGTCATGCGAATCCTTGACTTCGGAACGCTTGCCGAACAACGCATCCGCTTCGTCGAAAAACAGGATAGCATTGCTGAGCTGCGCCTCGCTGAACACCTCGTGCAGGTTTTTCTCCGTTTCGCCGATGTATTTGCTGATCACCTGCGACAGATCGATTTTGTAAATTTCCAGCTGCACCTCTTTGGCCAGCACCTGCGCGGACATCGTTTTACCCGTGCCCGGAGGCCCCGCGAACAGCAGGCTGACGCCTTTGCCGTAAGCGAGCGCGCGGTCGAATCCCCAGTCGCCGAGCACCGTGCCGCGGTATTGAAGCCTGGCGCAAGCGTGCTTCAGCTGCTCTTTTTGCTCAGGAGGCAGGATGACCCGGTCCCAGTCGTATTTCGGCTCGATTCGCACGGCTTTTTTCTTCAAGTTATGCTGTACCTGGGCATAGCAGGCCCGGTAAATCGCATCGGACTCGCCGGCCCGATTCGTCTCGGACCCGTTCCAGCGCAGCAGTTGAACCGCATAATCGAGGGAGGCTGCAACCTGCCCCGGCGAGAAGCGGAACTTCCCGGCAAGCGCTTCCCAATCGGCGGCATGTTCCAGACGGCGTTCCGCGCTCCAGCTTTCCCACAGCTTCCGGCGCTCTGCCGCTTCGGGTACCGGAACCTCCACTTCCAGAAACAATTTTCTCCCTTGCAGCGGCCGGGGATTCCAGGCTTGCTCCGACAAGAGAAAAAGCGGCTCCTGCACCGACTGAAGCCGGTTCAACAGCTCCATCCGTTTTTTCCCGATGCTTTCGTCCTCTCCCAAGAGCAGGTGAAAGCGCTCGAACGCAACGACCGCGCCATAGAGCATCCCTTCGCGCAGCACTTTTACAATAAGCTCGGAAAACGGGCGTTCGTCCCGAAGCAGGTTTTCGACGTTCGCCACCAGCAGAGCCTTCTCCCAATGAGCAGCCACGTGCCGTGTCTGCAGCTTCTTTCCGGAGCCGGGCTGCCCCCATAAACAAAATACCGGGAGCGGGTCGGACTCTGTGCGTTGTTCGACAAATGCGCGCAGCCTTACCTGAAGCTCGTGCCCCGTTTCCAAATCCGGCAGGTCCCGGTCCGCCTCATACAGCTTGGCGCACTGGCCCAGGGACACATCCGTATAGCCGATGCCTAGCAGGAAAGCGGTCATGCGCTCGTCCAGCCGCAAGGGACGCGTAAGCAGCGGGCCGTTTGTCGAATCGGCCGTCCGGCCTTCGCCGCGAAAAAACCATTCCTGCAGCCGGCTTCCGTTCATAAAAGCCTTAAGCAGCCCGCCTCCGCCCGTTCCAGACAGGCCGTACAGCCGCATCGCCAGCTCAGGCGTCAAATATTTGCTGGTGGCGTCGTCCTGAACGTAGGCATACAGCTTCTCGTACTTGCGGTCCGTCTCCAGGGCAAGCGCCATCAGCAACGTTTGCTCTTCAAATTCATTCAACCCGAACCTCTGCGACACGTAGGGGACCGGCAGGAAGCTCCCTTGCTCCAAGGAGGCCTGCCGCTTCCGGGCCAGCTCCCGGTCCATCGTGGCCAACTGGCGGCGCAGATCCGCAAGCTCGGCATCTTCCTCCCTGTCGTCCCCGTCATAAAGCAGCCTGTGCATTTCCTCTTCTGTCAACACGAGTCCTTTGAACGGCAGGAGCGAAGGATCGGCGGGCGTGTCGGGCTCCTCTATCAGCTTCATCAGGATCGCCAGCCGCAAATCGAGCCTCGCCCATTCCCGCTCGTAATGCTCCCAAGCCGTTGCGTATCCCGGCGTATCCTTGTTCTTTTTAACGAACACAGCCATCAGTCTCCAAAGCTAGCCCGATAACGAGCCGAATCCAGTTTCGTTTGCGCCGCTTTGGTCCCCCATTGATCGGCTTCCCGCTCCAGCGAAGGATCGTCATTCACCGCCACGCCGTTGACTTCGGTCGTCGGCTTCACCCGTCCTTGCTTTTGCTGAACGATGTGCGCCAGCTCATGACCAAGCAGTTCCTGCCCCTTGGACGTTTCGGGATTGTATTGGCCGGGCGCAAAATGAATGTCATTGCCCTGGGCATACGCGAGCGCTCCGACCTGTTCCGCCTGATTCCCCGTATGCACCCTCACGTCGGAAAAGTCCGTTCCGAACGCCTGCTCCATCTTCGCCCGGACAGGCTCCGGCATCCCTTCGCCTTTTCTTTGGACGGATGGCGCTGCAGACTTCATCTGCAGCTCCTCTTCTTCCATTACCGTCCGCTGGGCCGTGCCGCCGGACATCATTCGCTGGACCGCGCGATTGCCCGAAATCCGCTGCAGATCATTCATTTTAAAAGCCACCGGATTCTCAGATCGCAAAGGAGCGCTTTCGGATCTTGAAGCAAGGGGAGGGGATGAAAGCTTCTTGCCCGGGAAAGCGTCTCGAATCATCAAAGGACCACACCTTTTTTTACTAACTTACCTTGATTTTTACACAGGAGGCGCTCTATAAGCAATATATCTTTCGGTATATTTTGGCGAAATTTATCTCATCGAAGCAAGATTTCCCTGAATTTGTCGAAAATCATATCCACGCGCGGAACGGCCGGGAGCGCCCCGGTTGAAAAGCGTCCCATTCGTTGGCCGCATCCTTTCCGCGATACAGCCAACGGGCGAGATTTTCCGCCGTACTTAGACGAACCTCCGCTGTGGCCCATCCGCCCGGCGTCGGATTATCGGCCGCAGGTCGTTCGGATAGATTGGCCGGTGCCGGAGACGGCCGTCCTTCTTCCACATATACTGCTTATAAAGCCGCAGCGCCCCAGCTTCTTGTCCTTCCCGAATGAAATGGCATGGCATTCCTTCCTCCATCTTCGGCATGTGCATTTTCCGTGCATTTCATTGGCTCAAGTGCCGCTGTTTCTCTTATTTTCATAATAACACAAAATGTGGAAGTGAAAGGAAGGATTAACGATCGGAGAGCAATTAAAATGGTCTAATAAAAAAGTACTTAATTGGCTCTTTTCTATTGTCAATAATCGAGGTACGATGTCGAATATTTAGGAACCGCCTGCACCTGCGGCGGCAACATCCGGAAGGAGAGCACGATACGATGAACCCTTCGCATGCCTTGATCGTTCGTCAAGCCGAGCACGGCGATATTGAGTCGCTGGCGCCGCTGTTTGACGCCTACCGCCAGTTTTACAGGCAGCCCTCCGACGTGGAGAGGGCCGAGCGCTTTCTGCGTGACAATCTGGAGCGGCAGCAGTCCATCATCTTCTTCGCCTATACGGAGCATCCGGGCCGGCCGCTTGGCTTCACCCAGCTGTATCCGACGCTTTCCTCCATTGCGATGATGCGCGTATGGACGCTGAACGACTTGTTCGTCCATCCGGACGCCCGCAAGCAGGGCGTCGCCCGGGCGCTGATGAAAGCCGCCGAGACCCATGCCCGCGCCACCCGGGCCAAAGGCTTGCAGCTGTCCACGGCCATGGACAATGTTACGGCGCAGCGTCTGTACGCAGCGATGGGCTATGTGCGGGACGACGCTTTCCTGCACTACTATTTGAGACTGGAGGATTAAACAATGAGAAGAAAAGAATTCGAATTGATGGATGCGCAGGAAACGGAGAGCTTTTTGCAGGAAATAAGCTTCGGGGTGCTCGGTACGACGGGCGAGGACGGATGGCCGGAGCTGACGCCGGTAAATTTCGTCTTTCACGAAGGGGCGCTCTATTTTCATGGCAGCAAAATTGGGCAAAAAATGGCCAATTTGAAGGCACGGCCCCAAGTTACCTTCTCCGTCGCCAAGGAATACGCCATCGTGCCGTCCTATATCCTTGATCCGAAGCTGGCTTGTCCGGCTACGGCCTATTTCAAATCCGTCGTCATCAAAGGCTACGGCGAGCCGGTTGACGATCTGCAGCAGAAGGCGGAAGCACTGGGCGCATTTATGCGCAAGCTGCAGCCGGAGGGCGGCTACGATCCGATCGATGCGGCCGATCCCGCTTATGTGCCGCAGCTTAAAGCAACATCCGTAGTGCGCATTCGCGTGGAAAGAATCACGGGTAAATACAAGTTCGGCCAAAATCTGAAAGAACCCAAGTTGAGTCAGGTCATGGACGGACTGGAGCAGCGCGGTGGTGAGCTTGATGCGGAAACGATCGCGCTTATGAAAGCGTACTGTCCGCACCACCAAGAAAAGTAAAATTCGGGAAGCTCGCGGGGCCATCCGGTACGTGACGATCACCTGAAAATACCTGTCTTTTCATCCCGGCGCAAAAGCGGTATGCTAAAGGTAAATCGCACTCATGGACCCCAAGGAGGCTCTCGCAAACGATGACATCCGAAACCGAACTGAACCGGCTGGCCGAGCAGCTTCCGGCCTGGCTCGAAACGAGCCGTAAGGAATCCCGGCACGGCCAGCCCGCCTCCTACATCCCCGAATTGGCGTACGCTCCGGGCGACGCCTTGGGAATCGCGCTGCTCGACGCCGCAGGAAGAGAAGTAACGGCAGGCGACAGCCGATTGTCCTTTACCTTGCAAAGTATCTCTAAAGTGTTCACGCTGCTGCTCGCCTTGATGGACCAAGGCGAAGAAGGCGTTTTCCGCAAGGTCGGCATGGAGCCGACCGGCGACGACTTCAACTCCATGCTGAAGCTGGAGCTGGTTGAGCCCGGCATTCCGTTTAACCCGCTGATCAACGCGGGAGCCATCGCCGTCTCGTCATTGATCCGGGGCGCTACCCCCGCGGAAAAAACGGAGCGGATCCTCTCCTTCTTCCGCGAGCTCGCGGGCGACCCGACGCTGACCTTCAACGAAGCGGTGTACCGCTCCGAAGCCGCTACCGCGCACCGGAACCGGTCTCTTGCCTATTTCCTCAAAGATAACGAAGTGCTGGACGAAGAGGTGGAGCCGGTGCTGGACGTTTATTTCAAGCACTGCTCCGTGGAAGTAACCTGCCGCCATGTGGCGCGCATGGCGCTCGTTCTGGCGATGAACGGAACCGATCCCTCGACGGGACGGGAGCTGGTGCCGCGACGCTATGTGCAGATCGCCAAAACGTTCATGGTCAGCTGCGGCATGTACAACGCCTCCGGCGAGTTCGCCATCCGCGTCGGGCTTCCGGCCAAAAGCGGCGTCGCCGGCGGCATTCTCGCCCTCGTGCCGGGACAGTACGGCATCGGCGTCGTCGGTCCGGCGCTGAACGAAAAGGGCAACAGCATCGCCGGCGTCCACCTGCTGCAGACGATGTCGGAAGCGTTCGACTGGAGCATGTTTTAGCCGGAGCAGTCAGCGGAAGACGCTGGCATTGGTGAATTGGCGCCACAGCGCGCCTGAGCTTGAGCGGGGAGCATGGTGCCGCCCGCTCAAAGCCTCAAGCATAGGCTGCCCCCTGGGCGCCGACACAGCGCGCCTCTCCCGGCTTGTGCTGTTTCCCCAAATAAAGGAACTTCAATGAGCTATCCCTCCTATGAAACCGGCTTCGAATCGCTTAGCGCACCTCCCGTGCTTTATTCCTGTCGAATGGCGGTCCCGGCATCGAAAAAAGCCCAACTAACGCATTTCCCGTGCTCTATTTGCTGAAATGCAGCATCCCCAACCAATTTAAGTACATCGCAGTTCCGCTATTTTCCTCCTGTACATGGGCACTCCACTTAAAATCGCTAGCCGCCTTATCTCGATCACCGTTCCTTCCCCTGCTCACTTTCTAAAACACTTATGCAGCCGAAAACGCACCAGGCTGGCTTAACGAAAAAAGCACAGCCTCTTGAGCCGTACCCGTAAGGTTCGCGCGTCAAAGAAACTGTGCTTTTTACTTTCCGGTGCCTTACTTCAAATCTTTCATGGCGACCGCGTCCATGTCGGAGAATTCTTGGTTCTCTCCGGCCATCGCCCAAATGAACGTATAATTGCTCGTGCCTACGCCGCTGTGGATCGACCAGCTCGGGCTGATGATCGCCTGCTCGTTGCGGACAACCACGTGACGGGTTTCCGTCGGCTCGCCCATCAGATGGAAGACGACGCCGTCTTCCGGCATATCGAAGTAGAAATACACTTCCGAGCGGCGGTTATGCGTGTGGCAAGGCATCGTGTTCCACATGTTGCCCGGCTTCAGCAGCGTCATGCCCATCACGAGCTGGCAGCTTTGGATGCCGTTCAAGTGAATGTATTTGTAGATCGTGCGCTCGTTGGAGTTGGTGATCGAACCGAGATGCTGCGGCTCCGCCTCGCTGATCGCTACCTTTTGCGTCGGGTAGTTTTTGTGCGCCGGGGTCGAGCTCAGGTAGAAGCGCGCCGGATTCGCGGCATCCGCGCTCTTGAACACGACTTGCTTGTTGCCGAGGCCGACATACAGGCCGTCTTTGTTCTCCAGCACGTAATCGGTGCCGTCGACCGTGACGATGCCTTGGGCGCCCACGTTGATGATTCCGATTTCGCGGCGTTCGAGGAAATAGTCCGCCCCCATGTCGTGCTTATCCGCTTCAAGCAGAACAGGCTCCGTTGTCGGTACGGCACCGCCTGTAATGAAGCGGTCCACGTGGCTGTACACCAGATTCAACTTGCCCGGCACGAACAAGCCTTCGATCAAATATTCTTGGCGCAAACGTTCCGTATCGTACGTTTTCGTTTCCGTTGGGTTGGTCGCGTAACGAATTTCCATAGACATCGTATAATTCCTCCCGTATTTACATGGTCAATGCTATTATAAACCATACGTTCATTTAAGTTCAAATTAATTATTTTTGAACCAAAATGAACCAACAAGGACGCGCAAAAGCGCAAACGTGGGCAGCGGACCGATCGTTCGCTCCCCTCCGCCCGCGCACAACGTGCCTGCATACGCGGGCTTCCGGCTACGAACGCCTCGTCCGCATCCGGCTCCAACGCTACCTTCCGGCTCCGCTCCACCGGCTGCGCTCGATTCGCGTGCCTGCCGCTTCGTAGCTGCGCGCCGTCTCCTCCGGCAAATACGGATCGGTCACGATCACGCCGATTTCGGACAGCTTCGCGAACGTGATCAACGCGCACTTGTCGAACTTGCTGTGGTCCGCCACGCAAAACACCTGCTTCGCGGAATCGATCATCGCCCGTTTTTGCCCGACGTGGGAATGGGTGAAGATCGTAAACCCGTATTCCGGATGAATCCCGGTCGTGGACAGAAACGCCTTCTGCACGTTCAGCCTGCCAAGAAATTCCGCGGCCTCTTCGCTGACCAGCATATTCCGGCTGCGGAAGCCGCCGGGAACGACCAGCCTTACGCGGTCTTTCTTGATCAGCTCGCTGATGATATGCAGATCGTTCGTGATGACCGTCAGCGGCGCATTGTCGAGCAGCTTGGCCATCTCCAGCGTCGTGCTGCCGCTGTCGAGCGCGATAATGTCGTTCGGCTCGACAAACCGCAGCGCCCACTCCGCCACCTCCCGCTTCTCGTCCGGATGCTTCGGATTCGGCGCGAGCCCGGCGAGCAGGCCGGAATAGCCTTCATTCGCCAGCACGGCGCCGCCGTGAGTCCGGTGCAGCAGTCCTTTGCTTTCCAGCTTCTCGAGATCCTGCCGGATCGTCTTGCCCGTCACCCCGAGCTTGCCCGCCAAATCCGCGACGGACACCTCGCGGTGCGCCATAAGCAGCTCCATAATTTTCTCGTATCGTATGATGGCTGACATCGTTGCCCCCCGCTTTGCGGACTGCTTCCTTCACGCCAAATCCGCACCCATATTTTTGCTGCCCCTATGGTAACACAGCTTCTTCGGGAAAACCAAGCATCCCCGGCAAATCCGCCCGTTTGCCCCCCCTCCTCCTTGCGAACAGACTCCGACGTAAAATCCGAAACTCCGTGACGCTGCCGTACGAAAAGTGTTATAATATGGTCTAATGTAAGCTATGAAGAAACATGGAAGGATGGACCGTCATGAACCCTCTTGCCCAAAGTTTAAATGAGACCATTCAAAAGGAAAGCCCGCACGTCTACGAGATGCTATCCGAGCTCGGCAAACAGATTTATTTTCCGAAGGTCGGCATCCTGAGCCAATCCGCCGAAGCGAAGGCAAAGGCCAAGAAGTTCAACGCCACCATCGGCACGGCGCTGGAGAACGGTCAGCCGATGCATCTCAAAGTCATCCAAGACACACTGTCCGCTTATAATCCGAAGGACATTTACGAATATGCCCCGCCGGCGGGCAAGCCGGAGCTTCGCACCGCATGGCGCAGCAAGATGATCGAGGAAAATCCGTCCCTTCAAGGCAAAAACCTCGGCAATCCGATCGTGACGAACGCACTGACCCACGGACTGAGCATCGTGGCCGATTTGTTCGCGGGTCCAGGAGACGCTGTGATCATTCCGGATAAAAACTGGGAAAACTACGAGCTGACCTTCGGCATTCGCCGCGGCGCCGAGCTCGTCTACTACCCGCTCTACACGGAAGACCGTCTGTTCAACGCAGCAGCGCTCCGCGACGCCCTGCTAGCACAGAAGGGCAAAGGCAAAGCCATCGTCGTGCTGAACTTCCCGAACAACCCGACCGGCTACACGCCGGGTCCGGAAGAAGGACGCGCCATCGTAGCCGCGATCAAGGAAGCGGCGGAAGCCGGCATCAACGTCGTGGCCGTCACGGACGACGCTTACTTCGGCCTGTTCTTCGAGGATTCGCTGCATGAGTCGCTTGCCGGCCAATTGGCGGGGCTTCATCCGCGCGTGCTGTCGGTCAAGATCGACGGCGCGACGAAGGAAGAATACGTATGGGGCTTCCGCGTCGGCTTCATTACGTACGTCGGACAAAGCGATGCGACGCTGGCGGCTTTGGAGCAAAAAACGATCGGCATTATCCGCGGAACGATTTCCAGCGGCCCGCATCCGTCGCAGACGTTCGTGCTGCATGCGCTGCAATCGCCGGACTTCAAAGCCCAGAAGCAGGAGAAGTTCGACATTATGAAAGGCCGCGCCAACCGTGTCAAAGCGCTGCTGGATACCGGCAAATTCGATCAGGCATGGGACTACTACCCGTTCAACTCCGGCTACTTCATGTGCCTGAAGCTGAAGACGGTTGACGCCGAAACGCTGCGCTTGCACCTGCTCGATAAGTACGGCGTCGGGACGATCGCCCTCGGCGAGACCGACCTCCGCGTCGCCTTCTCCTGCATCGAGGAAGCGAATATCGACGAGCTGTTCGAAACGATCTACCAAGGCGTTCTGGATCTCCAGAATGTCGCCGCGAAATAAGAAAAGTTTCTTATCGAAGCCTATTCGAGGAAGATACATTCGTGTTTTAGAGGAAGCTTTTCTTGCGATATAGAATTCAATCAGCTCCGCTGATAACTTATATCTAAAACGAAATCCGTAAAAGCCGGGGTTCGCAAGAGCCTCCGGCTTTTTTTGCATTTGCAATCGACCGAAAATCAATGCTACAATAAATCTACGTTAACACCTCGGTTAAGTGAGACTTTGTCCGAAAGGAGGAATGTGGATGACAGCATGCCGACATAACCACCCTCTTCATGTCCTTTTCGTGCTGCTTACCGGTCTGTTCCTCACGTTCTCCTGGTTCATCCCGATTGCCGAAGCGGAAAATCCGCCGCTCACGCGCTCGATGACGATGGGCCAATCGGGCGCCTCCCACGTTGTCTCCATCGCTTCCCGTCAGCAGACGGACAATGACATGCATACGCCTGTGACAGGCCTGCCGTATCTCCGTTCGGAAGCGATCCGATTTCCCATGCGTGCCTTCATCTTGGAGCGGCGCTCAGACCGTTCCATCTTCCTCCTGCTCAAGCAGCAGCTCCTAATGCCCTTAAAATATACGGTGATTACGTACTTCGCTCCCCAAGTTTGATCGTTTACGGGCTCCGGCAGCCGGACCCGCAATCCAAAACTTGGGAGGAGATTCCATGACAGACATCCGAGAGTCCGATCTTCCGGGAATCGGACGAAAATTTCAACTGCACGCCCGCGGAGGCGATAAATTGGTCGTGGTCGTCCACGACGACGGAAGAAGAGAGCTGTATCATTTTGATCCGGACGATCCGGATGAGACCGTCTCCACGGTAACGCTGGACGACGACGAGGCGAGAATGATGGCCGGTATTATCGGCGGGATGAGCTATCGGCCCAAATCGCTCGAAACGATGGAAGTTGCGCTGGACGCCCTGGTCGTGGAATGGTTCAAAATCGAGGCCGGCGCAGGCAGCGTCGGGCATACGATCGGCGGGCTGAACGTCCGCAAGCAAACGGGAGCGACGATTATCGCCGTTGCCGAGAAAAATCATACCCACTGCATCAATCCGGGCCCAGAGTATCGGCTTAACGCGGAATCGACGCTCGTCGTCGCGGGAGAACGCAAGCAATTGAAGGCGCTGAAGGAGCTCCTTCAGCAAGGGAGCCTGTAGCCTATGGAGCACATCGTTCTAGAGATCGGACTGGCGATTTGTCTCATTGCCGCTGCGGGCTGGCTTTCCACGAAGCTGCGATTTTCCGTCGTTCCGTTTTACATTTTGATCGGGATGGCGGTCGGCCCCCATGCGCCGAAGTTCGGGGCTTTCGATTTTCGCTTCATCGACAGCGCTCCGCTGATCGAATTTATGGGCCGTCTCGGGGTGCTGTTCCTGCTCTTTTATCTCGGACTGGAATTTTCGGTCGGCCGGCTGATCAAGTCCGGACGCTCCATCGCGGTAGGGGGCACGATCTATATTGCGATCAATTTCACGCTCGGGCTGCTGTTCGGCTGGCTCTCCGGATTTCCGCTGAACGAAACGCTGGTCATTGCCGGCATTACGACGATTTCCTCCAGCGCGATCGTCGCCAAAGTGCTCGTCGATCTGAAGCGGACGGCCAATGCCGAGACGGAAATGATTCTGGGCATCATCATGTTCGAAGACGTGTTCCTGGCCGTCTATATCTCCATTCTGTCCGGACTGCTGTTAAGCGGAGCCACATCGGTAGGAGGCATTATCCTGTCCGCGCTGCTCTCGCTCGGCTTCATGCTCGTCTTCCTGATCGTCGGGCGCAAAGCGGTGCCCTGGCTGAACCGCTTCCTGAATATCCGGTCCAACGAGGTGTTTCTGCTGTTCGTGTTCGGATTTTTGACGGTCGTTGCGGGCTTCTCCGAAACGATTCATGTCGCGGAAGCGATCGGAGCGCTGCTCGTCGGATTGGTACTCGCCGAGACCGAGCACAGGCACCGGATCGAGAAGCTGATTCTTCCGTTCCGGGATTTCTTCGGGGCGCTGTTCTTCTTCAGCTTCGGCCTGACCATCGATCCGCTCACGCTCGGCGGCGCCGTCTGGCTCTCGTTGGGAGCGGTGCTGCTGACGCTCGCCGGCAATTACGTGGCCGGGATGCTGGCCGGGCGAAGCGCCGGGTTATCCCCGAAAGCATCGTCCAACATCGGGCTGACGATCGTCTCCCGGGGAGAGTTCTCCATCATTATGGCCAATCTCGGCAAAGCCGGCGGACTGATGGCCGTCCTGCAGCCGTTCGCCGCGCTGTACGTGTTGATCTTGGCGATTCTCGGACCGCTGCTGACGAAGGAATCGAAGTTTGTGTACGGCATGCTGAATCGTTGGTTTAAATTCGACACAACGGCAGCTGCGCCGCCGGACCGCTCCAAGGCGCAGGAAAACCATCCGGCCTGACGACGCAAACAAGCCTGACGGAAGGGATCGCTCCTTTTTCGTCAGGCTTGTTCATTTTTGGTTTAGATCAACAAATTAAATAAGTTCGGGTCCTTATTAATCTCGCTGAACCGCAGCCCGCGCTGCTCCATCCGCTCGATCAGCGGACCATAATCGTCCTTGTGCTTGAGCTCGATGCCGACAAGCGCAGGACCGTTTTCTTTGCTTGTTTTCTTCGTATACTCGAAGCGCGTAATGTCGTCGGTCGGTCCGAGCACGTATTCGAGAAACTCGCGCAGCGCGCCGGCGCGCTGTGGAAAGTTGACGATGAAGTAATGCTTCAGACCCTCGTAGATGAGCGACCGCTCCTTGATTTCCTGCATCCGGTCGATGTCGTTATTGCCGCCGCTGATGACGCACACGACATTTTTCCCGGCGATCTCCTCGCGGTAAAATTCCAGCGCCGCCACCGACAGCGCTCCCGCCGGTTCCGCCACGATGGCGTTCTCGTTGTACAGCTCAAGAATCGTCGTGCACACTTTGCCTTCCGGCACGACGATGATATCGTCGAGAAACTCGCGGCAGATGTCGTACGTCAGCTCTCCGACCCGCTTGACCGCCGTGCCGTCGACGAATTTGTCGATCTCGCCGAGCGTGACGATCTCGCCCGAATCGACCGATTGCCGCATCGAAGGCGCTCCGGTCGTCTCCACGCCGACGACCCGGGTGGACGGGCTGACGCCCTTAATATACGTGCTCATGCCGGCAATGAGTCCGCCGCCGCCGATCCCGGCGAATACGTAGTCAACCGGCCCTTGCATGTCATTCATCAGCTCCAGGCCGACGGTGCCCTGGCCGGCAATGACCTTCGGATGATCGAACGGGTGAACGAACGACAATCCTTCGCGCTCCCCGTACTCCAGTGCTTCCCGCAGCGAATCGTCGAAGGTGTCTCCGGTCAGCACGACGTCGACGAACGGGCCGCCGAACAGCTTGACCTGCGATATTTTTTGCCGGGGTGTCGTCGTCGGCATGAAGATTTTGCCCGGAATTTGCAGCGCTTTGCAGGAATAAGCCACACCTTGGGCATGGTTTCCGGCGCTGGCGCAGACGACACCTTTGCGCAGCTTGTCCTCCGACAGGCCGCGAATCATATTGTAGGCGCCGCGAATTTTGAACGAGCGGACCACCTGCAAGTCCTCCCGCTTCAAGAACACGTTGCAGCCGTATTTTTCGGATAAAATGAAATTTTTTTGCAAGGGGGTCTGATATACGACATCCTTCAGCAGATGGCTGGCGACGAGAATATCCTCTAGTTTGATATGCGGTGCTGTCATAATCGCTTTTCCTCCAACCCGATGTACGCAAGTCTCTCGCCCGGTTTCGCGGGCTTGCTCGCAATTTTCTCCTAATTATACACCGTTCGGCGCATCTGTCCATCCCCTATGCCCAATTGCCAGGATAGCCCTCCGCCAATGTTGCAGAGCGATGCAGGATCAGGTACGATGACGGTATCGGGGCATGACCTCAACGCTTTTATATGAAGCCATTCCATACTATTGGAGAAACTTATGAAAATAACTACGCTAATCGAAAATTTGAAGAATGATTCACAAGATTTAATCTATGAATCCGGCTTATCTCTTTACATAGAACAAGATAACAAACGTATCCTGTTTGATACCGGAAAAACCGGCGGCTTTATTGCGAATGCAAAGAAACTGGGAATTCGTTTGGAGGATGTCGATGCCGTAATTCTTTCTCATGGTCATCATGATCATGGCGGAGGTCTGCTACCGTTCTTTCAAATAAACAGCAAAGCCAAAGTCTATATGAAGAGGAAAGCTTCAGGAGATTATTATTTTCATATCTTCGGTTTTAACAAAAACATCGGCATCGATAAAAAAGTATTCGAGGAGTATTCCAACCGAATTGCTTATATTGATCGTTTTACCGAGATCATGAATGATATTTATATTATTACAGACATCGAGGAGCACGATTTGACCCCGAAGGGAAATAAGTATTTATTTGCCCATGAAGGGAATAAGCGGGTTCAAGATCAATTCGAACATGAGCTCATGATGGTGATCAAGGAGCAAGACGGAATCAGCCTATTTACAGGATGTTCTCACAAAGGCACTCCCAATATGATACGAGCCGCCAGAACGATGTTCCCCAGTCTAACGATTAAAGCGGTAATAGGCGGCTTTCATCTCATGACGATACCGATGCTGAAAGCATTCAGCGCTTCCCAAGAAGAGATTCAAGTCCTTGCCCAAATGATCATCGACGAGAATATCCAAAAAGTATATACAGGGCATTGCACAGGGATAAAAGCTTACAAAAAATTAAAACATATTCTGGGTTCCAAAATCGAATATATTCGAACAGGATCTCAGATCGACGTTTAAAAAACGGACCTTCCCCCGGCATCCCATGTGCCTGGAAGAAGGTCCGTTTCCCGTTGCAACTCTAACCTTTTTTAATCGTCTCTCTTATTTATCGAATGATGATGGTGTGTACGAGTTGGTTTTTGCCTCTCAGCTCCAAGGTACGTCCTGCGGTCAGCTGGCTGACGTCGCCGGAGATGTAAACCTCGGGAGCGATCGAGTAGACCGCCGTTTGCACACTGCCGCTGTTCACGTTTTGGTTAATCGAAACGGTGGCGAGTCCGCCCTTGGAGTTCAGTGTATAGCTATTCAGCGTTCCCGTGACCGTGAAGTCCGTTTGCTGCTGGGGATCGTTCGTCGTGTTCAACACTTCAACGTAGATCGCTTTTCCGCCATAAGTGCGGATCAGCACCTGATCTCCTGTGCGCAGGTCGCCGGGAGCTACGCGGGAGCCATTGCGGAATACGAATACGTTCGAATCCATCTCGACGTTCAGAGCTTCGTTGTTTTGCGATTTCACCGGCAGCAGGTTGTTGTTCAGCGCGCCGGTTACCGTGCCTTTCACCGATGCGTGGTCAGGCAGCTGGCTGCCCGTACGATCCAGCAGCGCGGCAAGCTCGGCGCGGGATACCGACTTGCTCGGACGGAACGTGTTGTCCTCGTATCCGTCGATCAAGTTTTTCTCGATCGCCACGGCGACGTAGCCTACGGAACCGGCAGGAATTTTGTCGGCATCGCGGAACGGAAGCTTGGCGTTCATTTTCGCTTTGGCTTCGTCCTGCAGCTTCATCGCTTTAACCAGCAGCGTTGTCGCCCACAGGCGGTCCGCTTCTTTCTCCGGCTGAATCATGTCGTCCGTCTCGGAGAACAGGTCGTTTTGCAGCGCGACGGAAACGTAGCCGGTCGCCCACGGATATTTTTGCTTCAGTTTGTCCGCATCTTTGAAGTTCAGGTTGGCCGCTTTCGCATCCGCCGACTCGGCTTGATCGCGCAGACCCATCAAACGGACCGCAGCGGTAATCGCCTCGATGCGAGAGATCGTTTTGCGCGGCTGGAACGTGCCGTCGTCGTACCCTTCGAATACGCGTTTGGAAGCGAGAGAAGCGATGTAACGCTGCGCCCATTCCACGTCCTTGCCCTTCAGATCGTCGAACGTCAGCTTAATGTTAATATTGACATCTTTGCCGTTATCCACTTTTTTCACGATGGTATCGCGGTTGTCGCGATCCTTGTCATGACCTTTGCCTTTGCTGTCGGCAAAAGCCGCCGTCGATCCGCCCATCACCATCGCCAGGGTCAATCCGGAAATCACTGTCTTCTTGAAAGCTTTGCTCATCATTCATTCTCCTTTGCCTTTTAGGGTTGAACCGCAATCCGGCTCGTGACGAACACACGGGGCCCCGCCACTCGAATAGCGGAGGAAGTCCGTCGCCCGTCGATTCTCAAGCAGGTGCGATCTTTGATATGAGTATAAAAAGAGGATGTTTCAGAACCTTCGCGAAGAGTTCCTGACTGCACTTACATCGTTCGCCCTCCCCAAAATGTTTAGGGGGGTCCTTTAGATCGCCTGCCAAAAATGTTAAACTTAACATCATACCCCGGGATTGTCCTTTTCGGACCTTGTCCCGGCTTCTACCATAAACGAAAGATAAGGAGAGAGAGATGAAATTAAGCGGCAAAAAGCTGACGATTGTTCTGGCCCTGGTGGCCTTGGTCGCCCTGGCTGGGGTCTATACGTTCCTGCAGCGGAGCGCGCCGGACAAGCCGTCTCCGAACTCAACGGCAACCACAGGGAAAGACGATGCGAACGGCGGCAAGAATACAACCGCCTCCAAAACGGACAACAAACTACCCGACATCCCGACAGAGCAGACGGATATAGTCGTGATCGGCAGCGAGCTGGAAGGGCTCTATTTGGCCCGCGCCGCGGCGGACGAAGGATTGAAGGTCAAAATATTGGACCCGCGCAATGCATTCGGCGGCCAAGTGCTGCAGGGAGAGATGCTGTTCCTGGACGAAACCCGCGACGATCAGCACCGGCTGCTGGTCCAAGGCCGGGCGAAGGAACTGTTCGACGGCTTCCGCAACGGCAAAATCCGCAAGCTGAAGGAATTCGAGCAATATTTTGACAAGCTGAAAAAGGACATTCCCGTCGAGCAAGGGATTAAGATCGAGAGCATCGAGCAAAACCCCGGCCAATTCGGCGGGCAGGCGTTAAACGGCATCGTCTACACGACCAAGGACGGCCAGAAGAAACGAATTGCCGCCTCCTACTGGGTCGAGAATACCGATTACGCCGCGATGGTCAGCAAGCTTCAGGCGACCCGGATGCCGGGCCTGGAGAAGTTCTACGGGCAAAATAACATCGAGTATATGAGCTCCGGCATGATGATGAAGTTCAAAAACGTCGATTGGGCGAAATTCCAGCAAAGCTTCAACAATATGCCGAAGGAAGAGCGCAGCGCCAAATTCGGCTGGGGCTCGGTGGACAACAGCTTCGCCATCAGCCTTTCGGACATGACGAGCAAGTACAAACCGACGAACGACCGCGTGTTTCTGCGCGGGCTGAATGCGGTGAGCCAGCGGGACGGCGAAGTGATTATCAACGCCTTCCTGATCTATACGGTCGATCCGTCGGACGACAAATCGGTAGCCGATGCGATGGAACTCGGGAAGAAGGAAATTCCTCTGATCCTGAACCATTTCCGCAAAAGCTTGCCCGGCTGGGAGAAAGCGGAGCTGAACGGGTTCCCGAACTACCTGTACATCCGTGAATACAACCACTACGAGACGGATTACGTCTTGAAGCCTTCGGATATGCTCGGGGCGAAAATGTTCTGGGACAACGTGAGCATCGGCGGCTACCCGCTCGACCTGCAGGGCACCAGCGCCAACAAATGGGGCATCGAAATGGGCCGCCCGGACAAATACGGGATGCCGCTGCGCAGCTTCCTGCTCAAAAATTACGACAACGTCATTATGGCCGGCAAAAACGTCGGCGCCTCCGCCATCGCTTACGGCAGCGCGCGCATTCAGCCGAATACGAGCTTGGCGGCCGAATCGATCGGCGTCATTTTGGGGCAAATTCAAGGCAAGAAGAAGCTTCGCGAGCTGAAGGAAGCCGACATGCCGCAGCTTCAGCAGTATCTGGCCTCGAAGTACAACATCAAGCTGACCGGTGTCACCGGCAACAACAAGCTGGCCGGCTGGTCGGCGGACGAAATCGCCAAGCTGGATACCGGCGAGATCGTTTATGCGTCTTATGTAAAAACACGTAAAAAATAATAAAGCAAGCCCTCCTGCGCCGTGGAATCGTCCGGTTGCGGGAGGGCTTTTTCGTATGGCGGCAATGCGTCTCCAACTTTTGACACATCGAGGAAAACGGAGTACAATGATTTAGTTCAAAGTTTGAATTATTCATAGACAAAATTATTGAGAGCTAAAACTCAAAGGGGGAGCCGTCATGCGGGAGCAAGGGCTTCATGCGTCCACAGAGATTGAAAAATGGACCCGGCTGGCGATGCGCCGATGGATCACCGAAATGACAGGCCGGTTGAAGCAAGGGCTGCCGATTCAGCAGTACTATTTGCTGGAGAGCCTTCGGGCGAACGGGACGATGCGGTGTTCGGAGCTGGCGGACACGCTGCAAATTACGCTGCCGGCCGTGACGAACCTCGCCAATAAGCTGGTGGCCAGCGGGTATGCGGAGCGGGCGCATAACGAAACAGACCGGCGGGTCGTCATGGTGACCGTCACGCAGAAAGGTCTGGACGCTTTGAGCGAGTTGGACGAGAAAGCGGCGGAATTGGTCGAGTGGTTCTGGCAAGGGCTGGAGCCGGGCGAAACCGCCGAATTGACCCGGCTGCTCCGCAAAGTGGTCGAGTATAGAACGGTCATGGATAAAGACTAAAGAACGGGCTTTCGCTTAGCGGAGAGCCCGATAGCAGGGAGAAAAGGAGAGAATAGCATGGCTTCGCTTGAAAGCACCGAGAAACCCGTGCCGTTTTGGCCGGTCATGATCGGTATTTTTTTCGGCTCGTTTCTGGCGATTCTGGGAACAAGTTCCATTAACGTAGCCATTCCAATCTTAATGCAGGATTTTCATACCGACTTGAATACGGTACAGTGGACGCTGACCGGCTTTATGCTTGCGACCGGGGTCATTGCGCCGATCACCGGCTACCTGGGGGACCGATTCAGCACCAAATATTTATATGTCGCGGCCCTGATCGGGTTTACGTTCATGTCGGGACTGTGCGCCGTAGCTTGGAATATTCATTCGCTGATCATGTTCCGCATTCTGCAAGGGGCCTTCAGCGGCATGGTCATGCCTGCCACCATGACGATCATTTATCAAGTCATTCCCAGAGAACGGCAGGCGTTCGCCATCAGCATGTGGAGCTTGTCAGCGATGCTGGCTCCGGCGCTAGGCCCGTCGCTGGCCGGCTGGCTGATTCAAACGTTCGACTGGACCTGGCTGTTCTTGATCAACCTGCCGTTCGGTGTCATCGCCATCGCACTTGCGATGAAGCTGATTCCGTATTACCGCTTGACGACACCGAAACCGTTCGACCTGTTCGGCTTTCTGGCCGTCATTCTCAGCAGCTCCGCGCTGCTCATCGCATTCAGCGAAGCGCACGCTTGGGGCTGGGGATCTTGGCAGACGGTATCCCTGCTGGCCTTCGGAGCGTTGACGCTGATTGCCTTCGTTCTTTACGAGCTGCGTAAAGCCGGGCCGCTGTTGAACCTAAGAGTATTCGCGTATTCCCGGTATACCTACAGCTTGATTCTTAGCTGTATCATCACGATCAGCTTGTATTCCGGGACGTTCCTGACGCCGGTGTTTCTGCAAAATATCCAGCATGTCTCCGCCTTCGATACGGGCTTGATCCTCCTCATCCCGTCGCTGGCGATGGCAGTCTGCATGCCGCTTACCGGCAAGCTGTATTCGCGGGTGGGGCCGATGCCGCTTATTCTGTTCGGGATCGTACTGATCGGCGTCGGAACACTGGCTATGGCCCATCTCAGCGTCGATGTAACGCATGGCTATATCATCCTGTGGATGACCGTCCGCAACCTTGGCATCGCCTTCTCGACCATGCCCGCTTCCAATGCCGGCATGGAGGTCATTCCGCGCGAGCTGTCCGGGCACGCTTCCTCGGTGAACAACTGGATCCGCCAAGGATTCGGCTCGTTCTCCATCGGCCTGTTCACCTCGATGCTCGCTTCTCGCGTTGCCGCGCACAGCATGGAGCTCGGCAAGACCGGCGGGCTGAACGGCCAGCAGCTGCAGCAGCAGGCGTTCACGTTGAGCGTCAACGACGTATACATGGTCGCTACGGTTGTCGTGCTGATCGGCTTACCGCTGGCCTTGACGCTAGGAAGCCGGCGCGGCAAAAAGCAGCCGGAAGCTGCCCCCGGTCCGGGCTTGTCGCAAAAGACGTCGTAAGCGAGCCAGCGCAGACTGGTTTTGTACCTACCCACCCAAAAAGGGACGGTTTCCTTCGAAGGAAACCGTCCCTTTGAGTGTTGAGAAACCCTAGGAAGTAGAAAAACTCAGACAAATAGAGGTGGGGTATATCCCGTAAGAGTTTACGTCCGCCTTTGAAACCCGTGAAAATACCGCTAATTCTAATCAAGTTCACGGGTAGATGGGGTCCCCGGAAAGTATCAGAATAAGCTTCCAAGAGTTACATCACTTTCTGGGGAAGGGCAGCGGCTGGAGGGATCTACCCCACCGGCATATGCAGAGTATTTCTACGCGAAGCGGGTTTCCTAACAAGCTCAGGGACGGTTTCCTTCGATCGGAAGATAACCGTCCCTTTTGCTTTCATCTATAAGCGCAGCCCGAAAGTCACACGTACCGTGGGCCCTTCAAAGGCTACGTCCCGAATCGCCACATGCCTCGGCATATAATCGTTCAGATCAACCTGGATCGGCTGAAGGCTCAGCCATTCGCCCGGTACGGTAACGTCCCGGATGACGGTGCCGGTATGGACGGCCGTCAAATACGGCTCCTTCCAGGCAAGCTCGAAGTTGAGCCGGGCGCCGACCTTCCAGCGGTCTTGAAGCAGCAGCGTCACGTCTGCCGCGAGCCGGTCCCCTTCAAGGAAGAACTTCGCTCCTGTCAGCTTGACGCCGGGCCGCAGCTCGGCCCGGCGGGAAAGCGCCTTTTTCAGCAAATCGCCCAGCTCCTGCTCCGTCAGCACCGCCTCCGGCTTGCGATTGATTACCATCGCGGCAAGCTTTTCGCGCACCGGAAGATCATTATATGTCAAATCCAGCTCCGCTTGCGGCTGCGCGTACCATAATGCCCCGGCGACCAGCAGCGCGGCCAGAACTACGATCGTGACGATCCCTTTGAAGAGCGATCTCATCTGACTTCCCCCTTAAAGGAGCCGGTCCTAACCTGAGCCCAATGTCCTCTCCCGGAGTTTGACAGGCGGAATCGGCGGCTCCTTCGTTACTTTTTCGGTTTACCCGACGGATCGCGCTTTTCCTTAAGCCAGCGCGGCGCTCCTTTGTTTTTGCGGTCCCGCTCCCGTTCCGCCTTGCGTTTATCCGGGGCAGCCGAAGCCGGAGCCGGAGGACGGCCCGTGCCGGCCTGTGCCGGCTTCACGCTCTTGCCTTCCGTACGGGGAAGCTTCGGAGCTCCCGCCTGGGCAATACGCGCTTCAGGTTTTTCCCTTCCCGACGGCGCTTCGTCCGGCACCCGGCGTTCCACGAGCTTCTTCGCGTCCCGGCGAATGGCCCGCTCCTGCTCCGGATCGACGACCTTCCCATGAAACATCGTCCGCTGCTTGATCTCGATACCGAGCGCTTTGGAAAACTTATCGATAATGAACTGCTCCCGCGGAGTAATGATCGACACGGCCGTGCCTTTGCGGCCCATCCGCCCCGTCCGGCCTACGCGGTGCACGTAATGGTCCGCATCGATCGGCGGATCGAGGTTGATCACGTGAGTAACCTGCGGCAGATCAAGCCCCCTGGCGGCTACGTCGGTCGCGAGCAGCAGCTGGAATTTGCCGGCGCGGAACGCCTGCATCGCCTTGGCCCGTTCCTGCTTGAAGGAATCACCGTACAAGCCTTCGACCGATAGGCCGACATATTGCAGCTTCGCCACCGCTTCCCCGATATCGTCGGTCTCATTGACGAACACGATCGCGGCCTTCGGGTTATACAGTCGGACAATCCGGCGCAGCGTATCGATTTTGTCCCGTTCCTGACATACGAAATACAGATGCTCAAGCGTCTCCGAGGTGCGCTGCGCCGGTTTTACCCGAACGTAGACGGGTTCGCGCATCCAGCGATCGATGACGTCCTGCAGCGGCGGCGGGAACGTCGCGGAAAAAAACAGCAGCTGCCGGTCGCGCAGCATGCCTTTGAACAGCGCCTCCACATCCTGCATGGACCCCAGCTCGAACACTTGATCGACCTCGTCGACGACGACCGTGCGGATTCCGTGCAGCTTCAGCTTGCGGAGCTTCACCAGCTCCTGTACGCGGCCAGGCGTCCCTACCACGATCTGCGGCTTGAGCTTCAACCGGTCGATCTGGCGCTCGATGGAGGCGCCGCCGATGAGCTGCTGCACGCGGACGTCGCTATCCTTCACAAGCTGCTCCAGCGTCTGCACGATCTGCATGCCGAGCTCCCGTGTCGGCACCAGTACAAGAGCTTGTACCTCTCTTGCGCCCGCGTCTATTTTATGCAGCAACGGCAGCGAATAAGCCAGCGTTTTCCCCGTACCGGTCTGCGATTGCGCGACGACATCTTTTCCTTCAAGCGCGATCGGTATCGCTTCGGCCTGTATGTCCGACGGCTCCGTAATGCCGAGCTCCTGCAGCCGTTTGACATACTGCGGAGCGATATGTAAAGCTGCAAACCCCGTATTCATTCGATCATCCTCTCTTCCCTTGCGTTTTCTTAGTATACCAGAATATGCGGGCGATTGCCCTACCCGGCAGGAAGACAACCTCCTTATCGATCCCGGCCTTCCGCCCGCTCCCGTTTGCTTGCGATCCATCCGAACACCGCATCGAGCGCGCGTTCGTCGTCCTCCTTCGGAAAACGGTGCCCGAGCCCGTCGTACAGCTCCATCGTGTACTCCTTCCCGGCCCGCTCCAGCGCCGCTCCCAGCTTGCGCGCCTGCTCTACGCTGACCTGCGCATCCGCCGTACCATGTACGATCATGACGGGAACACGGATCGCGTCGACCCAACAGACCGGCGATCGCCGCTCATAGCATTCGGCCTGCTTGCGCGGATGTCCGACGACCCGCTTCAGCATCCGTCTCAGATCGACCCGCTCTTCATATGTATCGAGCAGATCGCTCACGCCGCCCCAGACGACGACCGGACCGGCGCCTTCGCACTCTTTGGCCGCCAGCAGCGCCATCAATGCGCCGCGCGAGAAGCCGATCAGCGGAATCGGTCCGGACTGCACCTCCGGCAGCGATTGCATGAGGGTAATGGCGTGATGCACGTCAAAGCGGTCTTCCCCTCCGAAGTCTTCCCGTCCCTCACCGCCTTCGTTGCCCCGATAAAACGGCGCAAATACCGCGTACCCGCGCCGCGCCATCGAGAAAATGCGGCGTTTGCGCACCATCCCGACCT
The DNA here is from genome assembly GCF_000722545.1 of Paenibacillus tyrphae. GTDB lineage: Bacteria > Bacillota > Bacilli > Paenibacillales > NBRC-103111 > Paenibacillus_G > Paenibacillus_G tyrfis. The sequence continues at coordinate 193,402 of NZ_JNVM01000006.1, forward strand.
TGCGGATGCCTCCCCGGCAGTAAATTAGACCCGGAACGGGCATAGCCGAATCGGGCACGGCAAGATAACCTTTCACCTGAAGTCCTTGGCTAATATATGTCAGCCGGTAAAGCGATATGCCCTTCGCCAGGCTGCGGAGAATTTCTCTCTGAACCAGCGTGCCGTCGGCTGGAGCGCCGCCGGTTGCCCCGCTTTGCGGAAGGTTTGTATCGGTAGGTATAGGCATGTTCGGTTCACTCCATTTTTTGACACAAAGTCGTTCCGGCGTTACACTAAGATGTATTATGACCGGAAAGGTGGATTTTCAAATGAATTCCCGTTTTGCCGCCGAATTCGAAGGGCTGGTCGAGAAATATGCCGAGCTCCTGACCGGCGACGCTTCCGCCGAAACGGTGGAAAAAATTAAAGTTTGGGCGATCTACAACCATATCCATAAAACGATGCCGGCTCTCGCAAGCCATTGGAATCAGCAGCATCCCGAGGGCAAAGCCGATGTCCGCAAGCTGTTCGAAGAGGTCCGCGACCGCAACCAGAAGTTTAAGGCGGCCAATCAACAGCAGGAAGCAGCGCCGGAACCGGAAGCCTGATCGCTGCGAACCCATGCTTCCTTTACCATACCCTGTACGAAGACCGAAATGCAATGCGCGCACTCGGTCTTCTTTTCTTATTTCTTATTTCTTATCGACATTCCCCGGTCTACTATAATACGAGCCAAAGAAGACCGCCACCCCTCCGAGGGTGCGCGGTCTTCTCGCTAACAGCTACTTCTTATTGAGCAATTTATAAGCGATGCCATCGAATAGCCGCGGAAACAACTGATACAGCTTCACTCCGGCTGCCGCCATGAACGGCAGGTTCACCTCGGGCGTCCCCCGCTCGATCGCTTTCAGCACCGCTTGAGCGACGCGCTCCGGCTTCAGCATAAACCATTGGATGTTTTTTACGTAGCTGCCCGAAGGATCAGCCCGCTCAAAAAACGGCGTATCGATCGGCCCGGGGTTGACGGCGGTCAAACGAACGCCGGTACCAACGAGCTCCTGCCGCAGACAATTGGTCAAGCCGAGCACCGCGTGCTTGGTGGCCGAGTAGCCGCTCGACTTGGCCGAGCCGATCTTCCCGGCCATGGAGGCAATATTGACGATATGGCCGCTCCCCTGCTTCAGCATGGAAGGCAGCACCGCTTTCGTACAGCGGACCGACCCCATGTAATTCACATCCATCATGCTCTCGAATTCGCTTAAGGGTGCCGTCACGAACGAATCGAACACGCCGTAGCCCGCATTGTTGATCAGAATGTCGATCCGCCCGTATTCGGCGATCACCCGCTCCATCGTTGCCGTTACCTGCTCCGCCGAGGTGACGTCGAGTCGATATACGGCGTGCTTGCCCTGTATTTTAGCGGACGCCTCCGCCAGCTTTTGCTCCGATCGCGCCATCAGCACAGGAACGGCTCCGCGCTGCGCCAGCATCTGCGCCATCAGCGCGCCGATCCCGCTGGACGCTCCCGTAATTACCGCGATTTTGCCCTGAAAATCCATCGTCCGGTTCCCCCCGTCTTCTATCGAACAAAAAAAGCGAAGCGCTCCCGGCGTTATCGGAACCGGAGAAGCGTTCGCTTACAGCTTACACGTTATGGACTTGTCATTTCAACTGTAGAGCATGCCGCTTGGTTAAGCGATCAGCACTTGAATATCCAGCTCCCCGATGCCTTCCATAATCAGCGGGATCGTCAGTGCCTTTTGCGCGTTGAAGCCGGCCGCATGCGCGGAATGAAGCAGCTTGGGCGGCGTAATATCGACGCGGACCCCTTGGTTGAATAACATCGTACTGGCATTGCCGCTGATCATATTGCTGAGCTCGGAGATGGCGCTTTTACCGATCTCGTCCATTTCGGTGATCGAAAAACCGCCCATCATGGCGGATACGACCTTGAGCGCGACTTCCTCGTGCAATCCGAAGACGATGTCCCCTTCCATCTGCCCGGTCATGCCGATTTGAATCCAAATATATTTTTCAACAAACTTCACGTCTTTGATGCCGAGCTGTCCGGTGGTCGGTCGTATATTGGCAACTTGTTCGATGACGATTCTGGCCGACTCCAAAAACGGGTTGATAAGCTCTGCCTTCATAAGATGACCGGTCTCCTTTTTTCGACAATATGCCGCAGATCCATAGGACTTTTTTGTTATTTCATTATACCTAAATTCATGATGCAAGTATAGAACTTTTGTCGCGTTTTGTGTGAAATATAACAAAAATCACAGGATCGAAGCACCTTTTAAAGAAACGGTCTGATTCTTTATACATACTACAAGTCGCTCCGCCCGGGAACTTCTCCGGGATCGGCTTTCTCCGGCAAGCAGGGCTCATACATCATGATGGCGTGGTTCTCGGCAACGAACCCTTCGTCCAGCCAGCGCCCTTCCGCATCGAACCGGTTGCGGCATATGACGTTATGGCGAACGTATCCGCCCCACCATTCCTGGGTAATCCAGTGCCTGGTTTCGGTAATCTCATAACGGTGCGATGCCGGACTATCGGCCCGCCATTCTCCGACCAAGTCGGTGTCCGTCAGCCAAATTCGGAGCTGGTAGCACATCTCCGTGCAGTTCTCGATCTGCAGATCCAAGTAATTATAAAAGCAAGTCGCCCCTGTTCCGAAGGGCTGCTTTCGTCCCGCATCGGGAAAGACGTCGTATCCGTGCCGGTATCTCTCCGTCACAGTAAGCGGCGTGTGCAGCGTCATCCAGTAAATCAGATTGGAAAGCTGACATAAACCGCCTCCCACTCCGGCCCGGACCGTGCCGTGATGCAGAACCATCCCGTCCACGTAGCCTTGACGGCGGGTCGGTTTGCCGATCGTCCTCCAGTACGAGAACGTTTCGCCCGGCTGAAGGACCAGACCGTCCAGCCGCTGCGCAGCCAGTCTCAAGTTGACGATTTTGTTGTATTGAAGCTGCATCTCCACATTCCGAAGCTGTCGAAGCAGCGGAGTACGGTGGGTGAAATGAACGTGCCGCAGCGGTTCGTCTCGGCGCAATCGCGCAAAGCGTTTATTCCCGAGCATCCAGCTCACGCGGCGGCGCAGCCGGTAATACGCAATGCCTGCCGCCGTGCGCCATCGGCTGCGGCGCTTCGGCTTCGGCACCGACGATGGACCGAACATCCGTCCTCCCCTCCCTACCTTCATTCTAGCAAAAACCCGGTCGGCTTACTACGACGAATCGACACATGCGTCGAATTTTCGTCTAAGATGACAAAAGGCGGCCAAGCTCCCCGAACGGGACTCTTCGCCGCCTTCTTTATTGCTGCCATCCGTAGCTGTCGTAAAATACGCCCGCCAGCACGTTTTCGACCGCCTGGCGCACATGGGGAATCATATCTTCCGGAAGGCCGTCCAGCGGATACCACGCCATTTCGGAGCATTTGTCCGGTTCCCGGTTGTATGGCTCCCCCTCCCATTGCTTCACGGTCAGAAAAAAATCGATCCATTCGCCCGTATCTGAATTCCGGTGCATCACACTCGCCACTTCCAGATCGGCCGGGTCCACCCGGACGCCGCTTTCCTCCCATGCTTCGCGAGCCGCCGCCTGCTTCACTTCTTCGTTCCCGTCCATTTTGCCGGCTACCAGACTCAGCTTGCCATCCTCGTAGCCGGTGTTGGTTCGGCGAAGCAGCAGTAGCCTGTTCTCCCGCACAAGGAGCAGATACACGGCGCTGTATATCCGAAACCACTCTTTTTCGGTCGTACTCATAAGCTGTCCTCCGCAGTCGTTTATCATAGGGTCGATCGTTCCAGAACCATTATACACCTCTTCGGACGCTTTCACATCCGAAGCCCCATCGCATTTCCGGAGCTGTACCGCCGCAAGCCGCGGTGAAAGAACCATAAACCGGCCGCGGTCACGAGTCCCGTCATTCCGAGCGCCTGCAGCGTGAACGCAAGATCCGCTTCTCGCAGCAGTCCGATCGGCAAATAGCTGATGAATCCGGCAGGAATGACGGTGAATAGAATCAGCCGGCCCCAGCCGCTGAAAATGCCTGTCGGGTAAGTGGAGAAGGTAAGAATTGCATTGAACAGCTGCTGGCCGATGCCTTCGGCTTGCCCGATGTAGAAGGCGAGCGACTGCGTCGTCACCACGAAGAACAGAAAAATCAGCATCGCGATGAGCAGCGCCAGCACGAACTTCAGCAGGCCAAGCGGCGAGCGGTCCCCGAACAGTCCATACAGCAGCAGGGCGAACAGCACGTCCCCGATCGCAGAGACGGACATTCGGCTGACCAGAATATGAAGCAGCACCGGCTTGGGCTGTGTCAGGTACAGATCAAGCTGACCACCCGCAACCAGCGAGGCCAGTCGGTACGCATTGCCGAACAGCACGGCGGACAGACCGAAGCCACCCGCGCTCACCGCCCACATCATCATCACGTCTTGCAGCTCCCAGCCGTTCACGACCGGAAACCGCCGAAAATAAAGCCCCCAGAAAAAAATCCAAACGGCATTGTTCACCATCATCATGCCCGCAGTCATCAGAAAGCTCAGTCGGAATTCCATGGCTCCAGCCAAATTGAGCTTCCAGCACGTCCATACGAACCGCAGCAGCGGCATCATTTTCGAATTCTGGCGCAATTTGTTCCCCTCCCTTCTTTGCGGCTCAGCCGCCGTTGACGTTCAGCTTGCGGACGCCTTTCCGATAGATAAGCCAGACGACAAGCGCCAGCACGGCTACCCACGCCCACTGGACCGTCAGCATCGGAGCGAGATGGACTTCCTCCCAGCGGACGGCGGTTTTGGCCGAAAAATACAGGACAGCCTGAAACGGCAGCCAGCGGCACACTTGCTGCAGCGCGGCGGGAAACAGTTCGAGCGGCATCAGCATGCCCCCGATCGTAAACAGCAGCTTATGGTACACGAACTCCAGTCCCCGCGTCTCCTCGACCCAGAACGCGCACAGCGACAGCGCCATATTGAGCATAAAGTTGACGGTCATTGCACCGAAGCTCATGGCGAAAAATCCGAGCCAGCCCCAGCCGAACGACGGAGGACCGAAAAAGGCGAAGCCGAGCGCACAGCCGACCGCAAGGTTCACAAGCAGCCGGACCGTCACTTCGCTTATATAAGCCATGTAATGGTAGCCGATATAGCTGAACGGGCGCGTCAGCTTGTAGCCGACATCGCCGCTCTTCACTTCCTCCTCCACGCGGGTGCAAAGGCTGGGGAACGCCATCGTCAGCGCTTCGGCGAACAAAATATACCAAATGATCTGCTCGAAGCTGTAGCCCGCGATCAACTGCGACCCTTCCCCGCGGTACGTCGTCTGCCACAATTGAATGAAGATATACATGATGATGATCAGGAAAATCGAGCGGATTAAAAAATCGAGCACGTAAGCAAAATGATTCCGCAGGCTGATCCGCCCGATCGCCCCGTATTTCAGCAGCTTCGAACTCAGATTCATACGCTCCCCTCCCGCTCGTAAATATGCGTAATGATGCTCTCCATAGGAGGATCTTCGATCGTGATGTCCGACACGCGGTACGCCGCGACGAGGCGGGAAAGCACCTCCTGAGCGGCAATGGCCGACGTATCGACGGAAAGCGCCAGCTCCTGGTCCGTTTGCGCCAGCACTTCTACGCCGTGGTGCCGGAACGGAGGGCCCGGTTCCAGCAGCTTGAGCCGGATCGTCTTGCCGGTCAACAGATCCCGCTTCATCGCCTCGACCGTATCATCGAAGATCATCTGCCCGTGGTTGATGACAACGGCCCGCCGGCACAGCTGCTCGATATCTCCCGCGTCGTGAGAGGTCAGGAACACAGTCGCCCCTTCCTCCCGGTTCATGAACCGGATGAGCTCGCGTATGCTTTGCTTTACCACCACGTCCAGCCCGATTGTCGGCTCGTCAAGGAACAGGATTTGCGGCCGGTGCAGCATCGCCGCCGCAATCTCGCAGCGCATCCGTTCGCCCAGCGACAGCTTCCGCACGGGAGTATGCAAATACGGCTCCAGCTCGAAGCGGCGGACCAGATCTTCCCGCCGGGCGAGATAATCGCTGCGCTTTAATTCGTAAATGCGGCTCATCAGCTCGAACGAATCGGCGGGCGGAAGGTGGTACCAGAGCTGCGATTTCTGCCCGAAGACGGAGCCGATCCGGTAAGCCAGCTTGCTGCGCTCCTTCCACGGACAGCAGCCAAGCACCTCGGCGTGTCCGCCGGACGGATGCAGAATGCCGGTCAGCATCTTGATCGTCGTCGATTTGCCGGCACCGTTCGGTCCGAGAAACGCCAGCGTCTCCCCCTGCGGGACGGTCAGATCGATGCCTTGCACCGCCGTCTTCTCGCTGTACTGCGGGCGCAGCAGCGAACGTACCCCGGCCTTGAAGCCTTCCCCCTTCCGTTTTACGGCGAACCGTTTCGTCAGCCCTTCGGCCCGTATCGCGTTCATGTTCCTCCTTCTCCTTTCCTCTGCTAAAGCAGAAAAGACCCCATGCCGTTTCGCCTTGTCGGCGGAACTTGCACGAGGTCTTTTATCCCTACGGTGTAGCGCGGCTCTATGCGTAGCGCGCCGGCTCCGCTTGGTTCGACCGGCCGCTTGGCCGTCGGATCCCTAGAAGCCCTTCCACATTAATTGTTATATACTATCACGCGATGTAAGGAATGACAAGATGAAATTGTTCGAAAAAACGGCGACTTCCGTTCCCTGTTGTTGCCTGATAATAAAGTTGTTTAAAAAAACGTCATTCAACTCCCGTACCCGTTAGCAATGATTTATGATACGGTTTCACTGTAATGAACCTAAGCACAAAGTGCAGTTTGACCACAAAATATACATCAGTATATAAATACAAAGCTACTCCTGACATTGGAGTGGTTTCTTTAGGTACATTCACTTCTTATCTAAAAATCGTGTGGTTCAGCCCATTCAAAGTCATCAATTGAAAGTCCTTCTCTACCTTGCAGCGTTAAGTAAAAATGCTTGATAGCATCTTCAAGTGCTTCTTCGATTGTTGAGCCATTACCTCCAATCCAATCTGGAGTACCATCTAACACGCTTATGACTGCAACATTTACTTGTCCGAAAAATGTACCTGTTTTGGAGTTTTCCTTTACTTTTACCTTCACTTTTGCAAAGGGAAGTGAATGATGAACCCAAACATCAAATTCTGCAACAATCTTTTCTATGTATGAAATCCCTTCATGCTTCACGTCTTTCCAACTCATACCCATCACCTTAGTGGCTAGAATCTATGCTAAGTAATGCTTCTATTGAAATAATCATAAGAAAGTCCATTTATGTCATGCTCTGGTTCATTTGGTTCAAACCAATCTTTATTTTTATTATCCGTTTCAATCCTTAAACAAGTTCCGAAGGGACATCCACAACTACCTTCGTCAAGCCAAAAAAAGCAATATTTCTCTGGACATTTATTTTGAATCGCCTTATTGTTCCTGTTTTCCATATTTCCCCTTGAAGAAAACCATGTATTCATCGTATGCTTCTTGAATTTTCTTTCTGCATATCTTTTCCCACAGATTCTTTAACTCTTCAGTTTTATGTGTAGCATAATCAGATGGCTCCATATCACCACCAAATCCAATCAAAGCGTTTCCGTCTGGAACCACACCTTCATGCCCCGAATAAGCAATTTCATATGGCGCATCTGTAAATGCCATAAAAGCACATTTATTCTCCATGCAATGGTATCCTAATCTCCTCGCTCCTCGTTTACAAAAGTTTGGAACAGGCTCATTTTCCTTTTGTTCTCCAAGCCCGTATAGACAATGAACTTCTAAAATCATATGAGTATATGGCATATCTGACTTGTCGCCCTTTCAGAATATAGTCCTCTTGATTAACTTTAGCTTTGTTCATTTGCCTTGTTCCAAATTTGGTCTGCTACAGATAAGCATCTCTCATACTTAAACGGTTCACCAAAACTCAATGAAAATATCTCTTGTATACTTCTCGCTAATTCTTCTAATGTATTCACTTGTTGAAGGGATTTTGTAACCTTTTCAATTTCTGAATCAAATTCATTATCGGGTGCACATGGTAATAACCCATAAGGATTCCATTCATGAATTACTTGCCTAATAAGATTCTTCATTCTCATATATCACCTAATAGTAATAAATTAATCATTCCGCCAGCAATTGTACCACATATTGGTATATGCATGTTATGTATTGCTTGAAAGGACGACTTTGTGCTACTTATGGTACGATTTTCCGTACCACCTATTAAGTTGTATGATCATCCCACAGTACCGTTATTCCAAGTCTCTCGTTAATTTCACATAAGGGTAAATAGGTAGTTCCTTGATATAAAAAATTGTCAGATCCTACTCGTTCTCCGTTAATCTTAACGCCAATATTATTAAACAATACATTGATTTGCTTTTCGGCATTTTCAGCTACTGCGGAAGGAACCAAATAAACAACGGATGCTAGAAGAAACCGCAAACTAATGTTTTTCATGGCATACCTCCATCTTTAAAATCAAAAGTTTTTATTCCAATTTTTGTAACGACTTGGAGTTCATGCTCCTCCGACTTCTTTTACTACATCAAAGACCCCGTGCCCTCTCGCCTTTGGCGGCGGAACTTGCACGAGGTCTTCTTTCGCTTGGTGTAGTGCGGCTCTGATCCAGCGCGCTTCCCTTACTCCTTCGGATCGACGATGCTGCCGAGGAACAGCAAGCTGCCGGTCTCCGTACTCTGAATCGCGATCAAAAACGGCCGGTCGACGATCATCTCAAACGGCTTGGCCACCGGAGCGGGCGCAGAGGTTACTTGAATTCCTACGGAGGTGACCGCCGCAGCTTCCGTGCCCTGCTCGTTCATCTCCACGAACGTCTTGTGCTTCACCTCGCTGATCACGACCGGTTTCGGCGATAATTCAGAAAAGTCCGCCTTTGCCGGGTCGAATGCCGCGGGCATACCCATCGCTTTCAGCGCGTCGTTCAGCTCGTATCCCAGCTCCAGCTTCAGCCGCGGCAGCTTCAAGGTCCCGTTTGCAGATGGAAAGGGCTTGTTCCAAAACGCCTCATCCGACCACAGCTTCTGCTGCACCTTTTCCAGCCCGGCCTTTTCGGAGGGCAGGACAACAACCATCGCCAGCTTGCCGTCCGCGTAGGGTAGCCGAACCGCCTGGTAATCCGGCTCCTGCGCATAATCGAGCCGTCCGGTCAGCGCCATCAGGTTCACCGGCTTCGTCTGTCCCGCTGCCACATGGAACGTACCGGGCTTGGTGTCTCGCTCCGGAAACGGGTGCTGCCACTGCGCTTTGAAGTACACGGCGTTCAGCAGATACATGACCGTTTCCGATGAAATCGGTCCCTGCACGATGCTGTCGATTTTGCCGTTCGTTCGCTTGCCGACCCATTGATTGATTTTGCGAACGGCATTGTCCTGTGCAAAATCGAGCGTATCGACCTCCGCGCCATAGAAGTCGCGGTTTCGCTGCAGGAAGCTTTCATGAAACGCTACGCCCTTTCTGGCCCAGATCGAATTCGCGACGGACAACTGCGTTTCCTTGCCCGAATGCTCCAGCAAATCGCGGAGCGCCTGATGTCCCCGGTTCCACTCGTCAACGGACAAGCCTTGGCTCTGCAGCGTTTGCCCGATCTGCTCGCGCGTCGCGCCGCCTGCTCCATGGTAAACCATCGATAACGCCATCGATACGCTGAACGGTGATACGAATACGTTGCTGCCGGGATTTTGCTCCGCGATCGTACGGTGCAGCTTCAAGCCGAACGCATTGTCGGCCTGCACGATCCGCGCATCCAAATCCGCAGGCGCATGCTTTCTTAGGCTGACATCGCCCCCGGCATCGGCAGCGGTGCAAGCCGAGCATAACAGCGCGGCCGCCAGCAGCAACGGCATTGTTTTTTTCATGATGACTCCGGATTTCGGCATCTCTCCACCCTCCTCTGTCATGTTATGGAAATGGACGTCGCCGATTATCCGAAGGTTGCAGCCGCGCTGCAATTGGCAAAAGCTTAGATCACATAATCGAGCACCTGCTCGAATGGAAAATACGACCTCCCGGCAGGCGCCGGAGCATACAGATGGAAGGCCACTGCGCGCTGCTGGCCGGAATTGCGAAGCTGGTGAATTTGTTTTTTCGGCGCGTAATAATGGCTACCTTCCTCGATTTCAACTTCCCCGGACAAGCAGGGATACCCGTAGCCATCCAGCCGGAACATCCGGTTCGTAAGCGTACCTTCGAGCAGACGCGCACAGCCGACGGATGCGCCGTGATCGTGAATGTACGTTTCGGTTCCGGGAGGCAAATGGATCAGCACCGCTTCGGCGGCATCGGTCCGGTATAGGCTCGTTCTTCCGTAAGGCAGATTCTCAGGCTCCGCAATGAATGGCGACAATCCTTCAATCGACAGATCCATGCCTCTCAGGATCGCCTGAAGCTGCTTGGGCGAAGTTCTGCGCACAGGCAGCAGCGTGCTGAGGACCTGTTCGATGGTTCCGATCCGGTTCATGGGATTCCTCCGTTCATAACATTCTTTTACCGCTTTAATAAGCTCACCTTATAATCCAATATATTCCTACTTAAACCAAAAAGTGACCTTTTCGTAAAAAGCGCCGACGGCTTCTAATTTTCCCTTAAGAATGTTTTAAGGTTTTGAATCGTTAGTCGTTAAGATTTCCCGGCTATACTAGGTGACAGTCAACGTTAGGAAAGGGGAGTGGCCCGCATGCCGTTTGTCAAGGTTATCCCGGCGTGATATGCTTTTTTTGTCGTCGGCGCCGCCCGAAAAGCACGCCGACCCCACTCCGCAGCAACCGAGATCTATTGGAATGAAAAGGAGGTCGGCCCCGTGGCGCAGCCTACAATATTGCTCGTCGACGACGAGAAAGAAATTATCGATTTGCTCGAAATTTATTTAAAAAATGAAGGCTACCGTCTGCTGCGCGCAGGCAATGGCATCGAAGCGTTAAGCGTGCTGCAAAAGGAAGACGTCGATCTGATCGTGCTCGACATCATGATGCCGAAGATGGACGGCATTGAAGCCTGCCTGAAAATACGCGAACAAAAGCATATGCCGATCATTATGCTGTCCGCCAAAAGCCAGGACATGGACAAAATTCTCGGCCTGAGCACCGGCGCGGACGATTACGTCACCAAGCCGTTCAATCCGCTTGAGCTGGTCGCCCGGATCAAGTCGCAGCTGCGCCGCTACACCCGGCTCAATGTTCAGCGTCCGAACAAGGAACACGAGCTGGAGGTCGATGAGCTCACGATCAATACCGCGACGCATGAGGTCAAGTTAGACGGCCGGGATGTTAAACTGACGCCGCGCGAATTTGCGATCCTGGAGCTGCTGGCCCGGCACCGCGGTACGGTATGGAGCATCGAGAAAATTTACGAAGCCGTATGGAAGGAAGCGTATTTCGATTCGGACAATACCGTGATGGTACATATCCGGAAAATTCGCGAGAAAATCGAGGAAAATCCGCGGAAACCGAAGTTTATTAAAACGGTCTGGGGAGTGGGATATAAAGTTGAGTAAAAAAGAGAAGATCAAACCGCCGCGCAAGCCTAGGCTTGACCGCTTCCCGTTCACCTGGTTCCCTTTTAATCTGCTGCGGGGCATGATCCTGTTCCTCCAAGACCTGTATAGAATGGTGCGCACGCACGTGCAGCGCAGCATCCGGCTGCAGCTGATGCTGACCTTTGCCTTTTGTTTCGGCGTATCGCTGCTATTCTACGGCATCAGCTCGGCTCTGTTCGGCGCGGTCAACAAGAATACGGTCATTGATTACAGCCAAGGGATGGAAAGCATCGATAGCGAAGCCCGCTCGCTCGCAGACCGGTTCCTTATGCCTCCGCGGCGCAGCAGCAGCGAAAACGGGACAAACAACGAATCCCCCAGCTATGATTCGAATGCAGCGTCAAGGAGCGAATCCGGACAACCGCAAGCGGCCGTGCCTCAGGGTTCCGCTGCCGGCAGCGGGATGCCGACGCCCAATGCCGGCACAGCCGTTCCTGTCCCCGGCGCAAACGGCCAAGAGCCCGGCAGCGTACCCGGGACCCCGGCGGCCAATCCGCAGGTACCGCAGCCGAATCAGCCAAACAACCGGCAGGGAGAGAACAAGCAGGATGAGGCCGAGCGGCGCAAAAATTTTGAGAATACGGTCAAACGGCTCGTCACCTACAACAAGCTCAAGATCGTCATTACGGATCTGGAAGGCAAAGTCGTCTTCCGCAGTGAAAACGCGCCGGAAACGTACGTCGACGTGCACAGTGTCATCCGCAACGCGATGGAAACGCGCAACCGGGAATCCGATTCGCGCTCGGAGTTTTCCAGCTTTTACCCGGTGACCTATAATAATCAGAAAGCCTACTTAATCGTCAGCGGCATCCCTCAGCCGACCATCAGCTACCATAAGGGTGAGAACCCGCTTTCCATTCTGGCTTCACTCGCCGTCTTCATCTTTTTGTTCTATTTTTTAACGCAGCGGAAAATGAGATATATCGAGGAGCTTGCGAGCGGACTGCGGATTATCGCTACGGGCAATCTGGACCACCGCGTCGTCGAGCGTTCCCAGGACGAGCTTGGGTCGCTGGCAAGGGACATGAACTTCATGGTGACGGATTTACAGCGAAGAATCGAAGAGGAGCGTCGCGCCGAGCAGCTCAAGAACGAGCTGATTACAAACGTTTCGCACGATTTGCGCACGCCGCTGACGCTCATCATGGGCTACTTGAGGCTGCTGCACGACAGAAATTTCGAAACGCCCGAGCAAGCCGCCGGGTATGTCAGTATCGCTTACAGCAAATCGGAGAAGCTGAAAGGGCTGATCGACGATCTGTTCGAATTTACGAAGCTCTCCAATCATGACGCCCCGCTGCACAAGAAAGGCGTCGTCATTAACGAGGTGCTGGAGCAGCTGCTGGAGGAATACGTGACTCTCAGTGAGGAACAGCAGCTTACGCTAATCCGCAGCCTGCCGCAGGAGCGGCTGCTGGTACGCATCGACGTGGACAAAATGATCCGCGTCTTCGAAAACCTGCTCGGCAACGCGATCAAGTACAGCCCTAAGCCCGGCGTGATCACCTTCGGCATGATCCAGGAACGCGGGCACGCGATCATCCGCATCTCCAACAAAGCGGACGCTTTGACCCGCGACGAGCTGGAGCAGTTGTTCGACCGGTTCTACCGCGTCGATAAAGCCCGGACGTCCGATACCGGAGGCTCGGGGCTTGGTCTTGCGATCGCGAGAAGCATCGTCGAATCGCACGAAGGCACCATTTGGGCCGAGTCGGAGAACGGCGAAATCCATTTTTACGTGAAGCTGAAGCTGGCATCTTAGGATGCCGGCTTTTTGGTTATTCGGACGCGGGCGGATAAAGCGGGACGTTCGCCTTGGAGAGCAATGCGCGGTATAATGGAGTGGACAATGCGGCAACGATGCGGGCCGTGCGGTACGCATCGCACGAATGGAGGACGGATCATGAGATATGGATTTTTGCTGGATTTGGACGGAACGCTGTACCATGGAGACCGCCCGGTCCCTTATGCGGCGGATTTTATCTGCTGGCTGCGGGAGAAAGGCTACCCGTTCTTATATGTAACCAACAATTCGTCACGGACGCCGGAGCAAGTGGCGGCGCACCTCATCAAGACCGGGATCGAAGCCAAACCGGAGGAAGTGCTGACATCCTCGCAAGCGGCCGTGATGTATTTGCAGGAAACCGGCGCCCGGAACGGACGCGTGCTGTGCATCGGCGAGGAAGGACTGAGAACGGCGCTGAAGGACGGCGGCTTCGAACCCGTCACGGAGGACGCGCCGGAAGGAACGGTCGCTGCGGTCGTGCAAGGCATCGACCGGTCGTTCCATTACGGCAAGCTGCTTACAGCCGTCCGTTATATTCGTGGCGGAGCCCCTTACATCCTGACGAATCCCGATCACCTGCTGCCGTGGAACGGCGAGCTGACACCAGGAGCCGGCTCCATCGCGGCTTCGATCGAACGGGCAAGCGAAACGCCGCCCGTTGTTATCGGGAAGCCTTCGCCGATCATTATGCGCTATGCCGTTGCCAAGCTGGGACTGGTCCTTGGCGAGATTTGGGCGGTCGGGGACAACTTGAACACCGATATCCGCGGCGGAGCCGATGCGGGCTGCCGGACGGCGCTTGTATTGACCGGACTGGCCAATGCTTCGAATGTGGACGAGCAGATGGCCCGAACGGGCGTGCGGCCCGAGCGGATCTGCACACATCTGATGGAGCTGGCGGAAAGCCTCGGCTAATCGACCGCGTGCTGCTTCCGGATTTCGCCGATCCGGCGAATGTGGACGTTCGCGTGGCCGGCCATCATTTTCATCAGGCGGCCGGCTGTCTCCTCCTTGCCGGAGGCGATGACGCTGCGCGCCAGCGCTCCCGGCGTATGCTCGCATACGCTGAGCACGTGCTCACGCAGCAGCCGAAACAGCGCGACCTCGGCGCGGATCGGCCGCGAGGCGTAACGCATGCCCGCGGCCCATGCGTCCTGCGAGAAGCCGTTGCCGTTGTAGACGCGTCCGCGCTCAGGCCCGGCCAAAGCGAACTTGAGCTTGTGCAGCGCCGCAAGCTCCAGATCCACCACATGGAGCACCTGCTCGCGGATGCTCCATGTGCCGGGCGCCCGGGCCAAATTGAGCCCGGCCTCGCCAAGCCCCGCCAGCGCGGCCTCCAACTGGTCCGGCCCCGCTGCGAACAAAGCCAGCGTTTCCTCGTCGCACGGAAACAGCTCCTGCCAGTACGCCGCGCGGTAGCCCTCCGGCGTCGTGATCGTGACGGTCCGCCAGCAGCCCGGCTCCGTCTCGTCCAACCAGCGCCCGCCGGCCTCCTCGGCGCGCTGCTGGAGCCGCTCCAGCGCCTCGCCGGGCGGCGCTGTCACATAAAACCGGCCGCCGGGCGACAGCTCCCGGCAGCCCGGTGCTTGCAGGCGGCTGAGCGCCTCCGCCGCCGTGCCTTCCGCAGCGAGCAGCGCTGCCTCGCCGCCAGGCTGACGCAGCAGCACGTAGCCCGCTGCCGCGCATAGCTCCAGGCGCTCCCAGCCGAGCGCCTGCTCGTAGAAGCGCAGCGCCGCCGTCACCTCCGGCACGCGCAGCAGCAGCTTCGCTTGAACGGCGTTGCTCTCCATTCGCCTTCCCCCTTTGCAGAAGCTGTGATTGATTTAGCCCTATTTTACCATATACCGGTCCAACGAACGCCGGAAACGAACAAACACCGCCCTTTGCGAAAGAGCGGTGTTTATCTTTTCGTTTATTAACCGGCGACCGCGGTTTTGGACCCGCCGTTGCGCGAAGACACGTCGTAGTTTTCGAGCTCTTCGTCCGCCTCGTTGTTGAACGCCTCGCGGTTGAATTCTTTCTCCGTTACAGCGACGACAAGGGAGCTGACGGTCGTACCCGTTGCGTTGATGGCCGTCCGGGCCATATCGAGAATTGCATCGATGCCGAGCACCATCGCCATCCCTTCAATCGGCAGACCGACGCTGGCCAGCACGACCGTCGTCGAGATCGAAGCCGGTCCGGGTACCCCGGCCACGCCGATGGAAGCGATCATCGCCGAGCCGACGATGAGCAGGTAATGCGTGATCGTCAGATCGATGCCGAATACTTTGGCGACGAAGATCGCCACAATCGCCGGATACAAGCCGCCGCAGCCGTTCATATTGATCGTAGCGCCCAGCGGGGCGACAAAGCTAGCGATCCGGTCGGATACTTTAAGCCGCTTCGTGATAACCTCCAGGTTGACCGGCAGCGTCGCATAGCTGCTCCGTGTCGTGAAAGCGACGGCCAGCACGGGATAAATCTTTTTCAGGAAGCGGATCGGATTGACCCGCGCCACGAACGTGACCAGGAAGCCGTAAGTCAGAACGAAGTGCAGCAAGCAAGCGATGTAAACGGCAATTACCACTTTGCCCATCGGCAGCAGCGACGCGAGGCCGTATTTCGCAGCCATCGCCGCCATCAGTCCGAACACGCCGTAAGGCGTCAAGCGGATGATCAGCTTCGTTACGCGGAACATCACGACAGCGAACGATTGAATGACTTCCTTGATCGGCCGGACCGATTCCGGCTTGCGGTTGCCTTCGATCGTAATGGCGACCGCGACGAACATAGCAAATACGATAACCGGCACAACTTTGCCGGTAGCCATCTCGTTCACCGGGTTCGCCGGTACGAGATCCATAAATACTTTCAGAAACGAAGGAATTTCTCTGGCGGCGAATTTGGCATCCTGCACGTAAGGAATGCCCGCGCCCGGATCGATGATCACCGCAACGACGACACCGATAGCCGCCGCGATACCGGTCGTGATCAGGAACAAGGCGATCGTTTTCGTTCCGATCTTTCGAAGCATGTTCGGATCGGATACGGACGTAATGCTGGAAATGATCGTTGCGATGACGAGCGGCATAACGATCATTTTGATCAGGTTGACGTAGATGGAGCCGATCGTTCCGAGATCTGTCGCCTCTTTACCGAATACCGCCCCGACGACCACGCCGAGCACCATGGCGATTAATACGCGCGTCCCGAAACCCACCTTTTTCTTGGCCGCGAAAAATAGTAACAGCAGGACTACGACAGCAACAGCCCAGCTGGCAATGTATAGGGAATTCACAATCATGCGCCTCCTTGAAAGTATATCCTAACAATCCCCACTCGTTTACTAGGTATTCTATGCCCATTTTCGGCGGCTGTCAATACGTATTTTACTGCTTAATTATTCATTTCGCGGGCCATCCGGCGGCAAAATCCGGCTATTCTCTTAAGGCGTCTCTTAGTTTCGTCGATTCGTACCGCCGGTCCGCCGACTGCGCGAACGCTTTGCGCAGCCGCTTGTTTTCGCCCGCCAGCCTCTCGATTTCTCCGATCAACTCCAGGGCAAAGGCTTGAGCCGCCTCGCCGGATTCCCGGCTCACGGAACCCGCCCTTTCTTTATATTCGTTCAACCGCTCTTCTATGCTTTTCATCCGGTTCATCCTCTCCCAAAAGTAAAATTATCGCAACGAGCTCGGCCACAGGACGAGCGAAGCGCGGTCGGCCTCCGCTCCGAGCTGCCGCAGCGTCCCGGCGGCGGGCGTGTCCAGCACCGGCACCCCGTTCCACGTGTCGATGACCACTTTGCGGACGCCCGGCTTCTTCAAATACGATTGCAGCACGGCTCGAAGCGTCTGCAGCCGCTCTTCCTCCGGCAGCCATGCCTCCTCCGTCGCGTCGGCCAGCGCGTGCAGCGTGTGCATGCGCCTGCCGTTATTTTCGCACCACAACACCCATCGGCCGCCGCGGAAGACGAGATCGTTGCCCGGCTTGCGGGCAAAAGCAACGCCCGGGGCGGACGGCCATCGCACCGTCAATCCGAACGGATTGGCGGGATCGGCAGCCGGAAGCAGCACCGTTTCGCCGCCTCCCGCTTCCCAGACAGCCTCCCGGAGATGCCCAACCGTCTCCGGCGCGGCGAACTGCATCGCCGCAATTTCTTGGACCCAGAAGCCGCGGGTCAGCATCCCCCACAGCTCCAGCTGCTTCAACGAGCCGTACACATCATCCCAGGACCACGGCAGCAGCGTACCCGCGAGGTCCCGCGTAAGCAGCGCGCTGCCGTCCAGCGCCTGCTTTACCCAAGCGCCGAGCGAATCGGCCCCGCCCGGCTGCTCCTCCACCAGCGTCTCCAGTGCATACCAGCGACCAAGGCCGGATTGGAATTTGGCGGTGGATTTGGCAGTGGTCTTCCTGCCGCTTCCGTTCATCCGCAGCGGCGCAAACTGGTCGTTGGAGACAAGCCCCTCCCAAGCCAGCTCGATCAAATCCACCGTCAGCTCTGACGGGACGCTTCCCGTTTCGCGGCTGAGCGCGGACAGGAAGCTTGCGCCTTTGCGCCGGAGCAGCTCCAGCAGCGGCTCGTGCTTCGAAGCTGCTCCCCACTTGAGCAGAGGGGCGTAAAGCTCCTTCGCTTCTGCCAGAAAGAAGGCGACCCGGCCTTCTTTCTCTCCTTGTTCCTTGCGCCCGATCCAGATCACCTCGCCCGCCGCGCACAGCCGGTCGAGCGTTTCTTTGCGGTAATCGGTCAAGCGCAAAGGAAACACCGACGCCTCCCATTCGGGCAGCGGCAAAAACCAGCCCTGCAGCTTGCCGATCACGTCCCGGAGCCCCTCTTCTCCGCTGAGGCGGCTGCCCGGAAGGACGTGCTGCGCGGCCATCAAGTACCGGCAGTACCGGACCGGATCGACCGGGGCGGCCTGCTCGCGCAGCGCCCGTTCGGCTCTGCGGATACGGCGCGCCGCCGTTTCGCGGCTCACCCAAGTCCGCGGCCCGGCTTCGCTCTCGCCAAAGGCCGGTTCGATCGTCCCATCCGCGGCCCACTGGCTCACGAGGTCGTCGACAAGTGGCAAAGCCGCGCCGTACCGGGTGGCAAGCTCTTCCACCGTAAACGACGCGCGGTGCTCCATATAACGGGTCAGCACAAACCGGACAGCCAACGGATCGTCTGCAAACCGCGCATACGTATCCGCTTCGTCGGAGCAGATCCAGCGCTTTTCTCCGCCGACGTCGATCAGGCGCACTCGGCCTTCCTCTTCCAATCGGCGGAGCAGCCTGCCGATCTCTTCCACCTGCTGCTGCGCCTCTTCAGCGCCGCTATCAGCGGCCAGCCTCGCCATCTCCGCGGCGGTCCGGTCGCCTCTCTGCTTCAGGAGACGCAGCAGCGTCTCCGGCTGCTCCATCGGGGCGGAAGCCAGCCACGGCTCCTCCTCCGCAGCTCCTCGGTCCGGCTGCCCCGCCTCCAGCACCGGGCTCTCGCCGAACAGACGCCCGGCCTGCGCCCGCTCCAAGCCGAGCAGCTGCAATTGAATATCTTTGCCGACGGCGTCGGACTCGTAGATTTGAGCGCCCATGAACTCGGTCAGAAACGCCGCGGCCAACGGTGAAGGAAACAGGCTCTCGCGCACGTTCACCTCCAGCGCTCCAGCCTCAATCTGCTCCAGCGCCTCCCGCACCCGCGGCATGTCCAGCTCCTCCTGCAGGCAAATGCGCATCGCCTCGCCGAGAAAAGGAAACCGCTCGGCGTACGGCAGCGATTCCCGCAGCAGCTCCTCGCTGCGCAGCCGCTTCTTCCACGCCGGCGTGCGCGTAAAGCTCCGCGACAGCAGCAGCGACGTCTCGGCCAGACGGCGGAACGCCGCCCCGAACTGCGGCGAAGACGGAACCGCTTCGCGCAGCAGCGCTTCGAGCCGGACGGACGTCACGCCGCGAAGCATCGCCACAAAGCTTGCGGCCATCCCCTCGTCGGCGCCGGACAAGACGAAATGTATGCCGTTGTCCTTGGCATTCGCGAATAGCCGCACGGGAAACCGCTCCTCCCCATGCTGCCTAAGCGCCAGCAGCCACGTGCGGTTGAACGTCCGGCCGAACGTGCTGTGCACGATGACATGCCACTGCTTCAGCTCGTCCCGGAACCGCTCGATGACGATGCGACGGTGCGTCGGCACCGCCGACACGGCCTTCTGCGACCGGATCAGCGCGATCAGCTCGCCCGCAGCTCCGACGTCCAGCCCGTAATCCCGAGTCAGCCAGTCCTGCGAGCTGTACGTCTCCTCCTGTTCGAGCCGACGCTCCAGCTCGTCCATGAACCGCCCGATGTCTCGCGACAGCTCGAACGTGCGGCCCTGCCCTTCGCCCCGCCAAAACGGAATCTCGCTGAACCGGTTGCCCGCTTCGACCACGTACACCCGGTCGTTTTTGATCGATTGAATTTTCCAGGACGACGTTCCGAGCTGGAACACGTCGCCGACCCGGCTTTCGTGAATATATTCCTCGTCCAGCTCGCCGATGTGGACGCGGCTGTCCGCATGATGCACCGGGTACGCGCTGCTCTGGGGAATCGTCCCGGCCCCCATAATGGCGGCCATGCCCGTTACCCCGCGGCGGGACAGTACGCCTGTGTCCCGGTTCCAGTCCAGGAGTGGGCGAACGAACGGGTAATACCCGGACAGCACCTGCAACACGTCCAACAGCCGCTGACGCGGAAAATCCCGGTACCCGTAGCTGCCGGCCAGTACGCGGGCCAGCTCATGGATCGTCCAATCGTCCCCCGCCACCATCGCCGCAATTTGCTGGCACAAAACGTCCAGCGACTGCACCGGGATGCGAATTTCCTCGATGTCGCGCTCCAGCACGCGACGGGACAGCACCGCGCATTCCGGCAGTTGGCCACGGCTGCGTGCCAGAATGATGCCCCGACTGACACCGCCGACGCTGTGTCCGGCCCGGCCGATGCGCTGAATTCCCGCGGCTGCGCTCTTCGGCGAATCGATCTGCACCACCAGATCGATATGGCCGACGTCGATGCCCAGCTCCAGCGAAGACGTTGCCACGAGGCAACGAAGCTCGCCCGCCTTGAGCGCGCGCTCCACCTCGAGCCGCTGCTCCCGGGAGACGCTTCCGTGATGCGAGCGGGCCATTTCGTAGCCAACATGGTCGTTCAGCCGCAGCGTCAGCCGTTCGCAAAGCCGCCGGTTGTTGGCGAAGATCAGCACAGACCGGCTTCCTTCCATCAGCTTCACGAGACGTTCGGTGACCGGCCCCCAGACGGCTTCCTGCTTGTCCTGTGTAATGAATGTTTGCTCCGGCATCGTGACGACAAGCTGAAGCGCTTTGTGCATCCGGCTCTCCACAATGTTCACCGGCCGAGGCCGCATGGGAACGTCCGCAATCATTTCATTACCGGCTTCTACGTTCATACCCGCTCCGGTATCGTCCGATCCGGCGGCTGTTCCGGCTTGAGCGGCGTCAGCCCCGCTTCCCTCTGTTTCCGCTGGCTCCCAGCCTCCGAGAAAACGGGCGACCCGCTCGATCGGCTTCTGCGTCGCCGACACGCCGATGCGCTGCGGAGAACGCCCGCACCAGGCGACAAGACGCTCGAGCGTCACCGACAAATGCAGCCCTCGGGCTCCCTCGGCCAGGTCGTGAATCTCGTCAACAATCACATGGCGAACGGTCCGCAGCATGTCTCTGCCTTTCAGGGACGTCAGCAAAATATACAGCGACTCGGGTGTCGTCACGAGCACATCCGGCGGCTGCCGCAGCATCGACGCCCGGGTGCTCTGCGTCGTATCGCCCGTTCGGACGCCGACGGTCAGTCCCGGCCACGGCATGCCTGTTTCCGCCGCCGTCCGCTCCAATTGATCGATAAAGCCGACAACGTGATGGTGAATATCGTTATTCAGCGCCTTGAGCGGCGTGACATACAGCAGCTTCACTCCCCGGACCGGTCCGTCCGCGGCTTTGCCGGTCACGATCCGGTCCAAGCAGGGCAGCAGCGCCGCAAGCGTCTTGCCCGACCCTGTCGGCGCGGCGATCAAGGTATGAGCTTCCGATCCGATCGACTCCCACGCCCGCAGCTGCACCTCCGTCGGCTCCCCGAACGTCCGCCCGAACCAGGCGGCCAGCAGCGGATGAAACCCGATTGGCAACTCCGCATCCATGTTCGTTTTCCCTTCTTCCCCTAAGTTTCTTCCCAAATGTACGTTCGATATCGGTATCATACCAAAAAACAAGCGCCGGCACATCGAATTTCCGATTCCCCGCCGTCTGGGCCGCTGCCTTCCATTGACACATTTTCAACTCGGTGCTACGATTCATTCGAATAAATTAAATCTAACCTATTAACACTTTAAATATCGGATTATTCGAACGAGGAGCTGAAAAGCATGGCTGATCCTATGGATCACGCGATAGAGCGATTTGAAAAAGCGTTTTTTACAATGTTCCAAAAACTTGGACCGGGATTGGCACTGCCTGCCGATCTGAATTTGACGGGGCCGCAGATCATGATGCTGTATACGATCGTCAAATGCGAGCCGTGCCAAGTCGGCCGGCTGGCCCAACGGATGGAAGTAACACCGAGCGCTATTACCGTCATGATCGACCGACTGGTGCAGAACGGGTTCGTGCACCGGAAGCATGACGAGAACGACAGGCGCGTCGTGCTTCTGGAAGCGACCGAGCAGGCGCGCGAGGCGCTGCTCCGTATCCGGGCGCTCCGCTCGGAAGTGATCAACACCTACTTGTCCTATTTGGAGCCGAACGAATTGGAGCCGTTCCTGCAAAGCTTCGAGAAAATCGCCAATAAAATGTCTGAGTAAAACATAGAAGGACCGCCCCGGCGAGCCGCCCCCCCAATGGTTAGATACAGCCTAACAACATTGGAGGCGAGATCGTCGGAGCGGTCCTCTTTATGATTTTTTTTTGCTTAAAAATTCGGTATGAGTCTTATCAATTTATCCGGCGTGCCGTCGCCGTTCTTGTCGCCGTTGTTACTTGTAATAATGTAGATCGAACGGTCTGGAGCTTCGATGACCTCACGGATCCGGCCGTAGGTGTTTTTATACAGGTAGCTCAAATTGCCGATCACCGGCTTGCCGTTCTCCTCTTTCACCTGCATGCGAATGATCTGCTTGCCGGCGAGGTTGGACACGAGCAGGTCGCCTTTCCACGGTCCGTCGGAGACGAACGTGATGCCTGACGGCGCCCATCTTGCATTGCCGCTGTGAATGAGCGGCGGCGTGATGCCCGGCTTGTTCTGGTTGTCGCCTTCATAATCCGGCCATCCGTAGTTGGCTCCCGGCACGATAAGGTTGATTTCGTCCTTGGCGGCTTCGCCGTGCTCCGAGGAGAAAAGACGGTTCGTCCCCGGCTGCCAGGCGAGTCCTTGTGGGTTGCGGTGGCCTCTCGTATACACCGGTGAGCTGGCGCCGAACGGGTTGTCGCTCGGAATCGTGCCGTCCAGATTCAAACGGAAAATTTTCCCGCCCAGGTAGGTTAGCGTATCGTCCGTTTTGCCGTAGTTGCCGTTGCTGAAGTACAGCTTGTTATCCGGGCCGACCTTGAGCCGTCCGCCGTTGTGATAGACCGCGCCGGGCAGCTTGTCGAGCAGCACTTTGTCGAGGGTAGCCGTATTGTTTTTCTCGATCAGGCGGACCAAACGGTTTTTCACCGTATTATTGGAATCTTTGTAAGTATGGTACAAGTACATGTAATGGTTGGTCTCAAAATTCGGATCGAGCGCAATCCCCAGCAGTCCGCCTTCGCTTTTCGGCTGATAGTAGAACGGCGCT
Organism: Paenibacillus tyrphae; assembly: GCF_000722545.1. Lineage (GTDB taxonomy): Bacteria > Bacillota > Bacilli > Paenibacillales > NBRC-103111 > Paenibacillus_G > Paenibacillus_G tyrfis. The sequence goes on from NZ_JNVM01000006.1 coordinate 216,530, forward strand.
CCGAGCGTAATGACCGGCGTGCTGCGCACTTGGCCGTTGACGACTACGCGGACGCGGCCGCTGTTACGCTCGGTGAAGAAAATCCGTCCGTCCGGAGCAAACGCCAACGCCCACGGAACCTCCAGATTGTCCGCTACGACTTGCAGCGTATACGGGTCGGTAGAAGTCGACGAAGTCTTCACGGAAAGCGTATTGCTGGCGGCCGATACGTTGCCCGCCAAATCTCTGGCTTTTACGGTAAAGCTGTACGTCGTGTTCGCCGTAAGCCCGCTGACGGTAAAGGTCGTGCCGGTTGTGCTGTCCGCTAATTTCCCGTCCTTGTATACGTCGTATTTGAACACGCCCACATTGTCCGTCGATGCCGTCCAGGCCAAAGAAACGGAGGAGGAGGTTTTGCCCGGACTGGTCAGATTGGAAGGAGCCGTCGGGCTTTGCGTATCCGGCTGCGCCGCCGTCGTCACGCTAAGCGGCGTACTGGCTTCCGATACGTGCCCTGCCGCATCTTTCGCCTTCACGGTAAAGCTGTACGTCGTGTTCGCCTTGAGACCCGTCACCTTAAAGAAGGTTTCCGTTGTTGTGCTGGCGACGAGCTGGCCGTCCCGGTAAACGTCATAGCCGGTGACGCCGATATCATCCACCGAGGCAAGCCACGACAGGCCTACGCTGGTGTCCGTATTGCTGTCCACCGCCACATTGGTCGGAGCCGTCGGCGGGTAGACGTCTCCCGACGCGTTGACGGTCACTTTGCTTATCGTAGCCGTGCTGGCTGTGTTCACGTTATGACTGGTGACCGCCAGACCGAAATATACGTTCGCCCCCATGGCGACCGTTACGCTGCCGATGTCTCCCCAATTCATGCCGTTATTGGAGACAAAGCCTTTGATCACGTTGCCGGTCCGCTGCAGCTTCACCCAAGCGGGACTTGAAGACGCTTGCTTGACCGATTCCGTCGATCCTCCCGCCGCGGTCCGATACTGGAATGTGAAGCCGTTGGACGGGGACAGGAGCAGGTCGGCATGCTTCGCGTCGGCATTCAGGTTCTCGCGGATCATTACTCCCGCTTTCGCCCAGCCGTCGGAGTTCGTTTGGGAGGTGATCAGAGCCACGATCGTCCCGTCCCCGCTCCAAGGCCGGTACACATAACGGAATTGGTCCGACGTGCTCCAAATATCATTGCCTGCGCCGGATACGGTGAACACATCGGTATTCGCATCGTACAGAGCGCTGCCGGGTACCGCCGGGGAACCGATATCCTTCGACTGCCACGGAGCCGGAACTTCGCCCGGTCCCGGAGCGTTCGTCGTGACCGATAGCGGCTGGCTGGCGGCAGATTGGTTGCCTGCGGCATCTTTGGCCTTGACCGTGAACGAATATGCCGTGCTCGCGGTCAGCCCCGTTACCGTGTACGACGTATCGGTGACACCGGCCTGAACGAGCGCCCCATCGCGGTAGATGTCGTAAGCGGTCACGCCGACGTTATCCGTCGAGGCGGTCCAAGTCAACGTCACGGTCGTATCCGTCTTGCCGGCCGCGGTCACGTTCGTCGGCTCGGTCGGAGCCGTCGTATCGGCCTTGGTCTTCACACTGAGCGGGCTGCTGGCGGCCGACGAGTTGCCGGCGGCATCCTTCGCCTTGACCGTAAAGCTGTACGCCGTGCCGGGCGTCAGCCCTACGACGGAATACGAGGTACCGAGCGGACTTCCGACCAAGGTCCCGTCCTGGAACACGTCGTAGCCCGTAACCCCGACATTGTCCGTCGAAGCGGTCCATGACAGTTCGACGGTCGTTTCAGTTTGGCCCGGCGAAGTCACGCCCGTCGGTACGGAAGGCGCCGTCGCATCCGATCCGCCAAGGCTTACGTTGGCAAAGGTGGCGGTGTTCAGCTTCGAAACGTTATGGCTCGAAACGGCTAAGCCGACATAAACGCTGCTTCCCATCGTTACGCTCGTCTGGCTTACTTCCGTCCAAGTCGATCCGTCCGTGGAATAAGAGCCTTTGAACGTATTGCCGTCACGCTCAAGCTTCAGCCACGACGGACTCGTTGCATTCGCCTTCACGCTGGTCGTCGTCCCGCCCGCGGCATTCCGGTACTGGAACGTATATATGCCGGACGGAACCGCGGCGATATCGACGTGCTTGGCGTTCGCATCGAGCGTCTCGCGGATCATCAGGCCCGCCTTTGCGAAGTCGTCGGTATTGCCTTGCCCCGTCACTTGTGCGATGATCGCGCCGTTGCCGGTTAACGGCCGGTACACGTAGTGGAATTGGTCGGAGGTGCCCCAGATGTCCTTGCCCGCTCCCTTAACCGTATACACGCCCGTGCCGGCATTGAAGTCCGCACTGCCCGCCAGCGCCGGGGACCCGATATCCTTGTTCGACCACGGACTGGGGACGGCTGCCAGCGTTCCGATGCTTCCGCTGCCATAGACGGCAGAGGTAGTCGTTGCCGGAACGTTCCCCGTTTCCAGACTGCCCTGCCGCGCCTCCTGCCCGAACCCTTGAGCGGGCACCAAGAGCTGCAGCGCGAGCAGCACGGAAATTCCTAATGCTTTTGCTGCTTTGATCTTCATCCTCAAATCATGCTCCCTTCCATGAATTTTGCAAAAATAAGGCATATAAGCCGCAGTCTCCGTTTCCCCACCTCCCTTCATAAGCGCAATTGACTGCTTTTTTACCCTATAACGAAAAAAGAGCCGGCAACCTTACTTTTCAGAAACTTGAACTGAACGGAAAGGTGTCGTCTCTTGGACCAATAACCATATATTAACATCATCATACCTTCAAAACGGGGATTTTTCTATTTCCTTTATTGATCTTTTCTTTGCCGGATATTGACAAAGATTATCACCAAAAAAAAGAACAGGCCCTTTCGGACCCGTCCGTGATTGTTGAGAAAGTGGGTTTTTACAAAAATAGAGATGCATACGGAGGTGGGGTATCCACTGGAGAAGCGATAGCGGCCGCCTTTGTCTTCGGGAAATGTCCGCTACTAAGCGGCTTCTAATCAAATTTCCCGAGGACAAGAGCGGTCGGAAGTGGATACCCCACCCCATCGTAACCTCTATTATCTTTAATTAACCACTTTCTCAACAAGCTCAACGGGCCCTTTCGGGCCCGTCCTTCTTTTCAAAAATCCTTTTTTAATATCCGCCTACTCCTCCAACGGCTTGCCGAATTCGTACATCCTCCCTGCCGCGGCATCGGCAGCAAGCCGTTCCAGCCAGCGCAGCTCCGTAACGGCGTGCTCCCAGCGGCCTTTCATCATATGCAGCACGCTGCGGGGCACAGTAGGGATATGCTCCTCGTAGATGTCATGCAGCAAGGCTGCGATGCGGCGCTGCTCTTCGATCTTTTGCATAATAATGGCATGAATCTGCTGCGCATCCCCATGAAAGGCGAACACCAGCGCCGCGTACATCGGGTGAAAGACGGGCGCGCGGCTCTCGAACTGCTCCAGCAGCAGGCGGTGAAACAGCTGCCTGCCTTCTTCCGTAATTCGGTAGACGGTGCGGTCGGGGCGGCCGCTCTCCTTCACGATTTCCAGCGCCTCGATATATCCCTCTTTATTCAATGTATCAATGGCGTAGTACAGCGAGCCTTCCTGCATTTTAATGTAATGGAGCATGGCCCGCTCCTTCATTTTATGCCGCAATTCGTAGGGATGGCTGTCTCCTTCCATGAGCAGACCCAAAATGACGAGCTTCATGGACAAACGTATTCACCTCCCTTACATATGCTGCGGGGCGTGAACGCCCGAGCCCTCATCCGGACTGCCGCCTTCTTTACGGGGGCCTCTCGCCGGAACTTCCATTTTGGCTTTGCCCATCAGCAGGATAAAGATGAGTGCGAGCACGGCCATAACGATGGTCACTTGAAATACATATGCGATGGAATCCGCAAGACCGACTGTCATTTTCTCCAGCACCGGCTTCGGAACGTTCGCCTGAAATTCCGGCGACAGCAGCGCCCGCGGATCGGCCGGCGTCTTCGCACCCGCTCCGGCGGGCAACAGCTCGGCCAACCGGCGGCTCAGTGCGGACGCTTGCATGGCGCCCAGCACAGTCAAGCCGACGGCGGAGCCGATCGAACGGAAAAAGCCGACCAGCGAGGTGACGGTGCCGCGAAACCGGAAGTCAACGTTATGCAGTGAAGAAATCGACGTCACCGGGAAGCCCGTGCCGATGCCGAGCCCCATAAGAATCATATAAAGCGTAATTTGCCAACGGGGCGTATCGACGGATACGAGGCTGAGCAGCGAGGTTGCAATCAGCAGCAGCAGCACGGAGCCGATCATGATACCCCGGTATGACAGCTTTCCGATAAAACGCCCGCCGATCGCGCTGCTGGCAACCACGCCGAGCATCATCGGCGTCAGTACGAGTCCGGCGCTCGTCGCCGACCCTTGGAATACCCCTTGAATGAACAGCGGGATATACGTTGCCGCCGACATCATCAGCGCCCCATAGAAGAAACAGACGCCCATACTGGCGGTAAACAACCGGTTGCCGAAGAGCGGAAGCGGCACAACCGGGGAAGCGGCGCGCATCTCGATCCGGATGAACAGCAGAAGGAAGACGACCGCAATAGCGAACAAGCCGATGATCTGCACCGAATCCCATGCGTACTCCTTGCCCCCGAGCTCCAATCCGAACATCAGGCTCAAGATCGAAACGGCAAACACGCACGTTCCCAGCCAGTCGATTTTTTGGTTCGGATTGTTCGGCAGCACCGGATGATAGAACAGCGAAATAAGTATCAGCGATACGATACCGAGCGGCAGATTAATGTAGAAAATCCACGTCCAGTTCACGTGATCGGTGAAATAAGCGCCCGCCAGCGGCCCGAGCACGCTCGATATGCCGAAGACGGCACCGAACAGACCTTGCATCTTACCCCGCTTCTCCGGGGGAAAAATATCGAAGATAATAGCGAACGTAATCGGCATCAGCGCACCGCCGCCGATCCCTTGGATGGCTCGGTAAACGATCAGCTGCGTCATCGTCGTCGAGGTACCGCAAAGCGCCGAGCCGACCATGAACACGACAAGACCGAGCAGGAAAAACAGCTTCCGGCCGTACATATCGCCGAGCTTGCCGAAGATCGGCATCGATACGACGTTGGCGATTAAATACGCGGAAAATACCCATACGTACTTGTCGAGCCCTCCGAGCTTACCAATAATTGTCGGCATGGCGGTCGAGACGATCGTCTGATCGAGCGAAGCCAGCAGCAGCCCGAGCATCAACGCGGCGACCGTCCATGCGGTATTCGTTTTTTTCTGAACCATAAATTGCTCCTTACTTTACCTGAGTGAATTTTTAGCGCTAAACTAAATTATACTCAAATTTGAGTAGGTGACAAGAGCAAGTGTGATTTTTTTCTCTGGGCGTAGTTTGCCCTAATCTTTCAAGTATCATATAATGGAGTAAGTCAAGAAATTGTATTTATGCTTAATAAATAAATGATAAAATTTTCTTATTTTGAGAATGCTATTGAAAGCGTTCGCGCCCCGATGAGGAGGAACGATGTGAATCTCAATCAGTTGGAAACGCTCATTACGATATCCAAAACCATGAGCTTTCGCAAAGCGGGCGAAATTCTGAATCTGACCCAGCCGGCCGTCTCGGCGCAAATTAAAAGTCTGGAAGACGAATTCAAAACGGTGCTGATCGACCGTAACCAGCCGGTTACGTTGACCGATAGCGGCCAAGTCTTTCTTGAACATGCGGAGATTATTTTACAGACGGTCGAAGATTTGAAGCAGCGGCTTTCGGATTTGAACCAAACGCCGCAAGGACATATTCATCTGGGAACGACAACTTCGATCGCGATCCAAATTTTGCCAAGGGTATTGTCTTATTTTCAGAACCAGTTCCCCTTGATCAAAACGACCATCCATTCGATGACCACCTCACAAATCATGCACAGCGTCGAGAACGGAACGATCGATATCGGCATCACCTACCTGTTCGACAAGCATCCCGCGCTTGAAAGCTCCGTGCTTTATTACGATACGTTCGAGCTGGTCGTCTCTCCCGATCATCCGCTTGCGCGTTTCGCGCATGTGCCGATCGAGCGGCTTCACGAGCTGCCGCTGATCATGCTGTCTCCGGAAACAGCCGGACGCAGGTTCGTGGATCAAATTCTGAAGCAGCTGTACATCACCCCACAGGTCGTGATGGAGCTGTCCAGCAGCGAGGAAGTGAAACGGATGGTGGAGCTGAACCTCGGGGCGGCGATCATCTCGAAGCTGTCGATCCAAAGCGAGCTGCGCCTCGGGACGCTCAAGATGATCAAGGTGAATGAGCTCGAGATCAGCCACCCGGTCGGGGTGGTATACAAGTCCGGACGCTATCTGAGCTCGGCGCTGCATCAGTTTCTGGAAGATTTAAAGGGCATGCAGGAAACTCAATTCATAGGTTCGGAGTGAGGGAACGCCATGAAATTCGATTTGCATACGCATCACGAACGGTGCGGTCACGCGACCGGAACGATCCGCGATTATATCGAAGCGGGAATCAAAAACGGCCTGCAAGTCATCGGAATTTCCGATCACTCGCCGTACTTTGCAAGCAGCGTGGACCGGGAGCAACCCGGCATCGCGATGGCGAAGAGCGAGTTCGCCCGTTACGTGGAGGAAGTGTTGAAGCTGAAGGAGGAGTACCGCGGGCGCATCGACGTTCTGCTGGGAGTCGAATCGGACTTCTTCCCTGAGGTGGCGGACGTATACCGCAAAGTGTACGAGCAATATCCGTTCGACTATATCATCGGGTCGGTGCATTTGTCGGGCGGCGCCAGCATCTTCAACCGGAAGCGTTGGAACGGACTGACGGACCGTCAGAAGGTGGAGCAAAAGGAGCTGTACTACGATCTGATCGAGCAGTCCGCGCGCAGCGGCATGTTCCAGATTCTCGGCCACATCGACGCGATGCGCGGCTTCTACCCGGCTTTCTCGGATATTCAGACCGAGGCGGTAGACCGCACGCTGCAAACCATCGCAAAGTACGACATTGCGATCGAGATTAACACCTCCGGCAAAACGAAGGATTGCGGCGGCTGGTACCCGATCGACGAGATTTTGGAGCGGGCGCTTCATTTCGGTGTCCAGGTTTCGTTCGGATCGGACGCGCACGTCCCTTCTCGGGTTGGCGACGACTGGGAAGAAGTGGCGGCAAGGCTGAAGGAAATCGGATTCCGCGAATGGGTGTACTACAAGGAAAAACAAAAGCAGGTTGTCCCTTTATAGAGCAAAAGCAAAAAAATATCCGGCAAATTCCCCGAGGGCCGAGGAATTTGAGCCGGATATTTGTGCTTTGACGGCCGCTCGGCCGCGCTTATCTTGCAGTCCGCTTTGCTCCCGCGGTTCGCGCGGGCTGCGCAAGCGTCCGGGAACGGGTGCGTACGGCCTTGGCCGGAGGCCGAAGACTCTTGACCTTCGCTCCGCCGCCGAACAGACCGCCCAAGCCCCCGAAGCTGCTGAACAGCTTGAAGATCGGTCCGACCTGCTTTACGATAGTAAACATCTTCTGTACCTTGCCCATGGTGGAAAGGATGCCATCGAGGCCTCCGACGGAATTGAAAAACGAGAGGAAGCCTCCGCCGCCACCGGCGCCTCTGGCCACCTCCGCCGTACCTACGCCTCCGCCGGGTACGCCGTTTACGGTACGTCCAATACTGGAAAAGCCGCCTAAGCCTCCGCCGATGCCGGCCGGGCTGAACAGCCCCCGCACCTGTGCCGTATTCATATGGGGAGCGGGATGTAACGGACGCAAATGGCAGGCAGCGCCTCGTTTTGCCGATTTGACTGTACGGGCCGAAGCTCTTTTGGGAGCGGCATTACGCTTTTTATTGTTCATTTGTCGATCCCTCCCTTAGCTGAGAAATGAATCCGACTTGTCTGATACATCAGTATGTCGGTCCGCCCTACCGCGTATGGGTAGGTGGACCGGTCGAAGGAAAATGGGTGTATATTTAGGAAAAACACATGTCCAATGGGAGGTATTCCGAGTATGACGATACGCCGCGCTACGGCTCATGACGCGATGCCGCTCAGCGAGCTGTCATTTCGCTCGAAAGCTTATTGGGGCTACGATCCGCAGTTTATGGAAGCTTGCCGCGATGACCTGACGCTGCGCCCCGAACAGATCCATTCGTCAGCGGTGTATCTGCTTGAGACGGACGGCAGTGAAATCGCCGGCTTCTACAGCTTGCGGCCTGCGGGTTCTGGTGCTTCGTCCGATTCGGTGGCGGAGCTGGACAGCCTGTTTATCGCCCCCGAATACATCGGCCGCGGGTACGGAAAACGGCTGTGGAGCCATATGCTCGCTACCGCCGCCGAACTTCGCCTCCCGCGCATCCGCATTCACAGCGATCCGCATGCGGAAGCTTTTTACGCCAAAATGGGCGCTGTACGGATCGGCGAGATCGAATCCACCGTTTTCCCGGACCGGAAGCTCCCGCTGATGGAGCTGATCCTTACCGCCCTATGATTTAGAACGAGACTTGCAAAGGAGGAAGCGCCATGCTCCATGAGATGACCGATATCGCGGGCAAAAAAATCGTCATCATCGACGATGAACCGGACCTCGTCAACCTCCTCGATGCCGTGTTACGCAAAGAAGGCTTCCGCCTGGTGTTCAAAGCGGCCACCGGTCTTGCCGGCATCGAGCTGTGCCGCAGCGAAAAGCCGGATCTGATCGTCCTCGACGTCATGCTGCCGGATCTCGACGGCTTTGCCGTCTGCCAGCAGCTGCGGCAATTCACGCTGGCGCCGATCTTTTTCCTGTCCGCCAAAAACGAAGATGTGGACAAGCTGCTGGGGCTAAGCCTTGGCGGCGACGACTATATTACAAAACCGTTCAGCCCGAAGGAGGTCGCTTATCGGATGAAGGCGTATTTTCGCCGCAACCGGTACGCGGCCATGCAGGAGGAAAGCCGAAGCACCTACGAATTCGGCAGCGTGACGATCGACGAGAAGCAGGGCGAAGTACGCAAGCACGGCGCTCCCGTGACGCTCACCGCGAAGGAATACCAGTTGCTGCTGTTTTTGGTCCGGCACCCGGGACAGTTGTTCAGCAAGGCGCATTTGTACGAAACGGTATGGGGCGATTCGTATACGGGGTATGACAATACGGTGATGGTGCATATGCGCCACCTGCGGGAAAAGCTGGAGGACAAGCCATCGGAGCCGGAATATTTGCTGACCGTGCGGGGACTCGGCTATAAGCTGCAGCGAAAGGACGGACGGCCGTGAAGCGGAAAGTCATTATCCAATTCCTGTTATCCATGTCGACGCTGGCGATCTTGATTCTGATCGTCAATTATACGGCGCTCTATTTTTTAGCCGGCGGTCCGGCCTTCGAAAATGGAAGAACGGCCGCTTTCGCCGAGCGGTTTACACATGATTTCGGGCAGCGCATTGCCTTGCAGGACGGACGGCCGTACGTCATCCCGGAAGGTCTGGAGGAATTGGACCATCAGCGAGCGTGGATTCAAATCTTGGACGAAACCGGTACGGAAGCGTTCGCCTATCATAAGCCGCCGCATGCCTTGACGCATTACTCGCCCAGCGAAATCGCATTTTTTTATAAATATGCCGTCAAAGATTTTACCGTCTTTATCAGCCGCGTGGAAAATAACGGCTACCACTGGAGCTATATGATCGGCTTCCCGGCGGAAACGGTGGCGAAATATTTTTTGTACATCAGTCCGAAAAATGTGCAAACGTTTTTCCCGAACGGCCTTTACATACTCATCGGGGTGACGTTGGGCGGTACGCTGATCATCGGCTATTTGTTCGCCCGGAGACTTTCCCGACCGGTACGGACCGTCATCGACGCGATCCGCGAGCTTGCGGATGGCCGTTATGAGCTCCGCCTCGCGCCGAAAGGAATCTATAAGGATGTGTACCGCAGCCTGCTCCACCTCTCCTCCACCCTGTCGTCCCTTAAACAGCACCGGGACCGCGTGGACCGCATGCGGGAGGAATGGATCGCCGGCTTGTCCCACGATTTGAAAACGCCGCTTTCCTCCATCAAAGGCTACGGCGAAGTGCTTGCCGAGACAAACTACGACCTCAGTCCCGACGAGCGGACCGGCTATGCGGCGACGATCGTGCGCAATGCCGCTTATATGGAAGGTTTGCTGGACGATTTGCGGCTGACGTCTCAGCTTAAGCACAATCTCCTGCCGATGGATAAGCGGGAAAGCGATGTCGTCCGGCTGCTGCAGGAAACCGTCATTCTGCTGCTTAACAGCCCGGAAGGCGAGGAGCGGACGATATCGTTCGATGCGCGTCCGCAGACGATCCCGCTGTCCTTTGACGCCAAGCTGCTGCAGCGCGCGTTCCTGAATCTCCTCTTCAACGCGCTTGTCCACAATCCTGCCGGAACGCAGGTGCAGGTTGCCGTCTCGGGCAGCGAGAGCGGCATCCGCGTGGTCATCGCCGACAACGGCGTTGGCATCTCCAAGGAAGATATGGCCAAGCTGTTTGACCGGTACTACCGGGGAACGAATACGGCGGCAAGCCATCAAGGCTCGGGGCTGGGCCTTGCGATCGCCCGGCAAATTATCGAAGCGCACGACGGAAAGGTCGAAGTAGAGAGCCGGCTTGGGCACGGTACGACGATCATCGTCCATTTTCCGCAAACTTAAGGTGGATTTAAGGTAAACTGAAACGAAGCTTAAATTCCATACGATACCATGCTCTTGTCGAACGAAAGGAGCATGGTTTTTTTATGAGCGAATTCATCTTGGAAACGAAACGGTTATCAAAACAATTCAAGTCGTTCGCCGCGGTCAAAGGGGTCGACTTGCAGGTAAGGCCGGGCGAAGTGTACGGCTTCCTCGGTCCGAACGGCGCAGGCAAAACGACGACGATCCGCATGCTGCTCGGTCTGATTCGTCCAACGCAGGGCGAGGTGCGCGTCTTCGGGCAAGACTTGGCCCGGCACCGGCTCGATATTTTGCGCCGGGTCGGCTCGCTGGTCGAGTCTCCGTCCTATTACGGCAATCTGAGCGCCTATGACAATTTGGAGATCACCCGCAAGCTTCTAGGCGCAAGGAAAACCGACATCGACAAAGTGCTGGAAACGGTAAGGCTGTCCGAATGGCGCAGCAAAAAAGTCAAAACGTTCTCCCTCGGCATGAAGCAGCGGCTCGGCATCGCGCAGGCGCTGCTGGGCAATCCGATGCTGCTCGTGCTCGACGAGCCGACCAACGGCCTGGACCCTGCTGGCATTCTCGAAATCCGCGAGCTGATCGCCCGCCTGCCGGAAGAACGCGGCTTGTCGGTGCTCGTCTCCAGCCATATTTTGAACGAAATCGAGCTAGTTGCCAGCCGTGTCGGCATTATTTACAAGGGCGAGCTGCTGTTCCAAGGCTCGCTTCAGGAGCTGCGGGAGCAGAACAAAACGATGCTGCGGATTGATGCCGCTCCGCTCGTGGAGGCGGGCAACTTCCTGCTGGCCCGGGGTCATCAAGTGGAGAAGCGGCATAACAGCCTGTACGTGGACATGTCGGCAACAAACGCTGCCCGTCTGAACCGCGAGCTGGTTACGGCCGGCTTCGACGTCTCGCACGTCAGTGAAAATACACCGTCGTTGGAAGACATTTTTCTGACGATGACGAAGGGAGCGCAAAGCTTGTGAAGTCATGGAGCGTCATTGCAGCGGAACTGTATAAGCAGAAAAAAGGCGTCCTGTGGAAGCTTGCCTTCGGCGGTCCTGCTCTCGTATCCGTACTGATTTTCCTGAACATGTCTCTGCGCTACGATTATTTGATGCAGAGGTATGCGGGGAAAACGTCGTGGGAAGCGATGCTGAATGAAGTGTTTTTTCTATGGGCCTTCTTCCTCCCGATCGGGGTTACGCTGCTGGCGGCTATTGTCCATTTCCGTGAATATAGCGAGAATGCCTGGAAGCACCTGCTGAGCCTGCCGGTGCGGCGGGGGCACGTATATGCGGCCAAGTGGCTCGTTATTGTGCTCGCGACCGTCTTGTCGGTGCTGGCGCTTATGGCCGGCCTGTGGCTGGGCGGGCTCGTCATCGGCTTTCCCGAGCCGTTCCCCTTCGGTCTCTATGGACAATACGCGCTGTACCTGACGTTCTCGTCGCTCGGCATCGCCAGCGTGCAGCATTGGCTTAGCTCCCGCTTCCGCAATACGATCATTCCGGTCGCCGTTGGCGTGTCGGGCACGGTAGGCGCGATCTTCCTCGCCCAGTCGGAGTGGATGCGCTACATACCGTATGCGGCCCCGCTGTTCACCATGCCGGGTCCGGATGGGGACGCCGGCGTCTCCATCGTAAGCGGGCTGCTTTTTGGAACCGCAGCGCTGCTGGCCGGCATGCTCGAATTCGGGAAAAGGGATATTTTGTAACCGCAAGCCAAGGAGGTACGCTGGAGATGAAGTCGTTATTCGCCGCCGAATGGCTGAAATTGAAGCATTCGCGCATCTTGTGGATCGTTATTCTTATGCCGATTCTGTTAACCGCTCAAGGTGTCGGCAATTTTACCCGCTACACCGACGTGTGGACCCGGGACGATTGGACCGTCATTATCGAGCAGTGTCTCATTTTTTACCCGCCGATGCTGCTGCCGTTTTTTATCGCCATTGTTATTGCGCTTATGATCCGCATCGAGCACAGCCATAACGGCTGGAAGCATTTGCTGGCGCTGCCGGTAAGACGCGGACAGATTTACGCGGTCAAGTTCGGCCTTGCGCTGCTGCTGGTCGTCCTGAATATCGCCGTTTTCGGCGCAAGCATCATCGCCGCAGGCCTGCTCGCCGGAGCGAACGGCCCGATCCCGTTGGGCCGGATCGCGCTGCCGCTTCTGCGCCTGATCCCGGCCGTGCTGCCGATTATGGCGATTCAATTCTGGCTCAGTCTGCGATACCGCCATATCGGCATCCCGCTAGGCATCGGGATCGGGTTGGCGGTCCCTTCGCTCCTTGTGGCCAATACGAAATATTGGATCGTCTATCCGTGGACTTACCCGACGATGGCCGCTCTCGCGAGCCAAAGCAGCACCTTCAGCAAAGGCCCGCTTCTGTACGGCGCGGTAGCTCTTGTCTTTCTTCTGGTCACCGTCTTCGGCTTCAATGAGTTCAGACGGCGGGACATTTTGTAAGCTGCATAACTTCTAAGCGAAGGCTTCCCGTTTCCGGGAACCTTCGCTTAGATTTTTTTATGGGAGCATTTTCATACCGATGTGCCGTTTATGTGATATACTTAATGAACGTAGGTACATCCAAAAATGCTTATAGTATACATTTATATACCGAAAGGAAATGAGCGAATGAGCAAGAAAATAAACGGCAGCTGTGTTGTTCCCAATTTAGAAGGTTGCCCTGTCGAGTTTACGCTGGATGTTATCGGTGGCAAATGGAAGGGTATCCTGCTCTACCATTTGATCACCGGAACGAAACGGTTCAATGAGTTCCGCCGCATCTGCCCGGCGATTACTCAACGGATGCTGACCCTGCAGCTTCGGGAGCTGGAAGAGGACGGCATCGTGCATCGCGAAGTATACCAGCAGGTTCCGCCTAAAGTGGAATATTCGCTCACCGAATTCGGCCGGACGCTGGAACCGATCATTTTGCAGATGAAGCAATGGGGGGAAACGTACCGAGGACGGACGAACGATGCGGCCGAAGCTGTGGACGCGAAGCAAGAACGGTAGCTTTACCGTTCTTGCTGTGTCAATGAGATGGTAAAAAAGAAAGGCCTTTTAATTATTGCGCAGGATCGTGAACCGTGACCGCTAAGCCGGGGTAAGCGGTGGCGAGCTCGGATGCCCGCTCTTCGATCCGTTTCCGCTCGAAGCCCGCGCCGAACAACTCGCGATTCGGCCGGAACGTGACGCTCGTGCCTGTCGCCCCCGTCAAGCCCACCGTCAGCAGCTCCGTCTGCGGAATGCCCTGCTTGTAATCTTGACGGTGCATCTTCCCTTCGCGCTTGATTTCAACCGACAACGATTCGGAAAGAGCATTGACAACCGCGATGCCGATCCCTTTCTCCGCACCGGGCGAAACGAACGGCGCATTGCCGCTCGATTCGGCAATGTCGGTCAGAACGCTCTGTACATTCGAGAGGTTCGAAGAAGGAAGGGGGCGTACCGGAATGCCGCGCCCGTTATCCGCTACGGTCACCGTGTAATCGTCATGCACAAAGATATGGACTTCACTGCAATAGCCGACCCGATGCTCCAGCACGCTGTTTTCCAAGACGGCCCATAGCAAAATGTGCGTATCGTAGCCCCCTTGCCCCCGTCCCAAATAAGCGCTCGCATTGCTTCGGACCTCCGTCATATCCATGTAATCGCTCGTGTCGATCAGATCCGAGAGTGCGGCCAGCAGCAGCAGCAGCGGCAGCATCCGATGGGCGGGAAGCGTATACCCTCCTCCCGGCTCTTGAACGAGCAGATCGGCCCCAAGCAAAGCTTTCAGGTGATGATAAAGCTGTCCAGTCGTCCCCATATTCAACCGTTCCACCAATGCGGCCCCGGACAACGGTTCATTCACGACGGCCCGCAAAATATCCAGCCGCTGCTTATGCCCGAGCGCAGACAGCACTTTGGACGCTTTGTCCGTATTCAGACGGAGCAGATCGTCCATCTGCCGCTCTTGCGGCATCCAGTGAAAAACGCGCCCCTTACCTTCATAATGGCCGGAATAATAAACCGTCCCCTCCCCGGACTCGCTTGTATCGGTTGCAGATACGACCAAGTCTACCGAAGTCCGCCCGGAAGCCGGTTCAGGCGCCGGAATCGTCTTGGCCGACCGCTCTTCCAAACAGCGCCGAACCAGATTTTCAAGCTCCGACATGCGGGTGGTCAACTTATCGATTTCCTGCAGAGCATCTCGGTTCATGAGCTCACCTTCGCTTTTTTATTATTTTACGTAATTACGTAATAACATTATATCATCGAAGGGAAATCATGTAAATCTTTGTTTACTAATAAAAAAACAGACCGGAGAACGTCATACGTTCGTCCAGTCTGCTTACGCCTCGACTTTATTTCTTCTTCAAATCTTCGATCGAGTTGATCTCCATATATTTCGGGACGACCAGACCGATTTTGGTCCCTTTCAGGTTCGGGCCGAGGTCCTCGAATTTACCTTTGAACTTCTCGTAATAGTCCTTATGCGTCGTCGGCAGCCAAGCGGCAACGATCGCATCGACGTCTCCGCCAGCAACGCCGGCCCACATCGGGCCCGCTTCCACCTGCAGCATTTCCACCTTGTAGCCGAGGCGCGATTCGAGCACCTGCTTGACGACGTTCGTGCTGGCGATCTCCGAATCCCAGGCGACATAAGCGAGCTTCAGCTTCCGGCCTTCGGCCTTCGGCACGTCCTTTACCCAACCGTCCACCTTGGCGGCGTTCTCTTTCACCCAATCCGCCGCGGCAACTTCCGGCTTCTTGCCGTCCATGACCGCCCCCATCACTTTCTCCATGTCGGCTGCGGTCCATTCGAATTTATCGAGTACCGCATAGGCAGACGGCTCCGCCGTTTTAAGCCCCGTTCTTGCGATCGTATGAATCTCCTCGTCCGCCCCGTAAACGCCCTTCGGGTCCTGCAAATATTTGAGGTCGTATTTGGCGAACATCCAGTGCGGCGTCCACCCGGTAATAATGATCGGCTTTTTCGCTTTATACGCTCTGTCCAGCGCCGCGGTCATCGCCGTGCTGGAGCCTTCCACAAGCTTCCAATCGGTCAATCCATAATCTTTAAGTGCCTGGCTCGTTGCCTTCATAATTCCCGCGCCGGGGTCGATGCCGATAATTTCATATTTGACTTGGTCCCCCACAAACGCCGAGGTGCCGGAGCTCTTGGCCCCGCACCCAACGGCTAGCAGAGCAGCCCCGAGCAAACATAACGTCATCCACAGCAGATTCCGGTTTCGTTTTTTCAATGCTTCTTCTCTCCTTTGGGTTTCATCTTAATCGCATGCTGCGTCAGCCGATCGAGCACAATCGCCAGAATAACGACGGCGAGCCCCGCTTCGAAGCCTTCGCCCGTCTTAAGCTGGGTAACGGCACGATACACGTCCGCCCCGAGCCCTTGAGCGCCGATCATCGAAGCGATGACGACCATCGACAGCGAGAGCATGATCGTTTGGTTGATGCCGGCCATCAGCGTAGGCAGTGCCAGCGGGAGCTGGACCTTCCAAAGCTTCTGTCCGGGCGTCGTCCCGAAAGCGTCGGCCGCCTCGATCAGGTCGAACGGCACCTGGCGGATGCCAAGGTTCGTCAGCCGGATCGTCGGAGGCACCGCGAAAATAACGGAAGCGATGACCCCCGGCACAACGCCCAACCCGAAAAAGGTAACCGCCGGGATCAAATAAACGAAGGCCGGCATCGTCTGCATGAAATCGAGCAGCGGCGTCAACGTGTTCTGCACCGTCTTGTTTCTCGCAGACCAGATGCCGAGCGGCAGGCCGACGATGACCGAGAGGAAAGCCGAGGTCATCACGAGTGCGAGCGTGTCCATCGTATGGTCCCAGAACCCGAGGTTGGCAATCAGCAGCATGCCGAGCAGGGCAAATATGCCGAGCATGAGCCCTGCCGCACGGTAAGCCAGCAAAGCAACCAATACGATAAGCACCAGCGCAGGCGGAAAATGAAACAGCAGCGAAAACAAATCGACCGTTCCTTCGATTAAGGAAGAAATGAAACCGAACAGCCACTCGAAGGAGGCGCCGAGCCAATCGACGATCCCCTCGACCCATTCG
Source organism: Paenibacillus tyrphae (assembly GCF_000722545.1). Classification (GTDB taxonomy): domain Bacteria; phylum Bacillota; class Bacilli; order Paenibacillales; family NBRC-103111; genus Paenibacillus_G; species Paenibacillus_G tyrfis. Next base: position 233,263 of record NZ_JNVM01000006.1, read on the forward strand.
GCAATCGGTAGCTTAGGACCCATCCGTGGTCACCGCCTCTCGAACCCGGTCGTGGTTGCCGGCCAAAGCTCCGAGCACCGCGCCGCGAATAATGACGCCGAGCAGCCGCCCGTTCTCGGACGTGACAGCCACCGGCACGCGGCATGTGCTGACGGTATCGAACAGGTCGCTCAGCAGCGTATTCGGCGACACCGTCGGCACCTCGGATATGATAATCGCATCAAGCGTCAAGTGCTCCCGGATCGCCCGGGCCGCGTCTTCGGCCGTCAATACGCCGATCAGCCGCTTGGCGCTGTCAACGACGAACAAGTTGGAAATGCCATTCTCCCGCATCAGCTCCAGCGCCACGCGCGGCCCCCCGCGGTCGTACACAATCGTCTCCGGCCGGCGCATGACATGCGAAGCGTTCAATACCCGGGACAGATCGACATCTTCGATAAATTTCTCCACATATTCGTTGGCCGGGGTGATCATAATCTCCTCGGGCGTGCCGATCTGGACGATGGAGCCGTCTTTCATCAGCGCGATCCGATCCCCGATCCTCAGCGCTTCGTTCAAATCGTGCGTGATGAAAATGATCGTCTTCTTCAGCTTTTCCTGCAGCTCGCGCAGCTCTTCCTGCATGTCCTTGCGGATCAGCGGGTCAAGCGCGCTGAACGCTTCGTCCATCAGGAGGACCTGCGGCGAGTTGGCGAGCGCCCGGGCCAAGCCGACGCGCTGCTGCATGCCGCCGCTCAACTGGTCCGGATATTGATCCGCCCATTCCTCCAGTCCGACCAGCGCAAGCGCTTCCCGCGCTTTTTCCCTACGGATCTTGGCCGGTACTTTCTGTACCTCCAGTCCGAACTCGACATTTTGCACAACCGTCTTATGCGGGAACAGCGCGAACTTTTGAAACACCATGCTCATCGCTGTCCGGCGGAATTCGCGCAGCCGCTCCTCGTTCATTTCTACGATATTTTCACCGCGGAACAGGATGCTCCCGTCCGTCGGTTCAATCAGCCGGTTCAGCAGCCGGATCAGGGTCGATTTACCGCTGCCGGACAGCCCCATAATGACGAAAATTTCCCCTTCGTTGACCGTAAAGCTCGCGCGGTTCACGCCCACGGTCTGTTTCGTCTCCGCAAAGATACGCTTCTTGCCCCAGCCTTGGTTAAGAAGCTCAAGCGCCTTCTCCGGATGCTGACCGAAAATTTTGGTCAAATGCTTTACTTCGATCAAAGCCGTATCCCCCCCATTCTTTCGATGCTCTTAAGTTTACAGGTGCACAGGCGGATGGGTCAAAAGCGAAATAAGTTTGTTTCGTACGTACAGAAAAAACTTTACAAACGTATCGTACAGAATACTCCCGTTTCCTCCAAATTCCTTTCCTGCTAGTAGCTTTACTTTCAAATGCATGTTCAATACAATACAATGAGAATATTTATTTTAGGCAAAGCATTCTGCCGCGGAACGGCTTCTATCGGCGGCAGCATCCGCAGGAGGCATAATCAATTATGAACAACTGGGTTGGGATGACGGAGGAACAAGCTGGCATCGTTCAAAAAGCCCGTAAACGCGTAATCGAATCCATCGGAAAAAATATGGATTTATATGGCGTCACCCTTTCCACCGGCCATTTGTACGGCATGATGTTTTTTGAGGATAAGCCTATGACGCTTGATGAAATGGGCGAAGAGATGGGTATGAGCAAGACGAGCATGAGTACGGGCGTACGCACGCTGACGGACCTCAAGATGGTGCATAAAGTTTGGGAAAAAGGAACGCGAAAAGATTTGTACGAGGTCGAGCCGGACTGGTACCAGACGTTCGCGGATTTTTTCGTCATTAAATGGCAGAAATCCATCGAGATGAACGTACAGGCGCTGCGCAAATCTGCGGCCGAGCTGAAGCGGCTTGTAGAGAACGACCCGGACAACGAAGCGCTGCAAAACATCGTCGCCACCGACACCCGCAAGCTGGAGGAAGCGATCCGCTACTACTTGTGGCTCGGACGCTTGATCGATACGTTCGAATCCGGAGAAATTTTCAAGCTGGTGCCGAAGGAAGAACCACAAGCGGACTCCCATTAATACGCTGTATATGCTGATAGGCCGTGCCGAAGACGATTCGGTACGGCTTTTTCGTGTCCGCAGAAATGCCCTCCCTGTCCCGATACGATTCGTCATTTTCCGGGAAATAATCCCCTGAATCGCAAGCGAACAAGGGATACAGCAACATTATCCAACAAAAGTCTAAAGATTTTGGCCGAATATGCCGATATATGTACCATTGTCTGACCAGACGAATTCAAACGGAACAGGAGTGAAAAAGCTTGCGCTTTAGAATGCAAAAAGTGTTCTTGTTGTTGCTTACAGTCGTCTTGAGCACATGCAGTTTTGGCGTCATGAGCGCATCGGCTGCGGATGTCATCACGAAGCTGGTATTGAACAAAAATGAAGTTTCGCTGGACGTGGGCAGCACCGCCAACCTGACAGCCACTGCGATTTACGACAACGGAAAGACGGAAACGGTAACGGTCAAAACCGAATGGAATTCCGAAGACCCGAACATCGCCTCGGTGTACGCCGGTGTCATTACGGCCAAAGCGGAAGGCGACGTGATCATTACGGCCAAATATATGACGGAGCAAGTTCCCGTCAAAGTAAAAGTGACCAAGCGGGTCAAATCGCTCATCAAAGACAAGCAAAAAATCGATCTGCGCAAAGGCCAAGCGGAGCAAGTTACGCTGAAAGCTTATTACGACGACGGCTCGTCGGAAGATGTGACCGCGAAAGCGGAATGGACCATCGACAACGGTACCATCGCCACCCTCTTCAACGGAAAAGTGACCGCTCAGGGCTCTGGCTCCGGCACCATTACGGCGAAGTTCGGCAATCAATCGGTCTCGATTCCGCTGACCGTCGAAGTGGTTAAACGCGTCGATGCCGACAAATCGAGGGTTTCGCTGCTGCTGAACCAATCGGAAACGATCCGGCTGCTCGCCACCTATCCGGACGGAACGACGGAAGATGTGACGGAAAGCGCCGACTGGACGTCCGACAACGCGGATGTCGCCGATGCGCTTAAAGGCAAAATTACCGGCTACGGTCCGGGACAGGCGAACATTACCGCCACCTACGGAACGAAGACGGCCAAGATTAAAGTGGACGTCGACAACGCCATCAAGCTCGACCTGAGCAAGCAAAACCTTCTTATGAAGAAAAGCACGACCGAGCAGTTGAAATTGACCGCCACTTATCCGAACGGAAATACGGAAGATATTACCGATCGTGCAGAGTGGTCGTCCTCCGACGATACGATCGTTTATGTCGTCAAAGGCAAAATCAGCGCCAACAAAACGGGTGAAGCGACCGTCACCGCCAAATACGGCGAGAAATCCGTAACTGCCGTCGTCGACGTAGACGTACCCCGCCGCTTGGAGCTGAGCAAAGACACGATTACTTTGAATTCGGGCAAATCGGAGCAGCTCACGCTCGACGCCACCTACGCCGACGGCAGCAGCGAAGATGTGACCAGCCAAGCGAAGTGGTCCTCCGACAAGGAAACGATCGCCAGCGTCATTAACGGTAAAGTCACCGCCGTGAAAGCGGGCGAAGCGACGATTACGGCCCAATACGGCGAGAAAACCGTAACCGCTAAAGTGCTGGTCGATATTCCTAACGTACTCGTACCGAGTAAGAAAAAAGTGAATTTCCAGATCGGAGATTCGGAGCAAATTACGCTGAAGGCCGTTTATCCGGACGGCGTAAATGAAGACGGTCTGGAGAAAAAAGCCGAGTGGACATCCTCGAACGACCAAATCGCCGAAGTGCGCGGCGGGATGATTACGGGGCTCGGAACGGGTACCGCCACGATCACCGCGAAGTTCGGCAACCGTTCGACGACCATCCAAGTGTCTGTCGGCGTATTGAAAACGTTGACTGCCGACGCAACGAGCCTTGTTCTGAAAAAAGGCGACACCCGGACGATCAAATTGGACGCGATGTATACGGACGGCAAGACGAACAACGTAGCGCAGGATGCGGAATGGACGAGCTCCAATCCGGCGGTCGCTTCGGTCAGCGAAGGCACGATCAAAGCGCTCGCTTCAGGTGAAACGACGATCACCGCAAAAGTCGACACGAAGACGGTGACGATTACCGTGCAAGTCGATATGGCCAGCACGCTGAAAGCCAGCCCGGCTTCCATTCAAATGGACTTGGGCGAAACCCGCACGATCAAGCTGACTTCCACCGATGCCAACGGCAAAGCGGAGGATGTGGAAGGCACGGCCGAATGGACTTCGGTGAGCCCGACGATCGCGCAGGTTGAGAAAGGGGTCGTGACCGCCTTAGCCCGCGGTAAAACGACCATCACGGCCAAATTCGGCGGAAAAACCGTAACGATCCCGGTCGACATCGGTTCCGTGACGGACCTGGTACCGAACAAGCGCTATATCCCGATGAAAACGGAAGGTACGTTCCAGGTTCAGCTAACGGCTACGATGGCGGACGGCACAACAAAAGACGTCACGTCGCAAGCCCAGTGGAAATCCACCAACTACAAACTGCTCGAGGTGGATAACGGTTTAGTGAAGGCCATCGCCTCCGGCAGCGCTTCGATCTCCGCCACCTTCAATGGTAAAAGCGTCGCGATCCCGGTTGACATCGACCGTCTCAAGTATTTGAAGACGGATGTCGTCAGCTTGAATATGAAGTCGGGCGAAACGCTGAATGTCAGAGCAACAGCGACGTTTATGGACGGTTCGGATGAGGACGTGACCGTATCCGGACTTTGGAGCTCCACTAACATTCGGGTAGCCGACGTGAAAGACGGAGTGATTAAAGCGACCGGAAAAGGACGCGCCACCATCACCGTTGGCTATGCGAGCAAGAAAACGACCATTCTTGTGAATGTAAACTAACCGGTAATAAGAACAACGTTCGGAACTCTGTATAGAGGAACCGGACGTTGTTTTTTTGTAAAAATTCGTTATATTCATTTCAGGGCCTTGGAGTCCCGGTTCCGCTATGCTAAGGTAAAAGCAATATAAGCTGAAAGGGTGACCGAAAGCCAATGATCCACTAATCCTATGCCAAAAAGAAACGATCGTAATCATTTTACGAGCTTTCTGGATAGGATTCGTGCGGGCTTTTTTATATATACAAATGAAGAACATGGCTTTGCTTTGCCGACGAAGCCGTGTACTTTGATTTGTGTTCGCATGTGCGCCTCCTATCCGGAAAAAGGATAAGGAGGCTTTTTTATTTTCCAACCTCGGCCATGCGTTTGCTTTCTAACCCCTGGTTGCTTAAAAATCCCCGGCTCCGGCACGGGTACCCTAAGGAGATCTCTATGCCACAAATTCATCCCAAAAAAATATTGCCCTTATTGATGATCAATATGTTCATCGTGATGGTCGGCGTCGGCTTGGTCACGCCCATTTTGCCGGCACTCATTACCGGCTTTGGCGCAAGCGGCCAAACGATCGGCTTCCTGGTAGCTGCGTATCGCATCACGCAATTTGTCTTGTCTCCCATAACAGGAAAGCTGTCCGATCAATACGGAAGAAAATTACTTATCGTTGCGGGAGTTGCCGTATTCGCCTTAGCCAAAATCATCTTCGCTATCGGCAGCGAGTTGTGGATGCTGTATTGTTCGCGGCTTCTGGAAGGCGTGGCGGGGGCCTTGCTTGTCCCTCCGATGATGGCGTATGTCGCCGATATGACAACGACGGAGGAACGGGCCAAAGGAAACGGGCTGTTGGGTGCAGCCATGTCCTTAGGCTTTGTTATCGGTCCCGGGCTTGGCGGACTTCTCGCAGGCTACGGGTTAAGAGTGCCGCTTTATGCGGCGGCTGGGGCTGCCATGCTGGCGGTGGTCATTTCGGTTATAGGTTTGCCGGAGCCTTTATCGAAGAAAGACATGATCGCTGCACGAGCCAAGGGAGCTCCAAAGCTATCGATCCTCAGACCGTACGCCGACTCGCTGAAATCCAACTATGCGTCCCTGTATATGATCGTTTTTGTGATGACCTTCGGGCTGGCCAATTTCGAATCCGTATTCGGCTTGTACGTCACGAACCGGTTTCAGTTCACGCCCCAAGCGATCTCCGTCATTTTGACGGCGGGTGCCGTCATTGGGGTCGGGATGCAGGCATTGCTGGTCGCCAGAGTGATCAAAGCGTTCGGTGAACAGCGGGTCATTCAAGCGTCTCTTCTGTTCACCTCTTTCGCTTTTGCGGTTCTGCTGCTGGTTCGAGGCTTTTGGACGATTTTTCTGGTGACGTCCTGCATCTTCTTCGCCATGTCCTTGCTGCGTCCCGCCCTGAACACTCGGATATCCAAGATGGCGGGAAACGAACAGGGAGCGGCAGCCGGGATGAACAACGCGTACATCAGTCTCGGCAATATTCTCGGGCCTTCTTTGGCAGGGCTGCTGTTCGATGTGAATGTGGTATGGCCTTTTCTTGCCGGCTGTTTCATTCTGTTGGTTACTTTTCTCATGACCTTGCGGTTGAAGTAGTTACGGCCGAAAAAGCAAAAAAGCTATTCCTCCATCTTCTCTTTGGAGGAATAGCTGTAAGATTACCCTTCGGACGCGACCAGCGGCGCCGGCAGCTTGCCTTGAGCGGGTAGCTCGCCGGCCAGCACGCGGGCCAGCGCCTTCATCGCGAACGGCGTATTCTCGTAGCACGCGAGGTAGATTTTTACCTCATCGGGCAAGACGCTGATGTCGAACGGATTGCGCGCCGCAGCGACGACCAGCTTCGCCTTTGGCAGCGCCGCGAGCGCATTGGCAAGCTCCACCTGCCCTCGCGAGAACGAGGCGTTGTAGGTCACCAGCACGATCTGCTCCGCGTCGCGGGCAAGCTCAACCACGCGTGCCTGCTCCTCCACTGTCGGCTGCACGCCGATCCGCTCCTCGCGCACTTGGTAATTCAGCTGCGCCAGCCAATAGCCTGCTGTCTCGCGGCGGGCCAGTACTTCGTCGACCTCGGTGCCGACTTGCACCTCCGGCCAGACGACGAGCACCGGCTTCGCCGGATCGAGCGGCAGCGCGGCTTCGCCCCGCAGCAGCGTCACGCTGCGCTCGGCAATGCGCTCCGCCAGCCGCTGCGACGCCTCGGTCGCCAGGCTCGCGCCCGGCGCCAGAGCCGCGCCCGCGACCGCTGCCGGCGCGACGCGGCGCTTGAGCGCGAGCAGGCGCTCTACCGAGCGGTCGATCCGCTCCTCGCGGATGCGGCCGCTCTCCACCGCCTGCACGAGCGCGTCCAGCGCCGTCTGCTGCCGCTCGATCCGGTGGCTGACCAGCACGAGGTCCGCCCCCGCCTCCACAGCCATCACCGCGCCTTCGGCAATGCCGTAATGCTCGGCAATCGCGCTCATCTCCAGGCAGTCGGTGACGACGACGCCGTCGTAGCCAAGCTCCTGCCGCAGCAGCCCGTCGATGACGCGGGACGACAGTGTCGCCGGCAGCCGCTCCGGCTCGACGGCCGGGAACAGCACGTGCGCGGTCATCACCGCATCGACGCCAAGCTCGGCCACCTGGCGGAACGGCGCGAGCTCCAGCCGGTCCAGCCGCTCCCGCGAATGCGGCACGACCGGTAGCGCAGTATGCGAGTCCTCGCCCGTATCGCCGTGGCCGGGAAAATGCTTCACCGTCGCGGCGACGCCCGCTTCTTGGTAGCCCCGCACGGCCGCCGTGCCGAGACGGCCGACCGTCTCCGCATCCCCGCCGTACGAACGGACGCCGATGACCGGGTTCAGCGGATTGTTGTTAATATCGAGACACGGCGCGAAGTTCATATTGATGCCCATCGCCTTCAGCTCGCTGCCTGTTACCTTGGCCGCTTCGTAAGCCGCCTCGGCATCTCCGGTCGCCCCCAGCGCCATGCTGCCGGGAATCGGCGTCACGCCTTGATCGATGCGCATCACCATCCCGCCCTCCTGATCGATCGCGATCAGAAGCGGCACGCCTCCATGGGCGAGCGCCAGCCGCTGCAGCGATGCCGATAGCTTCGCTACTTGAGCCGACTCCGTCAGATTGCGGCGAAAATAAATGATTCCGCCGAGATGCTCTTCCCGGATCAGCCGTTCGATATCTTCCGACGGCTCCGTGCCGTGGAAGCCGCACATCAGCATTTGACCGATTTTTTGCCGGAGCGTCAGTTCCCCGATTCCTTTAGACACCATCTGCAACTTCCTCCTCTGTCTCAAGCTCCGCCACGCCCGGCTTGGCCCGTTCCCGGAACTCGGTAGGGGTCATCCCCTCATATTTGTGAAATACTTTCGTAAAATAGCGCCGCTCCACGTAGCCTGCCAGCTTGCCGATTTGGGTAACGCTCTTGTCGCTGTGGAGGAGCAACGATTTGGCCAGCTCCATCCGTTCGCGCGTCAAGTATTCGAGGAACGTCTCCTGATGATGCTGCTTGAACAGCAGGCTGAAATAGCTGTTGCTGATTCCCAGATGCTGAGCCAGCTCCTCTACGCCCAGATCACGGGCCACATGCTTCTGAATGTACTCCCGGGCGGAAGCCATCAGCAGCTCGGGCGATTTGCGCCGGCCCGTGCTCACCTGCTGGCATTCCCGGATAAGCAGGTGTACGCACTCGACGAGTTCCTTCACGTTTAAGCTATCCTCCAGTTTGGCCCATACGGTCTGCTCCTGCGAGCTTCCAAGCAGCCCGACCGAACGCATTTCCCGCAGCAAATGCAGACACAGGAAATGCAGCATCTGCTCGGCGCGCATCGAGTTATGGCCGCCGGCTTCCTTGATGCTGCGGCCAAGCTCCTCAAGCGTCTGCTCGATCTTGGCGGAGTCTCCCTGCGTCAATCCGGTGGCGAGACCGTCGGCCAAGCCCCAGAACGAGCTTCCCGTCGCATCCGTTCCGGCCGTTTGCTCGTGAATCAGAATATGCCGGTTCTCCAGCGACAGCTGGAGGCCGCGCTGCACTTTGCGGTACGCGCCCGCCAGCTCCTCCGCCGCAAGTGGCGACGGGTACACCCCGATGCTAACGGATAGCTTGACGTAACGCTCCACCGCTTGCTGCACCTGCTCCGACCATGCCCTCAGCCGCTCCGACGCGATGGTCGAGGCGGCCATCGCTTCCGCCGGCGGCCCCGTCGCCGGAAGCGGAATAAGCACGCACCATTCCCCTTCCCGCGTCAGCAGGACCGCGTATTCGGCAAGCTCCGAACTAAGCGCATCCTGCAGCACGTTGCGCACGGCAAAATGCACTAGCTTGCGCTCCCGTTCGTCCTGACGCGCAATCTGGGAATAGTCGTCCAGATCGACGAGCAGCATCCAATAGCGCTGGTCGAGCCAAGAGCGATCCCCCTCTTCGCGAAGCCGGTGCAGCGGAAACGACGTATAGTCCATCAGCAGATCGAGCAAAATTTTTTCGTAAGCCAGCTCGGACAGCTCCCGCCATTTGGCCGTTTCCTTCAGCTCGTTGATCTTGATTTCGCGGATGCCCGCGGCCGTCCGCTCAATGACCAGTTGCAGCTCTTCGTAATCGATCGGCTTCAGGATATAGTCGCGCGCGCCATACTTGACGGCGGAACGGGCGTAGTCGAATTCCTGGAAGCCCGTCAGCATAATAATTTCGCCTTCGTAGCCGGACTCTCTCAGCTGCCGCAGCAGCTCGATGCCGTCCATAACCGGCATGCGGATATCCGACAAGATGAGATCCGGCTTCCCTTCGCGGGCTAGATCGAGCGCTTTGGCCCCGTTGGCTGCCGTGCCGATCAGCTCGATGTTCATCGCTTCCCAAGGAATGACCTTCTCCAGATTGCGGACGATATTGATTTCGTCGTCCACCAGCATGGCTTTGATTTTCATCGCGATCACCCGGTTGTTCGTTTTGGTATCGTGCAGCGAATGACCGTGCCGAAGCCCGGCCTACTGCAAATCATCATGCCATAGCGGCTGCCGTAATGGATGCGCAGGCGGTCCGCCACGTTCGGGATGCCAAGCCCGACCCGCTCCTCCGGCATCGGGGCTCCCGCTTCCGCCGAGCCGCCGCTGGACCTGCTCCCCGGCGTTCCATGCAGACGAAGCAGCACGTCGTCCGGAATACCGGCCCCGTTGTCCTGTACCCACAGCACGACAGCGTCCTCTGTCTCTTCCGCGGCAATCCACAAGAAGCCCTTCTGCCTCTCGGAATCGCCGTCTCCCGCGCTGCTCTCCATCCCTTCGAAGCCATGCTGAATGCTGTTCTCCAGCAGCGGCTGCAGCGTCAGCTTCAGAATCGGAGTCGAAAATAACGCAGGCGGCACGTCGATTTCGTATTCGAACAAATCTTCGAAACGGTATTTCTGGATTTCCAAATAATTGCGAACATGATCGATTTCCATCGACAGCGGAATTTCCTCTTTGTGGTAAAAGCTGACGCGTAAAATCGTCCCCAGCCGCTGGACCATCCGACTCACCTTGCGGCCTTCATTTTGCGCCGCAAGCGCATTGATCGACTCCAACGTATTGAACAGAAAATGCGGCTTGATCTGCGCCTGCATCAGCATCAGCTCCGCTTTGTTTTTCCGCTCCTGCTCCCGCTTTACGTCCTCCAGCAGCGTGCTGATCCGCTCGACCAAGCTGTTGAAGCCACGGGCGAGTGCGCTGGTCTCGTCCTTGCTATTCGCTTCGACGCGGATGCCGAGATCGCCGATCTCCACCTTTTTCATGGAGTTCACAATGTACAAAATAAAGCGAATCACGTGGCCGACGAACAGCATGTTGAACAGCAGGGCGCTGAGCAGCGACAAGATCGTAATCGCGCCGATCCATTGGATCACCTGCATCGACCGTCCGGACAAATATGCCCAAGGCGTGACGGAGACGACGCTCCAATTCATTTTGCCGAATTCGTCCAAATTCAGATGATGCACCGAGACGATGCTTTCGACGCCGTCGAATTTCATTTTGCCGCTCTCGTATTCCCCGCCCAGATGAATCGAGCCGTCAATGTGCGACGAAAGCGTTTGCCCCGAGAGTTTATCCTTGTTGTCCACCATGATCAGCCCATCCTGATTGACGATCATGAAGCGGACGCCATTGCTGTGGCTGGTGCCGAAATAGTTGAAAATGCGGTTCAACTCGCTGAATTGAAACTGCTGCAGCAAAATCCCACGGTTGTCGAGCGTATACATATCGTTGATCACTCGAATCATCGTAAATAGCGGCTTATTGCCGGTCCAATTCTCGAATTCGTGCGGACCGATCCAGCGGGGCACGCCGTTCAGGGCCATGACTTCGCCGAATACGGGCAGCTTCGCAAGCTCGGCAAAGGAAAGCGGTCTGTAACCGATTTTCCCCTGACTGAACGACTGCCGTTCAAAATCGTACAGCGTCACCGAATAAGCCGGAGTATAGGAAAGAAACGTTCGCTGCAGCAAGCGGTCGTATTCGGTCAAAGTGACGGCATCGACGCCGTCTTTGGCACCGAGCATCCGTTGGATGTCTTCCCGCTGCATCGACGCTTGAGAGAAATAGTTCGCTTCCTTCAGCACGTACGTAATATTGCGGCCGACGGCCTTCAGCGTAAATTCGGACTGCTCCGCATAGTTTTGCTGGATGATGCTCTGCGACAGCAAATACGTGATCGTTCCGAGCACGAACAGCGGCGCCACGATAAACGCCATGAACCCCAAAAACATTTTTTTCCGAAGATTCATCAAATGCCTGTCGTTCCTTTCTTATGCCGAAGGGTTCGCCGCTATGCTGCCGCTCTTCCGGCGAACCGCATCATCTCTTCGCTTCTTTGTTAGCGGCTTCCTGCACCCGCTGAAGCTTCTCCACCACCTGCTCTGCCGTCAGCTTGCCGCCGACAAACTCCTGCATGCCGGTTTCGAGCGCTTCGCGAACTTTGGCCTGAACGACCGCATCGAACGCCGGAAACTGCTTGAACCGGGTCGTCTGCATGATTTCGTCCACAATCGGATAAAAACCCGACTGGTCGATCAGCTTCATGGCGGGCAGGACGCCGTTTTCTTTCAATTGACGCCGCTGCATTTCGTCGCTGTACATAATGCGGATGAACGCTTTGACAGCTTCCTTCTCCTGTTCGCTAAGGTTCCCGGCGAAGCCATAGCCGTTCGAGTAGCTGCCGTTAATCCAGCCGCCGCCCTTCCCTCCGGTATCCGGGAAGTTGAAGAAGCCGACGTCGTTCGCGATCTTCGACCACTGGGGATCGGCAATCGCCCCGCTCGCCCAGCTCCCGTCGAACAGCATCGCCGCGTTGCCCGCGCGGAACTTGTACTGCTGCTCCGCATATTTAAGACCGAGGCTGCCTTCCTGAAAGTAGCCTCTTTTGACGAACAGCTCGTAGCGCTTGAAGCCGTCAAGCACGTCGGGATCGGTCCACTTGCGCGATCCGTTGACGAAGCCCTCGACGGAATCGGGGCCGGCCGTACGTACCCAAAGCGTGTTCATCAGCATGTTGATCACCCAGCCGTCGGCCGCTGCAAGCGCAAACGGCGTAATGCCGTTAGCCTTCGCCTTCTCCGCGATGGCGATAAGCTCCTCCCACGTTTTGGGTACTTCTACGCCCAGCTCCTTAAATATCTTCTTGTTATAGTACACGCCTTCCACGAAGGACGCCGTCGGTAGTCCGTAAATTTTACCGTCAACCGTGAACTCGTCCAAATCGAAAAAACGGTCCTTAAGCTTCATCTCCTCCAGAATCGGGGTCAAATCCATCAGTCGACCGGCTTTGACATATTTCTGCGTATCCGAGCCGCCGAACAAGTCGAATATTTTGGGCGGCGAGCCCGCGGCCATCTCGGCCGGAAGCTTCTCGAAGCGGTTCACCTTGTCTTCGATGCCCTCAAGTTCCACCGTCAGCCCGGGAACGGCGGCTTCCATCCTTTTGGCGACGTCTTCCAGCAGCTTCAGCTTAAGCCTGGCATCGTCGCGGACCTGGGTATGCCGCAGCGAGATCGTGAACGGCTTCGCCTGCCTTACACCTGCCTGATCGCCTCCCGCAGGGGCCGGCGCACCGAGCTGACCGCATCCGGCGACAAAGCCCGAACACAGCAGCAGGGAGGTCAATTGGAGCGGCCGCCGTTTGTCTATCATCCGTACCCCTCCTTCGGGAACCGCCAGTTATCCACTCTCGATTATAGTACGCGCCCCGCCGCGGACGGCAGGGTTTGATTTTCACAACAGGGGGATAAATTCGTCTAATCAATTGGGTATATTTGGAGTATGCCACGGCGGCGGGGAAAAGGGAAGAGGAAAGGGGCAACAGATCATTGGAGCTGTTCTGCGCGAAGACCGGCAATCGTACCTGCATTAATTGTTTAATGATTCACAAACTCAACCTGTTCCCCGTTAATCGTCACCTGAATCGTAGACGGGTTCTGGCTAATAAAAGGCGGCAGCTTCGAGTGAATGCTAGCGAAATCCACCTCGGCAAACACGTTTTCATCAAAATCAATTTCTTCCGATGTAAATGCATGCCATTCCTTGCCAAGCCACTTTTGCCAATCGTCGTTATACTGATCTTTCTTGAATGTTAATTCAACACCATCTTGAATCATAACCACGTTTTCTATGCTGCAATTGGGGCAATAGAGGAGAATCGGTATTTGGATTTTCTTTCCCTCGGGATATCTGTTTCCATACTCCACCAAACCAAATCCTACACCTTCAGCCCCTGCCACAAAATCGATTTCCTTTGAAAAAGGATATATTTTGCCGTTGTATTTAAAAAATGGGGTAGCTTTTTTCGTTGGCGGCAAGATCAACGCGTCGTTGCAAGGCTTTGTGAGTTCTCCGAGTTCATTCCCCCACGTTTCCCTGTTAACTTCAACCGCTTTGTTTAATGGACCTGCATCCGTTACAGGTACCTGTGGTGTAAAACCAGTCTTCTCCCCAAATACCATAGGTTCATAATATTGGGTTACTTCATTATCCGGAAATCCAACGACTCCGTTTAATACCCCCGTTCTCTGGGAATGAATCGTTGCAAATACCAGAGAGTTCGCATACTTGTCATTACGCGTAACGAATATCGGATTATCCTTCATAAATACCGACTGTTCCGGATTCTTGGCGGAAACGGATTGTTTGGTCATGATGAAATTTAACAAGGGAAAAATTCGCAATCCTGATTGATAATCAACCGTTCCGTCCTTGATAGAAAACTGCCCCCGATCCTCCAATGCTTTTTGACACGAGATGATTTCCTTCGAGGCTGGCTTAGGGGGATTTTTCGGAACGCTTTTCTTCGGTCCGGTATTTTTTTCTTCGCTATCCATTCTGATGTTATCGTTATTCACGGCGACCTTGATACTTTCGGGAGATTTCGAATCCATATTTCCCGTACATGCGGTTAGCATGGAAAGGATGGTCGTGACGACCATCCATTGCAGCAGACGCTTCAAGAAGATCCTCCTCTCCTCCTCGGTGCATTACAAGAAATGCTGCGGCTTCGTATCGACTCTCCAGCCCGACTTATCGATATATTTAAACGTTATCTCGATCGTCTTCGTTTCCGCTGAAGCATCAAGCAATCCCACTTTAAAAAGAAACGTCACTTTATTTCCGTCTTTTGTGGTCTTTGTTACCTTAATGCCGCTCCAGTCATACATGGAGCCCCAGTCCAAGGGACTAAAAGCTAGTTTATTGTCAACTTTTCGTAGATTGAGCTGACCGATAATCGTGTCGGCGATAGGAGAAGTGAAGGCTTCCTCCAAGTACTTTTGAATTTTTTCTTTGGAATTCAGCTCAGCGCAAATAAAAGCATACCCGCCATCCTCGTCGTTGATATAGTTGAAATCATCGCAAGGACCGCCTTTTTGCAACAGCTTGTAGTTTCTGTCCCGAGCCTCATCCATAAGTTTAATGGCCGCATCAACCGTTAGTTCCGGCGTTGACTCCGACGCAGCCCCAGTTTTCGGCGCGGGAGCTGCTGCCGGTGCTGTTTCGGTTTTCTGTGCCGGGGTTGCTGCCGGTGCTGTTTCAATTTTCGGTGCCGGGGTTGCTACCGGTGCTGAAGGCGTCGCTGGCGTTGTTGGGGATACCGAATTTTGTTGGCTTTGCCCGTCATTTTTTCCGGTAGTTTGAGCGCTTTCCGCAGGCGAAGTTTGATGATTCTGTCCTGCACAACCGGCAGCCAGCATGAGAACAAACAAAGCTATAGCAATTAACCATAGTTTTACTATTTTTTCGTTCAGCTTCAAAAATACTTTATCGTTCAGCATGACGTACTCCTCTATCCTCATTTTGGCTTAAACTCCCGGACGCTCAATATTTGTCCTTTTGATTTATAGATCTGCATATGATCCAATGTCGTTTGCACTCCGCCCCACGGATCGATAATGATAATATCCGAGTCCTTGTTTCCTTCGTTCGTATATCCGATAACTACTGCAAAGTGTGTGCTGGCCTTGCCATTCCGATCGTGTCCGTCACTTGAAACAATGCAAGGCAATCCCTTGTCAATGGACGCTCTGATATGCCGATACACATCGTTTTTCGTAAAGCTTTTGCCCACATCATACCTTTGGTAAGACAAATCTACCGCTTTAGAGGCTCGAGGAAAATCCATAGCGTTTCCTGGCGCATACTTTTTGCTTACCGAATTGAAATCCGTGTCGGCTCCATAAAAATTAGCCACCATCGTAAATGACGCAATTGCGCAGCCGGAAGCGGAGAACGGAATTTGGTCTACCGCAGGTACTCCTTTGATTATGTGGTTGCCAGAAGGTGTAGGGGTTGGAGTCGGCTTTGGAGTTGGCTTCGGTGACGGGTTTTGTACACCGGAGCTTCCGTTTCCGGCACTTCCCGATACAGACTCAATGGCTTTTAACAGGATATACACGCCTGGTTGGCGGTCGACCACATTCGGATCGAATTTCCCGTCTGAAACATACTTTCCTTTGGTATATACATTTGTTCCGCTATAGGCATACGGGCTGACGAGGTCATTTTTCAGGTATCCTTTACCGTTATACATTTCCGCATATGCCATCATGGCGACCAAGTCATTGGATGTTACGCTTAAATGATAAAATTTGATCAGGTCTTTTTTGTCCAATATTGCGTCTACCGCAGCCTCTTCAAAGTCTGTAAAAAATTTCCCCTTAGGTACTTTCTTCGTTACTTTTCCAAGCTTCTCTCCATTATGCAAATAAGCCGAAAAATCGCAGGACGCCTCCCGATAGTGAATGGCGGCAATCAACTGCGGAGGAACGCCCGTTTTTTTAGAAATTCGTTCGTAAATGTCTATATTTTTCTTGTAAATTTCCGCGAATTTTTGCAATTCTTTTCCGAATTTGTCCTGATCGATCTTGTTAATTTTTCTTACCATTTCTTTGGCATGGTTATAGATCGGACCCGGATCGGGATTTTGCGTGCCTGACGAATCATAGCCTGCGCCCTGCGAGCTTCCTTCCCCTCCGCTTGGCTTCGCAGCCTTGTTAAAATTCTGCTTTGCCCATTCCGCTTCTTTCGGGGAACCGTACAAAATTTTCTCCGCAAGATACAACCTATCGTTGGCCCATTTATCGCCGCCCGGCTTACGGGTCATATTATAAAGATACTGTGCGTTGTTCTCCCATTCCGTTTTGTCATATACGCCGTTCCATGCTCTGTCCTGGGCATTCGAATACTTGCTTAGAGGATGGCTCCTGTTATCGGCCACGACTCTCCCCGCTTCTTCGATGCTGTGATCGATCGTGATCGTCCCGCCCATATGCTCGCGCGCGTACTTGGCGCTGGCCGCCACTCCGCTGGCATCACCGCCCGCTTGTGTCGGGGTTGCCCAGATTTGCTTCGCGCCCCAGATCATTTCATTGCCGACCATTCGCTGCGCATCGGCCAAATCATCCTGCAGCGTAATCGTTCCGCCCATGGTACGGCCTTTGGCTGCCAGCTTCTCGGCTTTCTCTTTATTGGCCGGATCGTGCTCTTTATGCGCCTCCGCCCATAAAATTTTCGCCGACAAAATCATCTGATTGCCGACCATCCGTTTCATCTCTTCCGTATCGCAGTTCGGGATGGTCCCACCCGATTTACGGGCTTCCCTGGCGTCCTGCTCCGCCTGTTTTTTTCCCGCCTCGTCCCCTTTCTTTTGCGCATCCAGCCATGCCATCCGGGCATCCAATATCCGCTCGTTGGCTACGATATTTCGTGCCAGCTCCTGATCGATCTCGCGGGAGATGACTCCGCCCATCTTCCGTCCGATGACCGCCAGATCGTCGGCTTTGTTTTTAAGCCGCTGCTTCTCTATGGCATTCTTCTCGGCATCTGCCTGGGCCCGTATTTTCTTCGCTTCCCAGATCATTTCGTTCCCGGCCTTCCGCCGCGCGTCCTCCGGAGTGTCCCATCCGTTCGGAATAACGATAAACGGGTCTACGCCTTCGTCCATGCTTCGTTTCCATTCTGCGATCATTTCTTCCTTGGTCGGTTCTCGCTCCAGAACCTGAGCGCCTGTCGTAGCTTTCGGCACCTGACTCCCTCCTCGCTTCGCCCCTTGACATGTGATCTGTATGGTCTGCCGCTAGTTCGTTTTCACCTTATCTCCCTGAAGCTTCACGTTGCCGTCCAGCTCGACCAGACTCGTTTTACATTTCAGGCCCAGCGTGTTCTGCGCCGATATTTGCACCGTATTTCCGGCATGCAGAGATAAATTCCCATCCGCTTTGACCCGAATGTCTTTTTTACTGCGAATTTCAATGCCATGATCGTCGATTAAACGAATCAGCACTTCATCGTCTTTGCCGGTAATTAAAATTTCATTGTTTGTGAAGGCGATCGCTTTCCGGTGCTTGGTCATAAAAATTTTGACCTCCGGCTTCTTGATCAAATCTCCATCTTTTGTTTTCATACGGATCGAATGTGTAACGATAGCTTCCTCTTCGTTATCCGAGGGGAAATAGATGTTCACTTCGTCGTCCAGCTCCGGCATACAATACCATCCCGTATCGCCTTCCGCGGTATAAAACGTGGCGTGGGGGAACGAGCAGGTTTCTGCGACAGCAGGCTTCGCCTTATCGATTTCGTGAAAATGCACCTTGATCCGGTCTTCCTCGATCCCGATCACTTTTCCTCGAACGGATGACCCTTTGAGCTTGCTGTTCCGCAGACGTTTTTGCTGCAATCCGTCAGAGGTGGTCAGCACATATTCATGCTTGAGCACCCCGTGCCTGATGGCGGCAATCGACTGAAAGACGTATAACGGACGATTCTTATAAGTAACGGAATCCCCAATGTTCAGCAGCACGTCTTTTTTGCCGGTGCTGTGTATTTTATAGTACAGTAAGTTGCTGTTCTCGCTTTCGATTCCAGAACCGATCCTGCGGGTGACCGAAAAGTTAAAGTTTGTGAGCTCGCCCTTTTCCACGCCGTGCGGCAGGCCAAAATAAAACTGCGGCTTCACTGCCGTCGGACTCGGAATCAGCCCCCAGCCAAAACGGGACGCCATTCGTTTCATAAATTCCCAATCCGTCTCGTCGTACTGCATCGTGAACTTCTGTAGGGTCGTCTGATCCAGGCTGCTGTTCCAGTTGGCCCCGGAATAATTCCCTAAGAGGTTTTCGACCAGCTTGTGATACGTCAGCTTCTGATTCTGGAACGTTCTGCGATTGATCTTCATGTCCATTGCATACGTATTGGACACGGCTTCGCCGACGATATAGTACACGTTCGCCGCAGCTCTTACCCGAATATTCATCAGCCGTCCTTTGAACAGGTCGATGAGCTTCCCGTCTTCCTTACGATAAGAAA
This sequence comes from Paenibacillus tyrphae, assembly GCF_000722545.1. GTDB lineage: Bacteria > Bacillota > Bacilli > Paenibacillales > NBRC-103111 > Paenibacillus_G > Paenibacillus_G tyrfis. The sequence goes on from NZ_JNVM01000006.1 coordinate 251,977, forward strand.
TTTCCAACGTTGTCGACGATTCCGCCATCTCCACGTACCGTTCTTTCACATCGTCCCTGACAATTCCGGTGAAATAAGCCTTGGCATGATCGTTGATCCGTTGGGTAATTCGAACCTTAGGATTCGTTAGCGCGATTGCCGTTTGGTTTATTCGTATGATGGGTTCCATGAGCGTCGCTCCTTTTATGATGATAGGAATGTTAGCCGATATGGTCGATATGCCACGCGTTGGTATTCTTTGTTTTCCCGACATGTTACGATAGCCGTTTCGGGTTTGCAGCTTTCCTGATAAGCAGTTGTTCCATGGTCCTCAAACAGATATTGGTTGAGATAAGGAGACAGTACATAATCTTCATGAGGCAATTGAAATTGCAGCTCGGTTTGATGCGAAAGAAAGTTATAGATTTGCGCAGAAATATTGGGTCTAAACGAAGCTTTCTTCGTCACCTGCATTTTTCACATAATGTATCATTTCATTATCGCCTGTACCTCGAAATAGAAGCCAGTCGGATAGCTTTTCTTGATAAGCTTTTGCTTCATTATTGTCATTGTTATGCCCCGATGAAATGTCGTCGGAATGAGTGTTCTCCCTCTTCTGTTCGGAGGTAACACGGTCGGCGGAGTTGTCCCCCAAACCTTCCTGCTGGCTATTTTTCTGTTCATTCGAACATCCTGTAAGCAGCAATAACATCAAGCCAATGATAAGGACGAAGCGGTTTCTTTTTGAACTACCCATCCTTCTGTCCTATCCCCTCGACTGCATGCCGTGTAATAGATGGTGGCAGTACATCTTGAGGAAACCAGAATCGGATCGTATAATTTGAAGGTATGCCATGGAGAATCCGGTCCTCCCCCGTTGTCAAATCCCTCAAATTAAAGTCTTTTGAGGACCGAAGCTTGTAAATAATTGTCTTTTTATCGGGTGCAAGAACGGCATCGTTTGTTTCAGCCGGAAAATCAAGCAGTCGAACTTCATCGTCCATGACCAAATAAAAATTTGTTTTCCCCTGTTCGTCATACTGCATAGCAATTTCTGTTATTCCTTGATCCAATTTTGTCATGGCTTTGGCCAAATTCGGGTTTCGATACAGCTCCTTACTGCTTTTCACATCATAAACGACAAAATCATTAGATTCTGAGACCAACAATTTTTGATTATCTTTGGAAAAAGCATACAAGCGCCGTTCGATCCCACTCTCCCCTTCAGTAGGAAAAAGTACCCTTATCTTCTTCTGTTTCTCGAGGTCATACAAAACTAGACCCTCTTCGGAATTGGCAATGTACTGAGTGTGATCCGGGGTGAATAAGGCGATATAGTTGTCCAAGTTCCCGGCATCTCTTGTAAATGTTCCTTTAATAAAAACTTTTTGATCAATAAAGTCGTATCCTTCAATGATCTTTTCGGTAGATGATTTATCTGAGATGAAATAGGCTTTACGTCCATCCTTTGTAAAGTGTTCCAAATACGTATTTTCGCAATTGACTGCGATAATTTTTCTTTGAATGAGATCATTCATGATCGCTTGAAAATCTACCGCTGCAACTTTTGAATTTTCCGGAGATTTTAGGTTAATTAATTGGTATCCGCCATCATATAATGTATCCTTGTTTTCAGCTAATAGCAGCCATCCTAAGTCTATGGATTTTTTTTCACTGTGACTAGGTTCCGGCGTTTCTTTTGGAGCAGTATTTGGAACTGGCTCCTTAATCTCCTTGGGAGTAATTGCAACATTCTCATTTTGGGACCTCTTGTTACTTGATAATTGCTCAGGCTGGGAGCATCCGGTTAGCATAAGCAACAAACATATACAAAAAGCCAAGTATTTTTTGATCATCGATTTCTGGGGCACCTCCTCAAGCTTGTTTTACTAATCTTTCCGATCTATAATTACGATACCGTTTAATTTATTATAGGGAATATTGCTAGGCACATTTTTTCCTGATTTATGATAGTCCGATTGCACATAATTTGAAGCATTCTGATCTAAGACACCAACCGCTTTTAAGAAGCGGGTATAATCATCTGACTGAATCGTTAAACAGCCTTCCGAGCTTGGGCCGGATGAAAAACCCATATGCACATTTATTCCCACCGCAGTTGTTTTATTTGGATCATTTGGATAAGTTGCAGGAACCCCTGCTCCATCCCTTACTCGAAGCGCTGGATACTCTTTCCTGTGTAGCCCGCTAACAAACTCGTACACACCTGCTTTGACCGTAGCTATACCTTTTTGGTTTCCGTATGTTGGTAAAGTGCTTGTATTTTGGAAAGTTGCTTTAACTTCACCGCCTTTCACAACAACCCCTAAAGCTCCATGCCTACCGTCCGTACCGCCATGGTTACCAACCCCCTCGAAAAAGAACACAAGAGGGATGTCGGGATTTTTTTTCAACGCTGCTTGAATCGTCTGATCCGAATAATATGAGTTGATTCTTTCTAATGCCGTTTTTTGATTGTCACGCAGTTCTTTATGATCAGTTACATATGAAGCTATGCGATGATCTGCTACGATCTGCTGTCCATTATTATCCTTTTTAACATCGGTCGTGGAAGAAGGTTTTTGTTCATTGGCCTGATCATTCCCTGGACTTGGCTTCGCAGCAGGCGCACTTCCGCTCCCGCTCTTCTCCTGAGGCTTCGGCCAAGGCAGAATCCCACGCGCCACCTGATATGCATAAGCTTCCAGCAGCTCCTTCGTGTGAACCTTCCCGGCGAGGCCATACTTGACGGAAAAATCGTACAGCGCGTTGTTCAACGAGGAATCCCACTCATCCTTCACATCCAGATTATATTTAAAGTCGTTCGGGAACTTCTTGGCCAACAGGTTCAAGCTCTCCCGCGCCGCGCGATGGCTGACGCCATATTTGGTCCTGATCTCGTCGGCGGATTTGGAGATTGATGCCGGGTCCTCCGTTGTCAGCTTGTTTTTGGCGTCAGCATATCGCTGCGTCAATTCCTCCAGCCGGTTCGCATCCTTATAAGACTCCGCAGAGCTGTTTCGGATCAAGACGATCATTTGTACCTTGTCCCGGAGAGAATTGGCAGCTCCATGGTAATAATCCTGCTCCGCTTTATTGCCCGCGGCATGCGCTTCATACCACTTCTCGGTATTCTCGTTCATCTGCTCCTGCGCCCATGGTGACATAGCATGGATCTCGTCGATCTTGTCGCGGATCTTCTTCGCGTTCGCGGCCGCTGCCTTCATGCCCTTCTCGTCGCCGGCCGCCTTGGCGCGGTAGTAATCGGCTTTGTACTTCAGCAGCAGCGGCTGTGCCCAGCCCGGGTAATTGCTGCCTCCGTTCATCTCCTGCTGCAGCGATGCATAAGCCGCAACCTCTTCGTCGGGAAGCGGCGCCGTCAGGACGCGCGAGCCTTTGATATGATTTTCCCCGTCCAGACGAATATGGCTTGTCTTCGACGACACGCTGATTTCTTTCGCTGCCGTAATTTCAAGCCGCTTGCCGTGCATGACCAGATCTTCGCCCGCTGCGAAGACTATGCTGCCTTTGCTGTACAATTCGACGCCCGTCTCTTCGTTCAGCTTGACGAAGAAGTTGTCCCCCATCGAGGTCATTACTGTTTCTTTCGGAGCAAAACGCGCTTCCTTACTTCCCCTGGTACGCAGCCGCTTTGTATGAGGATCGCTGATCTTGTCACCGCCGCGGAAATGTTTTCTCAGAGAATGACTGACGACAGCGTCTTTTTCTTCACGGGATGGAAAATAGAGGTGAACCGTATCGCTAAGCTCAGGCATACAGTGCCAACCGACCCCGTTATCGCTGGTATAGTACGTAGGATAAGGAAACCAGCAGGCGGTAGCTTTGTTCTGTTTCAGATCGATATTTAGATGTACCCTGACGTTCTCGTCCTTCACCTCGATCACTTTGCCCTCCAGAGAGGTTCCGGATAAATGCGGATTGAAAGTACGGCTTCGCTTCAGGCCGGATTCCGGGACTAATACATAATCGTACTTCAACACTTGTCGCTTGATGCTCGCAGTAGCCCGCTCGATTACCAAAGCCTTGTTTCGGAACAGAATGACGTCCCCGATTTCGAAATATTGATCCGATTCCACCTCGTAATACAGAAATTCCCGTTCGTTCGCATCTTCCCAGCGGGCGTTCGCCATCGCTTTGCCCGATTCCGCGGCATGTCTTCCCGTTAAATAGTTGCTTCCCTTTAAAGTGCCTCTGAGCTCCCCGCGCGAAATGCCGAACCAGAATCTGGGTTTGTCCGAGGTAACGTCCGCCACCAAACCCGTGTAAAACCGAGAAGCCATTCTCCCCAAAAACTGCCAATCCGTTTCACGATACTGAATCGTAAATTCGTCCAAGGTCCGGCTGCCCGCGGCCAAGTCGATGAAATCCGATTGTGGATACCCCCTGATTACTTCGCGGACCAATTCCGTGTAAGTCATATCCTGGTTTTGAAAAGAGCGACTCCGGACAGCCTTGTCCATTTGATAAGAGTGGGACAAACCTTTCACGATCATATGATAGTTGCCGCTGCTGAACCGGATTTCAAGCTCGGTTACCGTTCCTTTGAACAGACAGCGGACTTCTTTCTCTCCGTCCATCTGAAACACTTCGATATGCTCTCTGTACTGAGCCAGATCCGGATATTTCTTTTGATGGTCGTCCGATACGACAGCTTTGAGATACACTTCTCCGTGGCCGCCGACCTTCTTGACGAGCTTAAAATCCAGCAGCGCCACAATATCGTAAGGCGCCGTTATTTTCAGATCGCCGTACGTCGCGGCGCTCATCTGCATAACCAAGCGAATGCCCCCTTTCGATTCTCTTCAAAAGCCTATTGCCCCTCGTTCACAATTGTAATTTTTCCGCACCACATGCACAGATTGGTTGAACAGTTCAAAAGCGCAGGGGAATGATCTACCAGCACATCCGTTTTTCCATCCAGCCAAGGCATCGTAATGACCGGTTTACACGGCATTTTTTTGAGCTGCCCTTGATTGGCGGCCGTCGCGGAAGCGACTTCGGGATTGGACAGACTGCTGCACAAGCCAAAAGCAGGGATGTTGATCTCAGGCTTGAAATCCTGCACATTTCCCTGCAGCTTATCGTTGATCGCTATTTTTCGTCCCGCCGGCGTTTTAAAATTCGCATTCGTGCTGCCATAGCTGCATTTAATGGAAGCGCCTTCTACCACATAACTTGAACTCATATTTAAAACCTCCTCACGTCGATTGTTTTCAACCGTATTCCTTTCGGATTGTACCTGAGGATGCTTTCCGCCACATCCAGATCGACTACGATGAAATCTGCCATGCTATCGGAGATTTTGAATATTTTGTAATGCCCGACTTTCCTCGAATCAAGAACAGGCGTTTTGAGCGAACCATTCTTATGCCACTCGCTCTCCTCCGACAGACACGCAAGCGTATCCGGCACCGCTATCCAATAGAGCGTCTGTTTCATTTGCTTGATATCCGCAAGAACGACAAGCTTATAATAAATATGAGGCTGATACCGGTCAAAAATCGTCTTCAAGGAGTCGGATAGAAGCGGAACGGGTCTTTCGATGAAATCGATATATTCGCCCTTTCCTTGGGTATAAAACTGCAAAATCGTATGCTCCAGCTGCGCGCGGCTCTCTTCGTTCCGCAGCATACGTTGGTCTACCGTTTTGGCTATTCCGGCCGGCTCTTCGTAATCTACGATTCGTTCGTCTTGGGATACGATATAATATTCCATGCTAAAATTCACCCCTGCTCATGAAAAGAGACTTCCCTCCTGTACGAAATTGTCCTTGTAGACGACCTCACTAATGCCCTTATGCTCCCCCACCCGAACTTCCAGATCTGGTTCACGGACAATTTCATCGAACTCTTTCAGTCGAATTGCATCAGCCATCGCCTGTTTGACCAATACGACAATCGATTGGTTAAAGGCAGCGGCCGCCTCCAGCTTGATTCGTTCAATATCGGGCTTGATAATTTTGCCCATGTATTTTTTTCCGAGTTGCTCCAGTTCGTCTTCCAACGCATCCAAATATTTAAAGGCCCATCCCGAATCGTACGTTCCTTGGCACGGGTATGTATCGAAATACCAGTCCTTGTCGAACGCCTCTACGACATGCTCGTGCTTTCTTTCTAATAAATAAGTGCGCCTCATGGAATAATTGATATAGGCGATCTTTGCTTTTTGCCCCGCGGATTGCATTTCTTTAATATTCAGACAAATACGACGAAAAGACTCGATAAAATCCTTCGCCAGCTCGTCTTTGTGAGAACGGTATTCTTCCTCCGCTTTTTCGATGTACTCCTTCTGCTTGTCCTTGACGTAAGTTTCCCAAAAATGCTTCAAGGCCTCTTGTCTGGTCATATCAAGTACCTTTCCACTTCAAGTTTGGCTCTGCTGCTCTAAAAGCAGCATAGAATGTATGTTCTTTCCATTTTATCATGATCCCGGTTTCCGATTCTGTATGGTTTGACCCATTATTTGAAAAAGCTACTGTTGATGTAAGATCTTGTGGATATAAAAAGCACCTGAAATCACCACCAGGTGGTTTCAAGTGCTTGCATTCTTTACCATGCAGGATTAACAACTGCACATATCATCGCGCTTCGTGGCGCTAAGAAGCGTCCCCTTTCACTTGCATTTACAAGGGTACAAGATTCAAACCATCCAATATACAATCTGCTGCTATGCATTCTCCAAACACCTTTTCGTCCATCTTCGGTTAGTTAGCTTGATACTGTTCTTCTGATTCTTTTATCAATGTATTCTTATTCTTCCAGACAAGTTTTTGTATAACCCCGGAATTTGCACTTTCTTTTTGCCAATTTTGCAAATAACCATCATGCACTTCAAAATACGAAAGCATCTCATCACATTTTACTTTAACAAAATTCTTTGCAGAATCATCCCAGACATATAGTGCATAACGATTATTCATAATACCTTCTTCTTCCAAAAATTGAATATCTGCATAACCATCCATGTTGACATCCAAAAATTTAATAGTATCTTCTTTAGAACCTGATGCATCGGTGGATAATGTCAGCAGGTTTTCGCCTTTCTCGTTTTTGAGCGTAAAATTGCTTATATATTCTTTATTATCGTAACTTAATTCAGCAGAATATTTTGTTCCACCCTTACCTTGAGTGATATCATATTTAGCCTTTTCGAATTTGTTTTTATTATAATAAATAGTTTGATAAATATTGGCTGTAAAAGAGTTTGCGCATTCTATTTTTAGTTTATTCACCACATAATTCGCTGTAGGATTATTTTTGAATAGATCAACTTCTAAAATGCTATAATCAGATTCAACTAAATAGCAAGCATCCCTATAGCAAACTACATAATTCGTCAGCCCACCTCCTGTTACACTATATAAACTGATTATTCCAGAATCATCGGTTACATTATTATAAATCCTTATTTTCTCATAATCAGGAGACATATCACTTAAATAGGATATGATGTTTTCCGTATTGAGGAAATCTTGTTTTTTTATTGCCCGAATTGTAATGCTCATATGAGTATCTGGCCGAACTTTTCCTTTATCGATTTCAAGCTTAAAAGTTTCATTATCATCACTGCTTGTATCGGAGACTATATGGTATTCATCAAAATTAATCGAAAATTTACCGTATTGTATTTGCTTCTGGGTTTCATCTTTATATGTTTTAACATAATTGGATGGACTACTAGATGGACTATTAGATGGACTACTTGCTAGACTACTTGTTGGACTACTTGTTGGACTGCTTGTTGGACTGCTGGAGGGACTACTGGTAGGATCTGGTTGCCTATTTGTTGCTACATTATTGCAACCAACTAATATCAGTACAGCTAAAATAATTACACCTGATGCTATACTTTTCATAATTTATAATCCTTTCTCACTGAGTAATATTAATTACTACCCATCATAACTTTATATACATTTTTTGCGTTATTTGCTCGAATTTTAGCTTGTTTATCAGTATCGTGTGGTATTTCATACTTGTAAGTCACTATACTACCTGCCCAATATGCAGCATCGGCTCCATTACTATTACCATATTGGGATTTCCAGTTTTGATAAACTCTTTTATTGTAATAATCTCCATTAAGTTCTTTAACAATCATCTTATTCTCTGCTATAAGACTTTCTGCTTTTGTTGGATAATAATCTTCTCCATATAGTTCAATGTAAGATTGAATTAAGCCCATAGTGCGACCACCAGTCCATTGAACACTACCAAGTCCAAATTTCCCCACATATCCACCTTTCTCCAGTTCCTTTAGCACTGCATATGTTTTTTTTATTCCAACTTCGGAAATGTTTTTCCCAGAAAACACATTTCTATAATCATAATTTTTATCCATATATTTTAAATAAGCAGGTTCAGCGCTTGGATTAGCGATGTAAGCAGAACTTTCAAACTTGCCAGGGCTTCCCTCGGCCATAATATTACCAAGAACCCCTGCTACAAATGCTGGCTCATAACCTTCGTTAAGTAAAGTAGTGGTTATATTTATCATTGCGTCATTTATCTCTTTTGATAGACCCAAACTAGTATCATTCCTGAGGTTGTCAATTATAGCCTTCCCCTTCCCCTTAGCCGGTTCATTAGCTTCTTTATTAGCTTCTTTCCGCTCTTCCTTTTTCGGCATTTCATGCTTCGCTATAATCTCTTGAGCCTGCTTCGTATATTCAGCTTTCGCGGATTCCGGACTCGCATACTTTTCCCTATCCTCGTATGGGATGAATTCGTTATCATCCACATAATACCACTTTGCCGTCAAATCATTCAAAGTTTTCGCATCATCCGGCCACTTTTGCTTCATACTTTCAATCAATTTCAGCTTATCTTCGATTCCTTGTTCCGCTTCGCTAGCCAATCGCATGACTCTTACGTTGCCGACTTCGTTCGCTTCCATCCATCGCAGGGTCTGCTTCTGCATTTGCTGCTGTGCCCATTCGGGTATTGTGGTCATTTTGCGCAATTTATCCCTAAGAGCGTCTGCCAGTTCCTTCGCTTTGTTCATTGCTATTCGATCCCCACTTGCTTCGGCAATATACCATGCCTCCTTATACTTCTTAATCCATTCCTTCGCCCAATCCGGATACGTTAGATTCAGTTTATTCTGTTCTTCTTCATAATCGTATTCATCGGCCTTTCTGCGGGCATTTGCCGCGGCCAACACTTTTATCACCGAAGTATCGTCGAATGTCGGTTCTTTCCATTTCATGTTTTTGTTCACCCCTATTTCTTTGAATACCCGCTTCGTATAGTTAGCGATTCACATACTTTACTTGCTCCCCATTAATCGTCGCTTGCACGGTCGAAGGATATTCACTGATGAATGGAGGCAGATGGGTACGCATTCCGTAAAAAAACGCGTCCGCGAATACCTTTTCATCAAAATCGATTTTCTCCGATATGTACATATGCCAATCGCTGCCCAGCCATTTTTGCCAGTCGCTATTCGTTTCAGCCTCCGTAAATTTTAACTCCACATTGTTTTGTACCATGACTACGTTCTCCACTTTGCATCCAGGACAGTAAAAGAGCAGAGGGATTCGTATTTTCTTTTCATCAACATAGCGCTTAATGGACTTTTCCAAACCTGCCCCTACCCCCTCGGCGCCGGCGACAAAATCAATTTCTTTCGAAAACGGATAGACGTAATCGCTATAATTAAAAAATGGTGTGGCCGTTTTCGTAGGCGGCAAGATTAATGAATCCTTACAGCTCATTAGCTTCAATCGATTTCTTCGTCATAATAAAATGAAGCAGAGGAAATATTCTCGGTCCCGATTTATAATCGACGCTTCCCTCATACTCCGAAAATTGCCCCTGCTCTTCCAATTCTTTTTGACACGCCAGCATTTTGTGGTCTGTGGGGCTTGCGTTATCCGATTGGCTTGTCTTACTTTCTTTTTCTTTAGCATCGGTTTTCAGGTCGGCCGCATTTGTAGCAACCGTTGTTGTGCCGACTTCGTTACCTCGTGGGGTTTGGGGATCGATTCTCCCCTCGCATGCAGTTACAATTGAAAGGATGGATACAACCATCATCCATTTCGAAGCATTCTTCAAAGTGCTCTGCTGCCCCTTTCTTTTAATAGTAGCAGCTTCTGCATTTGCTGCTGCTCTTAATAGAACATCCATTATTTCAACTGACCGGGATCGCTTGCCACTTTCCATCCGGTTTTTGGATCTTTAAAAAGCACCATTCTGCGAAGCTCGCTATCATCGCTTCCGGCTATCGGTACGGTACATTCATACGAGTAAAAATTGCCTTCACGTTTGATCATTTTAAATGTTGCATGTTCCCAATCGGAGCCCCCAACTACCCCTAAGGTCTGCATGGCTATTTTATTATCAACAATCACAAGGTTAAGCTCGGCAATAAGTTGATCTACAATTTCATCCGTAAAAACTTCGGATAAGTACGCTTTTAATTTATCCATCGTATCCAGCGGTTCGCAAAAGAATTGGTATCCTCCCTTTCCGTTTACCGTTATTATCCTGTCGTCACATTTTGCATTAGGCAAAGCCCCTCCTTCTTTTGTATGGAAGTAGCGGTTTGCAGCTTCTGTAACGAGCGATTTGATAAGGTCATCTGGTAAATTATCTGGGGTGTTGGGATCAATCCTTTTAGAAACCACAGCAAACGGTTCCTCGCTATAAGGCTGGAAAATAACCGCTTTCATTGTTTGTCCTTTGCCGGTAAAAGTCCATAAATCCGTTGTCTTCTTTGCCACTTCCCTTTTTTCGATAGCAGCAAAATCTTCTTGTATGGTATAAATCATGTTTCTATCTGTGTGCTCAGCCAAAATCAATAGAGACGGATGATCAGGATTTTTTATCACCTTCCTAATTTCCCCTTCAATTCCCAGATCGGAAATTGACTTCTGATAAATGACTTTGTTTTCTGCAAGACTTATTTTTCGCATTAGCTGCTTTTGTTGATTGATTTGAAGTAAATAGATAAGTTCTCGCTGCTCCCTGGTGTCCCGATTTATCGTCTCGCTGTATCCGGACATAGTCACCCAGTCCCCATAGTTGCCAATCACTTGAACATGCTTCTCGCTTAAGGCTTTGCTCATACCTAGCAAGTACACATTGTTTACGTCATCCCTGATTAACGCAAACGGATTATTCGCCCGGTCAATGTACCCTAACAGCATATGGTAGTGTTCAAGCGGGACATTTGCACTTACTTTATGAAGAGCAGACTTATACAGATCACCCATAGGTGCAGTTGTCCTTGCCTTGCCATCAAACCATACATCTAACGAGTATTGGTTTACAGGATCGATGATTTGAAATTTCGCATCGCAAATGTTCATGATTTGACTGCGATTGCTCAGTTCCTCGGGCAGTTTATAGTAAATCATTTGAGTGCTCGGCAGCTGCGTCTTAGCCTCTTGCGAGAAATCCAGCATAAGCAAAATCGGCTTTCCTTTGTATAGACATAGTCCTAGTGCTAACTTACCTTCGGGGTAATAATTCCCCGCGAAACAGCTGGCATATACTTTTCTGAGTTCTTCATGACTAACCTTCTGCTTCAAAATCTGGTTAGACATCGCTTTGTCGATCGTGACCTCAAAGTCACGAAAGTTGAAAAATTGAGGTGAAAAAGAGCCCTTTCTATAACGATCAACAACGATTTTCTGTTCTGATGAGGTAAGAACCGCATTCGAGCTGCTTGCCGCTTTTTTAGAAGAACCGGGCTGGCTATCCGGAGAATTCTCGCAAGCTCCCAAGACTAGCATCAGCATCAAACAAATTACAATAACTTTCAAACGATCCCCCACCATCGCGATTCCAATTACAAACCCGACTATTATGGAATCATATTCAATTTCCATGAACTATGTTCATATACACACTCTACAATATCCGAGAATCCAGACTCCTCCGGCTCATCATATATAGGTATTAACAAGGTAAAAACTCGGCGGTCTCCCAAATCTGCCACTAAGGCTGCCGTAGCGCGCTCCCAATCGCCCATTCTTCCAATGTCGCTTTCTTTAAATGCCAGTTTACCGTTAATTGTCGTCACTTCATGGGATTGTATCAGGTCCTCTACCATTTCATCCGAAAAGACCGTCCCTAGCTTTGCTTTTATTTTTTCCATACTATCCATCTTGCTGCAAAATTGATGATACAACTTTCCATCGACAATCATCGATCGTTCTAGCTGTTCATCCTCGCACCCCATATCCCCATACCAGAATTCCATAAATTCAGAAAGGGCTTGCTCATATAATTTGACAGCCCTTTTCATCAAGCGGCGGAATCGCTGCAGCTTCGACACTTGCAGATTCCGTTTGCGGAATTTTTTCACTTTGTAATTCCTGCGAATTAAAGGAAGATGATAGGAATAAGACGAAAAATAAAAGGATTATCCGTTTGACTAACATGTTATATCTTCGTAATGTATCCAACCTCCTTTACTTTCACCTTACTACGCTCATCGGATTGCGAATAAACATAGAAATAATCCGAGATCACCAGTCTCGCCCTACCTTTCGTGCCCGGTTTACCGAAGCGTTCTTGTTGCCTCTTTTCAGTAAACTGTAAAGAAATTGAATCCGGCAGGTCATTGTCATCTTTGTTTTCATAAATTCGAATTTCTGGAAAGCCAAAGTCCGGATCGACGTGGAAAATGACACCTTCCGAAAAATCCGGGTCCTGTACCTCGTAATCGCCGGTGACTTCAATCGAACCCCTGAATTGCACTTTCACCATATCGTAATAGCATTTGCAGTCTTTGTTTGTATCATGTACGTTCGCGGTTTTGACCGAAGCAACCTTGAGTCCCGCAAATGTGTCGCCGACCCGGATGGTTCGGGGGTCGATAAGGCTTCGTTTCATGCCTTCCGGTTTAAATTTCATAGAAACGATCGGATCATAGATATCTTCAACTATTTTAACGAACACTTTTTGTTCCTCTTCACTCATATCGCCCATCGCATCGGTTTTACGCCACGAGGAGAACACGTATGTGTCTGTTTTGAGGAGAATTCCACCCGGAGCGCTCACTTCCGTATCATCCTTTACCACACGGTCCCATTCTTCTCTTGTATGCCGCTCAATACTCAAAAGAAACTCTTTATCCCCATTTGGCCTTAAATAATTTATAACGATTTTATTATCGATTTCGTCTATTTGATAATGGTCTCTCCATGCCTCTCTGAACTCCAACGAAAAACCGAGCCTTTTGTTTACATATTTCAAAGGTTTTATGATTTCAACGGCTTTGGTGATAGAGCTATTTGTAGGTTCCGGGGCAGATTTCTCTTGTAACACTTCGGATTGTCGTGAATTCACTGTTAAGTTATTGGTTGACGCTGTTTGATCTTTTGCTCCATCGCATCCTGCTGCAACGATACAGGCCATAAACACGACGGCCCAAATTTTTCTGTCCATGAATGTTCTCCTTGATCACCGGCTCAAACCGATCATCGTATTATACGAATTGACCAACGCCGAAACGCGCTTGTCGAAGTTTTTCAACGGCACGTTTCTTCCGCCTGTCGTCACTTTCCCTTTCATATCGCTGCTGATCGTCGTGTCCTTGGTCCGCAAAATCTCCATCAGGTCGGTGGCAGACGTCTTCACCCGCTGGATGCTGTCGGTAAACACGGGAACGATTTTCACCCGTTCTTTCTTCAACCTCTCCTGATCCTTCGAAAGCTCCATAAACTTATCGATATCTTCCGTCAGCAGCTTGTACAGCTCGGCATATTGGTTCACGTCGAAATCCAGCACATTGTCGTCGGTCACCCCAGCGTTGTTAAACGCCTTCTGGATGTCCTGCGCCCGGTTGACGATGCTCATGGCGTGGTAGCGGACCAGTTGATCGCTTTTCTTTAGCTCCTTCAGGTCTTCTTTCTTCCGTTGCTCTGTAATGACGGCAAAATCGGTAAAAAACTTGTCGGCTAAATCCGACACCTCGTTAAACTGCACAAGCCGGTAAAATTTTTACGGACGCGGAGCTCCTCCTCCTCGCCAAACTCCTTGAAATAACCTTCAAACGTCTTATTCAGTCCTTGAGTCAAATAGTTGCTTAAACCGATGTAAGTATTGTATTTTGCCGTATCCCGCATTGAATTCGATTCTTGCTTCGCTTGGGTGGTCTGTTCCTTTACCTTCTCCGCGATTTTGCCGATGGAGCCGCAACCGCTAAGGAATAGGCAGACGGCCACGCCAAGCGATAGGACCGTTAATCGTTTATACATGATTGTAATTTCCTCTCAATGTGAACGAACGCTACTCCACAATCATCCGTCGCGGACCGCCCGGCCTCAGCTCCGGCCCTCTGCGGTTTCCGCCTTGGACGTCGTCCAAGATGCGTCCCAAATATTTGTGAATTTGCCCGTTGTCGTACGGCTTATAGCCCATGCCGAGCCGGATCCCGATATAATGGAGGATTAGTTCCCGATCTACGGCTTCCTGGCTCATGCACTGCATCGCAAAAGCGATGTCGTACGGGTTCGTGCTGCCCCGGCTCAGCAGCTGGCTGGCAAAATACCGCATCAACGCAGGGTGAACGCTGCGCTGCCCGACGCCCGCATAAGCCGCGTGGATCATGTTCCACGTATTGAACTCGGTGGCGAAGTCCGCGAAGCTCTGGTACTCCGACCGCAGCTTCGCGCCCTCCTTCAGCTTGAACCGCCCGAGCTCCAGCTCGCTGGCGCCGGCGACTTCCTCGTCCAAGACGAGCTCCGCGCCGTACACCGTATAATCGCTTTGCTCCTCCGCTGCGTGAAAGCGGATTTTGAGCACGGTCTCCTTGCCGGTCGCGGAGTAAGGCACCTGCTGCTCCTCCTCCAGCGTATACAGCCGGCCGCCATGCTTGACGATCCCGCAGCCGACTACAAGCTGTTCCGCTTCCACTCTAACATCGGTCCCCGCCACGATGCCGTCCGAGTAGGACTGAAAATACAGGCCTGCGAGCTGCCTCGGGTAATCCCGCAGGCTCTCCAGCATCTCCCGCTTCAGAATCCGGCCTTTATGAAAATTCGGATATATATTGGAGAACATCCGCTACCTCCTATTTCCAGCCGTCAAAGAAATCAAGCTCCGACAGATCGTTTTCGAATGCAAAAAACCGCTTGCTTCCCAAGTACAGCTGCTCGTCCTCCCGCGCAACCGGCACCACATGGAAGCCCCACTCGTTGTCCTCCGCGAACACGAAAAATTTGACCTCGCCGTTCTGGATGGAGTCCGTATCGTCCTGCGGAATCTTGGCCGCGTACCGCCCGGCGATGTCCTCGTAACGGATCGGCTCGAAGCTGCCCGGCTCGTTGGCATACGCATACTTGTGACGCACCGCGCCGTCGCTTCCTTTCAAGAAGAACTCCACCTCCTTGACCTCGAACGGCCGAGAGATAGAACCTTGCACCTGGTTCAGCCTTTCCTGGCTGCTGATCAAGAGCTTCTCCTGCCGGCTGTGAGTGAAGGCGCTGACGGTATATGGGACGACCGGCGCATGATTCGTAATGTAGGCCTCGATCGTGCCCGCCTTCCTCGCGCTGAGATAACGGATCGCTCCCCGCAGGCAGGCCAGCTTCAATTCCGGAACGCTGTCGCTCTCCTCGGTTTTTTGCCGGAATTCGATGCTGCGCCCGGGGACGAATTCCTTCAGCGCTTCGCGGAAGCTATCGATGCGGCACGATTGGCCGGTCAGCTTGATAATGGAATATTCCTGCAGCCGCCCGTCCTGGTAAAAGTCTTCCAGGAACTTGCGCACGATATCGTAAATATCCGCTTTGATCAACAGGTTGATCTCGTTAATATTGAACACGACGCGGGGGAATTCGTAGATATCCTTCATGCGGCCGTTCTCGTAGGCGGACAGGCACCAGCGGTCCACCGCCGTAATTTTCAGGTCCTGCTCCTGCCGGTCCCCGGTCTGCGAATCGAACCGATTGCGCAGAATGCCCGTTTTGCGGAAAAACTCTTTCTTCATGCTGTCGGCGATTTCCCACAAAAAGTAATAATTACTTTTTACCCGCAGGTACTCTTCCCGCGTCCGGTTTTCGTAATCCTTGAACCGGGTCGGAATAATGCGCTCCGCCTCGCGGTAGCGCGCTTCAAACCGTTCGTAAACCGATTCGACGCCGAATTCGTCCACGTGCCGGAACAAATCGGGGCCGGGAATGCCGATCAAGCTGTCGATATCCGGCACGCTGCCGCCCTTGGTGTAATAGTCGGCAAAGACGATTTTCATGAACTGCAAAATCCGGTATGTAATGTTGTTGCCGCCAAAATTGGTGTCGCCGTTCTCGTAGGCCGTATGAATATCCAGCTTGTAGGAGATATGCCCGTCCTCAATCCGAAACCGGCACGATGACAAATCCGTCGTGCCTCCGCCGCAGTCGATGACAAGCGCGTTATACGTCTCACCGTCCGCAAACGTATTTTTCTCGATCTGATCGGCAATCGTATTGAACAGCACGGCCATCCCTTCATCCAACGCGTCGTCCGATTCGATGCGATAATCCGGCAGCAGCTCCGCGAACATTTCGGCGAACTGCGTCTTCAGCTTCACGGGGCTGGAAATGTGCATCTTGCGAAAGCGGCACTTGAATTGATGCTCCGCCGTCTCGATCACGTGAAGCAGGTAGGCGCGCAAAATGTCGTTTCTGCGGACGACCGTCGTATTTCCTTGCCCGTCCACAATTTCCTCGGGAAGCTTATACCGGTTGACCCAGCGCTTGATTCCGTGAAAGACGGTGGCATGGCCGGTATACCCGTTTTTCTTCATGAATTTCATGGCTTCGTGGCCAAAATAATATTTCACCTGCTGCGTATCCGAGCAGTCCGCTACGGCGATAATCGTCGGCAGCAGTTCGATCCACTCCTCCCGTTTGCCGCCGGCCACCGGGAATTTCACCAGATTGATGCTGTTCAGCCGAAGCGTCCCGTTCAACAGATCGTGGCGGGAGGGATTGGAAATGTAGCTGCTGTCCAGATAAGCGCCCGCCGTTGTGTTGGACGTTCCGAAATCGATGGCCAGCACCGCGTCGGTATCTTCCAGGTCCCGGATTTCCAGCTCCGGAATCGGAATCCGCCAGTAGTGCAGATTCGTAGGCGGCAGCGGCCTGCTGCGGGTGTAGGTCTGATATACATATTCCGAATCCTGCTTCCGGAACAGCAGGAAGCTGTAATTTTTGTTCGAGGTGCGGCGAAACGACATTTCCTTAGAAGCGGTCAGGCAGTACATGCCCGGGTCCGGCCCGTCCTTGGCCAGATTCATAATGCCGCACAGCTCCATATGATCGTTGACGAGCAGCACGTTCGATTCGGTGACGGTGCCCGGCGCTTTGACCCGGTATTGGTCCAGTTTATCTACCTTAAGTCCGTCGTACAGCGTAACCTTGGCCGGGATTTGAATGCTGCCGTCATCCGGCAGCGGCGTATTCAAATACCGGGCGATCGCCGCCTCCACGCGCTCCCATCCGTGCTCGTCGTAGCTTTGGATCAGCAGGCTCTGCTCCGCGCTGCGGTATTTCAAAATCGTGCGGATGAGCGCTTCACGGTCGAGCGGCCCCGAGAGCCCTTCGACCAGCTTTTCCTTATGACAGATGCTCCGCAATTGCAGCGTCGTCATCTCCGACAGCTCGTCCCGCGTGAACTTGACCTTGCTTGTCTCTTCCGTGCCGCCGTTCTTCGGCGAATGCAGCTTATACGTTCTCATGTCTGCGCTCCTTTCGTAGAGGACCAAGTCCGGTGAATAACTGTCGCTGCGCAAGCGGATCATTCTTCCGATCGCTGCCCCACCCCACAAAGTGAAGTCTATGCATGGAAGCAAATCAGAGTACTTTGTGGGGACCCCCGACCGCGGATTCTTGGATTCAATAACCCATTTAGCAGGGAGAATCCGGGGACAAAGGCGAACGCTAACGCTTCTCCGGAACGATTCCGCTCACTCCGCTCGTATTCACCTAACTTTAAAATTAATACATCGCGATATGATCCACGCGCATCGTGTCCTCAACGTCCACAATGCCGAAATGATTCTCCCAATACGTCTCTGTATGAAAACGCACGGGCAGAAACAGGTCCTTGATCAGTTCCAGCTTCGCCCGTGTGATCTCATTCTCCCGCTGTCCCACATAGAACAACAGTTCGTCCTTTTCCTCGCAGTTGGCGTAAATCGTCGAGTGCTTGAACAATTTGCGCATCGTATCCTTCAGCAGATACACCGCTTCCCCCGTCTCGTACAGCCGCAGCAGATTGCAGGCCACGACTTCCCGCTCCTCCCGGTTCAGCAGCTTCAGCCGGTCCCGGACGCCATCGCCGAACAGCCCCGCTTCCATATCCCGGAGCACGAAACGGATATAAAATTCCCGCTTGTTCATGCCCTGCATGAGGTCGATATCGGTCAAGAAATGCATCGCAAGATCGAACAGCGTGCGCCGGAATTCCGTATCCTCTTGATTGTTAATATCGAACAGATCGCGGAAAATATCGTAAAACCGGTAATACGGATTCACTTCGACCGTACGCTCTTCGACGGTGCGGGCATTCAGCGTTTCGGTGCTCAGCTCCATATAAGGCGAGTACACTTTGGCGGGGGCAAAATAAAGGTCGTCCTTCGGCGTGCCCGCGTCCGCAGCCCGAATGACCAGATCCCATACGTAATTCAAGCCCATTCCCCTTCGCAGACGTATTCTGGAAAATACATTTGGATCTCCGAAACGACGAAGCTCATCAAATCCTGCAAAATAAAGCTCCCGCTCCGGCGGGCTCTAAAGCGGAGCCGCATCCGTTTTTTGTCGTTCTCCACCCTCACGTTGTCGCTGATGAACGGGTTCATCCCGTAGGTGACTTCCTTCCCGTCCGCCTCGTCCATAATCTCGACCTGCACCAGTTCGAGATCGTCCGAGGCCTCGAAGGAGCCCGCGATCCGCGCTATCTCGCCCTTTGCCCGGACGACGACCGGATGCTTGCGGGAGAAACGGCCGGTGAAGCTGCTTTTCCGCTTGTTCGAAACGAGCTCGTAAGCCAGCCGACCGAGCTTCGTCGGTGTCGGCTGCGTAATTTTCAGCACGTTCCAGTTCCCGGATTTGTCCTGCGGGGACACGATGGTCAGCTCCTCCGGCATCCGCTTAATATACCGGATCAGCGCTTCATCCCCATCGACCAAATAGCCGTGCTGCGTCCCCGTTTTGCGCAAGGAAAGCACATGCTCGAAATTAATCCGGTCGGCGGCCGGTACCGGAAAGCCTACGTTTTTGAGCTCCAAGCACTCGATGTTCCACATCGGCACCATGTCCAGCTTTTTGTACGCTTCGAATTCCTCAAGGAATATCCGGATTTCAAGCAGCTCCTCCTCCGGACCCGAAGGCTGCTCCCCGCCGGTCCACAGCACGTCGAAAAACTTGCCCGCATACGGATGATTTACCGTCTTCCACGGCACGTTGTTTTTTTGGAAAATAAAATAGAGCTTTTCCAGCTCGCGGATATACGTCTGGTTTTGCCGCAAACGCACCTGTATGGACCGGGTGCCTCCTGTAGTAACGATTTCTCCCCGGAACGTGCGCTTGCCCCGAAGCAGCTCCTTCAGCTTGGAGTAATCGCACTGCAAAAACAGCGTCATCAGCAGCGCCTCTTCTCCGCGCTGCATTTGCTCCGTCACGCTTCGCAGGTCGCACGTTTTCGGCTCGGTGTCGGCGGCAAGCATCGGGTACAGAAACTCATGAATCGGATCGATCTCTTCCCGGGCACACAAGGTCACGTAGATGTCGTCCCGGTCCTCCTGGTCCTCCACCTCGTTAAACACGCGCTCCTCCAGCTTGCGGTTCAAGTCCTCCTGATACTCCACCAGGTTCAAAAAGACGCCCGTCACAATCTGCTTCAAGAGCTTGCGCTGTTCGAGATCCTCCATTCGGCTCAGCCTGTCCAGCAAGATGTCTTTCATGGGAACTCACTTGCCTCCTCCCTCAGTCTTCTCGGCCTGACCGCCGCTTGCCGCCGCTTTGGCTCCACCTTGACCGGCAGCCCCTTGGTTTGCCGCACCCGCTTCGCCTGCGCCTTGAGCTGCCGGAGCGCGTCCTCCGCCTCCCGCAGCTCCGTCGGCTCCGGCCGGTTGGGGCGGCTGCGGAGGCGGGTTCAGCTTCTCCTGGGCCTTCGTAATTTTCCGCTCGACGCCGAGCACCTTCTCCAGCATGTTGATTTCCTGATAGATCTCCTGCGCCATTGCGTAGGAGGTTACGGCCTGCTCGTAAGCCTGCGCCGTATAGCTCTGGTCGCCCTTCTTCTCCAGCTTGTCGGCGTCCAGCTGCTTCTTCTCTTTAAAGACGCCGGCAATCTTCGCGTCCGCCGCTTCCAGCTTCGACGACAGCTCCTTTTCCCCGCTTGCAAAATCGGCCTGCTGCGCTTCCTTTTTCGCTTTCGCGTAGGTTTCCTTGGCGCCTTCGTAATCCTGCGCTTGCAGCTTCTGATCCCCCTGCTTCATCAGCTCCGTAATTTGCTGGTAGGTGCGGGCTTTGGCAATTTTGCTCTCGATATCCTTCTCATCGTATACGCTTTGCTGCTTCGCTTCCTTCTGTGCCTTCTCGTAGCTGTCGAGCGCCTTGACATAATTTCCGTCTTTGAAGGAGCCGTCACCGTCCATGATGAGCTGCGCCGTCTTCTGCTTTTTGCCGATGAGCCGCATATGGACGACGTCGCTTACCTTGATCGCCGCATTGCGCGCTTCGCTGTACTCCTTGACCGCGCCCGGATAATCCTTCTCCTGCACCGCCTCGTCGCCGCTTTTTTCGCGCTCGAAGATGGCGGCCGCCGCCTCCACTTTGGCCTTGGCGGTTTTGTATGTATAATAATAGGCTCCTCCTCCCAGCAGCAGGAGAGGAATCAGCACCAGTGCGATCCTTTTTATGATTTTCCATTTCTTCTTCGGGTCTTCCTTGAATACTTTGTTGACATAAACGGCCGCAGCCGTATAATTCGGCACTTGCTTATTCTGCCGGCTGAGCAGCACATCCTCCAGCGTATCGACAAGCTCGGCCGGCTCCTTGACCTCTTCCAGCGAATCAAGCATCTCCGCGCCGTCTACGTTCTCCCATACCCCCGGCGTACAGAGCAGCAGGACATCGCCTTCGGACAGCAGCGTCTTCTTGGAAACGAACGGCTCGAAAGCGCCCGGCTTCCCCATATACCATAGCAGATTGTGCCGTTCCTCGTGCTTGTCCAGCCGATCCTCCGACAACTCTCCCGCCTCGGCCATCGACCGCGACAAGCTCTGATCCTTGCTTTTCGTATGCAGTCTTCCATTGCGAAATTGATACAGCCGGGTGTTCCCGGCCACCGCCCACACCATCCGGGTATAGTCCGTAGCGACCAGTGTCAGACTGACCTTACGCCGGACCCGGCGGCTTTCGATCTGCAGCAGTTCGTGCGCTTCCCACAAATACCGTTTCAGCTTGCGCCGGGATAGCGTCGGGCGATCGAGAAAACTGCCAAGGACGCTTTTGACGGCCAGCTCGGCGCTTTCCTTCTCCGTATCGGAATCGAGTCCCCGGGCAATCACATAGCAAGCTTTACCGTCCTGCTCCGTAAACGCAAAATAATCCTTGTTGCGGATAAACGTTCCCGCCTCGGATAGAAAGCTCGTTTTGAAATCGCTGTTTTCCTTACGCATCGGGTTCTACCAGCCTTTTTCCAAAATCACGACGGTCGCGTTGTCCTGGTGCGTGAGCTGCTTCCGCTCGATCGCTTCGATGATTTCCTGGGCGGCGTCGTAGGCCGAAATCGGCTTGGACAAAATGTCCTCCAGCTCCACTTCCGTGAGCGTATTGTACACGCCGTCGCTGCACAGGATGACTTTGTCCCTCTTTTGCAGCCGTACGGGCTCCGTGCCGATCTCGATATTTTTGAAGCCTTCGTAGCCCAAGTAGTTGACCAGATGGTTCTTCATCGGACTGTCCAGCGCTTCGTCCCGCGTAATCTCCCCGGATACAAAGCGTTCCTCCAGCACCGATTCCAGAATGTGCTTCTGATTGACGTCAATGAAGTCCCCGTTCCGGAAAATTTTGATGAGGCTGTCCCCCACCGCTCCCCAGTGAAGGTTGCCGTCTTCCACCACAACGGCGACCAGCGTCGTTCCTCCCTGCGCCCCTTTCAGGGTATGCATGATTTCCGCATTGCTCACTACAGCCGCAGTCGTGAAAAACTCGGGAAGCTCCTGAATATGCTCCAGCTTGAGAAACTGCTTGACGAACGTCGTCACGGCAGCCGTACTTGCCGCCCTGCCTCCCGACAGTCCGCTGATGCCGTCGGCCAGAACGGCGATCGTCCCGTGCGGGCTGACGAAGGTGGAGAAATAGTCGTCCTGCTCCTCGCGCGCCCCGATCGTCTGTCCGTTTCCGATCTCGACCTTCGGAACGGCGTTGTTCTGATGAAGCAGACCTCTCCTGATGCGGAACAAAACCACAAGGGTGCAGACACAGGCCCAGACGATAACGTAAGGCAGCCATTCGTGTTGTTCCGGCATGCTCATCATTCCTTACCCGATTGATCTTGATCCCACTCGAAATGCACTCCGCATAACGGAATGAACAGAAACTTGCTGTGTCCGAGCTGCACGACATCGTACGCGGTCAATTCGACCGGCGTATACACCGCTTCGTTGTTATGGTAAGCGAGCCCCGACGCATCGCCCGGCAGCAGGAAAAAGTTCCGCTTCTTCGGGTCGTACACGACGACTGCGTGATTCCGGCGGGAGATGGTGTTGTCCCCGATGATCCGGATGTGCATATCCTCGGCCCGGCCGATGAAATTTTTCTCCGCCATGATCCGGTAATCTTGTCCTTGCTGCGGTCCTTCGATACAGACAAGCCACCCGGTCACCGGCTCGATGCCTTCGGACTCCCCCAAATAAGGCATCGTCTTTTCGTCCTCCTGGACTCTTGTCGCTTTCTTGCTCTCGGCTTTGGAAGCCGGCTCCACGACCATGCTGCAATAGGGGCATACGCTGCCGTGCTTTCTCGTACTGAACATGTGTCCGTTGGCGCATCTTGTCAAACTCATTGATATCCATTCCCCCGTCTGCTTCTTCTCAAAGCTCAAAGCCGAAATGCCTTACTTGACCAACAGCCTCGTATTGGCAATGTAGATCGTATCGCCCGAATGCACTTGCTCGGGCTCGTCGCCGTTCAGCAGCCGCTTGCTGCTTTCGCCGCGTTTCTTGATGCCGACGCCGTTACTGGAGTCGAGGTCTTCGATGTACCAGTTGCCGGAAGCGTAATTCAGCACCGCGTGCTGCTTGCTGACCAGGGCGGCATACTCGGTACCCGACAAATCGATCTGCACCTCCAGATCGGAAGAGCTTCTCCCGATCAAGAGCGACGTCTCCCCGTGGATGTACCATTCCTTGATACGCTCGCCGTCATCGCCGAGCAGCGCCAGCTTCGTAATCGCCGCTTCTTTCTTGGCTTCGGGCGCCGACGCAGTCGTCCGCCCGTACTTTCGCCAAGCCATTCCCGTCAAACCGATGATGAAAAAGACGGCGACGAACAGCCTCAGGGCGACGTTGGTGTTCCATATATACGTATAAACCAGGGTAAAAGCCGAGACCAGCGCGATCAGCACGTTGACTACGGTTACCCATACGGATTTTTTTTCGCTCAACATTGGTTCCCCCGTTGGAACAGGATGTGCTTATTTTTTTCGAATGCCAAAATATTTCTCGAACATGGCCGTCGTATCGACCGGATTTTTCGTCTCGCTCTTGTTCTTGATCCCGGCTTCTCCACCTTTGGGATGATAGCCGAAAAAACGCTCGAATTGCTTTTCCATATCTTTCAGATCAAACTGGGGCTGGCCGCTCTCGGCGCGCCGCTCCTTCGTCTTGGTGCCGGCGCCGGATGACGAACCGGCTTTTCCTTCCTTCTTGCGGTCCAGACGTTCGTCGTAGGCTTGCCTCGCCGACGCGTCGGACAAGGTCTGATACGCTTCGGTCACTTGCTTGAACTTCAGCTCCGCCTGCTTGCTTCCACCGTTGGTGTCGGGATGATGAAGCTTGGCGAGCCGCTTGTAGGCTTTCTTGATTTCTTCGGGGGAGGCGCTGCGTTCGACCTCCAGAATCTCATAGTAATTGTTCATCGGATTCATCCTTACCGCCGGAAATGGAGAAAGTTAAGGGGCGGAACGGCCCCTTAACTCCTGTTGCTTGCAATAACCGGTCAAGCCGATTAGTTCGCGTATCCGCCTTCGATCGTAGCGAATTCCGTTTTGTCTTTCTTTTGCTTGATGAAGAGCGTGAACGTGCCTACGCCTTCCGTGTCGCCGAAGCGCTCTTGGTAATCCACGACGAACGCGTTCGGGAAGTAGATTTTGCGCACCACTTGGCTGGCAGCGATCACTTCCAGCGTCACTTTGCGGTAGCAGTCCGATTTCTCAGCCGGTACGAGCGACCACAGAGCAAGCTTCATCGTGTCGTCGGCGCTGTCGCCGTCCGTTGCGGTGATGATTTTGCCGGAGATTTTCAGGAACGCGCCTACGTCGGTCGATCTCGCGTTGGAGTCGTTCGGCGTATCCGTGTCGTAAATCACCGATTGAATGTTGTCCATGCCCAATTCGATTGTTTCTGCGCCTTCTACTTTCAGTCTGAAGCCCATAGATAAATCCTCCCTTAAGGTAAGTATGGTCCCCGACAGCGTATGGCGCTGACGGGATTTATGTTGAAAGGTGAGCTTGCGAAAGCTCTCCTTTAACAACCGCATAAGTTTGTTCAGCATCGTTACCCTTTAACCGGGGTGGTTCCTTTCGTGATCATCACCTCGAGGTTCTTCACGTTGCCGTTGAAGACCAGGTCGATATGGCACATGTTGCTCTTATCGTCGATAATGTAGCTCATGTCGTCCCCGTCCTGGATGATCGAGTTGACGTACCCCCGCGTGCCGAGCCATTTGCTCTTTTGGCTGCTCGGATTGTTGCTGAAAAATTTAACGATGTTGTCATGTTTGAAATCGCCGGTTTGGAAACGCAGGATGCGTTCGATGTACGTGCTGACCAGCGTCTTGTAGATCGAATCGAAGCCGTCGTCGGTCGACGCAAGGCTTCTCGCCTTGTAGACGGTAATGCGCTTGATGTCTTTGCCCTGCAGCTGCGCGTTCTCGGAAGAGAACACGAAGCCGAAGTTTTTCCGGTTGATCGAATCCTTGATGTTGTTCGTGAAGCCGGAAATTTCCTTCGCCATCGTCGTGATGGCACGCAGACCGTTCTCCCCGGCCTCGATATCGAAGCGCACGCCCGGGAATTCCCGGCTCACCGTCTTGAACGATTCGCGCAAATATTCCGGGCACTGGTAAGCCGCCACGATCCCCGCCGCCACATAGGCTGCGCCGATGTAGACGCCTTCGATCCAGAGCTTCAGAATGTCTTCCTTCTCCTGCGATAGCTTGACGCCGCCGTCTTCGGTTTGCAGCATTTTGCTGTCGATGACGACACCGGACTTGTCCTTCGGAATAATTGTGAAGTTCGGAACCGACGGTACCGCGAATTCGCTGAATTCTTTGCGGACCAGCAAGCCGCATTTATCGATATACTTGTCGATGCCGGCGGTAGCCATGCTGTTGAACGTCGTTTCTTCGCCGGTCTCGAAGCTGAAGAACACCTGTACCTTGAAGTCTTTGATCACCTGCAGCAGCATCGTGAGCGATTCCATCGTGTTGCCGTCCTGCTTGGCGACCTTTTCGTTGCCTCTGAACCGCTCCCGGCTCACCTTCGAAGCGCCGGAGGAATCGAGCTGCACCGAAGGAACAATGCCGAACCAGATCGTGTCGGTGAAATCGTTCTTCGAGTTGACCGTGTTCAGGTACGTTTCCAGCCTCGGAATGTTGCTGCTTTTCACGATCATGTCCAGCTTGGTGTTCGTGATCAGCATCGAAGGCTGCATCCCTTTGTTTTTGGTGGAGTATTGATCGAAGAACATTTTGATGCCCAACAATTTTTCCACCAAAGGCTTGACGGTCTTCACGAACTCATCCTTGGCATTCTTGTAGAACTCCAGATACGTGTTGTAGTTCTGCACTTCCTTCTCGGTATCGATCTCGCTCTGAACCGCAGGTAGCGGGCAGAACGTCCGCACGACCAGGTCTTTGACGTAGGCGGATGGTGTATCCGACACGGACTCGTAATCGTCCTCGAATACGTTGATCAAGCCGTTCGCGCTGCTGTCGTCCGCGATCATGAGCTGCATCGTGTCCGATTTCGGCGATTCGATAATTTTCAGCTCGCCGGAATCGCCGATCATCAGCATCCCGATCTGGATCGCTTCGGATTCGTTCTCCTCCTGCGCTCCTCCAAGAAGAAGGCGGGTCTTGATGTCTTCGATCGCCAGCGGAAGCATGGCCATGACGTTGTTATAGTTTTTGCTGGCGTCCTCGAACATGATGTTCAGCTTGTCCCCGAGGTCCAGCTTTTTCGGATCGCCGTCGTCCAGCTTGTCGTATTGCCCGTACAAATAATGGATTTCCTTGCGCACTTGGCGGATGTCGTCCATTACTTTTTTCGGAGAAATCATGTCGAGCAGGTTCTCGAACTTGAAGTCCACGTTAGGAATGCCTTGGCTGCGCTTCGTGTCGATGAGCGTGAACAGCATTTTCAGAAAATCGTTGCTTTGGTCGATCTTGATCTCCGAAATGCTGTCCTCGGCAATCCCTTCCGGCTTCTTGAGGGTATACATAACCTTCTGGTTGGCCGCGTTGAAAAACGAGTACACGGTCGGCGAAAACTTGTCCAAAAACTCGTCGAAGCTGCGAACGAGCAGATGCTGGTTAATCTCCTTGATCTTGTCGTCGCTCAAGCTGTCGATGCCTCTGACGTCCCCGACGATCGTGACGAGATCGAGCTTTTCCGGGTTGATCTCTTCGAAGAGCATGGTGCGGTTCGTTTGATTGATGATGTCCATTGAGCTGTCGGCTATAAAAACTTGCCGGAACCGGCGCATGATTCTTATAGCCTACTCCTTTCCGAGCATTTTTGGATGAAGGCCGAAAACACAGGTCTAATCATAGAGTCTGATGTTTTATTTTGTCAACTATGGATATTTATAGTCTTTTTATCCTAGTGAATTAAGTACTATTTTCCCATTTTTGAGCAAACACATTTATTTTTTGGACCTTCTGTTATATGCTGAATTAACCATATAAACCCATCCTTTCATTCCCTTTTTCATCATCTCCCCTTCAAAAATGTGTCTAACTTAACAAAACTGTATTTTTTTACTATTTCCCGCTGTACTAATTTTTCGGCAAAGTCCTGCCGATAGTTTAGAGCAGTTTTGGTGTACTTTCACACATTTTACAAATGAAGGGTGATTTTTTTATGTTTGGGGAAATGCATACAAGAAGGCGCGTCCCGGTCGGACTGCGAATTTTGGCGATTGCTGTCGTACTGGCGCTGCTGTTCGTTCCTCTCGGATCGGCGTTGGCCGAAGGCGATACGAATCCGGGATTCGACGCGGTGTTCGTGATGGACGTCAGTTATTCGATGAACGCGACGGACCGGGACCGGATCGCTGCGGAAGTCATCAAAATGTTTATGGACATGAGCGAGGCATCCCGCACCCAAGTCGGGTTCGTCGCCTACAACCATAAAATTGTCGAAGCGCAGCCGCTCGCCCCGCTAACCCAGGAGGAGCAGAAAAATCTGCTCAAAAAGAAAATCGCGGAGCTGCGTTTTTCCGGCTATACGGATCTTGGTCTCGGGCTGAGCAAAGGGTCGGAGCTTGTCGGGAGCGGCAAAGGCGGCGGTCGTCCGTTTATGATTCTGCTGTCGGATGGCGGCACGGACTTTGGACCTATTTTTACGGGAAGATCAGTCGAGGATTCGAACAAAGACGTGGAGCGTATAATCGCGGAAGCGCAGGCGAAAGGCTACCCGATCTACACCGTCGGGCTTAATCATGACGGCTCGGTCAACGCGCCGCAGCTTGAAGCAATCGCCGCCAAAACGGGTGGCACGTCGTTTATTACGGAGAGCGCAGGCGATCTGCCGGAAATTTTCAACAATATTTTCGCCAAGCAAATCCGCTCCGTGCTCGTCCCCGTCGCGGCCGTCACGGCCACCGGGGAGCTGCAGGAAGTGACGGTCAACATTCCGAACGGCAGCATGAACGAAGCCAATATCGTGCTGTTGTCGGAGCATCCGATCGCCGAAACACACCTGTATTACAATTCGAAAAACATCCGGTTCGTGAAATCGGACAAATATTCGCTGCTCAAAATTCCCCAGCCGCAAAAAGGCGCCTTTCTGCTGAAATTCAAAGCACGGCCCGGGGATTTCGTGAAAATCAGCCTGCTCGGCAACTACGGCCTCAAGGCGGGAATGGAGCTTGCCCAGCCGGTCAAGGGCGTGCCGTCGACCGTTTCCGCCTTCCTGCTGCATCAAGCGGACGGAACCAAGCTGGCCGACGCTGACGTGTATCAATCGATGAAAGCCGAACTGATCGTGAAGGATCTGAAAACGAATAAAGAAGAACGGACGCCGATGAAGCTGAACGGAAACGGCTTCGAAACGCAGACGATTTTCCCTCATTCCGGCAAGTATCAAGCCCGCGTGTTTCTGAGCAGTCCGGATTTTTACCGGGAGACGGCGGTCAGCGAGTTGGATATCGCGAACACGGCGCCCGAAGCGATCGGCAGCGGGGCCATCGAGCTGACGAAGGAAGACGGGGACGCCAAAATAGATCTTAAGAACTATTTTCGCGATGTAAATCAAGACAAGCTGAGCTATACGATCGCCTCCAACAGCAACGCCAAGCTGGCCGACTTCGCGGTGGACGGCGATACGTTAACCGTCTCTTCCATGCATGCCGGCAAGGCGGTCCTGACGATGACGGTAACGGACGACGAAGGAGCTTCCGTCACCTCAGACCTCGTCATCAGCGTGCACTCCGTTGTGCAGCGTTATTTGATCATCGCCGGCATCGTGCTCGCCGTGCTCCTGGCCGCTTGGGCCGTTTATTGGCTGCTTCGTCCGAAGCCCCGCTTTGCCGGAAGGCTGGAAGGGTACTTCCTCAATACGGCGAGCGGCAGCGACATTCCGGTGAAGTACTGGCCTCTCGCTTCGTTCGAGAAACGGCAGATCAGCCTTCGCGAGCTGTTCGCCAGCCTCGACGTCAACGAGCCGCTGCCGGAGGCGGAGCACGTCATCATCGAAGCCGGGAAGAACGGCACGATCCTGCTGCGGCACAACACGCGCTGCACGATTGAAAAAGGCAGGACGCCGATCCCCCGCAACAAAAAGGAATCGATCAGCTACAACGAGAAAATTTATATCACGTTCGAGGACCATTTGACGGAAATCGAGCTGCGGTATAAAGAAGTAAAACCCAATGCCCTGTAACGGGGGTTGGGTTTTTGCCGTTCCATCGCGGGAGAAGCCTAGGGAATTCGGAGTGGATGCTCGATGGGGTTGGGGAGAACGCGTCGGGCCGCTTTTCTCCCTTCGGGGCGCATTTGGGACGGAAGCTGTCTGCCTCCTCGTGCCCCTCAACATTCGGGACGGAAGCTGCCCGCCATTACTCGTGCCCCTCGACATTCGGGCGGAAGCTCCCGTTACTTTTCCGGATCATTCGGCCAGAACTGCCGTTATGTTCCGGGAACGATTTTGAATACCGTTTGAGTCGCTTTAGAAGCCACGGTGACACGATTGCACGGCTTACACGCCTTAGAGGAACTACGATGCGCTATCCGGAATTATTGCGCTTTCCCCAGGAACATAGCGGAACTCGGGACACCTTAATCGTGTCGAAAAATATTCCGCAACGCTTGTTGAGCATCGATAACGCATCACAGTTCCTCTAAGCGGAGGTACAGCGGACAAATGAACCGAATAGTGCCCCCGCAGTTCCGCTATTTTTCGGAAACGGCCGAAGGCGGCTCCAAGCGGTTCCGCCGCATCCCGGCTTTCAGACGCATATATTCCAAGTGCAAAGCTGCCTTAAGCAGCTTCAGCGACGGGCATCTTCTGCGCGGCTGAACGGCAAGCCCCCATCGGATCATCCCCGACAGCAGCAGGCCGACCTCCGGGTTCGCGCTTCTCGCGCTTTCCATGCGGTCCTCGATCAGCCGCTCGGAAACGTCCGCCGGCACGAGCCCGGTGAAGCTGTAATATAAAACGGCGGCGGCGCTGTATAAATCGGCCTTTTTCCCTTGCCGGGCCTTTTCCGAATACAGCTCTAGCGGGGAGAAGCCCGCCGTTGTAAAAATCGGACGGACGTCCGGCTCGGCGAGCGATACGGCCGAACCAAAATCCAGCAGCACCGGCCGGCCTTCTTCCGAAATCATCATATTCCCCGGCTTCAAATCCCGGTGAATGAGGCCTTGCCGGTGTACGACGTCCACCGTATCCAGAAACGGCAGCAGCACGTTTCGGATCAAATGCGCCGCCGAAGGCTTCTCCTCCCGGATAAAGTTCACGAGCGACTTGCCCGAGCAATAACGGGTCACCAGATAGCTCGTCCCGTTTTCTTCGAAATGGTCGATATATTCGACGATATGCCTATGCCGGAGCCGGCTTAGAATCGAAGCTTCCCTCCGGAAAGCATCGTTCAGCCCTTCAAACTTCCGGCGGCTCGAAGGACGGCGGCATATGACCGTTTTCCCGTCCATATCTCTTAAAGCTAGGCTCCCGGGATAAAATTCCTTGATCGCAAGCCTTTCTTCTCCTTCCGCCGGGCTTCCGATGTAAACGATGGACAGCTCGCTCGAAGCCAGCCGATCTTCAATCCGGTAGGTGCCGCCTTTTAGCAGCGTATGCCGCTGAAGACACACATCATCGAGGTCTGGGGTCATCCAAAATTGCTCCTTCGTTTCGAACATTCGCCTTGATTCCGTTGAGGCGCGGGCCCGCAAGCCCCTTCCCCATCTTATCACAAGAATCAAAATTGGGAACCATTGGATTTTCTGCGTCTGCGATCGAACGCACGCGAAGGCTCCGCAGGCGGCAGCACTGGCTGCTTACTTCGCGAAACCCCGAAATAATGCCTTGATTGTCCCGGCAAGGTGATGACTTCCGCCCCTCGACTCCACCTTCTCCAACATTAAAGCGACGAGCAGCTTCGGCTTGTCGGTATCGTAAGCGACGAACCAGCCGTTCTCCTGCCCGGACTCTCCCTTCTTTTGCTTCAGTTCGGCCGTACCGGTCTTGCCCGCCAGCGTCAGCCCGTCGATTCTCGCTGCGCGGCCGGTGCCTGCGGGATTCTGGATAACCTCCTTCATCTGCTCCGTCAGCATGCGGCTCACCTCGGGGCGGATCAGTCCGCTTTTCCACACTTCGCCGGTCGTCCGGCCGTCGTATTCGAGCACCGGCTTAATCATATTGCCGCCGTTGACGAAAACCGTATAAGCATCCGCCACATGCAGGGGCGACATGACGACCTCCCCTTGACCGTAGCCGGAGTCGGCCAACAGAACTTCCTTCTTAATGCCTGCGTTCGACAGCGACGAGACGTCCACCGCCAGCGGCAGCGGCAGCTTCTCGCCGAATCCGAACTTGCCGGCGGCCTTCTCGAAGCGCTCCGCTCCCAAACCTAGCGCGACCTGAGCAAAATAGATGTTGTCCGAATACATCAGCGCCTTCGTCAAATTCACCGCGCTCGCCGCCTCGGACACCCTCGTAACGTAGTAGTTCCCCCACGACGAGTCCTTTTTCCACTGCTTCCCGGTAATGGTCTTCTCTTCATTCGGATCGAGCATCCCCTGCTCCAAAGCGATGGCCGCCGTGATCGGCTTGAACGCCGACCCGGGCGCATAAGCGCTGGCGTATCGGTTGAACAGCGGCTTGTCCGGGTTCTCCGTCCATTTCTTCCACTGCTCGGTCGAAATGCCCGAGATCCAAAGATTCGGATCGTAGGACGGGGTGCTGACCAGCGCAAGCAGCTCGCCGGTCAGCGGCTGCATCGCCACACCCGCTGCCGCATCATTCTCCAGCTCCCGGTACATCGCCCGCTGCATGCTGGAATCGATCGTCAGCTTCACGTCTTCGCCGTCTACCGCATCGCGCTTGGCAAGCGTCACCTTGTCGCGGCCCTCCGCATCCGTAATGTAAATGCGCTGACCGTCCCAGCCGCGCAGCCGGTCCTCCAGCGTCAGCTCAAGCCCGGTTTTGCCGATCCAATCGTCCGGCCGGTAGCCTTTATCCTTATGCTTCTTCAGCTCCTGTTCGTTCAGCTTGCCGACATAGCCCGTCAAATGAGCCGCCGCCGCGCCGAGCGGGTACGAACGTACCTGCTTCGTCCGGTAAGCCGTTCCTTGTACCATAAACAGCTCGGTTTCCCGCGGGTCGTCTTTGGGGACTAGCGCTATGGGGACAAACAGCTCCGGCTTCACCCACGAAGCGCCGAGCTTCGCCTGGATATCCTCCGGCTTCAGGTTCAGCAGTGCCGCCAGCTTGCTCACGGACTCGTCGGACGGCTGCTCCATTTTTTGGGGCACGAGGCCGACCTCCCATTGATCTTCGTTGATGGCCAGCCCATGGCCTTGCCGGTCGAGAATTTCTCCCCGCTTCGCCAGAAGCGTCTGCACGCGCACCTTGTCCGTGTCCTTGAGCTTCGGAAACAGAAACGACGAAGACCAGTCCACTCCCCAGGCGCGCTCTTCCTTGCGAAGCGTCGCCGTCTGGTCGAACTCGATCGGTCCCGCCGACGTCTTCATTTCCACATGCAGCTTGTACCGAATTTGATCGGTCTTCGCATTCGGGTCTTTCTCCGTCGGCGCCGCCGTTATATTCAGCTCCGTTAGTCCGATTCCTTCATAAATGTTTTGGTGTCGGCTGACAAACGCGTCTTGCGTGACGGATTCTTTAACATGGTTCGTCAAACTAGGATACATAGCCGCGTAATCTCTTTTCTGCCAAGCGGCGACGAACGAATCCATCACCTCTTCCGGCGGCTTCATCTCCGGCTTGCAGGCCGCGAGCATCAGCAGCAGCGCGACAAATAGGACGCCCCATATGACGCCCCTCGCAACTGTTCGATGGGTCAATCTCAGCACTCCCTCTCTCTATCCACTCGTTTCTATTGTAGCCAAACGCAGGCGGAAGGAGAACGGATAGCTTCCTGATATTTCCCTTACGAAACGCTGACCGGGACCCGCCGGAAATGGTGGATACAGCTTTTGGCGCGGTGGTATAATCGTCTTATTCCATGGATCTGCGGGGGAATGACCAATGAAAATCATAATTGCGCCGGATTCGTTCAAAGGCTCGCTGTCCGCGCTGCAGCTGTGCGGAGCCGTGAGCTCCGGCATTCGGAGCGTCGTCCCGGATGCCGACATCGTCGAGCTTCCGGTCGCGGACGGCGGAGAAGGCACGGTAGACAGCCTTGTGCATGCTTGCGGCGGTACCCGGGTGGAGGTGCAGGTCCGCGGTCCGCTCGGAGAGCCGGTCACGGCCGTCTACGGCATCCTGAAGGACGGCACCGCCGTCGTCGAAATGGCGCAGGCGTCCGGGCTGCCGCTCGTTCCCGAAGCGCGGCGCAACCCACTTGCCGCCTCCTCCTACGGGACGGGCGAGCTGATTCGGGCCGCATTGGACCGCGGATGCCGGCAGTTCCTCATCGGGCTCGGCGGCAGCGCGACGAATGACGGCGGCGCAGGCATGCTGGAGGCGCTCGGCGTCCGCTGGTACGGAGCGGACGGCGTCCCGCTGCCCTCCGAGGGCGGAGCGCTCGCCGAACTCGCCGGCTTCGACGCCTCCGGCATGGACCCGCGCCTCGCGGAATGCCGCTTCGTCGCAGCGACGGACGTCCGCAATCCGCTCTGCGGGCCGGAGGGCGCTTCCGCCGTCTTCGGCCCGCAGAAGGGCGCGACGCCGGACATGACGCAAGCGCTGAATCTGGCGCTGCGGCAGTGGGCCGACGTCATTTGCCGGCAAACCGGCATCGACGTGCTGACGCTGCCTGGCGGCGGCGCGGCCGGCGGCATGGGGGCCGGGCTGCATGCGTTCCTCGGCGCGCCGCTTCGCTCCGGCATCGACATTGTGCTGGAGAAGGCGAAGTTCGAAGCGCAGCTTCGGGACGCCGACTTAATCTTCACTGGCGAAGGCCGGTTGGACAGGCAGACGCTGTCCGGCAAAGCAATTGCGGGCATCTGCCGCAAGGCCCGGGAGGCGGGAGTGCCGGTAGTCGCTTTGTGCGGCAGTCTGGAGCTGCCTGCGGATCAGTTGGACGAGCTCGGACTGACGGCGGCTTTTTCCATCGTACGCAAGCCTTGCGACTTGCAGGATGCGGTCGGGCATGCCGCAGAATGGGCAAGCGAGGCGGCAGCCCAAATGATGCGCCTGCTACAGGGCGTCAGACGGCGATAGCCGACATTTGGTTTGGAATCTTTTCGTCTGAATCCGTGAAATTTCGATTGAAATTTTGCGCCAACGTGATAGGATAGGTCATAAATGCAACTTCATTCATCCGGGGAGAGAAGTACAATGAGCATACCAAAAGCATTAACCATTGCCGGCTCCGATACAAGCGGCGGCGCCGGAATTCAAGCCGATTTAAAAACGTTCCAGGAACGCGACGTCTACGGAATGACGGTTCTCACGACGGTCGTCACGATGGACCCGAACAACCAATGGCACCATGGCGTTCATCCGGTCGCTTTGCCTACCGTCGAAGCCCAACTGCAAACCGTGCTTGACGGCATTGGCATCGATTCGCTCAAGACGGGCATGCTCGGCTCCGTCGAGCTGATCGAGCTCGTCACGCGTACGCTCAAAGGCAAAGGGCTGCAGCGTATCGTTGTGGACCCTGTAATGGTCTGCAAAGGCAACGACGAGGCGCTCCATCCCGAATCTACGGTAGCGCTGCGGGAGCTGCTCGTCCCGATCGCGGACGTCGTCACTCCGAATTTGTTCGAAGCGGCGCAGCTTGCGAACCGTCCGCCGATTCAAACGGTGGAGGACATGAAAGAAGCGGCGCAGATCATCCATGCGACAGGCGTCAAATACGTCCTGATCAAAGGCGGCGCGAAGCTGAATCATCCGCAGGCGGTCGACTTGCTTTATGACGGAAAGACATTCGAGCTGTACGAATCGGATAAAATTTCCACCACCTATACGCATGGAGCCGGATGCACGTACTCCGCCGCGATTACGGCCGAGCTTGCCAAAGGCGCCGACGTCAAAGAAGCGGTCGATACCGCAAAACGGTTCATCAGTGCAGCCATCCGGCACGGCTTTCCGCTGAACGGCTTTGTCGGCCCGACCCGCCATTCGGCGCTGCGCCAGTTCGGGTAAGCCTGTCACCGATTTTGTCCATATCAAAGAGCCTGTCTCAGTCCGAGACGGGCTCTTTATACTTTTTGCCAACGACCGCGTTACGGCACAAGCAAGCTATCCAGATGCCGCGCAATGATCCCCGCAATTTCTTCCGCTCTTACGACCTCGGACGCGATGACGCCGTGTACGACCAACCCGTCCACCAACGCGTGGAACCGCTTCGCTTCCATCTCCGTGTCAAGGCCTGGCTTCAGCAGCTGCGACTGGCCGAGGGATTCGAAAATCTTACGGAACACACCCCGCAGCGAGTCGTGGATTTCCCGGCTCAGCGGCATCAAGCCCGGCTCGGTCAAAGCAAAAGTCGAAAAGGCGATCCAGATTTGACTTTCCGCCAAGCGGTCTTCGTCCAGCGGCACGATTTGACCGATAATCGTTTCGATATTTTCCCGGGGATCGCCGTCCTGCGGAAGCGACTGTATACGTTTTTTTATCCGTTCGGCGACCAGCCGCATGGAGAAAGCCAATAAAGCCGATTGCGAATCGAAGTAATGACGCAGCGAGCCAAGAGATATGCCGGCTTCCTCGGCGACACTGCGCACGCTGACCCCTTCCAGCCCTTCGCGGCGAATAATCCGCCACACCGCTTCCGCCAACTGCTCCCGTCGCTCTTCATGGTTTACGATTTTAGGCATGCCCCGATTATAGCACGGTTGTTTTTTTTAATACAACAATGCTAAAATAAACCCTGCTTAGCAATACAAGTGTATCAAAAAAAAGAAAAGAAAGGACTGACTGTATGACGATAGCCGCATTTATTATCGGTTGTGAAATTGGCTTCTGGGTGTTTGTCGTCGCCGGACTTGTCTTCCGTTATATTTTGGGTATGAAACGAATCGGAGCTCTTTTGCTGGTTGCCACGCCGGTGGTCGATCTGGTCCTGATCATTGCGACCGTCATTGATTTGCGCAACGGGGCGACCGCAAGCTTCGTACACGGCCTCGCCGCCGTCTATATCGGCGTATCCATCGCCTGCGGTCACCGGATGATCCGGTGGGCCGACATACGGTTCGCACACCGGTTCGCAGGGGCTCCGGCGCCCGAACCAAAGCCTAAGCACGGCGCCGCCCATGCCCGCCGCGAGCGGCAGACGTGGTTTCTTCACCTGCTGGCCTGGATCATCGGCTGCCTGGTTCTGCTCGGCATGATCTGGTTCGTCGACGACGAGAGCCGGACGGCGGACTTGTGGAGCATGATCTGGCGCTGGGCGGTCATACTGGGGATCGACTTTATATGGAGCTTCAGCTATACCTTCTGGCCCAAAAAAGCATAGCCGGATTTGGCTGAAACCTTGTGCCCTTCTCGCTCGTAAGAGTAAGACAATCGTATATTTTTCAAAAGGAGATCGATGCTCATGCCTCGCCTAAAAATCCCCCGTTAACCCCGGGGACCGCCGCCTCCGTTCGAAGCGATGCGCGAAACCAACCTCATATTTTACCAAGGAGTGTGCAAACGAATGAACGGACCACAGGCGGTAACCAAAGAAGAAAGACGGGCCATTGCCCGTGAAATTGCCGACCGGCTTAAGCAGGTTTACGGCGACAACCTAAAAGCGATCGGCCTCTACGGCTCCATGGCGCGCGGCACGGACGGGCCGTTCTCGGACACCGAGATGCTTTGCGTTCTCCGCTCGGGAGACGAACCGGTCGACTTCAGCCACGAATGGGCGGCCGGGGCCTGGAAAGCGGAGGTGAACGTGTACAGCGAGGAGGAGCTGCTGCAGTATGCGCGGACCGTCGAGGATACATGGCCTCTGTCCCACGGCGCCTTCCTTACGGCTCTGCCGCTGTACGACCCGGACGGCTTTTTCGATGACCTGAAAGCAGCGGTCCAGTCACCGGACGTAGCCGATTTCCGGGAAAATATCCGCAGCATTCTGGTCGGCGAAATGTTCGAATTCGCCGGCAAATGGCGCAATGCCAACGCCCAAGGCCCACGGACGTACCTGCCTTATCTGGCCATGGAAACCGTGCATTACGCCGCGATGCTCATCGGGCTGCATCATCGGAGAACCTACTCTACGGGAGCCAAGGTCATTCCCGAAGCAATGACCTTGCCCGACCGGCCTGACGGCTTTGACGCGCTGGCACAGCTCGTGCTGTCCGGCGAGCTATCCGACCCGGACGGTGTCTTCCTGGCGTGCGAGGCTTTCTGGACTGGCCTGCAAGCGTGGGCGGAAGAGCATGACTATGCGTTTATCACGGAACGAATTCCATTTTAAAAGCAATTCGGCACAAAGGCCCGCATCCGCTGCGGGTCATTTTCTATGCTTGCAACATTTTTATATTGACTGTACGTTCAGTCATAAATTATACTAAATCTGCAAGGACCATGGCACCTTTTTCCATCGCTTCTATTACGCGTCACGGTCCGGTCATCATTTTATCCGCTGTTGCGGAAAATACGTCGGAGGAGGAATCACGATGGATCTTCACTACGAAATTTATGGGGCGGGCGACGAGACGATTGTCCTGCTTCACGGGGGCGGGACAGATATGCGCACCTGGCAGTTCATCCTTCCGAGGCTTGCGGCGAACTATCGGGTTATCGCATTCGACGGACGGGGAGCCGGACAATCGCCGGCGCCTGTCGAGCCCGCCAATTACGTCGAGGATGTAAAAATGGTTCTTGACCACTTCGGCCTGGAAAAGGCCATACTAGTCGGCCACTCCATAGGCGGCCAGATTGCCGTCGACTTCGACCTGACGTACCCCGAACGGGTATCCAAGCTCGTGCTTATCGCCTGCTCCGTCACGGGCTTCCAGAATGCGCCGGACATTGAGGAGCGGTTCCAGCGCGTCCTCGCCGCGGCGCCGGATGTAGAGAAAATGACCGAGTTTTCGCTTGATCTTCCGTCCTATGACGTCGTCAAAGCAAGCCCGCACCACCTAGAGCTTATGACCGAGATGATTAGACACAATATCCAGCGATGGTTCGATTGGAAAAGCGGCGAATCGGTATGGCCTCAGCCTCCTGCCATCGAAAGGCTGGACCGGCTTGCGGCGCCGACTTTGTTCATGATTGGCACACTCGACCGCCCAGACCTGTTCCCGCTCGCCGAGCAATTCGGTCAGCTTCCGAATGCCCGCCTCGTGTGGATCGACGGCACGGATCATATGCCTATGTTCACCCATCCCGACGAGGTCTCCCATACGATTTTGCAGTTTCTGGAGGAGTAACGACATGCCCCGAACGCCGGAGGAAAACGAACAGATTCGCCGCGCGCCCGAGATAAAATTTTACAAGCGGCCACGGAGCTTTTTATCGAGAAAGGGTTCCATTCCGCCTCCATCGACGATGTAGCCAAGCGAGCGGACATTTCAAAGGGCCTTCTCTACAACTATTTCAAAGGCAAAGAGGAACTCTTGGCCGCTATGGTCGATCTTCGTATCGAAGAGGTGCTTGAAGTGATGCAGGCCGCGGTCGCCAAAGAAACCCCTGCCGAGCAGCTGCGCCATATCGTCGAAGGGGCGCTGGACAACGTCCGCGAGCAGCCGGAAGTATTCCGCTTCTATCTGAACTTATTCACCTGTCCGAGACAAGATGAGGTCGTTGCCAAGCATGGAAACCGGCTGCTGGGCGCCTACGCGGAGCAGTTCGAGGCCCAATGCGAAATGTTCGAGAAGCTGGGCGCTCCCGATCCCCGGAAACGGTCACTTCACTTCTCCTCGACGCTCCAAGGCATCATGCTGAAGTATACCAATTATTCTTCGGGATTCCCGCTGGACGATATGAAGGCGCAAACGCTTGTGGCAATCGGAATTTGCAGCCGGACGGCTCCTGACTCTCCCGCAGCTTCCGCTCCGTCGATACGACGGCGGCGGGAGCCCCTTTTATTCCAAGCCCTCTTCCCTTGTTCCAACAACGCCATCGAACGGTTCGTTGCGCTCCAGAGCACGGTTCAGCTTTTGCAGCATATCCCCGATCCCCCTGCTCCCGACCAGCGGAAAATAAATCCGTGTCTCCCCGGAAAACACCTCGGGAACGATCCCGGTGAACTTTTTGCCGCCGAGCACGACAGCTTCCTCAAAGCGGTCCAACCGTTTTTCGCTTACTTGACGTTTCAACTCGTGCAATGAAATGATTTCCGGGTGCCCGCTGCCAAAGGCGACATTGTAATTTTCATCGAGCCTATCGTCCGGAAGCAAAAAACCGTGCTTGGCCGACAATATCGCCCAATGATCAAAATAACGGTCCGCATACGCCTGACATTTTCGGTGAAGGGGCGAAATGTACGCCTGTTTGGCCGGGCAAGGACCTGACGGTGCTGCGGCGGTATCCCATATTTTTTTGGCTCCGCAAGGAATGATGCACAGTCTGTTCACGTTCGTCCCGCTCCTTCCGTCGTTGCGCGCAATAACCTGCGCTTCCTTAGCTGTCTGCCGCTATTGCTTCGCCGCGGGAACGGTCATCCCCTTCTTTTTTCCCCGAACTTGCAACCTTCCTCCCTTCTCGGACGTATATCCATTATCTTCTATATTTAACTGAGCCGAGGTGGAAGCAAAATGACAACGCATGTGGATATCGTACATTACCACCCTGATTATGCGGAAAGCGTAGCCGAAATGTGGAACCGGAGCCAAGACGAATGGGGCGGCGGACCGGCCGTCCGGACAGCCGAGCAGATTCGCCAGGACGAGGAAAACTCGGATGCCATGGCCGTCTTTCTCGCCGTCTGCGACGATCAAGTCGTCGGATACTGCAGCCTGGGCGAATACCGCGAGGATACCGGCGCACTGTACATCCAGCTGTTGAACGTACGTCCCGATTACCATGGCCGCAAAATCGGCAAAATGCTCGTATTGCGGGCGGTGGAGGAAACGATCCGCCTGGGCTGGCCGCGCGTCGATTTATACACTTGGGAAGCCAATATGAAGGCGGTGCCGCTGTACAAGAGATGCGGCTTTTTCTGGGAAGACCGCGAGGACGCGACGCACTTCATGAACTTCATCCCTCAGGTGGCGGCTTGCGAAGCGCTTGCCCCCTATCTTCAAGATATCGATTGGTACGCCGACTTGAAGCGAACGATCGAAGTGAAACCGGACGGCCATAAAGTGAACGGCTTCGATACATACACTTACGCGTGGTCCAAGAACGGACAATCGCTTCGCGTGGATATCGAGCGCAGAGGCCGCGGCATCTGCCTCATCGAAACGGAGGACTACTTGCTGTCCGCAGTCGCGGAGCAGGCCGAGCCGGTGTTCGGAAGCGAGTATACGATAGAGTACCAAGTTGTAAACAAATCGGGCGCCCCGCTTAAGCTTGAGCTCCAGGGCGAATCGGACCGCAATGTGACATTCAATTGGAAAAGCGAGCTGCAAGTGGACGGCGAGGAACGGATCGCCGCACGTTTCTTCGTCGGAGCCATCGAGGAAGAGCAGAGCGAATGGCGCACCTGCCCTGCCGTGCAGACGCGGGTACGAATTAACGGACTGGAAGCGCTGCTCAAGGTCGGCGTCGTGCCGAAATTTCCTGCCGGTCTCACGATGCAGGTGCCGGATGTAAGGCATGCGCTTGGCGGGGATTACGTCCTGTACCTCGATATGGAAAACCATTTCCCGGAGACGGCCACGTTCTCCTTCGAGCTGCCGGAGCAAGCTTGGCTTGCGCTCGGACAACGGGCTTTCGAAGCGCGCCTGGATGCGAAGGAGCGGATATCGTTAGCGGTTCCGTACCGCCTGCTCGACTACGGCTTCTACCAAACCCTGCTTCAAATCCGGGCCGTTCCGGACAACGGGCCGGAGGTGACGTTCACCCGTTTTGTTGGCGGAGCCTTCGGGGGACCCGGGGCGATGTTTGCCGGAGAGACGGAGGACAACCGGGTTGCCGTGAACGGCAGCTATGGGATCGAATACGATAAGGATCACAACGAAACGTTCCTTCGGGCCTGGAACCGGAAGGACGAGCAGATCATGCTGCTCCCGCCGTCGATAGGCAAGCCGTATTCCGCCGAATTTACCCGGAAAAAGCCGATACGTGTAGAGCCAAAAGAAGAACGAGGAGCGGTCGGCTTCCGCCATACGTACCGCTCGGATGCGTTCCCGCAGCTGCTGCTGCATCTCCACACGCTGCTGTACGCCGACGGAACGGCGAAGCTGTGGCAGGAGCTGGAAAACGACTCGAACGCCCCCGTCGTCAGCGAAATGTGGGTCTCCCAGCGCATTCGTTCCGACCTGTACGGGATCGTTCTGCCTTACGACGGTCAATTCGTCGCAACGGCCGACTCGCACGGTATTGATCACGAATATTGGGACGGCTCCAAGGTTAGCGAGCCTTGGCTTTTCGCCCGGGGCGTCAGGAGCACATACGGGATTTGCTGGTCCGGCACCCACCGGATGAACATGGGCGATTGGTATCTGGAGCTGGAAACCCGCTTCGGACGGCTGGAAGCCGGAGAAACGAAAACCTCGGATACGATCTTCTTGTCTATGGGCGGGTTCGACGATTGGACCTCGTTCCGGGAATTTGCCCTGAAGCGCATCGGACAGGAAACGATGGCGCCGCCGATCCGCCATGTGGAGCTGACGGCCAATGAAGGAAACCCGTTCGTCACGCCAGATGCGGAGGAAGTGCCGGTCACGCTTCGGGATGCGAAGCAGACCGTATGGGAAGGCGAGCTCTCCGCCCGCTACATGGATGCGGCCGAAACACCGGAGCAGGTGCATTTGTCGCCTGACGAAGAGGCGGCGGAAGCCCGCTTCATGCTGCCTCGTCCGGCATCCCGCTGCCGCGTGGTCCGGGTGGAAGCGCGTCTAGGCGCGCATGAAGAGACGTATCATGCCGCCTTGTTCCCGGTTTCC
Source organism: Paenibacillus tyrphae (assembly GCF_000722545.1). Classification (GTDB taxonomy): domain Bacteria; phylum Bacillota; class Bacilli; order Paenibacillales; family NBRC-103111; genus Paenibacillus_G; species Paenibacillus_G tyrfis. Next base: position 294,035 of record NZ_JNVM01000006.1, read on the forward strand.
AGCGGAGAAGTCAGCGGCACGACATCGACCGAAGCCGATTATTCGGTGCTAGAGGCCGACAATGGAATCATTCGCATCTCCGCAGCAGCCGACTATTACCCTGGGCTGCGGTCGCTAGCGGTCGGGGGCCGGGAATGGCTTGCTTCCGGGTTTCCCGAATACGGAGCGAAGTCGTGGTGGAATCCTTGGACCGGCGGCTTATCGGGCCAATTCGAAGAGATGGGTCCGTTATCCGTGCGCAAAGAAGAGCATTCCGCCGCCTTTGTCCGCCTCTCCGACGAGAAAGGCAACGTGTGGGCGGGCATCCGGGTCCGTCAATCCGTTCGAAACCACGATACGTTCAAAGGGACGACCATGGACAGCTACTATTTGATGCTCCCCGGGGTACCGATGCTCGCTTATATGACGGATATCCGTCAGAACACGGGAACGTATCTGGACAAATCGATGGTCAGCGAGCTGTTCCTTCGTCCCGACGAGACGGACGGCTATGGGTGGCTGCAAACCTGCGCTCCGAACGGAAATGTGCTGCGTTACCCTCTCGGAAAAGGGGAGCTCAGCGTGCGTGAGACGAAGGATTACGTGTTCGGACTGGATAGCCAAACCGGAGTTATGCATATCGTCACGGACGAAGAAGCCAACCGCCCTTCAGTTTACACGAACAAGGAGATCAGCGTCCTGTCATTCACGCGGAGGGTTTGTCTGCCTCACGGAAGCGTGAGCCGCTCGGCTCCGGTGTTCCTCGTCTTCCCGGACGCCCCGCTGCCCGCGGACAGCTTGGAGGCTTTACGCAGACTCGCCTTCCCTCTTATACTTGATACCAGTGACACGGAGGGAGAGTAATACGGAATGAAAATCATTGATGCACACATGCATTTGTCTCATATTGCTTCGTTCAAGGAAACGGCCGCAAACCGCTCGTTCGTCGATTACTCCGTTGACGGGCTGCTGCGCGAATACGCCGAGAACGGTGTCGTGCTGGGCATCGGCATGGGAGTGACGGAGACCGCCGCCGGAGGCTTCCCCGACCGGGAAGCCCCCACGCCGATGGGACTCGACATGGTGGAGTCGTATCCGGGGCAGATCGTGTACTGCCCCGGCGTTAACCCGTTCAAGCTGGGCAACGCCGGACTGGATGAGCTGGAGCAAGCGCTGCAGCGGCCGGAGGCGGTCGGGATCAAAATTTACCTCGGCTACTATCCGTACTATGCCTATGATGACGTCTACCAGCCGGTCTACGAGCTGGCGAAGCAGTACAAGGTCCCGGTCGTCTATCATACGGGCGATACGTACTCGGAGCGCGGCCTGCTGAAATATTCCCACCCGCTGACGGTGGACGAGGTTGCCGTCGCCCATCGCGACGTCAACTTCATGATCGCCCACTTCGGCGACCCGTGGGTGCTGGACGGAGCCGAGATCGTCTACAAGAACCGCAACGTATTCGCCGATTTGTCCGGCCTGATGGTCGGCGATGCCGCGGAATGCGCGCGGCTCAAGGATTCCCCGCTCTTCTTCGCCCATCTGCGCCACGCGGTGACGTACTGTGATCATTACGAGAAGATGCTGTTCGGCACCGACTGGCCGCTCGCCCCCGTGCAGCCTTATCTGCAATTCGTGCAGGAGCTGATTCCGGAGGCGTATCACGAGCACGTCTTTTACAAAACCGCCCTGCGCGTGTTTCCGAAAATTGCTCCGCTCGTGGAGTAGCCGCTTAAACGACGCATAAACGCTCAAAAAAAATCCCCGCCTCGTCGATGGCAGCGACGGCGGGGATCAAAGATATATGTTAAGTAACGGGATCTTCTTTAGTATGCAGCCCGAAGCTTAAGCCCACCTTAAAAGAAGTTCAAAATTTGATTAAAAGAGCCTTAATCCTTATACGGATCGAATTCGTCTGCCCCGGCCATGCATACGCCGATCGGCTTCAGCACATGCAGTACCTCGATCGTCTCCGTATGGGCGTCCAGCACTTCCCGAAGCTTCCGGTACACGAACGGGCTCTCGTCCGTCCCGGCTCCGCGAAGCTCGACGCCGAAGCTTCTCACGGCCTCGTGCATTTGCACCTCCGAGATGAGGCCGCCTGAGCGGGTACGCGTCTTCCAGTTCATCTTGCCGGCCGCTTGCGTGCGGCTCATAATTCTTCCCGCGCCGTGCACCGTGCTGTAGAAGGCCGCCCGGTTCTCCTCCGTATCCTTTCCTCGGACAATGACCGAGATGTCGCCCATGCTGCCGCCGATGAACCCGAGCTGGCCGGGAGCGGACGGCGTCGCCCCTTTGCGCACGACGACCGTTTCCCGGCCGCCGTGGGTTTCTTTCCACGCGTAATTGTGGTGATTATGCACCTCCAATTCCGCGTCCGCTCCCAGAATCGCCAGCACCTGACGGATGACGGCATCTCTTCCGGCATACGCATACCGCCCGGCCAGCTTCATGGCGCGGTAATACATATCGCCAAGCTCGCTGTCCAGATCGAGCAGCACCGGCGGCTGGTCCATCTTTTCCCCCGGAGCGTTCGCCAAAAACTCCCTGCCCGCCGCAAGGTTAATAAAGCCGCTGGCCGTCTTATGGCCGAACCCGCGGCTGCCGAAGTGATTGCCGATCCACAGCCGTCCCGTCCCCGCTTCCTCGAACAAATCGACGAAATGATTCCCGCTGCCTACGGTCCCCAACTGATCGCGGGCAAGCTTCTTCAGTTTATCGTGCTCCTGATGCCCGATGGCGGCATACACTGACCAATCCGGATCGTCGAACAGTTCGTGGTCCACCTTCTCGCTATTTACGCGCCCGATGCCGAACGAAACGTTCCGTGCGATATCGTCCATGATACGCCCTAGCCGTGGCCGGATATCCGCAGCCAGCAGGTTCGTTCGCACCGCTTTGTTCCCGCACCCGATATCGTACCCGACGCCGGACGGCGAAATTTGTCCCTCGTAGACGATCACCCCGCCGATCGGCTGGCTGTAGCCCTTGTGGTGGTCCGCCATCAGAAGTGCCTGCACGACATTTCCGTGCTCCGCGCACGTTTTCGCTTGCGCCAAGGCGCCTGCCTCCGGGTTTCCCCAGACACGGACGCCGTCTATGATTTGATAAGCCATGCTGTCAGCTCCTTTTCCTGCAAAAGCTTCGCAATTCGTTCTTTTACTTGTTCATTCGGCTCGGAGACCGTTAGTTCCTGCAACGCGGCCGCCACTTCCTCTCCCCAGACCGGAAGAGGCCATGCCTCCAAGCATTTCAACGCCATGTTGCGGTTCATGGTTGCCGGGCTCAGCAAGCCGGCGGCGATCAGCTTCGTCCCGTGCCCCTCGAACACGTCCAGCGCCTGCAGCAGGCTTTGCAGGCATTGATGCGGCCCGTACTGCTCCCCGTAGCCGATTTCGTCCTGCGGACCGCTGGCGATTTCCTCCAATGGAAGATTCGCTTCCGCATAGCGGACCAAGCGGTCCATCCGCTCCGGTTCGTCCGTGTGCACGAGCTCATAATACAGGTGGCTATCCAGCGGATGCTCCTGCAGCCGCCCGAATAGCTCCTCCCAGATATCCATGCGGAGCCGTTTAGCCGCATAGATCGCATGCTGCCATACCGCGCTGTCCTGCGAGCGGATGTCTTCCCATATTTTGGATGTCCATCCTTCGTCTTGAATGACGTTCTCGCACAGCCGCTTGCAGGCTTCGCGCAGGTCGCCGGACCAGCCTCTGTCATACCGCTGCTCCCAACGCTGACCGTCTTCGTTTAAAAAATCATAAATATCCGTCACAACCGATAGCTGCGCCGCGGTAACGCACATTGTCTGCGAATGCCTTAGAAAATCGCTTACCGCCGATGCTGCGTCCTCATAGTCGTCGATATTTTCCGCAGGCCCACCGGACAGCAGTGACGAGAGGATGACCCCTGCCCCGTCATACAGCTCAAGATCCACGGAAGCTTGCGATAGCGCTTCGGCCAGTCCGCCGTTACGCGCGCAATAACAGGCCAAATATTCGTTCATGACGCTGTTGCGGCAGCCGTGGCGAAGCAGCCAATCCCGGATTTCCTGCGTCTGCGGCTCTAGGCGCTCGACCAGTTGGATTTTTCCCTAGCCGTCTACAGCCTTGGCCAATTCGAACAGCGTCTCGTTGGCGTTGTCCAGACTGCCCCGAATCGCAACCGCCGAATAAAGCGTAAATTCGTCATGCTTGCCCAGCGTGATAACCAGTTCCCGGTGTTTCTCGGTTTCGAACTGGCCCAGCAACGCAATCCCCAGCTTGACGACATTGCGGTGCGCCCCGGATCTCGCAAACCACTCCGCTTCCTGGTACAGATTCGGAATGACGACTCCGGGGTGTTCCCGTAGCGACTCCAACAGCGAGTCAATGACGTTCAGCACATCCTCCTGCATCAGCTTGAGGTACGTGGCGCGTCTTGTTTTGTTGTCAGGACTCCGGCTCTGCTTGACGAGAAGTTGTACCAGCGCCTGCACCTTCGCCGTCTCCGCCTGCCCGCCGGCATGATGGCTGAACGTGCCGTCCATGCCCCCCGCGACCCAGCGCACGGAATGCCCGGCCCAATACTCGTCGTCATCCGGCAGCCTGGCGTCATTGAGCCGGTCCCGGTCATCCAGCGCGGACACGATGTACTCATAGATGGAAGGCTTGCCGGCCCATGGATAAAGCGTATTTTGATTCAACGTGTTTATCATTGTCAATCACCTATTCTCCCACACTTCGCCAAGCACGGCGCGGAACAGCCCGTCGAGCTCACAAGCCTGTCCGCCTTCGGCGCTTTTCAGATGAACGGCCGTGCGCTCGAAATGATTCATTTTTTGTTCCAAAAAATCGTTGATAGGGTTGATCCTCGGCTCGTAGTCCATTTCGTCCCCCGCCATTTTGCGGTCTACCAGTTCGAGAATGACCTTTTTCAGCTCGCTGCCCTCCGGCACCAAGCGGTCCACCAGCACGTCGAATTCCATCGGCGGCATCGCGTTAAACTGCTCGATCCATTCGCAGGCCAGAACCGGGCGAAGCACGTAAAAATATTTTTTGATCTTCACCTGCTCCCCCTGCAAGTATTCGCGGTAATTGCCCTTCGCCATATTGAGATAGTGATACATGCACGATTTCGGGGAAAAGGTCAGCGGCGAGATGCTGCGAATACGCTTTGCCGCAGAGTATTTCTCGTAGTACGGGATCGGCGATTGCAGCCACTCCAGCAGCGGCGGGTTCGATTTGCGGAATAAGTTCAGCGCCTTCTTCAAATCCCAGCCGTTGACATCGAGCTTATCGCTGATCGGCCGCTCGATCACGTCCCGTTGCTCAAATATGGATAAATACCACTCGACAGGCCGAACGTACAGGAAACGGACATCGTAGTCGCTGTCCTTCGACGGGAACCCCCATGCCCGACTGCCCGATTCGCAGGCGTACAGGATGCGCACCTGCTCCTGCCGCTCGATGTGGCAGAGTTCTTCTAATATATGTTGACGAAAGTCGGTCATCGTGGTTTTCCCTCCTTGGGATCGAGATGGTGGTAACGGAAAAAGCCATCGACCTCAGCGGTCCATGGCCCGATGTTCTTATAGATGGTTTTACGGCGTGCGCGTAAAATGTCATCCGAATAGGACCGATGAGATGCGGAAGTCAAAGCTGCCATGATTTGGCAAACTGCATTATTTGTACTTCAGGATGAACTGTAATTTCGTCGTCGTAATCCCTGCCATCTTCATCGGCCTCCTTTTTGCAGAAAGTGAATCGTTACTTTTCGGTACCACCCAGCTCCATGGCGTCGATCTTCCCGGTCATATCCGAGTAGCCCTGTACCGCTTGCGCAATATAGGACAGCACGGTGTCGCTCCAGCCGTAAATATAGAACGTATTCCGGTCGGCCGGAGGCGCCATCGCATAACGGTACGGCGCAATGTCGACGATGAACGCCTTGACGAGCGGGTTCACCTGGGCGCGGTATTTTGCCAGCTCGGCGTAAAACGGGCTGCCGCTGTTCTGCTGCTCATCCGTAATAATGATGATCTGATCAACCCGCTTGTTTTCGTAAAACAGCTTGCGCACAGGGGCGCCGGTATCGGTTCCGCCGCGGGAACGGATGCGCTCCGCCTGCGTTAGAATGCTGTCGTGACGCGACGGCTTGGCGTTCGTCACTTCCGTGTCGAACAGCCAGAACAACGAGTTCCCTTGCGTCTTCTTGTACAGCGCCAAGGCGAATACGGACCCGATCTGCAAATATTCCCCTTGCATGGAGCCGGAAATATCGAGGAAAATCGCCGTGTTCTCGCCGATCTCCGGCAAGTTCGCGAACGTCTGCTCCACCGCGGCCCGAAGCGCGTCGCGCAGCTCCGGACGCTCTACCTCCCGAAACGCCTTGGCGAACCGGAACGGCAAAATTTTCGCCTTGCGCAGCGCCTCGGCATTCGTCAGACGCTCCACCGCGAACGCCAGATTAGCTTTCTTCTCGAACACGCCTGCGCGATCCAGCGCGTTCAAATGGCGCAGCAGTGCGAACGTAGGCATCTGGCGCAGCAGCGCCTCCCAGACGGCCTTGGACGGCTTGATCGCGCCCGTCACCGTTTCGTACGGCAGCTTCCCGCGTTCGATGCAAGCGAGCTTCTCGGCTTCGCTTCTCGCCCGCTTCAATTGCTCCAGCGCCTCCACCTGCGGGAGCATGGCGAGATTTGTCTCCTGCCCGCGCAGGTAACGGAACAGCGCCTGCTGCTTGAGATCGGCCGGCTTCGGATGCGCCGTCGCAATCGCGTCGCCCAAGCTGAACCCGCGTCCCCGACCGTTGTACTTCAGCGCCCAATATTCGGACACCCCGGAGAGGAAGCGAGCGACCTGCCGTTTCACGGCCCGACCGCCCTGTCCGCGGCCAAGTCCCCGTAGGATCGTCAGGAAATCGGACAAATCGGAAGGAATCCGGACCACTTGGTCGAACACCTTGGCGAATACATCCGGCCGATAAGACGACAGTATGGCGAGCCCGAACAGCGGCTGCAGTCGCATAAATCCCTCGTTGCGGGCGAACACCAGCGCTTTGGCCATAAATTGCGGGTTCTGCTGCGCCATTTCGTGATGCAGCTCCAGCGCGTCCTTCAGCAGCTCGTTTTGATCAGCGTAAAACGTATTTCCGAGCGTATTGGTTAACAGCGTCTGCACGTACTGCTCTTCGGCTGAACGCGCATAAGCCGGGAATCCGTGTTTGTTATGTGTCGTCGGCAGCATGGCGCCAAACATTTTTTTAGCGAAACTCATGGTTGGAAACCTCCTAAAGGTTTTGCGTAGCAAAACCACTTCGTAAGCATATTCTTAGTTTTTTGCATAGCAAAAAACTGCTTCGTAAGCATAATCCTAGGTTTTGCCTAGCAAAACCACTTCGTAAGCATATTCCTAGGTTTTGCACAGCAAAACTACTTCGAAGCATACTCATCATAGACCCGGCGAGGAAAAGTGAGGAAGGTCGGTGCAGGACTCGAACCTGCATATTGCCCAATACTCTTTTGGCCGCTTGGATGCGAAGGAACCCTCCCCGGCGCCTTGCCGTACTATTAACTTATTAAGAACGAAGCGAGGGAAAAACGAAAAGGCGCATGGCGTCTCCGACGCCCGGCTGCCGCCGTCAATTCTTTTCCCATAAAAGTCGAAGGAGCCCTTTCAAGCGCCTCGCTTCGGTATTCATATGGTGAAGATCCCCGAGGAAGTGGGCGGAAAGGTACATAACCGCTCTACCATCTGAGCTATTCCGCCGTATAGCGGAAGCCGGACTCGAACCGGCGACCTGTCGCTTAAGAGGCGAAGTAACCCTTCCAAGCGCCTCGGTGATCTTTTGGCGTAAAGCTTTTTGCCTTTTCGGCGTCGGCCTTACATGTACTATCATCGCTTATTTTCGGCCCCGCGAACATGGCGAAAGTATTACGACAAGAGAAAAAGTTTTCCTTTTTCTCCAATTCCCATCCCTGTTACAATAAAAGGAACAGCTACGAAAGCGGAGGTTGTCCATGGCCAGAGAAAGCTTCGATAAAGAAATCCAGTTTTTGCGCATGCTGGTGCTGACCAGCGGCGCCTACAGCCGCCAGCAATTCGCGCAGCGGCTCGGTATCTCCGTACATACCTTCGATAAAACGATCCGGCGGCTGAAGGACATCGTGAACACGGTGTACCAGCAGCTCCCGCAGGAGCAGGGCAAAGAATTCGCCGAAACGCTTCGCTTCAGCTACTACGAGTCCGCTGACCCGATGCTGCTGTTCTTATACCGCGCCAAGTCACTCAAGGAATCGGAGAGCCACCGGCTATCCCTGCTGCTCGCCGCCATGCAGGATGAAGCTCGGACCGTCATGGAGCTGCTCGATGCGTGCTGCAGCGATCTTCCCGCGGAGCTTTCGCTGCCCGACGAGAAAACGATTCGCTCGGACCTGAAATATTTGGAGGAAGTCGGCGTTATCGTAAAAGAGCCCGGAGGAAGGCCATACCGGTATCGCGTTCACGACCGGCTCGTCAAGGAGCTGACCTACGAGGAGCTTCTCGATCTCTACGATTACGTCGACATTATGGCGAATACGCAGGTGCCGTCCGTTCAAGGCTATCTTTTGCGGGATAGTGTGAAAAAAGCTTTACAGCAAACGGGCAACGCGGAAAACGTCACCGGAGAGCCTTTTCTGTACAAGTACCATTATTACTCGCGCATTCTGGATGAAGCGCATTTGTTCACCTTGCTTGGAGCCATTCGTCAGCGCCGGAAGGTGCGTTTCCTCTATTTCTCGCCCAGAACGCGCAAAAGCTACGCCTCGAAAAATACGAACCCTCTGTTCGAACGCGAAACCGAGGGAAAAGAGGTCGTGATGCTGCCGCTCAAGGTGATCTACGATCACCAATACGGTCGATGGTATTTGCTTGGCTCGGAAAGCCGGCAAGGGATCGTGAAGTTTCGTTTGGAAGGTTTGACTCAACTGAACGAGGACGAGGTCGTACCGGAAGAAACGTTCAACGAGAAGCTGCACCTATTGGAGGAGAAAACCCGCTACAGCTGGCTTATCGATACCGGAAGGCCGCTTACGGTGCGGGTGCGGTTTTTCAGTCCGGAGGCTCCGCAGCCCAATTTCGTCAAGGAGCGCGTGCTGCTCCAAGGGCAATGGGGTCACATTACGGAAGAAGACGAGGTTTCTTTTATCTATGAAATTAAGGTGCACGGGACGACCGAGATCAAGCCTTGGCTGCGCAGCTTCGGCTCTAGCTGTGAAGTACTCGCGCCGGAGCATCTGCGCCGGGAGCTGATTGAGGAGTGGAAGGAGATCGCAGCGTATTATGAATCCGTTTGAGAAAATTTTTAATTACCAGGTCATGTCCCGCCTGCACGAAACAGGTACGCTCGCCGTCACCTCCCATGAACGGACATGGCTTAAAGCGATGCTGGAGCATCCGGCGTCAGGGCAAGCTTTTACTCCTGAGACGCTGGAGAAGCTGCAGAGCATGCTCGGAGGCGACCCAGCGCTGGATATGAAGGAAGGCTTCGGGGAAAAGGCCAAAAGCCGGGAGCATCAGGTCTACCATCCGCTTCTGCGACCCTTGCGGCGGATCATGCTGAGGAAGAGCGGCATTCTCATCAACCACCGGATCAGAGACGGACGGATATTCGAGGAGCAGCGGGGCTTTCCGTTCAAGCTGGAATATTCCATGGTCAAACGGGAATGGTACCTCATCTGGTATCACCTTCGCCATAGGGCGTTGATGAATACGAAGCTGCAGCATATTGTGGAGCTTGCGGAACAACCGGTTTCGGCAGAGGAAGCCGCGGCTGCCGAAGCGGACATCAACCGCATGCTGGAGGGCCGGAAGGAATCGGCGGTCATCGAGGTGGTGCGCAAGTATAACAACGAGCTGTCTCGCATCCTGTACGCCTTCTCGTGCTTCGAAAAGCAGGTTGACTACGACGACGCGGTAGACTGCTACATGATCCGGCTGACGTTCCTTGGGGACGAGAGCGAATATATTTTGTCCAAGCTGCGCTTTCTCGGCAAGCGGGTCCGGGTGGTTGAAGGCGACAAGCTCAAGCGGCGCATGCGGGAATCGGCGGCAAAGGCGCTAAGCCGGTACGGGGTAACGGAGGAGCAGCAGGTTACACCGTGAACGGCGGCGGGCCTGGGGTAAGTCGAGCGCGATTTTCCTTACGCAGGCTTAGGTCTGGTTATTGTTCGGCGATGCTTCGCGCCGCTGTCAGGGCAGCACGCCCAATTATCGGGGCGAAGCTAGGACGCTCTTGGAGACGCCAGAGACGCTGGAACGCTCGATGGATGATCGAAAATGTTTGGTAATGCAAGATAGGTATTCGATGATGCTCGATGCGTGCTTGATGATGCTTGATAGTGCTCTATGGACGCTTGATGTGATGCTTGATGGTGCTTGATAGTACTCGGTAGGTGTTCGACGACGCCCAAAGTCGCTCTTTAAAGTGCACTATGGCTCACAGAGTACGATTGCGTTCGATGGCAAGCTTTTTCGAATCGGCCTTTATAGGTAACCTAGCGATCCTAAGTGCGTGCCGCGACCTTCCCGCAGCCAATAGAGGAACCCAGATGCGCTATGATGCTTCCAACAGCCCCATTCTGAAATATAGAGGAACTCAGGTGATCTATTGTCCTATCACGTCGGCATAATCAGGGCTATCAGGCACCATCCGCCTAAATAGAGGAACCAGGTTCCTCTATTATTCGGAACGACGACCAAAATCTCCGAATAACGAACGTCAGTTCCTCTATTTCCAGAAATCTCGGTGGTATATCTATCGGCCGCAGCGCGGGCATGAGAACTAGGCGGATGATGCCCTGCCCATGCTGTGCCACAACGAAAGGCTTGAGTAAGCGCCACTTTGCGCCGCAAGGCAAGCTTGTTGCGTGGTCATACGATGAAGATTCCAGCGCTTACGAATCTTCACATACCCTAAGGCTCTTAAAGCAAGGTTAGGTTCGCTCCCGTAGCTTTGCGGCAGAGGGGACGAACGATGCGCAAACTAGATTTGCTGCATACACCGAAGCAACTACTAGAAAAACATTTTTTCGCGTCTTGCTTACGACAGCGCGTACCAAACAATAGGCGCACATCGCTACGACACGACACCGATGTATAGACTTTTTCACGCTGATGCTGGTAACAAGTCGTGCGAGCGAATCGATTCCCTCAGGAGGTGTCCTTATGTACGCAATTCATTGGCCTAATGCGATTTTGTTCGCTCTTCTTTTCCTGGCCTTTCCGATCTATGTCGTCTACCGGCTGCAAACGATCTCCCGCAAGCTATCCCGTATCGAACAGCAGCTTCTCGATCAGAAGCGGGCGGAGATCAAGGCGGACAACGACCGCATCGCGAAATCGCAAGAGCCCCCCACCGCCTAAGACTGTTTTGACAACAGCTCTTAAGCGACGGGGAGCTCCGCGCATCCCAGCGAAACCGACGACTTATGTCGCCGATACAACCTGCTTATAGTAATCGTCGATGAGAACGGCCTTGCCGCCGTTCAAGCGGGACTCTTCCGCCGCGAACGCCATCAAGTGGCTGCGCACGGAGGCGCTGGCCGAGGTCAGGCTGTCCCCGCCGGCGTTGTTCCGCACCTCGCGCAGGAAGCTGCGCACGATGCCGCTGTCTCCGCCGCCGTGGCCGCTAATCTGCGGCGGGATTTCGATCTCCGTCTTCTGGTGCGTCAGAAAATCCATCAGCGTAATGGTGCTCTCTTCCCCACGAAGCTCGCCGCGCGTGCCCATGATCTGGATGCGGCGCTCCTGCTCCCGCGTGAAGCCGCACATGCTGAACATCGCCGTAGCTCCGCTCGCGAATTCCATGTTGACGACCTGATGGTCGACCACGTTGTTGTCGCACTTGTAGACGCAGCGGCCGTACGGCGACTCGCGCAGGCCCTTCACGATGTTCTCCCGCGTCAGCTCCTCCGTGTAATGACGCGCCCAGGCTTTGCCTTCGCCCAAGTAGAACCGGGGGGCGGAGTAAGGGCATTCCGCCTCCACCGCGCACCCGTCGATACAGTAATCCGTCGATCCGGCAGGCGCATTTCCCGAATGAAAATGCGTCAGCGAGCCGAACGAGCTGACCTTGACGCACGGCTGATCCATCAGCCATGACAGCACATCCATGTCATGACAAGATTTTGCAAGAATCATCGGACTGGATTTGTCCGAGTTGTTCCAGTTGCCGCGAACGAAGCTGTGGGCGATGTGCCAATAGCCGACATTTTCGTTCAGCTGAATCGATACGACCTCGCCGATGCGGCCTTCCGCGATGATCTTTTTCAATGTGGCCCAGAACGGCGTGTACCGCAGCACATGGCAGATCGTCAGCAGCCGGTTGTTCGCCAAGGCCCTCTGTTCCATCTCCACGCATTCGCGCGGGTCCGGCGACATCGGCTTTTCGAGCAGCACGTGGTATTTAAGATCCAGCGCCTGCAGCGTCGGTTCGTAATGCATCCGGTCTTGGGTGCAGATCATCGCGATATCGGCCATCTGCGGGCGGCTGAGCAGCTCCTCCCACGTCTCGAAGCAGTTTTCCCGGGAAATACCGTGCTCGGCTGCGAACTTATCCCGGCGCTCAGCGTTGGGCTCCGCAACGGCAACGAATTTCAATTCATGCGGACAATCGAGCGCATATCGCGCATAGCCGCCGGCCCCTCTTGCTCCGGCTCCGATCAAGACGGCTGTCATTGGTTTCATGCTCTTGGGCTCCTTTTTCCGAATATCGTACTCGCTTGCTGGCCTTAAGCCTTACTGCCAGCCGACTTTCGCGTTGTTGTCCTTGATCAGCTTGTTCACTTCGTCGATGACTTCCTTGCCGCCCTTCGCCATAAATTCATCTACCATCTTGTCCCAATCCGAAAACGGCCGCTGGCCGACGATCATTTTCGTTTTCTCGTCGTTCAGGAATTGGGACAGCTCGGTCCATTTCGTGTTATATAGTGGCGACTGAACGGCCATCACGGGGCTGAGATAAATTTTGGATGTCTTGAGATACGAGACCACCGATTCGTTAAACTGCCTTTCGAGCGGTGACTTCGAGCCTTTGATGAATACTTCCAAGTCTTGATCGTTCGGCGCCCAGCCTTCGGTGTTGATGTATGCGCTTGGCGCAACGTTGGAACGGTTTTCCTTAATTGGAATCGGCACGCCGTCTTCCATCTTGTAGCCTTTACCTTCTTTGCCGTTCAGCCAATCGTACTTTTCATCCTTGGCGTTGCGCTGGTCCGCCGGGGTGAATTCACGGAAGTAATCCATGATTTCGAGAATGCGCTGCACTTTCTCCGGATCGTTCTTCAGCTTGGCGCTCAGCAGATACATCTTGTAGTACCCGGCCAACGATCGGATGCCTTGCGTGCCGTCCGGCGCTTTGAAGGCGGGCAGCGGCGCAAGCACCGCATTCGGCGCGTTCTCGGCCAGCGTCTTGTAGTTGATCAGATTGCCGCCCGGCTCCTCGTACCAGATCCCGACTTTTCCGGCGTTGAACGCCTTGAACACGTCGTTGTAATTCGTAACGGCCCAGTCTTTCTTGATTGCGCCTTCCTTATACAAATCTGCCAGGAACTTGACGACTTCCTTGCTGCCTTCGCCGATGTCGGGGATGTACTGCCCGTTCTTGTCCTTTTCGTACCAAGCGCCGTAATACGGGCTAAACGTAGGGCTGTAGTAGATGTTTTTGGCCAACCCGAGGCCGATCGTGTCGTCCTTGCCGTTGCCGTCCGGGTCCTGCTTGGCGAACGCGATAGCGACTTTTTTCAGCTCCTCGTAATTCGTCGGCATCGGCAGTCCCAGCTTGTCGAGCCAATCCTTGCGGATGACCGGCTTTTTGCCGCCCTTGGCGTTGAAGAAATAAGGAACCGCGTATACTTTGCCGTTCACTTTGAGCATATCCCAGACGTTGGAAGGCACCGGCTTGAACGAATTATATTTGTCGAGATAGTCGTTCAGCGGGAGAAAAGCGCCCTGCTTCGCCCATTTCATATAATTGGCATCCACCAGCTCCATGCCGATGACGTCCGGAATATCGCCGGAAGCCATCGTGACGCTGAGCTTCTCGTCATACGTATCCCAAGGCACATACTGCGGCTTGAAGTCTACGTTGAACTTTTCGTTGATCGCTTTGACCGCTTCGCTGTCCGGCCCGGGCACCGGATTTTCCCACGTGCCGGAGAACCAGGTGATCGTTATCTTTTTATTTTTGGCGTCCGCGCTGCCTTTGCCGGCGTCCGCCGCACCCGAGTTCGCTCCTCCGGAGCAAGCTGTCATACTGCCCGCTACGGCGAGCGAAAGCAGAACGGAAACAGACCGTTTTATTGTCATGGCTGCATATCCTCCTTAAGGTGTAATGCTATGGTACATCAGTCAAACCGAATATCCAACCCCCCTAGCCTTTGACCGAGCCCAACATCACCCCTTTCGCAAAATGCTTTTGCAGAAACGGATACAGCACGAGAATCGGGATCGTCGATACCAGAATCGCCGCCATGCCGATCGTTTCCGCGGGTGGAACCTGCAGCCCACGGGCCGCCTGCACCCCTTCGGACAAAATATTTCCCGCCTGGCTCAAAATCACGATCTGACGCAGCATGACCTGTACCGTCCATTTGGCTGGATCGTTCAAATAAAGCAGCGCCGAGAAATACGTGTTCCAATGGGCCACGGCGGAGAACAGCCCGAAGGCCGCCAGCGCCGGCTTGGACAGCGGAAGAATGATGCGAGCATAAATTTGCAGGTCGTTGGCCCCGTCGATCAAAGCCGACTCCGTCAGCTCGTGCGGAATATTGAGAAAAAACTGCCGCATGACGATCAGGTTGTACGAGTTGATGGCAACGGGAAGAATTAACGCCCAGTACGAGTTGATCAGGCCGGTGGCGCTAACGATCATATACGTCGGGATAATGCCCGCCCCGAAGACGAATGTGAACAGGACGAGGAACAGAAATACCCGTTTGCCGAGAATGTTGCGCGACAGAGCGTAGGCCATCATCGAAGTCAGCAGCAGATTGACGAACGTGCCCACAACGGTGACGAAGATAGTCACGCCAAGCGAACGCACGAACGAATCCGATTGAAAAATATAGGCGTACGCATCAAGCACAAAGCTTGTCGGAACGAGCAGCAGCTCGGTCTTCACGTACTCCGAATAGGAAGTAAACGACACGATAGTCATATAGTAGAACGGGAACAGCATCAGCAGCGCGATGATCACGAGGAGCACCCCGTTGACGGCCCCGAACGCTTTTTCCTGCCATGTGCGATTACGAATCATAGCGTTTGCACCTCCGTATCTTGCTTTATGCCGCAGCCGCAGGTAAGATTAGAACACGCCTTCTTCGCCGAAGCGTTTAGCCAGACGGTTCGCCCCGATAATCAGCAGCAGACCTACGAGCGATTTGAACAAACCGACCGCGGTGGCGAAGCTATAGTCGGATTCGGTCAGGCCTTTGACGTACACATAGGTGTCGAGCACGTCGCCCACCGATTTGTTGAACGGGTTGAGCATCAGGAAAATCTGTTCGAAGCCCGAATCGAGTACGCTGCCGAGCCTCAAAATAAGCAAAATCACAATCGTGCTGCGAATCGCAGGCAGTGTAATGTGCCAGATTTGCCGCCAGCGGTTGGCTCCGTCAATAACGGCCGCTTCGTACTGGCTCGGATCTACGGCGGCCAGCGCCGCGAGGAAAAGGATCGTGCCCCAGCCGGATTCCTTCCAGACCACTTCGAGCACGACGAGAGGCATGAACCAGCCCGGCTCCTGAAGGAAGGCAACGGGTCCGATGCCGAACAACACGTGCAGCAGCTTGTTCACCAGACCTTCGGACTGGAGGAACACCGTGACCATGCCGATCACGACGACCCAAGAAATGAAGTGCGGCAGGTAGACGATCGATTGAATGAGGCGCTTGAACCATTCCCGACGCACCTCGTTGAGCATCACGGCGAGCACGATCGGTACCGGAAAGGCGAAGGCGATTTGCAGCAAAGACAAGTACAGCGTGTTCCAGAGCACCCGCAGCACTTCCTTGTCCTGGAAGATGCGTTCAAAGTGCTTCAGTCCGACCCATTCGCTGCCCCAGAAGCCTTGAAATGCGCTGTAATCTTGAAAAGCCATCATATTACCGGCCATGGGCAAGTACTTGTATACGATAAAGTACACCAGGCCCGGGAACAGCAGCAGATACAAGTAACGCTCTTTCCACATCCGGGTCAAGAGCAGCTGCCGGCGCGAGCTGCCGGATACGGACTCCGCTATCATGCGGGAAGGGTTCGGATCGGGCGATGCCTTGGCTGTGAATTCCGTTTCCATAAGAAAACTCCTTTCTCGGTTTCATTGGGACTAGCGGCAGGTTCGCACCCGTTATCTTGGAACCGCTTCCAGTCTAATTTGAGACTTAAGGTCTGCCCCCATCCCGGGGCTGTAATGTTATAATATAGTGAGAATTCGTCTTCGAAAACCGTCGCTATTGCCGTTTTATCACGGTTTTCGGGATTTCCGTAAATCAGTGAGACATTCGAAAAACAGACATATTTGCATCCGAGCCACTGCACGAAGGGAGTAAACCGCCTTTGCCAAGCATCCTCCGCATCAAAATGAAAGCGCGTTCCGTCTTTTTTAAGCTGTTGCTCAGCTTTCTCGGGGTGATCGTTCTTCTGGTCATCTTCGAGCTCCTGACCTATGGTGTTTTCCGGCAAAGCCTCCGCGATGAAATTATCAAATACAATACGGTCAATTTGACGAATACGACGAACGATTACGAGCAGCATTTTGAGCTGCTGGAGAATACGATGCTGAATTTGTACCTAAACCCCCGGCTGCAGGAGCTGAATGGCAAGCCGTATCTCGATTACGTGGCGGCCAACAAGGTGACGGACTATCTCAGCAATACCGTATCCAATCGGGCGCTGTACTTGAACAACCTGTTCGTATACGACGTTAAGCATTCGCTTTTGTTGGAGAAATCGAGAGGCGCGAGCCCCGAATCCATGTTCACCGAATATTACGTCAATCCCGTTTACACTTACTCGTTCTGGAAAAAGCAATTTGAGCAGGCCGGCCCGATGACGATCTACCCGGCCGCTTCCTACCTGCGAAACGGCTCGCCGGGCGATTCTACCGGTCCGGTCTGGCCTTTGCTGGTCAAAAGCCGGTTTTATCCGGATTTTATGATGCTGGCTTTTGTCGATGCGGACCGCATGTTTCAAGCGTTCCACCGCTCGGTCAACGACAACTTTTACGTATTGGACGCAAGCGGCCGTCTGCTGTTCGCTTCGGGCTCCGCAGCCGATGAGCCTCTGCCTGCTCTGCCTCCGGGACAAGATTGGGTGAAGGCGGATAACCAGTACTTCTTCTACACCACCGGACCGAAGACCGGGTTCACCTATGTGAATCTCGTGCCGGACGGCCATATTTCGTCCCAATTGATCAAGCTGAATCTGACGTTCGTCGCCGTCCTGCTCGTCACTATCGCGGCCAGTGTCACGGTATCCGTCTTGTTCACCGTCCGGTTCAACAACCCAGTTCAACGCATCGTCGAGTCGATCAAAAGCTTGAACGAGCAGGACACCGTGCCCCGGCACGATAACGAATTCGAGCTCATCCGCGGCAATATCGGCTTTTTGCTCCAGCAGCGGCATTTGCGGCATCAGGATCTGGAGGAGAAGCATGCGCTGCTGCGCTATCACAGCTATATGAACAAGCTGAAAAAAATCCGCGGACTGCCTGTCGCCGGTACGGAGCAGCTAGGCGAACAAAAGCCGTTTCGGGTCGTTCTGTTCTCTCTCTCGTTCAATCACCCGTTTCACACGGAGATTCAAGCGGAGGAGGAACGCGCCGCATCGTACATTCGCGAATACATTAACCATGTCGTCACGAAGGAGCTGAAAGGGTCCCTCACGTTCCAAATCGAGCGAAACCAGATTTTATCGATCGTACATCCGGAGCCAGGAGAGGACGACCGCTTGCGCACGACGCTGGATGGCATCGTCGGCGTGCTGAGCACGGACAAAGCCTACTGCTTCCTCACGATTGCCGTCAGTCCGCTGCATGCGCATACCGCAAGCCTGACCGACGCCTACGAAGAGGCGCTGGAGATGATCCGGTACCGGCCGTTCGACGACGAAACGGTCGTGCTCGAAGTGCAGAGCGTCCCGCAAGAGCCGTTCGTTGTGCCCGATGCGCTGATGCAGGAAATTAAAGCAAACTTGCAGGCGGGGAACGCCGCGAACGTGCTGCAGGCACTGCGGCGCCTTATGGGGCAGATGGAGAAAAGAAAGGCCGACGCGCTCGCCTACCGCGAGTTTGCCCGCGAAATCACGCATAAAACGACCCGGCTGCTGCATGGCATGGGGCTGGACAGCGGAAAATTAACGGACCTTGAGCCGGAGCAGCTGCATACCGTCTCCAAGCTGGACCGTTATTTCGAAGCGATGATCAGCGAAGCTTGCCGGCGCATCAACAATAAAAAAGAAGCCGCCGACCCGATTATTACCGGAGCGACCGCTTATGTGACGGAGCGATATACGGAAGATATTACGCTGGATCTCGTCGCCTCTTGGCTCAACATTACGGGAGGCTACTTATCCACTTATTTTAAAGAAAAAACGGGGATCAACTTCCTCGATTTCGTCAACGACGTGCGCATCAGCAAAGCGAAGGAGCTGCTGCGGCAGACCGATCTGCGCATTCAGGATATCGCCGGGCAGGTCGGTTATCAGAACATGAACTCGTTCAACCGGATGTTCAAGAAAATTACGGGCGTTACGCCGAGCGAGTACCGGCGGTCGGGAACGCAGATGTAGGCGAGCCGGGGTTCTGGCCGCCTTCCGGGCCATGGCGCTCCGTGAAAGCGGCCGGATTTTCATATCAGATGTCGTCCGGGATATCGAGGTCGGCCTTCCCGGCCTGTTCAAGATGATATTTCGCCAAGCTCTCATCCGCGAATTCCTTTTCGTTCCGGTAGATTCGAGCCAGTTCGATATGGGCATGCGAATAGTCTCTTTCCAAAGCCGTGTTAAAATAAGCGATGGCCGCGGCGGGATCTTTGGCTGTACCCAAGCCTTGACTGTATACGATTCCTAGGTTATAAGCCCCCACATTGCTGCCGGCTTCGTAATCCTGACGGTAATAATGCAGTGCCTTTTCGTAATTCCCTTGTTGATCGTACAAGTAGCCCAGCCACCCAAAGTTCGGCGAGCCCAAGGCTTCCCCCTGCTCATAATGCCAGAGCGCCTTCTCTAAGTCCTGCGGGACCAGCTCCCCCTCAAAATAGACGGAGCCCAGATTGTTGTGGGCCAGCCCGAGACCCTGCTCTGCGGCTTGGCCAAACCAGTGCAGCGCCTTGTCCGCATCGGGTTCCGTCCCAATGCCATGCTGGTAGCAGTAGCCCAGACCGTTCATCGCATAGAGATTGCCCGCCACAGCCCCCTTTTCGTACCAGTAAAAAGCTTTATCGTAATCGATATAGCCTTCCTCCGTGTAATACATTTGCCCAAGGTTGTTCATCGAGGGGGCATAGCCTTTCTCGGCCGCCAGGGTATCGTATTCGATCGCTTTGTCATAATTGCCTGTGTCGTAAGCCAGCAAGCCCAGGCTGTACAAAACTTCTACAGATGTATATTCGTCTACGCCGCCGGAATCGGGGCTATCCGTTTTGGCATAAGCCATCAGTCGCTTGTGTACGTCGGCGTCAAAATAATAGTCGTAATATTTGTCCGTGGTATCCTCCAGCACTTCGGCTTTATCGGCCCTCGACATTCCGTAGTGCCCTGCCGTATAAACTTGGGGACCTTTGAAGGCATACGCAAAACCGTTCACCGGCGCTTTTCGCGCTACAAGATCGAATTCGTAGTCGCTCAACCGCTTTTCGGGTGAATAGGCGATGCTCCATAGCCCGTTGCGCTTCAGCGCGAAGGCACCCTCGTACAGCCACACGATGTCCTCGTAATCGTCCAAAGGAAATAACCACGAAGGCTCGTCCGGGTCCCCGTTAAAAATGCCTTTTTGCCCGTCCTTTTGCGCCAGCACCAGGTTGCTCGACATGGAATCGACGACAGCTTGCAGATCGATCAGAGCATCGTATTCATAAGGCAGCAGAAGGCTTTCCTGCCGCTTGCCAAAAGCGCCGTGCTTTTTGCCTTTGCGCAGGATGAGCAGATTCGGGAAGTGGGTTTGCCGGTTCAGCTTATCGAAGCCTGACACGCAGACCGTGCCGTCTTTTTTGTACAAGGTGTGGTGATTGGCATCTTTATGCGGCTTGACCAGAATAAGCCCTTCGCCGATCGGCTCCACCGCGGCTAACGGAAAGTCTCCGATATAGTTCCAAGATTCATTGAAGATTTTACGGTTTTTTCGCCCTTTCACTGCCGTATGGTAATACTCGCCGCCGAACTGGAAGGCCTCTTCATGCTCGAAGGGCACGATGACGGAGCCGGATTGGTCCAGCACGCCCCAGCCGCCGTCTTTTTTCCCGGTAAAATAAATGCCTGCCAACTCCTCCAAGCTCTCATATTCGGTTGGCGTCACCGTCCGGCCTTCGAGATTGATAAGACCGAATTTATCGTCCCGTTTGACAATGGCGGAAATCGTACCATATTCAAAATCGAAAGCATCGTCCCATACGAGCGGGATGACGATTTTCCCGGACTTATGTACATAGCCGAATTTGCCTGCCCGGGCGACCACAGCAAGATCTTCGCAGCTGAAATCGTAAAACTCGTCAAACTGCGGGCCGAGCAGTATGTTGCCAGCCTTGTCTTTCAGGCCCCACAAGCCGTTTTCCTCAAAAATCTCCACATCCGTCTCGTCTTCGTAAGGCTGCCAAATCGACGCCCAACCGTATTCGTAAGTCGGATAATTAAGCAGCTCGGCGAACGAGGCGAAGCCGGGACTGATGTCCCTCAATTCGGAATAGTGCAGCAGCGAGATGTCGTCGTTGTCCATCGCCTTGGTGATGATCCCGTTGTTATGGGCGATATTCGCCAGCCATGTTTCCGCCTGCTCGACATGGGGGATGTCGTCCATATTGAATACGTCCCAAGCGTCCAGATGGAAATACGGGAGGTCTAATTTTTCGAGATAGCTCCAAAGCTTGGTTTTGGCTTCAATAAAGGCTGCTTTGTCTGCAATCAGGCCTTCCTGCTTCTCCAGGAACTCGTAAAACCGCATCAGGTTTTCGATTCCCGTCTGGGCATTGTAATACAGTCCCGCGTTGTCCGGTTCCGTATGGTTGTTGTAATTATTGCCGTCGATAAACCCTCCGTCGACCAAGAGAGGCTGTAACAGAAGAGGCATTTCATAGCCCCATTCCATCATCATCGTATCGTCATCCTGCGCTTCGGAAGGGGCGCTGACATTATATAAATAGACTCTGTGCGACATCGCTGTTCTCCTTCGTAGACTGCCTCTGCGGACAGCCTTTGTTATATCTGTTTGTCGCGCTTCCAGACGCGGTACCGTTCCGAAATGACCGGCTCGATGATCCGGTAATTCTCAATCGTATCCTCCACATGGTAGATCGTCGACAGGCCGGCGGCCAATATTTCTGCGAAATCCGTGGCCGTGTAAATATCGTTATGGATATTCAGGTAGTCGCGCGCAAACGCATCCGCTTCGTCCGATAGTTCATTCGAGGTCAGCACGCCATCCCAGTTTTTGCGAAAAAATTGGGCGCCTGTCATTTCATCCCGTTTTACCAGCTCGATATCCGGCAGATCCCGTTTCCGGCTTCGCTTACTGGACAAATCGTTTTTGATCACCCACGCGACGAACATGCCGGTCGGGACATAAGCTTGAAATACGTCCAGTTCTTGCGGAAAGTCCCCTTCGTAATGCCACTTCGCTTTATCGAACACGTACAGCTCTTTTTCCTTGATCTGAAATAAGACGCCCGTCGGTTCTTCGACGAAGCCTTTAGCCCTCAACTCATCGGCCAGCGCATTCAACCGATCGACGGCTTCCTGCTTGGCGGGATACGGCTGATAGGTCGGATTCATCGTCTTTTTATCGGGATACAGCCGGCCTTTAATGACATTCAGGATATAGACCTGGTGTCCTTCCGTAATGGTCAGATGTACATAATCTTTAAAGGTCTTTCTCTGCTTGGTTACTACCGTTTCGATCTTTTTCGTCATCGTTCTCCCCAACTCATACGAACTTAAGCTTCTGTAGTTACCAGCTTACCTTGGATTGCATTTTATGGGAATCCTGCAAAATTACCAAACTCAACCTGCATTCTTCCAGAGAAAATCACTCTTCAATACCGCCTGCCGCGGACTGGCATTTTTTCTGAAAAGCCTATTTCCGCGCATCATTTTGCTATATACTGGTACTATTGTGCATGTTGGATACAGATATTAGAAAAAAACGGCGGAGAGAAGCATGAAAAACCTATTTTTACGAAAGCTGACAATATTCATATCATTACTGGCTTTATGCTCGGGGTGTAAATTAACGACGACTGCCACTTCGTCTGCGCCTGCAAAATCAGGAACAACGACCCAGATGGCAACGCCGACTCCTCCCCTTGCGCCAGCCCAACCTCCTCCTGCAGCATCGGAAAAACCGAAGCCGCAGGCGGCATCGCAGGCGGAAGTTCCGCCGCCGAAACCGGTTGCCGTGCAGGAGCAGCCGATCGAAGGCGTTTATGCGAGAGCCGGGGAAAATCAGCTTTGGATGGGCAGGGCCAAAATTAGCAAGCGGGACAATGGCATTTATCATTTGGAAGTGAATGTGACGAGCGGGTTCGCTCATCATATCGGGTCCATGGAATCGGATTTTACCATCACCTCCGGGAAAGTGAAATTGCTGAATGAAGAGTACGAGGACGTATCGGTAACCTTCGCCGAAAACCGACTCGTGATCGATTATCCCGATTCCAAATTATTCGGCGGTCATAATGCAGAACCGCGAGGAGCTTATTATTTATTCAAATCGCCGATCGATCCCCCGTTTCTTGCCAAACTCTACGATGCGGCCAAGATAGAACCATCGTACCGGGAAGGGTTCACAGATATCTGGACAGTTAACGCGGATCAAGGAAAACAGCTATTGCTGCTTCAATCGTATAGTGCAATCAATCGGTCTAACGTCATTTCAGAGCAAGTGGTGGTCTATGACGAACATAGCAAGGCATTCAACGTTATTGGCGAAATCGATACGGTAAACCGAAGGAAGGTAGCCGATCGTTTAAAAGGCTTCGGTTATCCCGAAGACCTCGTATATCTGGCAACACGAAAAGCCGAATTTGACCGCTACCAGGAGACGATGATGAAGAGATTCGATAACGAAGGACACCCCGGGCTGGAAGCTCCCCTTTCCGAACAGGAAGCGTTCTTTATTGCGACCGGAATAGGAAGAGTAACAAGCCATGCAGACAACCGCCGCAATGAAGATAACATCGGATCGATTTTCATTCAAAAAGTTTCCTCATCCGACGGCGAGAAGGTGACCATCCATGAGTACGAAGCGGTCCGCAATGGAGACGATGACGAACATACGGCAACGGGAAACTGGATTCACGTAGACCGAACCACGGGAAGAGTTAAGGACATGTTTGACGAGAAGTAGAGCAGGATGCAGCTTGGAGGCACATTTTATGAAAAAGTTATTGCTTATGGCCGTTTCCCTACTGGGGATGACCGGTTGCTTAAGCGAAGCGAAAAGCACGAACACACCAATGCCACAAGCGGCGGAGCAGAAAGAGATGACTCCCCAACCGGCGGCTCCGGAAACTCAAAATAATCAGGAGGAACGTTGCGAAGTAACATTCAACGGTCAAGTCTATAAAGCTCATATCATTTCCGGCGCAAAAGCCGGTATTGAAGGCTTGAGCATAAAATTAACCCGCGGAGACGAAACCTTGGAATTCGTTGGAGAATCCGTCACGGGACTGGAAAGACCCGTAACGATAAACCAGCTGTCCGGTCCAAACGGAGAAAAGAACGTCATCTATTCCGCTCCCTCCGGCGGTACCGACAGCAACATCGATGCGGCGGTCCTTAAACTGAATTCCGCAAAGGACGCGATTAAACTGGACAAAGACGTATTCAGCGCGCTGGACGATGCTTCCTTTTACGAAATGGCCCCCAAAGTGAAGGACAAGAAGCTCCGCGATTGGATTACAAATCAGCACATGGGTTTTCATACCGCAATTTTCGACAGCTTTGAATTAGATCAAGGAGATCGCGGGAAGGTCCGCTTTCGGGTCGGCCACCGCCCGACTCTCTTATACGGGTCAGCCAAAGTGCATTTTGATTTTCAGACTCGAAAATTCCAGCTTGATGAAATCAGCGACGCTGTTTTTCAAGATTCCGGCGATTGGTGTAATAATGTCGTGGAACGCACGGACAGATGGTACGGAAAAGTCCTTGCCTTAAAAACGAAGTATGGAACCAGTACACTTCTGGAAGGCGGGGATGTTCATAAGCTTGTTGCTTGCGGCGAATCTTTAGACAAGCCCCTGACCTCGGGGAAGTATTATCTTATTGAAGCGATTGCGGCATACGACAAATCCGGTAAAAATAATATACTGGATACTCTCCTGGACTATAAAATAAAAACGGACGTTAAAGATAAATATGGAAATTCGGCTTACGCGGTGGCGCTACTTCGGGGGATCGAGGACAAAAAAATCTTGGACCGGCTCCGGCAAGGACTTCGTCCAAGTGAGATTCTAAAAGCCCAAAGAACCGTAACCCTGCTGCTGAACGGCAGCGATTTGTCGCTAGAGCAAATGGACCGTATCATTCATGACGGCGACAATTCCGTACCCGTTAATTCCAATATTTCCGTCTATACTTCGGGACTCATGTACAAAGAAAAAGAAGGCACCTGGACGGGCACTGCGCTTGGAAATGCCATTGTGGCCAACGATATTCCCAAAACCAAATGGCTGCTCGACAACGGGGCCGATCCTAATATGTTTATGGGCGAGTATGAATTTAAAGTATCTCCTTTAAGATATGCCCTAAGTCTGCAAAAGGATGATCTCTCCTTAGCGGAGCAGTTGCTGAAGCACGGAGCCAACGGCGACGAAGTCTTCCCCACGATGCCGGGTCAAGTTTCCTTAAACGCTTATTTCAGGGACAATCCCGAGATCACAGCCTTGTTGAGCAAGTATGGATTTAACAAATGGTACCTGGAAGATCCGGAAAATAACCTGGAGCTCACAACCAAGGACGATATAGTTAAGCTGAAGACGCCTTGACTTTGGGGTACGGATTGAGAAGCAGAGTAGCCTTTCGGAGGTTACTCTACTTCCTTTGGGTCACCTCAACCGCATCCCTCATCGGCTGGAGTCTTTATAATCCCATTTCGACAGGTAGGATGCGGAAGCTAAAGGTCTAAAAACATCTCTTCCACGAATCGGATAAAGAATCTCCCACCCCTTGGAAACAAGAACCAAATTTCCATCTTGATCGTTAAAACGAGGACCTTCCCGTTTCTCTAGCACTCCCTTAAGGACAACTCGATTTTTCTTGCCTCCTGACGACCCATGATCATAAATAGTTAGAAACTCGCTTAACTCGTCCATCGGATTTGCACCTTCAACATACATGTAGCCGTTAACGGAAGGAAATAGATGATTATTGTAGCCAAGTATTTTCCAATCGGCTCCCGATGCATCGGAATGCTCGGAAATGATCTCAATTTCACCTAAAGGAAGCTCGCCTTTGGGAATATAATCGAACTCAGCGGATACCGCATGTTTAACCGGTAATTCTTGAATGCAAAGATATGCCACTAAAATTAAAGCAGCGGATACCATGATCAATTTAGTTTTTCGCATGGGTCCACCTTTGACTAAAGTGTTCTAAGTAGAGTCGTTTTAGATTCATCGGAAGAATCAGGACTGGCGTACATTTCATATTAACTTAGAAAAAAACCAATAAATAATAATAGACTGATGAAAAGAAGTACAAAACCAACTACTCTTCTAACAATAATTATAAAATATGGGGGCTCCGGAACCGGCAAGAAAAGCTCATCAGTTCTATAGTACTTCATATATTTAGGGAAAACGATAAATCCTATTGATAATAATAATAGAACGATTGCTTGTGTTATTATCACGAATCATCCCCCACATTCCTCTGCAAGTAGCAGGATGGCGCTGACTAGCCCAGTGCGGCAAGACTTCCGCCCCATTTTACCAGGCGTTGAACTTAATATATATCGGACATATTCATGTTCTATTTTATGTAAATTCACACACACATCGGATACAGTGGAAACTAAAATAACCTTAGTCCGGAATACTGCCGAACTAAGGTTAACTAAAGACGCTCCTTCCTATTGCCCAAACGATAGGAATGGCTTTTTATAAACTGTTATGTGTCCAATCCTTATAACCTGGCAATGATCATAAAACGTTCCGAGTTGGTTTTAATTCCTTTTTCAGTTTGATTTTCCGCAATAAATTGTTAAAGTATTTGAAAGTCAAATTCGATTTGTCCAAAGTTGGGAATAATTGGAGTACGTTTCAAAAGTTCGTTCAGTCTACACCTCTCTTTTATCTTCAGGACGATAAATGATTCTTACATAATCTGAATCTTTACTATCCATATCGCCCAAGTATCTTCTTTCATGCTCCGGAATAAGCTCGTACAGTTCCTTAAGTTTCTCCCTAGAATAGTCAGAAGGATATTCTAGATATCTATAATAGGCTTCTCTACATTTTTCTAATGACGTTTTCTTGTCATTCAGTTCAGAGTATAGATCTATTAGTTCCTTATACTTTTCTTCTTGTTCCGTTGCATAAAGCCCCTTTTCAAGCGTTACTTTCGCAAAATTATCCAAAACAATTTCAGTTGGAGTATTGAAATCTGTAAAGAAAGTTCCATTTCTAAACAATGGTTCTAATTCAGATAAATCATAATTAAATTCAAAACTTGAATTATAACAAGTCACTCGTCCATCTTTGTAAACCACTAAATTTACCAAATAACTGATGTCCTTATGCTTCATAAAGATTGTGAACCCTTTACCATCAATTGTTTGATAAAACATTTCACTTTTCACATAAAAATCTTTTGCTTCGGGTGAGTATGTAACTTTCCTCTTTTTCAATAATTCGTTTTCATGTTTTGAAATCGTGTAAATATTACTCATTTTAGGATTTAGCTTTTCTATTGTATTCTTTATCTGCATATAATAACTTTTTTTGTCATAATTCCAACTTGCTGATCTAACTTTATATGCTCCTAACCCAAATATCGATAGAATCTCTCCATTCGGGACATTTGGAACAAGCCAATTGATTTCTATTTTTTCTTTGAGCCCTTTTAAATCAACTAACTCCCAACAATTAATCATCCCATCTTCATATACATCAAGATTTATATAGTGATATTGCATATTTTTAATAATACCCGGGATACGAGTACCCTCTATTCTTCTTTGTCGACTAATTTTTTGCATTGGAATGATCACCGTCCAATAAAACAATATTTTTATCAGAACCTAGAAATTAATACAAAATCGAGATTGCTACTAGAATAATGAGCAATATAAGTATTAGTACAGCGCGAATAAATTTATCTGTTATGTCCAACTTAAAAATACTCCCTTAACGCGGCTCCAATAAAATTGGCCTTCTACGGTCTATTTCTTTCTTTTGAATACACAAATGACTTCCTTTGAAGATCCTTGATGTTGGTTTGTATCAAAGCAAGATACAAGTTCCCATCCATTTGATCCCATTGCGTTAAGTTCGTTGTCAAATTCTTTTATATCTAATGTTCCTCCAGTAAAGAAACCTTTAGTGAAGAACTTAAGAGTTCTATATTCCCACCGTTCCATAGCTCCATTATTCCTTTCTTTTATCTGAATATTACCCATCACAAAATTCTTCCTTGCTGCCTCTCAAGTATGAGTTTCCGTTAGTTTAGAAATCACACTCATCTATCGTATTGGTCAGCTCAGCCCATCTAGCCGATAGTAACTTTGCATAATCCAGCGAAAATAATCCATAGTACCCTAATGAATATCCGTCATTAACTTCTATCAATAGTGTTTGTCCTTTATCTGTTAATCCAAAATCTACTGCATATCCTTTAGGAGCAGTTTTGTATTCCATGACAACATCTTCAACAACTTTATGATCGTATTGTACTCTCCAGTCGCCTCTATATCTTCGAATGTCTAAAATCCTTCCATATCTAACAAAGCATCTCCATTCCGCTACAAAATTCACAACTTCCGAACATAATATCTCTGGATCTTCACCATATGTACCACAGCCAATTAAATCCTTAGTACTTCTAACTACTACCCCTGTAAATTTTTTATCCTCTACTGGCTTTATAAATATATTCCAATTCTCAGGGGTGTTTGCGATTATGCTTAGCTTCGAATTCCAAACCTTTCTGCCTAGGTAACCCTTTAATTCCTCTGGATAGTCAATTTCAGGTGTAATGATATTATGTTTAAAAAGTACTTTTCTAACATCGTCAACATAGCTAACAACTATATCTTCTTTTTTACTATCAGATAATTCTTCTATATTTTTGAAATAATTAATTTCAAATCCCATTTGTTTAAATCCGTCGTAGGCTGCATAAAAATTGTGGCTTGCAATTTCGTTGTCAAAATTTTTTCTTATATATATCTTCATTAAAAGCACCTACTTTATCTTCATCAATAATTTTTACCTTCTAGCATATGCGCAGCGAATGATTGAAATTTTCAAGTATCTGTGACCACCTGTAATTAGTCTTGGTTTTCGAGTTGTTTCAATAGTAAAATTATACCACATCTTTCATAAGACAGAAGTCGAAAAAGGTAGAAAAAAACAGAAGATAGAACCCAAGACATATTAATTCAGAAGTCTGTGTCCTAATCTCGTTTCCTGCAGCGTTGTTTAACTCAAGCATAAGAAATATACTTGGAGTATGGAAGGGGCGTGAAAAACATGGAGTTCACAATCGGAAAACTCAAGTAATACATGGTGGTTGTCATATGCAAGCGACCACCAACTCTAAAGATAGGTGGTTAAACATGTCAAGTAAACTATACGAAATCATCGAACGTCCCCCCACTGTTCTGGAACATAAAACTTTATGGGAGGCGGTTGGTTGGGGAAAAGTCAATATAGAGATGACCGAGCAATCCATTGCTAATTCAGTATATTGTCTAGTTGCAATAAGCGACGGAAACGTAATCGGTATGGGACGGATTGTTGGCGATGGAGCAATGTACTATTATATACAAGACATAGCTGTATTACCCGAGTATCAGAATATGGGAGTAGGTAAGCAAATTATTGAGAAACTGCTGAATTTTATAAATGTTAATTGTTCTGGAGCCGGTTTTGTTGGTCTATTCGCTTCACATGGAAAAAATGAATTTTACGAAAAATTCGGATTTAAAAACCATTCGCCCGGCATGACCGGGATGTTCTTGGTAGTAGGCGGCTAAAATTAGCCGCCTCTTCAAATAAAGAATTGTCTATTCAATTATTATAAATGCGTCGATAAGCCTCTCTAAATCTGGTCCCCTCGCCTTCAATAACACTGACTAAATAGTCACCATACTTCTCTTTATAATCAAAATGCAAATTAGAACCCGTGTGTAAAAAAGCAATGAGGGTATCCTCGTTCGTACATGTTTCTATAATTTGCAATCCGTTTTGCTCAGAGTAATCTTTGAAATTTTCCCAAAAATGAATTTCCGCTGCCTGTATGATTTCGTCCTTGCCACGATAATTGTGGTAACCTAGGAACTTCACATTTTCTCCTATAAGCGCCTTATGATCATCGTAGAAAATTTCCAAAAGCCAGTTCTTAAATCTAAACCCCAAGATGGTGCCAGATATTCCACTGTGGCTTTCGTTTAAGCAACATTTCATTAACAAGTCGTTGAAACCGATGGTTTCTTTACCTGGAAGGTTAAAAAATCCGCTGTACTTCAAATATTGGATCAGGGAGAAATTCATGCTTTCCATCGTAAGGACGGATGTCTGGGAAGTCACAAGATTAACCAATCTTTTGTTTCCAAATCTATTCGTAATCTCCCAAATTAGAAAATCATCATGTATCTTTGAGTAATGAAAGGTCAACCGCAATCCGTTGCAAAGCACAACTCTGACGCTGTTTTTAGTTTGTGTGCTTGTACTGATGTCCAGTTTCCGCTCCTTTGCATAGTCCTGGAAATTGCGATAAAAATTGATTTCACTGCCTTTTAAGATCTTGTCTCTGTCATGGATTCTGGTAAATCGTTTAAAATCAAGAAGTGATCCGTAGTAATGATTTTTTTTATAGATCAGGGTCAAATCACATTGTTGAAATTCAAAATCTAATCGGATACCTTCTTCGCTTTTGCTACTTACTTGGCAGGTAAGCATTAGCTCGTTCAAGGTCATGTTTTGATTTTCAGGTATTTCAATAAAACCGCCATACTTCATAAAGTCATTTAGCTTCGTGAATTTTTTCATCTGATTGGCAGCACCTCTATCCTTCTAAACCGTCCGAGAAAACTCGCCACGGACCAGCGTACTCTCCAAGTTACAATAGGCAAATTCTATTCTGCCATCTGTTCCAATAAATTCTGAGCACGGCTCACTTCCATATCCAGCACGTCAGTATCCAAATGCAAAGAAACATACCGATCCAGGGCAAGTTGAAGCCAACTTTGAGCCGCTTCGTATTTTTCCGTTTGCCACAGCAAATCGCCGTAACAAACTGCCGCACGAAGATAAGTAGTGCTGTCTCCGGCAGAATCCGCGGCTTCAATCGCCTGCGTCAGGCACTGTTCTCCTTTTTCTAACCTGCCAAAGTCCAAATATTTCAAAGCTTTTTGTAGTTCATCTTGGGCTTTGTTCATCGTCGACCCCCTCGAGTTCCGGAAGCCCGCATTCCGCCGCTGTTTAATGTAAATTATATACGAACAAAAAACGTTTGCGAAAGACGATTTGAAGTCTATAACTCACGATTTAGCGTCTTAATAGCAAAGAGGGGCTTTCACCCCTCTTCTCTAAAGGACACGTGTATTCGGCTCACAAGGACATCGTCTCCCGAATTGGGATCGTTACGACAAGCTTCGTCCCAGCGCCCTCGCGTGAATCGAGCTCCAGTTGCCCGTTCAGATGAAGGACGCGGCCTTTCATCTGCTCTACGCCCATCCCGGAAGATCCAATCTCCATGCGACGCGCTTCCGTACTTTTGAATCCGACACCGTCATCCTCATAAGTTAATACAAAAGCATGATCCGCGACCGTCATCGTAAACGTGACCTTGGAAGCGTGTGAATGCTTTTTCGCGTTGTTAAGCAGCTCCTGAATGACGCGAAAAATATGCTTCTTCGTCGTCAAATCCTTCGCTTCAATGGCGGAGGCCCTTTCCTCCTTGAACTTGAGCACGAACGGCGCGTGATACGCTTCCTTATCTAAGTACGACCTTACCGTTTCGATCAGCCCGATTTCCTTCAACAAAAACGGGTTCAATTCGAAGCAGCTCTGGCGCAGACTGTTGTTGATCATCTCTACGAAATTGACGATATTGTTCAGATGCTCTTTATCTTCTTTGTTCATCGCGTATTTGTCCAGCAAGGAAATAAATCTCCGTTTGAGAAAAAACAAATCCTGCATCGTCGTATCGTGGAGATCGGCCGCAATCCGCAGCCGCTCCTCTTCCTGCAATTCGAACATGACTTTGCGGAACCACTGAATATCCTGCGCCGATTGCTCGTTCGGAAGCTGCGACGCAAGAAGCTGCATCCTTGCAGTCAGCTTGCGTATCAGGTGAACATTCTCCAAGCTCACTTCCAAGTACGAGGTAATCAAATGCAGCCATTGAATCTCTTCTTTGCCGAGCAAGGTATTCGCTTTATTCCGCGTGATGACCAAATAGCTGGTATATTGTTCATGCCTGTGAATCTCGATACAGGTGTACAGCGGGTGCTCGGATAAAGCCGACGTTTGGAGCAGTTGCTTAATCTCGTCCGCATCGATGTCCCCTTCTGCGATGATCTCGGTATCATGATCGTACTGAAACACAATGGCTCCGCCCATTACTTCGAGCGTCTGAACAATGTCCACGAGTACAATATCCTTCAGCTCGCGGAAGCTTGAGATGACCCCAAGATTTTTGGAAATTTTCTTCAAGGCGGTACGCAGTCTGAACTTTCTCGGAAATAAAAACGCTTCAAGTCTTGTTGTAAAATATTCAACCGAATACAGAACGAAGGAAATCATGGCGACTGAGCCTGCAAAAACAAACAAAGTCTGCTTTTCATCGGCTAAATTCTGAAATAGGAATGCGAAGATTGCCGTAAATACCCCCGATGGTACAAGGGCAAGCAGACAGGCAAAACCAAAGCGCCGAAGCACCAGACCGATATCGTACAGTTGATTCGAGGCAATTAAGTAAGCGAATGAGATCGGGAAGTATAAAATGAACCAGCTTGTATAGACGGCATCTATTATTCGATAGGAGGCAATCAATTCAGGGATGAACGAGAAACAGATGACCGGTAAAAACGAAATAAATAAGGAGAATAAAACACTTTTAACAATACTTGATAAATAAGATTTTTCTCTGCGTACTTTGAAATACAATACTATCAGGATGCCGATATTGAACATGAAGCCCGCAATAAAACATAACAAAGTAAAGGCACCTGTATATTTATAAATGGTGAACGTCAGTGGCGGATAGAAATGTAAGGCATTTATTGCGGTCCATATAATAAAGATCGAGTACCAGTAGTTCAGAATCCATGCAGGTAACCGTATATTTCCTTTTTCCCTAAAAAAAACAACTAGAAAATGAAAAAAAACAAGTGGCAGTAAAATCATAAATTCACTCATTAGAAACTTTCCTACAATATCTCCTCGTACAGAAGCTCCCAAGCTCATGTAAATGATTGCACATGTAAGAAAGACAACGGCTAGAAACTGAGCCGATTTAGAATATCGCATCTTTACAAACAACAATCCAGCCATAAACAAACATAAGCCTTCCTCAAGTAAGGGAACAATATCATAGGTCATGTCGTTTGGGTTATCAATTAGAACTTCGTGCTCAAGCCCATCGCGAAAAATAATTAATTTTTGGGCTTGCTCCACTGATCCCCATCTAGAAATTATAAGATTTACATTAGATGCTTCTTCATCTACTTGTTTGATGATATCTCCAATTTTTATGTCAAGATTATTAGCAGCGCCTTCCTTGGATATCGCTGCAATAACCCACTCATTTTGTTGGTTTAGTTCAAGGTCAATTCCAATAAAAATGAATTTAAATATGGTAGAAGAGCACCAAATTTGAATCCCCGCAAAAATCACTAAAAACAACAAGACTACTATTTTATTTTGCATAACAACTCCCTAAATACTTACTTTTGTGAAATTTCCTTGATATACTACTTCTAGTAAAATATGCTCAGAAGGGATGTACACCATGAAAACCGTCCAGATAACTTCACAGTTACACTATGTCGTCCATAAGTTAAAGAACGTCGATTTGCCCCAAAATGTAAA
Source organism: Paenibacillus tyrphae (assembly GCF_000722545.1). Classification (GTDB taxonomy): domain Bacteria; phylum Bacillota; class Bacilli; order Paenibacillales; family NBRC-103111; genus Paenibacillus_G; species Paenibacillus_G tyrfis. Next base: position 327,495 of record NZ_JNVM01000006.1, read on the forward strand.
CCATCTAATAAACGATTTACCGTTATCTTCCGTAGAAACATATGCCGTTAATAAAATCTTCAACCAACCTATAACTACTAGATTGAATAGCTTAATAAAACCTTACGGTAAATGGTATTAATTCCAAGTATTATATTACCAAATTAATAAGAGATTGTATATCCGGTTCCGGCTAGTATAAGCTCTCTTTATTTAATTACATAAATTTGAAATATATAAAAAGTCCCTGCCTTCAAAGATGCGGGAACTTAGCAATTTCACTATAAAATACGATTTACTCTAACCTACTACCAAAAAAAAGACCGCACCTGCTAACAGGTGCGGCCCCTTATCACTTAACTCCAGGCGCTTATTCCACCAAGCTCCACAGCGCCGGTACGAGCGCTGGCTCCCAGCCCGGCAGCGAGGTATGGGCTTGAAGCGCTTTATACGTTTTGCCGCCATAGGATACGAGATCATTGATCTTATACGCTACGTATGGCGCCCATGGCTGCACCGTCGATGCCGTATCTGTCGTAACCGTGACCGGGTCGCTTGCGGCCGATACGTTGCCGGCGGCATCCTTCGCTTTGACCGTGAAGGTGTAGGCCGTTCCGGCGGTCAGTCCGCTTACCGTGGCTGTGGTTCCTGCAACCGATGCGGCTAAAACAGAGCCATTGTACACATCGTACCCGGTAACGCCGATATTGTCCGTAGAGGCATTCCATGACAAGGATACGCTCGTCGAGGTTTTGCCGGTCGAAGTCAGCCCGGTCGGTGCGGTCGGCGGCTGCGTATCCGGGTCGGAGGATGTAGACGTCGTGACCGTGACCGGATTGCTCGCGGCCGATACGTTACCGGCGGCATCCTTCGCTTTAACCGTGAACGTGTAGGCCGTTCCAGCCGCCAATCCGTTCACGGTGGCCGTCGTTCCCGTAACGGATACGGCCAAGGCAGAACCGTTATACACATCGTAGCCCGTCACGCCTACGTTGTCCGTGGAGGCGTTCCATGACAGGGTTACGCTCGATTGCGTTTTGCCCGTCGAAGTCAGGCCGGTCGGCGCCGTCGGCGGCTGTGTATCTTGCGCCGGGGGACTGCCTACGCCTACAGCGCCGTAAGCGGCTTTCACGGAGTTGGCCTGCGTGGAGTTCGCCCCGAACAGATCGGTAGCCGCTTGAATCGCCGCCGCGCGAATGGCTGCAAAATTGGAGGACGGCGTCAAATATAATGTAAGCGTTTTATACATAATTTTTTCCGCATCGCTGCGACCGATTCCTTTGACCGTCACCCCGTAATGCGTGCCGCCTTGCGCCAGCAAATAATACGCTTTGTTATTAATGCCGCTGTTAGTATGCACACCTCCGTTATCGTCAGAGCCCCGATACAGCTTGCTGTAATGGTCCGGCTGATTGTACAGCTCCGGATTTTCCATCGACCGCAAAGCGTCACCCGGTATATTCGGCGTGTAGATGTCGGCACCGATCAACCAGTTTTTCCCTTTAATCGCATTGCCGAAAATATCCGATATCGACTCGTTGAGCGCGCCCGATTCGCCTTGGTAAATTAGCCCGGCCGTATGTTCGGTCACGCCATGGGTCAATTCGTGGCCGATGACGTCCAGATCCCCGGAGAAGGCGCGGAACAAGTTGCCGTCCCCATCGCCGTAGGCAATCTGTACGCCGTTCCAGAACGCGTTGTTATAGTTCCGGCCGTAGTGAACGCTGGACTTGATCGCGAGCCCGTTGCCATCCAGACTATCCCGGCTAAACTTGTTTTTGTAATAGTCGTAGACGACCTCGGCATAAGCATGCGCGTCAACCGCTGCCGGGTCAGTCCATACGTTGTCCGAATCCGTCAGCAGCGTGCCCGGAAGCGACTGGCTATAATTCGCAGAATACGTAATAATGCCTTTTCCACGCGTGTTGTCCTGAAGCAGATACTGTGACCCGCTTGCCGTTGTCGTAAAGGTCTTCGTATCGCCAAGCACACCCACGCCCGTACCGGTAGCTTCATCGAGCATGCCGAACTTGTTGACGATAGTTCCGTTGTCCGCGTTAATGAAGTAACGCACGCGTTGCGGGGAAGGCTCAAGCACGTTGACTTCGGTCATGTAAACGAGAAGGTTTTGCCCGTTGTACGGATAAATATTCAGCTCAGCGGATTGCTCCCTCTGCTGGCTGCCCAGCTTGCCGATCAGCTTCTCGGTGTCTTGATTGGCGATCGCAATTGCCTTCTCCGCACTAATTTTGGGCGTCAGAGGGACCAAGGATTGCTGCCCCGAATCGGGGACGGTGCTTCCGATGTACGACGTAACATTGCCCTGCTTGTCAAAATGCAGCGTTTGATCCCCGCCGAATACGGGAATTCCCTGGATATACTGCTTCAGCCGGACGTGTCGCGTTCCAGTCTCGGCATCGGTCACCTGCTGCGTAATTCGAATGCTTTGCTTCGTATCCCCGGTCAGTCCGAGAACGCCTTTCTTGGAGTCCAAATATCCCCAGACCTTATCTTCGTTCGACATGCCTTGAGGGGCGATCCACGTTTCCCCGATAAATCGCGGTGCGGCCGTTTGCACAAGCCCGCCTTCGGAATCGTTCGATGCGTTCGGTGCTGCCCCTGCCGGCAAGGCAGCCGTCGTCATCATGGCTCCCAGGGCAATGACGGTAAACATTTTTTTCATAAACAAACTCATCTCCCATCGTTCGATTTTACTTCCAGCCTGCAATCGATCAATCTATAAGTACTCATCCCTCCTTACATGGTTTTATGGCAGACAAAAGCTTCTATGCGAGTACAACAAGATGTCCGCACCGGAAAACAACAAAAAAAGGATAGCTGTTCACCATAGCGAAAACGGGCTCACCCCTGGGTGTCTGCACGCGTTAGCCTATTTTGGAACCGCTTTCCTTTTTTTAGAATACTGTAATCTTCCATTGGTGTCAATTATCCTTTGGTCAATTTTTTATAAAGTTAAGTCTGTCGCAGAGGTCTCGATGGCAGCTTGCTCCGGTACGATCTCGTAACAAAAAGACCTCTGCAGCACACTACAAAACCGCTCTATCCATCCGCCTACGTCTTTTGAATCTGATTCGCCCGTTCGTACAGCACCCTGCGCAGCAATTTGCCCGATCCGGTCTTGGGCAGCTCGCTTAAAAACTCGACTTTGCGCGGATATTTGTATACGGCCATATGCACTTTGGCCCACTCGACGATATCCTGCTCCGTCACTTTTCCGACCGCTTCGTCCTTGAGCACGATATACGCCTTCACTTCCTCGCCCCGGTAATCGTGGGCTACGCCAACGACGCACACTTCTTTAATCGCGGTATGCTTGTGCATGATACTCTCCACCTCGTTAGGGAAGACGGAGAAGCCCGACGATTTGATCAGTTCTTTTTTCCGGCCGGAAATATGGACGTAGCCGTCCTCGTCCATGTGTCCTAAATCCCCGCTTAAAAACCATCCGTCGACAAACGCGGCCGCCGTAGCCTCCGGATTTTTCCAATAGCCCTTCATGACCATCGGTCCTTTGAAAGCGAGCTCTCCCTGCTGCCCGAGCGGAACCTCCACGGTCGGATCGTCTATGGCAACGACGCGAACATCCGCATCCATCAGCGGGATGCCCGCTGAGCCGACCCTCGCGTTTTCCATAAAATTCATCGTAATCTGGGCCGTTGTCTCGCTCAGCCCATAGCCTTCCAGCAGCCGGGTGCGGGTGACTTCGTAGAAGCGCTCAAAGATCGGCTTCGGCACCGGAGCGCCCCCCGACAGGCAGCCTGAGAGGGAAGACAAATCGTAGTTCGCCGCGTTCGGGTGGTTAATGACCGCGATATTCATCGTAGCCGTGCTTACCCAATGCTGGATTTGCAGCTTGTGAATCGCTTCCAAAATAACGTCCGGCACAAAACGGTGGAACAGCATCATCGTACCTCCATTGCAGAGCGGCGATCCCATGCAATTGACCAGTCCGATAACATGAAACAAAGGCATCGCCGCCAGATGGCGGTCGCGCGGCTTCGTTCGTACCCCGTCCCTGAACGAGAACGCGTTAGCCACAATATTGCGGTGCGTGAGCTCCGCGCCTTTGGGCATGCCTGTCGTTCCCGAAGTGTATTGCAGCACGGCGGTATCGTCCAGGCACGCATTGGCCGGAGGAATTGGATCGTCGTAATGGATCAACTCCAGAATACGCTCCTCTCCCGGAAGCCTGCTTATCGTTCTCTCCACAGGACCGAACGACATCGGAAGCTCCGGATAATCCGGGGCAAAATCCGTCAGCGCCGTCGAGATGATCCGCAGCCCGGGAAACTCCGGCAAAATCGGACACAAATGCTCCAGCAAATTTTCCTGAATGAAGATAGCCTTAGGCTCGGCGTCTCCCAGCAGATGGCTCAGCTCCGCCCGCTTGAACATCGGATTCATGGGCACCGCTATCGCGCCCAGACGCTGGACGGCCAGAAACGCCATAATAAACTGCGGGCTATTCTCCATATAGAGGGCGACGGTGTCGCCCTTGCCCACGCCTCTTGCATGCAGTTGGGCGGCGAGCTGCATGTACATCTCTGCCAGCTCGCCGTACGTGATCGTCTTGCCATAGAAGTAAACCGCCGTATCGTCGGGATTTGTTGTCGCATGTTCCTCCACATAGTTTTCCAGGACCTTGTCTTCAAAGATGAAATGCCGCGGAACATCTTCGGGCCACACCTTGTACCATGCTTTTTCCATGCTTACCCCTCCATATCGTTATTCGGTCTTCGCAAGCCTGCCTTCCTCGTAAGCAACACATGCACCTTCATAGATGGCTCGCTTGGCATCCAGCTCTCCCGGGAACCGGGCCCCGCCGATTTTGACGACAGGAATGCCCGCCCGCTGCACGAGCTGGTAATCCCACGCTTCGGATAGTTGTCCGGCGGCAAGAATGACGGTGTCGGCGGGAATTTTTTTCGTTTCCGAACCACTCTCCGTCTGCAGCTGTATGACAACTCCGTCTTCGTCAATGCGCTCGTAGCTTAAGTCGGTCACAAATTGAACCTTCTTCTGCCGCAGATGCGAAAGAAGCGCCCAACGGGTCGTTTTGCCTAGTGTTTCGCCGGGCTTGCCTTTTCTGCGAAGCAGATAAATCTCGCGCTCCGCCTGCTCGGATAAGTAATGCGCCAGATCGCAGCCGATCCCTCCCGCTCCGATGATCACAACCCGTTTTCCAACCTCTGCCTCCCCCCGGAGCACTTGCTGATACGTCAATACGTGAGGAAGCGAGATTCCCGGCAGCTCCGGGATTCGCGGCTTGATGCCGCTGGCCAGCACGACCAGATCCGGAGCAAGAGCGGCGATTTCCTCCGGCATCGGACTATAGTTTAAGCGGATATCTACGCCTAAGCGGTGCAACTCGTGCTGATAATAGCGCAGCGTCTCGGCAAACTCCTGTTTGCCGGGAATCCGCCTCGCCAGATTCAACTGCCCGCCCAGCCGGTCTTCTTTTTCGTACAGCACGACGCGCTCGCCAATCTCGGCCAATGCCCGCGCCGCTTCCATCCCGGCGGCTCCACCGCCAATGACCGCGATGTGGCGGGGACGCTGCACCCTGAAGGGCTTCCACTTCGACTCCCGGCCCACCCGCGGATTGACCAGGCATGAGGCCGGCCGGCCTTCGAACACTTGATCGAGACATGCCTGATTGCAAGCAATACAAGTATTGATCCGGTCGAATTGCCCATCGCGGGCTTTGCGCAGCAGATCGGGGTCCGCCAGGAACGGACGCGCCATCGATACCAGATCGCAGGCTCCACGCTGCAGCAGCTCGTCGGCCAGCCGGGGATCGTTAATCCGGTTGCTGCCGATCACCGGAACGTTCACCGCCCGTTTGATCGATTCCGCGATGTGAATATATCCGGCCCGGGGCACCATCATGGAGATGGTCGGCACCTGGGATTCGTGCCAGCCGATTCCGACGTTAATCGCGTCCACTCCCGCGTCCGCCACCATGCGGGCGAATTGCAGCGTTTCTTCCTCCGTCGTGCTGTCCGGGACCAGATCGGCGCCGGACAGCCGGAAAATGACCGGATAGCCGGGTCCGACCGCTTCGCGAACGGCCTGAGCGATGCGCAGCGCAAACCTTGTCCGATGCTCGAACGAGCCGCCCCATGCATCGGTGCGCTTATTGGTCGCCGGGGAAAGGAATTGATTGATCAGATACCCTTCCGACCCCATAATCTCGACGGCATCGAACCCGAGGTCCGCCGCCTTCTTCGCGCTGACCGCATAACGGGCGATCAGCTCCTCGATTTCCTCGTTGGTAAGCTCCCTTGGCGTGTGACGATGGATCGGCGAACGGATGGCGGAAGGCGCTACGGCGAGGATGCCCGTCAGATCCGAGTAGGCGTACCGCCCCGCGTGAAACAATTGGGCCGCGATCCGCCCTCCGGCCGCATGCACTTGAGCCGTCAGGCTTTCCATATGCTTGCAATGCTCATCGCTGTAAAATCCCATGAAGTTATGACCGCCGTCCCCTTCGGGCGAGACGGAAATGCCGCCTGTCACGATCAGGCCCGGACTGTCCTGACCGGCTCTTTCCTTATAGAAATCAATCAAGGCTTGACTGCCCGCTTCTTCCCCCTCCAGCCCGGTATGCATAGAGCCCATAAGGACACGGTTGGGAAGCTCCAATCGGCCCAAACGTATCGGCTGAAACAAGTGATCCAGCTTCATTGTCTCTCTCCCTTTCGTTTCATAGGACCTGCTATATTCATCATTTATATGCAGGGCTTTCCATTTATAACATCCGCTTCGAAGGTCAGGTTTACATCCCGGATTCAACCTGCGTATAATTAGATTTATTTATGTCTATTTATAACTAAACAGCATTAATTCATACGATTTTGTTGAGGTTGAGGGTGTCCGATGCGTGAGCTTTCTTTAGAACTTTTGCCGAATCAAGCGCCTTTGTTTTTTCAAATTTACGGTTATTTCAAAGATGGAATCCGACAGGGGCAGTTGTCGTATGGCTCATTTCTCCCTTCCATTCGAAGCTGCGCCCGTACGCTGAAAGTCAGCAAAAATACGGTTGAAACCGCGTATCAGCTTCTCGTCTCGGAGGGCTACCTCCACACCATTCCCAAAAAAGGCTATCAGGTTGTGCATCAAGCCGAAACGCTCGTTCCTGATCCGGGATCGGCTTCAAGCGACGCCTTGAACAAAGATATCCAAATCGATTTTCGATACGGGAATATCGAGCTGTCCGCTTTTCCGTTCCATCCATGGAACAAAGCGCGCAACACGCTGATCGCTCATTATCAAAGCAAGTATGAAGTGGAAGGACATTCCCAAGGCGAGTACCTGTTAAGGAACGAGCTGTCACGGCTGTTGTATGAATCCAGAGGCGTGGTGTCCGGGCCCGGGCAGATTATTATCGGCTCTACGCCTCAGCAGCTCTTATCCCTGTTAAGTCAGCTTCTGGACAAGAATCGGAATGTCATCGGCGTCGAAAACCCCGGCTACGACGGGGCAAGAAATACGTTGATCAACCATGGCTTTCAAGTCCGTGCGATTCCGCTGGCCGAAGACGGTATTTCGATCGAAGAGCTTGAGAAGAGTAGGGCGAATGTGGTGTATGTGAGTCCTTCCCAGCAATTCCGAAACAAGCTGGCGATGTCTCAAGACAAACGGCAGCAGTTGATTCATTGGGTCCGTTCACGCGCAGGTGCGGGTTCGGTTAAATATATCATCGAGGATGACTACGAATGGGAGTTCAGGTATGACGATCGTTATTTGCCGTCCATTCAAAGTCTGGCCCCCGAGAAGATCATGTACATCGGAAGCATTTCCAAAACTTTGCTGCCAGTCGCCAATCTAAGCTATCTGGTGCTTCCCAAGGCGATGCTGCCTTTATTTCGCTTGAAAGTAAGGGAATACGACCAGCCTGTTTCGCGGCTCGATCAGCTGACCTTGGCCCAGTATATAGCCGACGGTTATTGGCATAAGCATTTGCTCAAGATGCGGAAGCATTATGAAGAGAAACGGGAAGCTCTATTCGAAGCCATATCCCGGTACGAGTCGTACTTTGTGGAGGTCGAGGGAAAAGATACCGGGCTGCACGCTATCCTAACCGTGAAAACAACGAAATCTGAATCGGAGCTCATTGCGTCAGCGTTGGAAAAAGGCGTCAAGGTTTACGGGACATCCAGATACTGGCTTCATCCTGCAAGCAAGTATCCTACCATACTGCTTGGTTATGGAGCCTTGAGCTGCCATGAGATTCGTATGGGCATCCGGCGGTTGACCGAAGCTTGGTTCGGCCCCGCTTGAAATTGGCTTGTCCCACCGATTTTCGTGATTCTGTCCCTTTCGCTGTCATCCGAATTCATTATGATTGGTAGTAGTACTGCTAGCGAGGTGAATGACAGGTGAACTTTATTTTCGACATGGACGGGACGATCTGCTTTAAAGGGCAGCCCATTTCCAAGAACATTCTGGACTGTTTGCTGGAATTACAGGAAGCCGGCCATTTTATCGGCTTCGCTTCCGCGCGGCCTTACCGCGATATGCTGCCCGTTCTGGACGAGCGGTTTCACGACCACCTTCTCATCGGAGCGAACGGAGCGATGGCTCACTACCGGGGACAGCCTCTCTACTTGAATGCTATTCCCGCCGAACTGGCCCGCGAAATCGTAGCCATTCTGGATGAATTCCAGGCCGAATATCTGATTGACGACAAGCTGAACTACGCTTTAAAGTCGCATCGGCCTCATCCTCTGCTCATGAGTCTGGACCAGAACAAGCTTGCGGAATGCGTGGACGTGACCCGGATCGAAGCTTTCGTTAAAATTGTCGTGTTGGCGTGCGACAGGTTTAAACAATTGGCCGACATCCTTTCCCGGTTGGATGTGACGATTCATTATCATTCGGCGGAAGGCATCTTAGATATTACTTCAAGCAACGTCAACAAAATGAGAGGCCTGGAGCAAACAGGTCTTGGGCTGGAGTCGTTTATTTGCCTGGGCAATGATATGAACGATCTCCCGCTGTTCGAAAAGGCCCTCCATTCCGTCGTCATCGGGGAATTCGCGCCTCTGCTTCGTATCGCCAAAGAGCAAATTCCAGTGGATGACCGGGTGGAACAAAATATTATATCCAAGCTGAAGGAGCTTAGCGCATGAACGATATGACCCAACGACACTTATCGCTGCGGGAGGCCGAGACGAAAGCGGCCGAGCTGTTCAAAGCGATCGAAGAAAACGGCCTGCTGCGCAGCGGCGTAACCGAAAAGCAAATCAACCGTGACATTTACGAGCTGGCGTTCCAAATGTTCGGCATCAAAAAATATTGGCACAAACGCATTGTACGGGCCGGCAGAAATACGCTGTACCCTTACCGGGAAAATCCCCCGGATTTGACCGTTTCCGAGGAAGATATCCTGTTTATCGACTTTGGCCCAATCTTCGAAGATTGGGAGGCCGATTTCGGCCGCACCTACGTGCTGGGCGACGACCCGATCAAATTAAAGCTGCAGAGCGACATCGCTCTGGCATGGGAGGAAGGGAAAGCCTTCTTCCAATCCCAGCCCCAGATTACCGGCAGCGAGCTGTTTGCTTTTGTAAGCGGGCTTGCGGCAAAATACGGCTGGGAATTCGGAGGCACGCACGCGGGACATCTCATCGGCGAATTCCCTCACGAGCAGATCCAGGGCGAAGAAGTCGAGAACTACATTCATCCCGACAATCACGTTCCCATGAGAGACCCGGATCAGAACGGCCGTCCGCGGGATTGGATCTTGGAGATCCATTTGTTGACCGCGAGCTTGAAATCGGCGGTTTCACGGAACAGTTGTTGACCGTCGAATAAAATGCAAGAACATCTAAAAATCAGCCCCCCTCGAACGAGGTTGAGATAGCGGTCAAATAGGTAATAGAGTTGTACGAGGGGGTGGGGTATCTACTTCCGGTCGCTGTTGTCTGCAGGAAATTTTTATTAGAAGCCGCTTAGCAGCGGATATTTCCCGCAGACAAAGGCGAACGCTATCGCTCCTCCAGTAGATACCCCACCTCCGTTTTTTATCTCTATTTCAGTGAAAAACCTCTTTCTCAACACCCTAGCCCCCCTTCCAACGGGGGTTATTTTTTTGATTTCTCCCCCAATCAAACGGCGATGCCGTGCCAAGCCATTCCTCCTTTCTTCTACAACATTGCGTTGCTTTTCCCTTCTTTAAACATCCTTCGACGTTATTCCTTTAAATTCCTTCTTTGGAATATAATGATTATCCGATTCACAACTTCCCACGGGCTAATTTTTTAAACACGTCGATGGCATGACTATCAAGAGAAAAGAATACATCGTCCTCGTCTTCCTCGTCGATTTCCACTTCAAGGTTGTCCACCTGGCCGACGAGCATGTCAATAAACTCGCTAAGGCTGGAAGCAAGCACATATTTGTCGTCTTCGTCTCGTCCGAAATTGATGATCTGTCCAGGGGCTCCGTCCGGGCCGGGGTTCATGTCGAAGCCGATGGCATTGCCCGCCCCGTCATAAAATACGGGAATCCATCCGGTGTCCGCATAGACGGGCCGAATGACTCCGGCCGGGTGCGATTGGCAAAACTCTCCGAGCTCCCGCAAGCCTTCGGCCCCTTCCGACTCGATAAGCTCCTTCCACTCGTTCCATCTGCGGTACATTTCCTCGACCGACAAAAAATCCAAAGCGTAAACGACGCCATACTGATGATTCTGTCCATTATTCAGCATGTACAGCTGTTTCAGTTCCGAAGGCAGCTCCATTCCCATTTGACGCTCGATGTCAGCGATATCTTCCGGCAAGGCTGGGCCGTTTAAATAACAGTCGAAACGGCCGGCTTTTTGATTCATGGCATCAACGAATGAAGTCCATGCTGCAGCGATAGAGACATTGTTTTTCAAAGGAGTTCCTCTTTTCTATAGGGAATGTGTGTTTAATTGTGTTTTGTTGTATTTTGTTTGACTTTTTCCCCTAGCGAGGATTATGATAAACGTAACGAAAGGGGAGAGCTCATCCATGAAACCTATCGCTCGTGTCATTATTATCGGCTGGGACGGAGCAGGCAATTTTGTAGCGTCCGCGAATACGCCGAATTTGGACCGGCTCGTCCGGATGGGGACATTCGACTTCCAAGCCCAGACGGCGACGCCGACGATCAGCGCGCAATGCTGGGGATCGCTTCTACATGGCGTCGCGCCGGACAAGCACGGGTTGACCAACGAAGCCGCAAGCAGCCATACGTACCCGGACGATTCGCCGTTTCCTTCGATCTTTCGGGTTGTGCGCGAGGCATATCCCGACGCCCTGCTGGCCGCATTCAGCGCGTGGTCCCCGATCAACGACGGCATAATCGAACCGTCCATCGGCGTCCATAAAGTATCGATGAAGGACCGCGACCTGTCGCTGGCCGCAGCCGCTTATATCCGGGAGCACCCCGAACTGAAGCTGATGTACGTTCAGTTGGATTTACCGGACGCGGCCGGTCACCGGCACGGGTACAATACGCCCGAGCAGCTGCGGGCGATCGAAGAAGCGGATGAACATACGGGATTTATCCTCGATGCGATCGAGCAAACGGGTCTTCTGGACGACAGCCTGCTGATCCTCGTGTCCGATCATGGCGGCGGCGGAGCCGACCCGCGGGACCACGGCAGCGATCACCCGATGGACAAGACGATCTTTTGGGGCTGCGTCGGTCCGGGCATCCGGCAAGGCGCTTCGCTTCAGGGCACGATGACGATCACCGACACGGCGGCCGTCGTCGTCCGAGCGCTTGGCATCGAAGCTCCCGCATCTTGGGAAGCGAAGCTTCCGGAAGGACTTTTCGCGGAATCATGTCACTGAAATGTCGTTTTGAAGGATCCCCAAGGCTTGTTCGCCCTTGGCTTGGGGACCTCAATCACAAGGAAATCCACATCAATTCCACGTAAAATCGCCAGTTGTATGTAACCCCATTCCCTCCAAAATACCCGCAATGAATAAAGCCCGTTCTCTCTATGAAATTCTACTATAGATATTCGATCGATGCTCTGATGTGTCGTTTTTGTGAAAATATAAACTATTTGTCGGGTGCGGTCGAAATATGCCTTGACAGGAGGTGATCTGCATAAATTTGTAGCAACCCGTATGCCCAACATTTGAACCGCAAGCACAACATTGGAGGAGGAAAATAATATGAATTATAAAAAGGCGCTGAAGGCTTTTGTCGTAACCGCTTTATTAGCATCCGCGCTCTCCGTCAGCGTGACAACATCTTATGCGGCAGCGCCAACGGTTCTCGGTTATTATACGGAGGATTCTACCGAAGCTTTTCCTAAGTTTCACAGCTACATGAATCAAATTTCCACAGATACGTTTAATACCGATATTAACGGAAATATCGTCGGCAAGGTGCCGACGCAAGCTGTGAACTACGCCAATTCGGTGAAGGTGCTGCCTTACGCCTTGGTATCCAATTACCGCGATCACGATTGGGACAGCAGTATCGCGCACAATGTCCTGACGAACCCGACAGCCAAAAGCAACCTGATCAAAAACATGCTCAACCTGGTGAAAAAGAATAAATACAAAGGGATTAACATCGACTTCGAGGCAGTTTTGCCGGAGGATCGCGCGGCGATGACGAAATTCGTTCAAGAGGTGGCCGGCAAAATGAAGGCGAACGGATTTCTGACCATGGTCTCGGTTCCCGCCAAATCGGAGGACGATCCGTCGGATTCGTGGACGGGGGCTTTTGATTTTGAGGAGCTGGGCAAGGCCACCGACGTCATTCAAGTGATGACCTACGACGAGCATGGTGTGTGGAGCGATCCGGGGGCGGTCGCGAGCAATCCGTGGATCGAAGCCGCTCTCCACTTCGCGATCACGTATGTTCCTTCAGAGAAGGTGCTTATGGGGCTTCCGGCGTACGGCAATGACTGGAACTTGTCTGATCCTTCGAACAAAAGCAATCGATTAATCGAATGGAAGGATATGCCCCAGCTGATTGCTTCCACCAAAGCAACCCCGATACGGGATGCCGTTACGGGATCGATGGTTTTCAACTACACAGATACGGACGGATCGAAGCATGTCGTTTGGTATGAAGATGAGGCATCGATCAAGCAAAAAACGCAATATACCAAGACCTACTGGCTTGCCGGCGTATCGGTATACGCTATGGGCATGGAAGATCAAAGATTCTGGGATGCCGTCTCGGCAGGACTGAAATAGAATAGCAAAATTGCAAGTAACAACAAGCGGCCGCTTCTCTCCACGAGAGACGGCCGCTTGCTCTTTCCCTTTTATCCCAGCAATCCTAATTGTTTTCCTGCACGCTCCAGCGCGCTCAACGCAAAATCAAGATCCTCCTGCGTATGCCCGGCGGTCACAATAAACCGCACCCGGCCTTTGTCCATTGCAACAGTCGGGTAGACGATACCTTGCGCGAAGATGCCTTCCTCCAGCAGAAGGTCGGAGAAGCGCATCGTCTTCGCCGGGTCGCCCACGATGACCGGGACGATCGGCGTCTCGCTCCCGCCCGTATCGAATCCGAGCTCCTGCACCTTCGAGCGGAAATACGAGGCATTCGCCCACAGCTTCGTAATCAGCTCGTCGCTTTGCTTAAGCACTTGAATCGCTGCGAGGCAGGTAGCAGCCACCGCAGGCGTCTGCGACGTGCTGAACAGAAACGGACGCGCTTTATGAATCAGATAATCCTTCAATACCTGCTCGCACGCGACGTAGCCTCCAACCGCGCCGACCGCTTTGGACAGCGTACCCACTTGGATATGCACCCGTCCGTGCAGCCCGAAGTGGTCGGTCGAGCCTTTGCCGTTCTTGCCGAGCACGCCGCTCGCATGAGCGTCGTCGACGTAAACGAAGGCGTCGTATTTCTCCGCCAGCTCCACAATGTTCGGGAGCGGGGCAATGTCGCCGTCCATACTGAACACTCCGTCCGTCACGACGACGCGCTTTTTAAACCCTGCGCTTTCCTTGAGCACGGCTTCCAGTTGGTCCATATCTTTGTGCGCGAATATTTTCCGGTGCGCCTTCGTCAGACGGATGCCGTCGATGATGCTTGCATGGTTCAGCTCATCGCTGATGACGACGTCGTCGGGACCGAGAATGGACGAGAGCACGCCCTGATTTGTCGTAAAACCGGATTGGAACACAAGCGCCGCTTCCGTCCCCTTAAACCGAGCCAGCTCCTGCTCCAGCCGATCGTGAATGTCGAGCGTGCCCGTAATGGTACGCACCGAGCCGCTGCCGACGCCGTACTGCTCGATGGCCCGAATGGCCGCTTCCTTCAGCTCCGGGTGATCGGTGAGCCCCAGATAGTTGTTCGAAGACATCTGAAGCAGCCGGCGGCCGTTCAGCGTCATCCAAGTGCCCGAGCGGCTCTCCCAGACTGTAAGCGGACGATACCGTCCCTCCTGCTTCGCTTGCTCCAATTCATCCCGCAGTGAGTTCCAATTGGCCATGAATTAGCTCCCCCTTATTGGTTGTTTGTGTATCCGTGTCGTGGTGAAATACGATTTTGCCGCATTGACCGGAAGCCGCAAGCGCAAAAGCTTCCTCGTACTGATCCAGTGTAAAAGTGTGCGTAATGAGCGGCTTCAGATCGATTCGAGTCCGGTCAAGCAAGCCCTTAAGCTGGTACCAGGTCTGGTACATGCGCCGTCCGGTAATGCCTTCCACGCGAATGCCCTTAAAAATAATATGCCGTGACAGGTCAAGCGAAACCTCCCGGGTCGGAATGCCCAGCAGCGAAACGCGGGCTGCCGGAGCCGCCGCTTCGAATCCACCGCGGATCGCGTCCGGGTGGCCGGACATTTCCAGCACCACTTCCGCCCCTTCCCCGCCAGTATGCTCCATAATCGCCTGTACCATGGACGTCTCCTTGCTGTTGATCGTCACGTCCGCTCCCATCGTGCGGGCCAGTCCCAAGCGGTAAGCGTTTACGTCCACCGCCATCACCATGCCCGCTCCGCATGCTTTGGCCACCGCTACCGCCATCAAGCCGATCGGTCCGGTGCCGATGACAGCCACCGACTTGCCGACGATGTCGCCAGAAAGCACCGTCTGTACCGCGTTGCCCAGAGGGTCCTGCAAGCAAGCGAGCTCGAAAGGCAGCTGCGGATCGTTGTGAATCACATTGGTCGCTTTGACGACCGCGTAGTCGGCGAAGCAGCCCGGTGCGGTGATGCCAAAGCTTTTCGTGTTCGGGCAGACGTGCGCGTTGCCAGTCCGGCAGGCCTTGCAGACGCCGCAGACGATATGCCCTTCCGCCGAGATGCGGTCCCCGAGCTTCACGTTCGTGACCCGGCTGCCGACAGCTTCTACGACACCGGCAAATTCATGGCCGAATACGTTAGGCGTAACGACCGTTTGCTCCGCCCAGGCGTCCCATTGGTAAATATGTAAATCCGTGCCGCAGATTGAAGTCGTTTTCACCCGGACCAGCACTTCATCGGGACCGCATTCCGGAACGGGAACCTCCTTCAATACTGCGCCGAACGCCCGCTTTTCCTTCACAAGCCCTATCATCGTTGTTCCCATCGTGCATCCCTCCGCCGGATGTTGTATAATATAATAAACCATTGTGCGCTATGGTGTACTTACACTATATTATACATATGTACGTGATATTGTACATAGGTTAAAACGTCACCTTGGAAAAAAAATTTTTCTTCCCGCCGGCAAGTCCCAACAGAAACGTTGTGCGCGACCGCCGTTCGTTTATAATGGAGAGAGTAAAGCAGCATGGGAGGATATCATGGAGCACGAACAAATTCATAAGAAAATCGGCAAAAGCCTTCAAGCCATCCGCAAAGCCCGCTCGCTGAGCCTCGACCAGGTAGCGGAGCTGACAGGGGTCAGCAAAGCGATGCTCGGACAAATCGAACGCGGCGATTCGAACCCGACGATCTCGATTCTGTGGAAAATCGTGAACGGGCTGCGCATCTCGTTTACGTCTCTGATCGAAGAAGAACCGGCCAAAGTCACGCATTTCCGTTTTGAGAATTTGGAGCCTTTTGTGGAGGAGGAGGGCCGGTACCGGGCGTTCCCGCTCGTTCCGTTCGACCAGCAGAAGCGCTTTGAAATTTATACGGTAGAAATGGAAGCGAACTGCACTCACATTTCGGAGCCTCATAACGAGGGGATCGAAGAGTACATTTTGATAATGCAAGGGGAGCTGGACATCACGATCCAGCAAAAGACGTATACACTGAAGGTGGGGGACGCGCTTCGGTTTACGGCGGACCAAAGCCATATCTATACGAATAAAACGGATCAGAAGACGATGTACCATAACATCATCCTTTACCCTTCCTGATCCGCAGCAATGAAAACGGCAATCCAGGAAGCAGCGCCTCCTTCGGATTGCCGTTTTTACTACGCTTTGGCAGGGACCCCTGCTACTTAATAAAGTGTTTTCACTGCCTCCGTCGTAAAGGGGACCAATTCGGCTGTTCGGCCGTCGCGGATCTTGTTTGCCCAAGCAGGGTCTACCAATAACGCCCGACCTATGGCTACCAGATCAAATTCTTGACGTTCCAGCCTCTCGATTAACCCGTCGATCTTCGCGTTATTGGCTCCCTTTCCTTCGGTAAAGAGGCTCATAAAATCGCCGTCCAGACCAACCGATCCGACCGTAATCGTCGGTTTCCCTGTCAACTTCTTGGTCCATCCGGCAAGATTCAGATCGGAGCCTTCGAACTCCGGCTCCCAGAAACGGCGCGTTGAGCAGTGGAAAATATCGACGCCCGCGTCGACCAAGGGCGCCAGGAACTGTTCCAGTAGCTCCGGCGTTTCAGCCAATTTCGCTGTGTAGTCACTCGCCTTCCATTGCGAGAAACGAAACACGATAGGGAATTCCGGTCCGACCGCGCGGCGGCAAGCTTCGATAACCTCCACTGCAAAACGGGTGCGCGCAACCATGTCGCCGCCATAGCTGTCGGTTCGCGTATTGGTTTTCTCCCAGAAGAATTGATCGATCAAATATCCATGCGCACCGTGGAGCTCGATGCCGTCGAAGCCAAGCCGCTTGGCTTCGAATGCCGCCTGTGCGAAGCCTTGGACGATTGCGGCGATTTCCGATTCCGAATAATCGCCTACATGGCCTCGTGCTCCCATATGCCAAATCTGCGGTATAATCCGTCCGCCCGCCTCGTGTACCTCTTTCACTACGTTTGCCCAACCGTTTAATGCAGCTTCGCCATAGAAATGCGGTACGTTGGCGGAATTGGACGAATCCGCATGGTTGATCACCGTGCCTTCCGTCACGATAAGACCAACACCGTTTTCGGCCCTGCGGCGGTAATAGGCGGCTACCTCCGAACCTGGCACACCGTCCGGAGAAAATTGCCGGGTCATCGGCGCCATCACGATACGATTAGGCAGAGTCATTTTTCCGGTTGCGAACGGTTCAAACAAGGCTTGAACAGATTGAGAATAACTCATAACAACCTCCAAATTAAATTATATTTGATTGAATTATGTTAATCATTCTATATGTTGGCATCGACGAAAAAAAGTTACAAACAGTATCTTGAATTCGGATTTTACTCATGTACTTAGATATTCCCAGGGAACCACCTCCTTTAATCTCACCGACACTTTATTGACTACGCGGTCAAAAACTTCGCAAAAAAAAGATCAAGGTTCGAGCATCGCAAAGGACGTACGCAAGACCGCATCGATCTGCTCCCGGGAAGCACCTGATCTCTCCATGATTTTCGCGCCGAGAAAAGCGTTATTCAGGTAAGCGGCAAGCTCTTTGCTGGTATGGCGGGTCGTAATGAGCTGCTGTTCCTGACCGCTACGGATGATCTTCTCCAGTATTTGTTCGACTTTGGCGAACATCATCTCGATTTCGCGGGTTACTTCTTCGTCGTCGGTTCCGAATTCCAGCACGGAATTTACCACGAGACATCCTCTACGAATGGTCTCATTGCCTCGACATAGCGCAGCATCGCTTATGGCCTCCAGCTTTTTCAACGGGGATACTTCCTGGGAGGCCAGTTCTTCCAGCACGGATATACTCTGTTCGCGATACAGCGCCAACGCCTTTAAAAACAAGGCCCGCTTATCTTCAAATACGCAATACAAACTTTGCTTCTTAACCCGCGTCGTACGGGTCAAATCCTCAAAGGAAGTCGACTTAAAGCCTTTCATCCAGAACATTTCCATGGACTGGTACAGTGCACGATCGACATCAAATTCTCTAGGTCTGCTCATAGGGCCATGATATCAATTCTTGACCGCGAAGTCAACAACCGTTCGCCGGTGCGCCTTTAGCAACTCGAAGATACGCAAATCTACAGACTGTCGAACCTTTTGCGAATGTCCTCAAGCAGCAGCTTGGCCGCTATAATGCCGCCGGACGTATTCCAGATCGGCTCGTTGACGACGAAGGCCCGTTTCGTTTTGACGACGTTCATGTTTTGCGCGAGCGGGCTGCCCAGCCATTCCTCGGCCGTTTTCTTGGCTCCGGTGTCCCCTTGACGGTCCGAGACGAAATAGAACATCACGTCTCCGTCGAGCACAGTCATTTGCTCCTGCGTAATGTCCGCGGAGAAATCGTCCTTGTTCTGGGCGTCCGGACGGGCAAAGCCGAGCTGGCTCAAAATAATTCCGGCGAAATTGTTCTTGTAATAGACGCGAACCTTGCCGGGCTGGAAGCGGGCAAGCGACACGCGCATTTTCGTTTTGTCGCCCAAGTGTGCTTTGGTCTGCTCGATCGCTTTGTTGTAATCGTCCAGCACGGACTTGCCTTCGGCTTCTTTGTTCAGCGCCTCAGCATACAACTTGAAGTTGTCGATCATGCTGTCACCCAGATTTTCCGTAAAGACCGTAGGCGCGATGGCCGACAGCTGCTGGTAAATTTTCTCCTGTCGCACCTTCGTGCCGAGAATCAGATCCGGCTTCAGCGTCGCGATGACCTCGACATTCGGCTGCGTTTCGTCCCCGATCATCTTCACGTCGGCCATCTGCTCCTTAATATGCTCAAACCATGGGTCGCCGATCCAAGATTTCACAGCGGCTACCGGCTTGATGCCAAGCGCCAGCAGCGATTCGGTGCCCTGATTCGTCAGAACGACGACCCGCTGCGGGGTGCCTGTGATTTTCGTCTCCCCCATGGCATGCTTAATCGTCCGGGATGCCGGTTCCTGCGAAGGCTGCTGCCCCGCCTCCGGCTTCCCGCTTCCTCCGCCTCCGCAAGCCGCAGTAACCAAAGCGAGAACCAACACAACGGCCAGTACGGAAATCTTTTTCGACCCGAATCCCCCAAATAATCCCTTGAACAACAACGATAACTTCCCCTTTCAGCGATCAACATGCTGTTTTTTAATAATGATTATCATTATCAATAAAAGATTCAAAAAAAAGCTCCCGGTTCTCCGGGATCAAGCCTAGAAACCAACCAAGCGTTACAATTGTCACTTGTGTTACACTTGTAACATTAAACGATATCGTCCGGTTATGCAACAACCTCGGCACTCTCCAGAGGCGAAAATGGACAGATGAAAGGAAGTGTCACACTTGAGCGAGGCTACGAGCAAGCTTTCCCTGCGGTCGCAGGAATGGATTCAAACCGCACTGTTTCAATTAATGGAAAAAAAGCCCTACTCTCTCATCTCCATTACGGAGATTGCAGATAAAGCAGGACTTGCACGCCAGACGGTTTACCGTAACTTTCAGGACAAGGACGAAATTTTGTTGAATTACTTGACCCAGCTAATGAGCGGCGTGTGGAAACATATCGACGGCGGGCAGCCGTATACGGAAGCGATGTTCGTGCTGCTGTTCCGCACTTGGAAGGACAACATTCCCCCGTCGCTGATCCTGAACATCAAGGGCCAGGACCGCAAAATCCGGCAGCTTATTTTCCGCAGCATCTGCGACTGCCACGACGAACTGTTTATCGGCGGAAGCCGCGGCGAGGGCGGCACGAAGTTCGACATTTACCGCCTGTACGGGCAAAAATCGTTTTCGGCCCTCCTTCACATGATGCTGATCGAGTGGACGCTGCAGGAATTTCATTTGTCTCCCGAGGAGATCGGCAAGGTCGTCAGCGAGCTGTCGGCTTCGATGCGGAAGTTTCTATAAGCTGCCGCTTATTTGAGCCCGGTGAGCGCGATGCCGCGGACGATCTGCTTCTGGAAGATCACAAACAGCAGGATCAACGGCAGCACGGAGACGGTCGCTCCCGTCATGATCAGCACCCAGCCGCTCGTGTCCTTCAGCTCGCTGGAGAAGAATGCCACACCGACCGGAATCGTGAAATGCGTCTCCGTCTGCGTCACGATCAACGGCCAGATAAACGCGTTCCAGCTGCCGAGAAACGACAGGATCGCCAGCGTCGCAAGCGCGGGGCTCACCAGCGGCACGGCGATCCGCAGCATGATGCCCCATTCGTTCATGCCGTCGATCCGCGCCGCGTCCAGCAGGTCCGAAGGTACCGATTCCATGAACTGCTTCATCAGGAAGATACCGAAGGCGCTGACAAGCCCCGGAAACAGGACGCCGACGTACGTATCGACCCAGCCGAGCTTGGCGGATAGCAGATACCACGGAATGATCAGCATCTCGGTAGGCACCATCAGCGTGCTGAGAATAGCGATAAAAATGAGCCGTTTCCCGGCAAACGTAAATTTCGCCAGCACGTACCCCGTGACCGTATCGAACAAGCATACGCTCGCCGTCATGATGACCGCAATCATGAAGCTGTTATACACCCAGTGCGTAAACGGCGTCGTGGTGAACAGTTCCGCGTAATTGTCCAGCGTCGCGCGATCCGGCACGAGGCTGAGCGAGAAGACGTCCTGCGGCGTCTTGAGCGAGGTCGCAACCATCCATAAAAAAGGAAATACCATCGCGAGTGTGCCCGCGGTAAGCAGCGCATAGCTTCCAAGCTTCGGAAGCCGGGAGGGCAGCGGCCTGTTTTGGTTGGCTTGGCTCATCGGTCGTTCCCTCCTTAGTATTCAATCTTCTTGCTTAGCACCTTAAGCTGCAGCAGCGATAGGATCAAGATTAACGCGAAAAGCACGACGGTGGCGGCGGCCGCCTGGCCCATGTTGAAGTGCTTGAACGCGAGATTGTAAATGTACAGCACGAGCGAGACCGTCGAGTTGAGCGGACCGCCGGACGTCATGTTGAGCACCTGCGTGAACGACTGCAAATAATCGATGCTGCCGATGACGACGGAGAATACGATCACCGGGTTGAGCAGCGGCAGCGTGATGTGCACGAACCGCTTCCAAGCCCCCGCTCCGTCGATGGCGGCCGCATCGTAGTACAGCCGCGGGATGCCTTCCAGCCCCGTCAGGAAGATCAGCATCTGAAACCCGACGCCCTGCCAGATCATGGCGGCGATAACCAGATAGATCGCCTGGGACGGCGAGCCGAGGAACAGCTGCGGGCCGAGCCCGAGCGAGAGCAGAATGCCGTTGACGACGCCGTTCTTCATCAGCATCCAGCGGAATACCCAGCTGACCGCCACCACGCTGGTGACGTACGGGATAAAATAGATCGTGCGGAACAAGCCGCGCAGCCGGCCGATGCGCTGCAGCAGCAGCGCTACAGCCAATCCGGCGGCGACCTGCCCCGGTACGCCGGCCAGCACGTAGACGAGCGTATTTTTCAGCGCTTGCAGGAACACTTCGTCCTGAAACAAGGCGGCGTAATTGTCGAGTCCGACAAACGGCTTTTCTTCGGACAGCATATCCCATTCCCGGAAGCCGACGTTAAACGAATACAGGATCGGTAAAATCCGGATCGAGACGAAAAAAAGCAGCGGCAGCAGCAGGCAGGTGTATACGAACACGTACCGCTGCTTTTTCACGCCGAGCCCCCGCTTCTGAGGAACCCGGCTTCTGACGGCAGGCAGCGCTTCGGCACGTTCCATCGTTTTTCGTCCTCCTTTCTCTCGCAGCGCGCGCGCCGCCTTATTTTTTATCCTGCTTCGCCCAGTAATCGTCGAACAGCTTCTGCGTCTTCTTCACCAGCTCGTCGTACGCCTTCTCGACCGGCACCTGCTTCAGCGTCACTTGATCGACCGCCTCGACGAAGTAATCGCGCTCCAGCTTCTCGTCCACGAAGAAGTGCGCATGCGCGTAAGGCAGCTGCTGGATGAACGGACCGAGCTTCTCGTCCTTCGCGTATTTGTCCTGCAGTGCAACCTCTCGCTTCGCCGGAAGCTCCCCGACCTTCTCCACCCACTGCTCCTGCACTTCCTTGCTGGTCAGAAACTTCAGGAATTCGGTCGCCGCCTCCAGCTTTTTGCCCTTCACGCCTTTCGTAATCGAGTTGGCCCAGAAAGACACCTGCGTCGCTTTGTCCTTGTACGAAGGAAGCGGCGCAATCGCATACTTGAGGTCGGGCGCGTCCTTCTTGATCCCGCCGAGCTGGAACGATCCGTCGATATTCATCGCAGCTACGCCCTTCTTGAAGGCGGTAATGTCATCGTTATAGAAGTCCTTGGTACCAACCTTATGTACCAGCGACAGGTCGATTAAATACTTGAACGCCTCCAGCCCCGCAGGGGAATCCGCCCACAAAATTTTGCGCCGGTCGTCGCTGATATCTTTGCCGCCCGCCTGGTACACAAGCGCGTCGCGGTACCAATGGTGAAGCTGCGCGTTCGGCTGCCAAGCCAGCCCTTCGACGACGTATTGCCCGTTCTTGTCCTGCTGCGTCAGCTTCTTCGCGGTGTCGACCAGCTCGGTCCAAGTGGCCGGCGGCTTGCCCGGATCGAGCCCCGCTTTGGTGAACAAGTCCTTATTGTAAAACAAGGCAAGCGTGCGCACGGCGGTCGGAATCGCGTAATATTTGCCGTTCAGCTTGGCCGTGTCGACGAACGGAAAATACTCCTTCTTGATCTGCTCCTCGGAGAAGGCGCTCTCCGGCAGCGGCTGCAAATAGCCCGACGAGACGTATTTCGGCAGCCACCCGTAGTACAGGTTAATAATATCCGGCCCCTTCCCGGCGGGCACGAGCGTCGCCACCTTCTCGTTGTACTGGTCGTACGGGAAGTTCGTCTGCTTGACGGTAATGTTCGGATGCTTTTTCTGGAACTCGTCAATCAGCGCGGCGATCAGCTCAACTTTCGCCGGGTACTGGTATTGCCAGTACTCGATGGTCACCTTCTCCTCTTGGCCGGCCTCCGCCGTCTTCTGAGCGGCCTGCCCCGATTGGCCGTCGCCTGCGGGTGCCTTGGAGCCGCCGCAGGCGGACAGCCCCACGACTAAGCCAAGCGCAAGCGCCGCGGCGCTCCAGGGCGTATAACGATAACGCTGACGATAAGTGCTCTTCATGGTTTTCCAATCCCCTTTTTTCTATATTAAGTTCAACAATCTTCTCGCGTTGTTGCCGAAAATGTTCTCGATCTCCGTCTCGTTCATCCGCAGCTCGCGGCAGGAGCGCACCTGATCTTGCAAGTAGCGGTAGACGAACCCCCGCGGGAAGCTGCTAGAATCTGTGCCGAAAATAATCCGCTCGGGACCGATCAGCTCGTAGCATTTGCGGAACAGGATATCCAGGTTCAGCTCGTACGGCGTCCAGCGCATCCACTGGTTCGACCCGGACGTATCGATGAAGATGTTCGGGCAGCTCCAGCATAAGTGCAGCAGCTCTTGAAAATAGCCCGCGCCGAAATGCGGGATGATGAACGGAATGTCCGGGTATTCCCGGGCCACGTTAAAGATCGCCAGCGGATTGATATTGAGGTGCGAGGCGATCCCGCCGGTATGTCCGAGCAGCCCGAAATGAATGAGCACCGGCAGCTTCCGCTCGGCGAGAAACCGCCACACCGGCGTCAGCTTCGGATCGTGGAACGGGATTTCCACGAGCGGTCCGAACAGCTTGTAGCCTTTCAAGCCGAGCGTGTCCACGGCTCTTCGCAGCTCTTCCGCCGCATCCGGCTCCTCGATGGAATGGTGGGCGAAGCCGGTAAACCGGCCGGGGTATTTGCTGATCTGCTCGGCCAGATCATCATTGCTCCAGGCGGTGAGGAAATTAATGCCGCCGAGGCCGTAGCGGTCCAATTCGTCCGCCCAGCGGTCGATAAGCGGCCGGGCCGCATCCTGATCCTCTTGCGCCGGGGGCTCCGGGAAATCCCATGTCAGCCGCATCCGTTCGGAACGCAGCGCGTTCTGGCTTCGGATCACCGGATTAGCCGACATAAACGGCAGCGGGTAAGGCAAATGGGCATGAATGTCGAATACTCGAAAGCCTTCCTTGAACAGCATCGCGGTTCCACCTTCCGTCTTTAGGTTAGCAAGCTATACAAAAAAAAGGAGATGAACGCCTGCTTCTGAAAAGCAAAAAAGCTTCATCTCCGGAGGTCCGGTCAATGGATAGGCAGGTCCTGGTGAGAGGAGCACCGCTCCGCCCACTCGGCAACCGTATGATTTACCTGACGCCGGGCGCGTTCGATCGTGTCCCGCTTCTCCTGCAGCCACACTTCGTCCCGCTCCTGACGCTGCCTTTGCCCCGCGAGTGCTCGCAACACTTCGTCCGGGCTCGGTCCCCCGGGCAGCTTGCGGACGCTCACGAAGTGCTGCGGGCTCAGGGAGCGGCGCAGCGCTTCCTCCGTGAGCGCAAGCGGGCGTCCGATCGTCTCGCGGGCCGCATCGTTCAGCAGCTCCAGCGAGAGCTGGCCGGCGGACCGGCCGAGACGGACCGCCTCTTTCACCACGCGGCTGACGATGTCGTGCGCCGTGCGGAACGAAAGCCGCTCCGTCCGCACGAGCGTATCGGCCAGCTCGGTCACGGTCGCGAAGCTGCCTTCGGCCCGGGCGCGCAGCCCTTCCTTGTTGATCCGAAGCGTCCCGATCACGCAGCCGAGCAGCCGATACACCGATTCCAGCGTATGCAAGCTTTTCCAGGCGTACGGCTGCATATCATCCTCCGTATCGACGATATCGCCGAACGGCGTATTGTGCATCATCGTCAGCACGGTCTGCGCGCTGCCCGCGCAGCTGGACAATAGCGAGCGCATGTGCTCGATTGAGACGGGATTGCGCTTCTGCGGCATGATCGAGCTGATCTGCACGTAAGGCGCAGCCACATGGAGCACCGCGAATTCCTGCGTACTCCAGAGCAGCAGCTCCTGCACGAAGCGCCCCAGATTGAGCGCGGCGAGCTGCACGGCGGTCGCGATCTCGCCGATATAATCGGCACCGCTGACCGCATCGTAAGCATTCTCGATCAGCCCGTCGAACGCAAGCAGCCTGGCCATCCGTTCCCGGCTGATCGGAAAGCCAGACGTCGTGAGCGCCGCGGCTCCCATGCTGCTGCGGTTGCAGTTGGCGTAAGCCGCTTGCAGGCGGCGGATATCCCGGCCGAGCGAATCCGAGACGGCGGCCGCGTAGTGGGCCATGGTCGTCGGCTGTGCCTGCTGCGTATGGGTGTAGCCGATCATCACCGTGTCCGTATGCTCACCTGCGAAGCGCAGCAGCCGGTCATGGAGCCGCAGCGCCGACGCGATCGCTTCGAGCAGCTTCTCCCGCAGCGTCAGCCGGTAAATCGCGATGCCCATATCGTTGCGGCTGCGGGCCAAATGCAGATTGCCCGCCGCCTCGCCGGCGTGCTGCAGCAGCTCATGCTCCACCTGAAAAAACAAATCCTCGAACTGCCCCGAATACGCGCTGCCCTGAAGCTTCGGCAGGTCGACGGCTTCCAGCGCGGCGGCAATGCGCTCCGCTTCCTCCTGGCCGATCAGCCGCTGCTCTCGAAGCATCAGCAGATGCGCCTTATTGACCTCGAGCATCGGCTCCAGCAGCTCCGCCTTGGCTTGCTCGTAGGCGGGCTCCAGCACGACCTCCGCGTACGTTTTGCCCGGAAAGCGGTCTCCTTCCGCCAGCAGCCATTCGTCCTTCTGAACCAAACGGTGCGCCCCCTTCGTCGGACATCGGTAAAAATAAAAAAGACACATTCCGCCCAGCAGGCGGTACGTGTCTCCGGTAGTCCGGTAGATTTTTAACTATTCCCATAAAATTACTATGCTTTAATCGAAATCATACCCCCCGAACCCCGGGAATGTCAATAGAAAAATCGGGATTCGCGTATGATTCGCCTAGCGTGCGCTCTTTTCCAGAAGCCGGTCCAACAATTCGTCCAGCGGCAGCGGCTGCTCCTTCGTGACTTGGATTCCGTTCTCGGACAGGAAAGCCAAAGTTGTCGTACGGTCGCAGGTCACCAGTTGAGGAAACGGCACCTCACTCCAATCGACCGCGCCCGGGATATCCGCCAGACTGGGCAGCGGTTCTCTGGATAACCAAAGCCGAGACCACGATGCGACCAAGGCATCTTTTTCGTAAGGGCCTTCCAAAGCGCCGTTTCTCAGCAAAAGAATACAATCCGCAAACTGCCGGATATCTTCGACCGAATGGGTGGACAGCACGACGGTCCGTTCCATGATCTCCGCATCCTCGACGAGCATCTGCTTCAGACGATTGCGGCTGGCGATATCCAGGCCGTTCGTCGGCTCATCAAGCAGCAGCAGGGGAGCATGCGTGCTCAGCGCGAGCGTTAGCGCCGCCTTCTTCCGTTCCCCCTGCGACATCTTGCCGTACCTTTTGTCCAGCGGAATACGAAAAGACGCCGCACGCCGGGCGAAATCGTCGTCGTCCCACGATGCGTACCAGCTGCCGATAAAATCCCTCATCTGCCACAGCGTAAAGGGCTCGCAGCCGTCCAGCGGATCAGGGACGAAAGCGACCTGCGTCATAATGGCCTGCTCCTCCCGCTCATACGTATGCCCGAAAATTTCCAGCTTGCCTGAGGTTGGCTTCATCAGATTCATAAGGCACTTGAGCAGCGTCGTTTTGCCCGAGCCGTTCGGCCCTACTAACGCATAGGTTAGTCCTGGTTCCAGAACGACATCGATCGGTCCTAGCCGGAAGTCGTCTCGCTGTTTCACGAAGCGCTCCAGCCGAAGTGGACTTGGGGAAGTCATCCGTCTCGCCTCCTTTCTTGCAGCATTTCCGCCAAGATCTGCTCGAACGTCTTCCGCGTCTGCTCCGGATCGTTCTGCAGCCGGAAACTCATTTCAATCGCCGCGCGGAACGCTTGATGCAGACTGGCATCCGCGACCTGCTTCTTTTCGCCCTCCTGCACATCCGCTACGAACGTTCCTTTTCCTTGCACGGTCTGAATGAATCTGCGCTGCTCCAGATTTTGATAAGCCCGGTTCACCGTAATGACGCTGCAGGCCAGATCGCTGGCGAGCGACCGGATGGAAGGAAGCGGCGTGCCCGGTTTAAGCTGTCCGCTCACGATGAACGATATCAGCTGTTGTTCAATTTGATGATAGATCGGCTCCCGGCTGTGTTCCGAGATGTGTATCGGTAGCTGTATCGCAGCCGCCTCCTTTCTGAAAAGTCCGGTCAACACCCGGCCGCTGTGCGAGCGGAACCACCCTAGGGAAGATCCTTGCGCGCAAGCCGGTACATCAAGGCCCGGTAGAACGCGGCCACCCCAAGCACGGCCATAAATACGGACAAGATCATGGCTGCCGGCGGATTTCTCCGCGCCAATTCAAACACCCATAAATAAACCGGTTGTCCAAAATGCGAGTAGAACGTTAAGATTGCCACAACGATCAGCAGCAGCCCCGTAAAAGAGCCGATAAGTATCGCTTTGCCGTTCGTTCCGAATTCCAGATACGGATTGATGCCGCTGACCGCAAAGGCATAGCCGACCCAGACAAACACAAAGGCGGCGTACTCCGCCACAGACAGCACGCCAAGTAAAGCGGACCAACTGGACGCGACAAAGACGCCGACAAAGACGAGTAAGGACGTTCCAAGGCACATCATCATATACAGTATCCGGCTCCAAGCTACGA
This sequence comes from Paenibacillus tyrphae, assembly GCF_000722545.1. Taxonomy (GTDB): domain Bacteria; phylum Bacillota; class Bacilli; order Paenibacillales; family NBRC-103111; genus Paenibacillus_G; species Paenibacillus_G tyrfis. The sequence continues at coordinate 355,314 of NZ_JNVM01000006.1, forward strand.
CCTTCAACGGAATAGCCCACATCCGGAAAAAACGCAGCCGCTTCAAAAACGGCTCCTCCGACACCAAGTAACCGAAAGAGATATATTCTCTGGAAAAGGCAAGCGCGCCGAGCGCAGGAACAACGGCAATCAGCCATAAATCCACGGGAAAAGAAACGCCCGGCTGCATACTGCCGCGCTCGTCTCCCGCCAGCACGCGTACCATATCGTGCGCCAGAAAGAACCCGATCAAGGCCGAGAACAGAACGTTGGCCAGCAGCGCAATATATTTATGTTTTAACTCATTCCATGCAATCCGGCAAGCATCACGCATGTCCACTCACGCTCCAGATTATTGATTCATACGGGTCAGCCCGAAAAGATCGACGCCGTAAGCGGCGGCAGCGGCGAACAGGATCGTCCAGAACGCCAGCGAGCACGTCATCCAGAACAGGACGGGGCCGCGGGGCGCTTTGAACAGCATGGCGAATCCCGCCGCAATCTCCGTCCCGATCAGGATGGGACCGAGAAAGGCAAGTCCCGGCAGCCCGTATCGGACAAATAAGCGGTAGGCTCGCTGGCTTCGTTTGCTTTCGCTTGCTCCGCTGCGTTTGCTGCGCCATGCGTTCCAGCGGTCGAACAAGAAAACGACGAGCAGCACGGTAATCCAATTCCCCAGAAAAGCCAAAATCGTTGTGGCAACCGGGTTTAAGTCAAGCATGGCGATACCTAGCACTACGACAAAAGCCGATTCCACCCAAGGCAGTGCCGCAATAACGAAGACGGCAAGATAAGACCATTCTTTCAGAAATTCAGCAATCATGCAATACTCACTCCTCTGAAGGTGTATAAGTGTATATATTAATATATACAGTATATCACCCCTTGAAGCTTGTCAATGATCTGCCGCCCGGAAAACAAAAATAGACACGTCCCGCGCTCAAACGGTACGTGTCTTTTATCCGGTAAATTTTAATATATCGCGCCAATGTTGCTGTTATACGTTTTCCAGTCGCTGCGATTGATGACCGACAGTCAAGCCCGAAGCTTGAGCTTCAGGTGTCCGGGAAACCGGCGGACGGTTCTCCCAGCATTCGACGCCTTCTAACCCCTCAATGCTGTCCTTGTAAAACACCGGATCAAGTCCGGCCTTCTTCTGTTTCATGTAGTCCTGCAACGCTGCAAAAGCAATTTTGGACAGCCAAAGGATCGCAATCAAGTTAACGATAACCATCAGGCCCATAAATAGATCGGCCAAGTCCCACACCAATTGCACCTTCGCGACCGAACCGAAGACGACCATGGCGATCGCGCCGAGCCGGTAGATCAGCAGCCATTTTTTGCTGGTGCTTAAAAATTGAATATTCGTTTCCCCATAATAATAGTTGCCAATGAGCGCACCAAAGGCAAACAGGAACACAAATATCGCAAGACAGCCGGATGCCCAAGAGCCGATGTGCTCGCTTAATGCCGCTTGGGTCAGCGCAATGCCGCTAAGCTCCGGTTGTTTGTAGGCATCGGAGAGCAAAATAATAAACGCCGTGCTTGTACAGACGATCAGAGTATCCGTTAATACGCCAAAGGCTTGAATCAGTCCTTGCTTCACCGGGTGACTTGTGGTTGCCGTTGCGGCGACATTCGGAGCGCTACCCATACCGGCTTCGTTCGAGAATAAGCCCCGCTTCGTTCCGTTCATAAGCGCAGCGCCGATGGAGCCGCCTGCAATTTGCTGAAATCCGAACGCGTTTTTAACAATAAGCGAAAGCACTTCCGGCATTTTGGTGATGTTGATCAGCACGACAAACAATGCAACGCCAATGTACAGTACGGCCAAAATCATAACCTTATATTCAGCCATTTTGGCAATGCGCTTTACACCGCCGAAAATAATGACGGCAAACGCAATGGTCATAATAATTCCCATCGTCAACCGGTTCGTGCCGAAGGAGTTCTCAAAGGCAATGGTAACCGTATTGGATTGCACGGAATTGAAAATAAAACCGAACGTAATGGTAATCAAAATGGCGAAGAAAACGCCCATCCAACGCTGTTTCAAGCCTTTCTCCATATAATAGGACGGGCCGCCGCGGAAGCCAAGCTTATCTTTCGTTTTATAGACCTGCGCCAACGTGCTTTCAACAAAGCTGGATGCCGAACTGATGATGGCAATAATCCACATCCAGAAGACCGCCCCCGGACCGCCTAACGCTATGGCAATGGCAATCCCCGTAATGTTGCCCGTTCCCACGCGGGCGGCCATCCCAATGGCGAACGCCTGAAAGGGGGAAATATCGTCTTTGGAGGAGCCGGACTTCCCTTCCTTTAAAACGCGAACCATCTCTTTCAGCATGCGGACCTGCAGGAATTTCAATTTGAACGTGAAATAAAGTCCCGCGGCAACAAGCAGCACAATCAATAATTTACCCCAGAAAAATTCGTTGATTTCGCCAACAATACTCTGCAGCAATTCTTGCATACCTTCACCCCATAGTTAATAATATGTTTAAAAAATGCTCAGATCCCAATTTTGCGCAATGTGCTGCAAAAGCTTCACGCCGGCCACGCTATTGCCATGGCCGTCAATCGCCGGCCCGTAAATACCGATGCCGCAGCCGGCCCGAAACAACGCTTCCGGCCGGCTTCGTGGGGGCACCAGCGCCATAATTCCGCCGGACACTCCGCTCTTTGCCGGCAATCCGACGAACGCGGCGAATTTCCCCGAGGCATTGTACATGCCGCAAGTGAGCATCAAGCTTTTGGTTAATCTGGCGATGTCCTTGGGAATCAGTTGTTTTTTGGAGACCGGATGGCAGCCGTCCAAGGCCAGAATCAATCCGATCATGGCAATGTCTTGAATATCCGTTTCGATCGAGCATTGCTTAAAATACACTTCCAAAGCATGCTCAACCTCCACCTCCAAATAGCCTGTCTCGCTCAAATAGTAGGCCAAAGCCCGATTGCGGTGACCCGTTTTGCACTCGGATTGAAATACTTCTTCATTCACCGTCGGACGTTTGCCCAGCATGTTTTCCAGCAGGCTGCAAAAAGAATCCATCTTCCGCTGCGGCGATTCGCCGGGAAGCAGAGAAGCTATGGTAATGGCGCCGGCGTTTATCATCGGATTAAACGGCTTCCCCGGCTTATGCAGCTCCAACCGAAGCATCGAGTTGAAAGGATTCCAGTCGGCTCTAGATCAACCCTCTCCAAGACGTAGGGAATGCCCCGATGCAGACAGGCCGCGATAAAGCTGATCACTTTGGAGATGCTTTGCATCGTGAAAGAAACGCTGGAATCGCCCGAAGTGGCGGCGATCCCTTCCGGCCCTGCGATACAGATGCCCAAATGGGACGGATTGGCTCTTGCCAATGCGGGAATATATGCCGCACATTGCCCTTCCGCAGCAAAAGAGCGGTAATGGTTCACCCATTCATCCAGGCGATCCAAGTGTTGGCGCTCCGTTTGAGCTTCATACGATCTTGCGATATCTCCAATCATATGCATTTCCCCGTTCCAACTGTGGCTTATATGCGAAAACGCTTTCAACGTTTTTTCAAAACTGTGATTTATTTTACTTTTCGCACTACAAAATAAAACGGGAAACTACAGCGCACGATAAATTATCTTTTGGGAGGGGAGGAAAAGTTTTCAATGCCGGAATGTATCGAAGGCGTTCATCCGCACTAAACAGGGGACATTGTGACAGAGGAATGGGAAGAGAAGCAGACAATCCAGGTACGACAAATAGACGCAGTCCGCTCCTCGCGAATGCGCCTATCTTTTAAATTGAAAACCTATACATTTACATTTTTGAGCTTTTTCGGGGTATAATAGATTTCAATAAGTACACAAGCCATGCAAGAAGGATATTTGACACCGTGTAGCGCCAAGGAATAATCGCAAGCTGATTCTCTCATTCCAAGGAGGAGCCGTCCCATGTCAGACTATCAAATCCGCTTATTGAAAGCGTTCTCCCTGCTGCTGTTTCTTCTATTAGTAATGGGGATCGAATATTACACCCAGCTTCACGGTTGAACAGGCTCCTTCTGCTCGTCTGTCCCGCTTCGCTTACGGTCGCGGAGCTGCTCCGTCAGCTTCCGTCCCGTCGGCGTCTGCGCCAGTCCGCCAAGCGCCGTCTCCCGATGCTCGCGCGGCATCGCCCGGCCGACCGACAGCATGACGCCGATCACTTCGTCCGACGGAATGACGCTGCGCACGCCGGCCAGCGCCATGTCGGCAGCGGCGAGCGCATTAACGGCGCCGAGCCCGTTGCGCACGATGCATGGAATTTCCACGAGTCCAGCAACCGGATCGCAGATGAGGCCGAGCGTATTTTTCAGCGCCAAGCCGACCGCATGCATCGCCTGTTCCGGGCTGCCGCCGCGCATTTCGACCAGCGCGCCCGCCGCCATCCCGATGGCGGAGCCGACCTCGGCCTGGCAGCCGCCCTCCGCGCCGGAAATGGACGAGTTGTTGGCGATGACATATCCAATCGCTCCCGCGCAAAACAGTCCTTCAACCAGCTTCTCGTCCGGCCAGCCGAACCGCTCCTGCGAGCTGACGAATACGCCGGGGATAATGCCGCAGGAGCCCGCCGTCGGCGTCGCCACCACGCGGCCCATCGAAGCGTTCACTTCCGATACGGCAAGCGCATAAGCCATTGCCGTGCACGCTTCCCCGCCGGAGGAAGGATCGCCGCTCGCCGCGAAGGAAGCGACCCGACTGGCGTCGCCGCCCGTCAGTCCGCTCCGCGAAGCCGTTGGCTGTTCGATACCTCGCCGCACCGCTTCTTTCATCGTTTGGTAATACTCTGCCATCTGGCGGATGACCTTCTCCCTCGTCTCGCCGGTTTCTTTCACCTGCTCCTCAATCATGAGGCGTGCGACCGTCGTCGATTCCGAGCGGCATAGTTCGGCCAGCTGCCGCAGCGTTTGAAATCTCATGCTCTTCCGCTCCTTTGTGCCAAATCGATGATCGTCGCGTCCGTCACGTCCGGCAGCAGGCGAATGGACTCCAGCATGCCCTCCGGCGGAGCCGAATCCATCTCGATAACCGTCATCGCTTCGCCTTGACGACCCTTGCGGTCGACATCCATAAACCCGATATTGACTCCCGCCTCGCTGACGACCTTCGTAATCGAGGCGAGAATTCCCGTACGGTCCGAATGCTTAATCACCAGCATCGGGTATTGCCCTGTGCAGCTGACATCAAAGCCGTTCAGCGAATGAATCTCAATATTGCCCCCGCCGATGGAAGCGCCCAATACCTCCGCATAGCGATCGCCCGCCCATAGCTCGATTTTGGCCGAGTTCGGATGAGGCGCGGCTCCGGTACTCGGCTCGAACGTAATCTCCATGCCGAGCGCCCGGGCTTCCTCCAGCACATGCGGAATGCGGGGATCGTCCGTATCGTAGTCGAGCAGCCCTCCGGCGATTGCCAGATCCGTGCCGTGGCCCCAGTACGTCTCCGCGAACGATTCGTACAGGAGCACGCGGGCCTTTTCCGGCATGCAGCCGAGCAGCTGCCGCGCCACACGGCCGATGCGAACCGCACCGGCCGTGTGGGAGCTGGACGGACCGACCATCGCCGGTCCGATAATCGTAAATACATGCTTAAAGCGCATTGGACATACCTTCTTTCAACGGTTCGTCCGCTTTGACCGCCGGTTTTTGTTCAAACGATTCTGCCCGCTTTGCCGGTTGGTTAGTCCTGGCTTGCGACGAATTCGCCGTAGGCTTCGGCGGTAAGCAAGCTCTCCAGCGCTTGGCCGATCTCCCCGTCGATTTCCACTTCCACGATCCAACCGGCTCCGTACGGCTCGCCGTTGACCAGCTCCGGCGAATCGAGCAGCGCTTCGTTCACCTTCGTCACCGTCCCCGCGACCGGGCTGAACAGATCGGATACCGTCTTGACGGATTCGATGGTCCCCATCGGCGCATGCGCCTCCAGCTTGGCCCCGAGCTTCGGCAGCTCAACGAACACAATGTCCCCAAGCTGATGCTGGGCAAAATCCGTAATGCCGATCCGCACGGACGTCGCCCCGATCTTTTCAGCCCATTCATGCTCTTCCGTATAACGCAATCCCGCTTTCACTTCACTCATCGTCAGCACCCTTTTCTCCTGGAATAAATAGATCCCTATCGCTTGAAAACGCGGGCAGCAGCATGACGGCAGCTCTGCCCTATCGTGTTTCCGCTCCGCCTTGCTTGCCGTCCGGCAAAGCGGCTTGCTTTCCCTTAGCGTATCCGCCAATACCGGCGCTTTATCCGTGTCTGCCGAAATGCCAGCCGCGCCATGACCGGGTGAAGCGCTTCCACTCAGATTGTCCGGCTGCGTCTGCTTGCCCGCAGACGCCAAAAAAGGACAGGAAAAGGCATCTCGCCTTGTTCTCTGTCCTGGGTACCTGAGAGTTTAGGGCCGCTCGTCGCGCCGTTACCCCTTTGGTGGCTTACGCTCTCTCCAGAGGCGCGTCGGATGGCGGTACGTTTACCTGAGAGATTAATCGCCATTCGGCAGGTTTGGCGACTTGCTCCTTCGGTGCCTTGCGCGGGCTTATCGCAGCCGCTCCGGTCTCTCCCAACCATCGTCATTCGCTGTATTCACATCTCCTTCAAGAGTAATTCAACCGGATAGGGATGTCAAGAATCCGCATCAAAATCTTGCCTAACGTTTGCGGTTGACACAGGCCTGCTCTTTAGAGTATTAATGAATATAGAGCTATACAACCGAATAACGCGGATGAACGTAAAGGGAGAGATTACCGGAACGTACGGTAGCGCCGAAGGAGTAAGCCCGTCGAGCCGGGTGAATCTCTCAGGCAAAAGGACCTTTACCGGACGCACCTCTGGAGAGTACCCTCCTTGCTTTAAGCAAGCTCAGGGTCACCCAAGGGGAAACTTGTACGGCCGCTTCCATCCCGGAAGACGGCGGCAAGGTAACTCTCAGGTACAAAGGACAGAGCGAAAGGACAGCGCAGGCATGCGATTTTGGCATGCTTGTCTGCCTTTTCGTCCTGTCCTTTTTTGGCTTGAAGCGCATTGCAATCCCATACCACAACCGAGGTGATTCAATTGAATCCGTCATTGAAAAGAACGCCGCTATTCCCTTTATATGCCGAGTTCCCCGGTGTCCGCTGCATCGACTTCGGCGGCTGGGAGCTGCCGGTCCAATTCACCGGCATCGGGCGCGAGCACGAAGCGGTACGGCAGCAGGCCGGCCTGTTCGACGTATCTCACATGGGCGAATTTCTCGTGACCGGCACCTTCGCGGAGGCGTTCCTCCAGCGAGTCACGACGAATGATGTCTCGCGGCTTGCCGACGGCCAAGCGCAGTATACGCTGATGTGCTATGAGGACGGGGGCGTCGTCGACGATCTGCTCGTCTACCGGCTGTCGGCCGATCAATTTATGCTCGTCGTCAACGCCTCCAATATCGACAAGGACTTCCGCTGGCTGGAATCGCACCTGCTTGGCGATGTCTCCTTGGAGAACAAGTCGGATTCAACGGCGCTCCTGGCGCTGCAAGGTCCGAACGCGCAAGCGATTGCCGCCCGCGTCACAGACGCTGATTTGAATGCGCTCTCACCTTTCCATTTTATTCCTGAATCCAAGGTATGCGGCGTTTCCGCGCTCGTCTCCCGCTCCGGCTACACCGGTGAAGACGGCTTCGAGTTTTATGTCGCCGCAGACGACGCCCCCACGCTGTGGAAAGGACTGATGGAAGCGGGCGAACCGCTCGGCCTGACGCCTGCCGGACTCGGCGCGCGGGATACGCTGCGGTTTGAGGCCAAGCTGCCGCTGTACGGGCAGGAGCTTTCCGACAAAATTACGCCGCTGGAGGCGGGCCTCGGCTTCTTCGTCAAGCTGACGAAGGAAGACTTTATCGGCCGGGACACGCTGCTCCGCCAGAAGGAAGAAGGCGTGCCTCGCAAGCTCGTCGGCATTGAGATGATCGACCGCGGAATCCCTCGCTCCCACTATCCCGTCTATGCCGGCGACCGGCAGATCGGCGAAGTGACCACCGGGACGCAGTCTCCTACGCTTAAGCGAAATCTCGGTCTGGCGCTGGTTCAAGCGGAATATGGCGAGCTGGGCACCGAAGTGGAAGTGGAAATCCGAGGCAACCGGTTGAAGGCCGTTGTCGTCAAAGCGCCGTTTTATCGGCGAAATGTAAAATCCTAACAGAAGCGAGAACCGACAAGGAGTGAAACCCATACGATGAGCGTCAAACACCGGTATTTGCCTATGACCGACCGGGACCGGGCCGATATGCTAAGCACGATCGGCGTCGACTCGGTCGAAGAGCTGTTTCGAGATATTCCCGAACCGATCCGCTACCGCGGCACGCTTCCGATGTCCGGCGCGCTGGACGAAATCTCGCTGCTGAAGCATATGAAGCAGCTCGCTTCGCGCAATGCGGATACGAGCCAATACGCCAGCTTTCTGGGCGCGGGACTGTACGATCATCACGTGCCCGTCGTCATCAATCATATGATTTCCCGTTCGGAATTTTATACGGCCTATACGCCGTATCAGCCGGAAATCAGCCAAGGGGAGCTGCAGGCGATTTTCGAATTCCAATCGTATATCTGCGAGCTGACCGGCATGAAGGTCGCCAACGCCAGCATGTACGACGGAGCGACGGCGCTGGCCGAAGCGGGCGCTCTCGCCAGCGGAGCCACGCAGCGGAAGCAGATCGTCATCTCTCGGACCGTCCATCCCGAAGCGCGCGAAATTATGCGCACGACGGCGCGCGGCCTGAACCTGAGCGTGGTGGAAGTCGACTATGCGGACGGCGTAACCGATCTGGAGCAGCTGAAAGCCGCGGTGAGCGACGATACCGCCGCCGTCATCGTGCAGTCGCCGAACTTCTTCGGCTGCATTGAGGATCTGGCGGCGATCGAACCGATCGCTCACAGCCGCAAATCGCTGTTCGTCGTCAGCACGAATCCGATGTCGCTCGGACTGCTGGAAGCGCCAGGCAAGCTTGGCGCAGACATCGTTGTGGGTGATGCCCAGCCGCTCGGCATTCATCCGGCGTTCGGCGGCCCAACCTGCGGATTTTTCGCCGTCTCCGAGCCGCTGATGCGCCGCATGCCAGGCCGGATCGTAGGCCAGACGGTCGACCGCGACGGCAAGCGCGGCTTCGTGCTGACGCTGCAGGCCCGGGAGCAGCACATCCGGCGCGAGAAAGCGACCTCGAACATTTGTTCGAACCAAGCGCTGCTGGCGCTGTGCGCCTCCGTCTACCTGTCCACGATGGGCAAGGAAGGAATCCGCGAAGTGGCAAGCCTGAATCTGCAGAAATCCCATTATGCCGCACGCGAGCTGGCAAAGCTCGAAGGCCCGTCGCTGCCGTTCACGGCGCCTTTCTTCAACGAATTCGTCGTGAGCCTTCCGGCGAACGCGAATATCGCAGACTTGAACAAACAGCTGCTGGAAGCCGGATTTATCGGCGGGCTCGATCTGGGCCGCTATTATCCCGAGCTTCAGAACCATATGCTTGTCGCCGTCACCGAAAAACGGACCAAAGCCGAAATCGACGAATTTGCAGCACGATTGGGGGAACTCGTATGAAACCGGAAAAAGCGCTCATTTTCGAGCTGAGCCAGCCGGGGCGCGTCGCGTACTCGCTGCCCGCCTGCGACGTCCCGGAGACGGAAGCCGCCGAGCTGGTTCCGTCCCACATGCTTCGCAGTGAGCCCGCCGCCCTGCCGGAAGTGTACGAGGTCGACGTGATCCGGCATTACACCGAGCTGTCGCGCCTCAACTTCGGCGTGGACAACGGCTTTTATCCGCTCGGCTCGTGCACGATGAAATACAATCCGAAAATTAACGAAGATACGGCGCGTTTCTCCGGGTTCGCCGGGATTCACCCGTATCAGCCGGAATCCAGCGTTCAAGGGGCGCTGGAGCTGCTGTACACGCTCCAGAACGATCTGGCCGCACTCACCGGGATGGATCAGGTGACGCTGCAGCCGGCCGCAGGAGCGCACGGCGAATGGACGGGACTCATGATGATCCGCGCTTACCACGAAAGCCGGGGCGAGACGCGGACCAAGGTCATCGTGCCGGACTCCTCGCACGGGACGAACCCGGCCAGCGCAACGACGGCCGGCTTCGAGACGCTGACGATCAAGTCGAATGAGCAGGGACTCGTCGATTTGGACGCGCTGCGCGCGGCGGTCGGTTCCGACACGGCCGCGCTCATGCTGACGAATCCGAGCACGCTCGGCTTGTTCGAGGAGCACATCGTGGAGATCGCGGAGATCGTCCACGCCGCAGGCGGGCTGCTCTACTATGACGGAGCCAACTCCAACGCGATCATGGGCATTACGCGCCCCGGCGACATGGGCTTCGACGTTGTGCATCTTAACCTGCACAAGACGATGAGCACCCCGCACGGTGGCGGCGGTCCGGGCGCAGGTCCGGTCGGCGTGAAAAGCAAGCTCATCCCGTTCCTGCCGAAGCCGATCGTAGCCCGCCGCGAGGACGGCACGTTCTACCTCGACTCCGACCGTCCGGACTCGATCGGGCGGGTAAAAGCTTATAACGGCAACTTCGGCATTCTCGTCCGGGCGTATACGTACATCCGCACGTACGGTCCGGAAGGGCTCCGCGAAGTATCCGAATGCGCGGTGCTGAACGCCAACTACATGATGCACCGGCTGGCTCCGTATTACGAGATGCCATATCCGGGCGTCTGCAAGCACGAGTTCGTCATGTCCGGACGCGGCCTCAAAAAGTACGGCGTGCGTACGCTCGACGTCGCCAAGCGCCTGCTCGATTTCGGCTATCATCCGCCGACCATCTACTTCCCGCTCAACGTCGAGGAATGCATCATGATCGAGCCGACGGAGACGGAAAGCAAGGAGACGCTCGATGCGTTTGTCGATACGATGATCCGGATCGCCAAGGAAGCCGAAGAGCAGCCGGATCTGCTGCTGAACGCTCCGTACACGACCGTCGTCCGACGGCTCGATGAAACGCTGGCCGCCCGCAAGCCGGTGCTGAACTGCACCTGCGGGTAAAGCCAGAGCTTTAAATATATCGCGGTCAGATAACCCGGTATTCAGCCGGAGCCACTGACACTCACACTAAATAAACAATCGAAACCCCGTCCGCCTGCGCAGGTCCGTTTAGGATCTGCCTCAGGCGGACGGGGTTTTAACATACGTGAAGCCCTTTGCTTGACATTCGGGCTGTTTTTTTAATTTTTTATGTAGCGATGGATCGTCATACTTTTGTAACAACTTTCCTGTAAATTATCGTCGTCGATACAAAACGGATCAGACTCTAAGGTAACTCGCCTATTATTTTGTCCGTTTTTTTGAACAAGCATAGTTTCGAAAAAATTTTTATCCGCAATGATACTATTTGTATCTATGAAAAACCAATTAAGGAGGGAACTATGCTTATGACCAGCTTAGGGCAGCGGATTTTAGCGGCATGCCGGCACCCCCTGGTCCAATGGCCGATTCGAACCGCCTATTATTTGTTTATTTTGATCGCCTTGCTGTGGATCTATGGGACGGTTGATCAAAGTCCCGCCACCACCTTTGTTTACAATGAATTTTAAGAGGAGACCGAACATGACGATATTCGATTGGATCGAACGTAAGGCACTCCAAGACCCTCAGCATACGGCATTTATCCGTGGGGAGGAAAGGCTCGCTTACGGACAATTATGGAATCAATCGAACGCTCTTGCCAAGTGGATTGTCGATACGATCGGTGCGGATAACCGTCCCATCCTCGTGTACGGACATATGGAGCCGGAGATGCTCGTCTGTTTTCTGGCCTGCGTCAAAGCCGGCCATGCTTATATCCCGGTGGACAGCTCCGTGCCGGAAGCCCGGTTAGCCTCGATCGTGCGCAGCTCGCAAACACCGCTTGTTTTGGCGCCCGGCCTGCTTCCGCCTATCGAGACGGGCAGCGCTGTTGTCGCCGGCCGTTCGGACCGCCATCCATGGCGTTTGGAAGCGATTTTCGCGCAGTACGCCGGTTTGTACCCCGATCCGGAATGCCGGGTTCAAGGCGGGGAAAACTTCTACATCATCTATACTTCGGGAAGCACGGGAGAACCCAAAGGCGTGCAAATTACCCTCGATTGCCTGGAAAGCTTCGTGCGCTGGACTCAGCAGGAGTTTGCTCTGAGAGAAGGCGACGTATTTTTGAATCAGGCGCCGTTTTCCTTCGATCTTTCGGTGATGGACCTGTACCCGTGCCTGACGGGCGGCGGAACGATCTGGGCGCTCGACCGGGAATGGGTTGCGAGCCCTGCGGCGCTGTTCGAGCGCTTGGCCAAGTCCGGTATCTCGGTATGGACCTCGACGCCGTCGTTTGCCGAATTTTGCCTGATGGACAAATCATTTTCGCAGGAACTGCTCCCCAATCTCCATACGTTCCTGTTTTGCGGAGAAATTTTGAGCCGGCGCTGCGTGCAAAAGCTGAAGGAACGGTTCCCGAAAGCCGACGTGTACAACACGTACGGACCGACCGAAGCGACGGTGGCTGTGACTTCCCTCCGCACGGACGAGCGTATTCTGGCGGAATACCCCGCTTTGCCGGTCGGGTACTGCAAGTCGGATTGCCGCATCCGGATCATGGACGAAGCCGGCCAGCCCCTTCCGGACGGGGAAAAGGGCGAGATCTGGATCGTCGGACCGAGCGTCGGACCCGGTTATTTCCAGCGGCCCGAGCTGTCGGAACGCTGCTTTCTTCAGGTCAACGATCCGGAGTTGGGCTTATCCCGGGCTTACCGTACCGGAGACAGCGGATTTTTGCGCAGCGGGCTGCTGTTTTTCGGGGGCCGGCTCGATTTTCAAGTCAAGCTGCACGGATATCGGATTGAGCTGGGGGATATCGAGCATCAGCTTCTCCGGCTCCCGGGGATCAAGAACGCGGTTGTGCTGCCCCATTACAGAGAAGACAAATGCGATTATTTGGCGGCGTTTCTTGTGCCCGAGCAGCACCCGGACGACGAATTTGCGCTGGCGCAGTCGATCCGCAAAGAGCTGGCCTCTTCCTTGCCCGACTACATGATTCCGAAAAAGATCGTGTTTAAAACGTCGCTGCCCATGAACATCAACGGAAAGGCCGATCGCAAACCGCTGCTGAGCGAGGTATAAGATGACGCCGTATACCGACTTTACGTTTTTTCTGCTGGCCGCTATCGCGTTGATCCCGACAATGGTTCTGCTTGCCGCAGGGAGACCAGCCCGATGGTATAACCTTTTCGTCTCGCTGCTGTTTTTGGGCATTATTTTTTACGGGAATGCCGAGGCTCTTCTATTTTTAGGCTGCTACTTGATTTGGCAGTACTTGTTGATTCGGGGCTATTTGGCAGTCAGGAAAAACGGCAAAAGCTTCCCGCTTTTCGCGCTGTCGATCGTTTTATCGGTTGCCCCTCTCATCTGGGTGAAGCTGGTTCCGCTGCTGCAGGTGAAGCATGGAGTCGGGTTTCTCGGCATTTCATATCTGACGTTCAAAGCCGTGCAGATCCTCATCGAGACGCATGACGGGCAGATCAAAGAAGTGAAGCTTCGCGCCTATTTATCGTTTCTCATCTTTTTTCCGACGCTCACTTCGGGCCCGATCGACCGGTATCGGCGGTTTCTCAAGGACGAGGAACAGCCTCCCGATAAAGCGACCTGCAAGGAACTGTTCTACGCAGGCATAAACCGCATTTTCCGCGGCTTTTTGTACAAATTCATTATCGCCTATCTGATCAACGCCTACTGGCTTCATCTGCCCCTGCATCAGACGAAAACGGCATTATCCGCGCTATCGTACATGTACGCTTACAGCTTGTATTTGTTTTTCGATTTCGCCGGGTACAGCGCTTTTGCGGTCGGGCTCAGCTACTTGATGGGCATTCGTACGCCCGAAAACTTCAACAAGCCGTTCCTCAGCCGGAATATCAAAGAGTTCTGGAACCGATGGCATATGAGCCTGTCCTTCTGGTTCCGGGACTATGTATATATGCGGATCGTCTTTTTCCTGACCAAGCGCAAGACGATCGCTGATAAATTCGTCATTTCCGCCCTCGGCTACCTCGCCTTGTTTTTGCTGATGGGCGTTTGGCACGGACTGCAGCTTCATTATATCGTCTACGGCTCATACCATGCGCTGCTCATGATCGGATTCGAATTTTTCGCTCAGAGGAGCGGGTGGGCCGACCGCTGGAAAGCCCGGTTTCCGGTGCATCTGCTTTCGGTTATTGTCACATTCCACTTTGTCTGCTTCGGACTGCTGATTTTCTCGGGATGGCTGTTCTAGCCGTCCCCCTGCCAACGGCCCAATTCCAAAGGAGGATTCCCATGAACATGACAGACTTACAAGAAAAAGTAAACTCGATCCTTACCCATATTTGCAAAACGGACGCTCCGGCGCAAAACCCCGAGCTGGATTTGTTCGCAAACGGTCTGCTCGATTCGTTCGGAGTCGTTGAATTGTTGATCGAGGTCGAAAACCAACTGGGACTTAGCGTGGCGATCACCGATTTTGACCGGGAAACGTGGAGAACGCCGCGGCAGATCGCGAGCCAGCTTGAGGCCCTGCAATGAATCCGCCGAAGTTCGGGCCGATCTATTTGGCTTTGCTCCTGTTCGCGATCCTTTTTTTGTTGCCGGAGCGGTTCTTTGCCTTTCTGGTGACCGATCAGGCGTTGATCAAGATCTCGTCGTCTCCCGAGCTGGACCGGTTTAAAAACGTGATGCTTCAGGAAAAAGCTTTCCGCCAAGAAGGCGTGCTTCCTTTTTACGGCTCCTCCACGCTTGGGTTCATCAATCCGTACCACCCCTCCCAAGTGTTTACGCCCAACCAGTTTACCCCTTATTTGGTCAACTTCGCTGCGGTAACCAATATATTTCATGCGATGAATGTTGCGGCTTTGGGGGATACGCTGGAGCATAAGAAGGTGGTGATCCTGCTGGACACCTCGGATTTCGCCAACCGGAATAAGCCCGATCCGAACGTCTTGAACAACCTTTTCTCGAAGCTTCAAGCCTATCGCATGCTATATGACGATACGATCGATCCGGGTGTGAAGAAGAGAGCATCGGCCCGGTTGCTGACGATAGAAAAAGCGAAGAACGACTGGCTGCTGGCTTCTCTGCTGAAGGAAACGGCGGGCGAGGAAGAGCTCAGCCTCCTTCAATGGTGGAAGAAGCCTCTGGGATACTTGGAGATGAAGCTGCTGGAGAAGCAAGATTTGGTTAAAGCGGCGAGTCTTGTTTGGCACAACAAGGCGCCTATGCCCGAGAACAAGCCTGATCCGGATTGGAAGGCTCTGCGCCTCAAGGCTGAGCAAGAATCGGAGAAGGAAACGAACAACAATCCGTACGGCATCGTCAACGCCACCTATACCAAAGAGGTGGAAAAAAAGCTGGACACCTGGAAAGGCTCCTGGAACCCGGGAAACAATTTTCCATGGGAAACAGCCGAATACGGGGATCTTCAAATACTGCTCGATGAATTAAAAGCTTTTCATGCTGACCCGATTTTTGTGCTGATCCCTCGCAAAGGCGAGTGGAGCGATTACACCGGCTTTACGAAAAAATACCGGAATCTGTTGTACGCGAAAATACACGGGCGGGTGACGGCGGCCGGCTACAAGGTCATCGATTATACGGATAAGGATTACGACAAATATTTTTTGCGGGATCAGTATCATTTGGGGAAACCGGGATGGGTCACGGTAGAGGAAGGTATTCTGAACGAATACCGGCACGCGGGACATTAATCCGTCCAGCCATATGGCGGCGCCAGTCAAACCGTTCCGGAAAGGGCAATTCCAGCAGACTCAGATCTGGGATTGCCCTCTTCTTCTTTTGCCTCAAGATCGAACCCTACCTAATCCCAGTCCATATAAAAGGTCGCCGTCAGTTTGCCGCCGGCGCACTCAGGACAATCCAACCGAACCGTTCTCGGATCGTCCGGCACGGGATGCATTGCTTCCCCGCATTTCCCGCAGGAATAGGCGGTGACAAAATAATCGCAATCCGACTTCATCTCCAGATAAAGCTCATTCCGGAGCGAACGGCATGCCGTACACCGGTACAAGGCGTCATAAGCCGCGTATTGGGTGCTTGGTTCCTTTTCAAACTCGGCGATCCGCTTCTTAAGCGCCGCGTCCTGCACGAATGAAGCAATGGAATGCAGATATACATACATGAATCCGATTCCTACAAAAACGTTCGTATGATATCCGCAATCTGCACAGTCCAATTTATACGCTTCGCCCATCCCTACTCTACTCCCCCTTTCCGGAAAACGAAACCACTCTATTATAGCAAAAAAAGAAAATAACAATATTTTCAAAATAACCCCATTTTTTCATCAACTCGGCATTCAATGCGCGGTAAATACGATATAATAGACAACAAGGTACCGAGATTCCTCTAAAACGGATGTGTAAGGATGCTGCATCTTTTTGTCGATATGCTGGAACGCGTCGGCTTCCTGATTGCGTTAGCGTTCGTCTTCTCGCGGAGCCG
Organism: Paenibacillus tyrphae; assembly: GCF_000722545.1. Classification (GTDB taxonomy): domain Bacteria; phylum Bacillota; class Bacilli; order Paenibacillales; family NBRC-103111; genus Paenibacillus_G; species Paenibacillus_G tyrfis. The sequence goes on from NZ_JNVM01000006.1 coordinate 371,788, forward strand.
GTGGATGCGAAGCTATATGAGCTACCAAGGGGAGCAGGCTCATCAGTGGCGCTTTATCGTCTTTTTCAGCCTGTATGCGATTCTCGGCACGTATTCCGGGGTAACCGTGACCCCATATTCGTACCAGCCCGCGCCATGGATCGGCGAAGTCTCCCCCACAGCCGCCATCGCCAACTCGCGGTCGATCGGGGTCGTTATCGCCGGACTGCTCGGCGGGGTGAAGAGCGGGCTGATCGTCGGCGTCATTGCCGGCCTGCATCGGTACAGCCTCGGCGGCTTCGTCGCCGTCGCCTGTATGCTGGCGCCTGTCGCTCAAGGCATCATGGCGGGATTGTGCCGCAATGCCGTCAAACGGCGGTTCCGGAACGCGGCTTCGGCCAAGCCGGCGTTTGCCGTCGGCCTGATCGCGGAAGCGGTTCAGATGGGTTTGATTTTGCTGCTGGCGAAGCCGTGGAATGAAGCGCTCGGGCTGGTCTCGCTGATCGGGATTCCACAGGTGGTTGCGAACGGGATTGGGGTATCGCTGTTTTTCATCGTGTATCATACGATGGAAAGCGAGGAGGACCGGATCGGGACGGAGCACGCGCGCAAAGCGCTGCATATCGCCGATCTCACGATGCCGCTGTGGCGGTTGGATTTTGACCGGGCGGTCCGGGAAGTTGCAAGAACGCTGCATGAGGAGACGAAGGCCGTCGGCGCTTACTTTTACAAAAACGATATGGTGTGGGCCAAAGCGGGCCGCAAGACGCCGTATTGGGTCGATCTGCCGATGGAAATGCAAAATAAGAAGCTGATCGGCCGCTTCCGGTTGTTTTACGAGCGGAAGCAGGAGGATTCCCCATCCCGGCGACGGATGTTGATAACGCTGGCGAGACTTATTTCGCAGCAGTATGCTTTCGTGGAGGCGGAGCGGCAGGGACAGCTGTTGACCGATGCCGAAATCCGCTCGCTGCAGGCGCAGATGAACCCACACTTTTTATTCAACGTATTGAATACGGTCAAATCGTTCATCCGCACGAAACCGGAGGAAGCGCGTCAGCTCATTACGCACCTGTCCAAATTTCTCCGCAAAAATATGAACGGCAGCAGCAAAACGCTGGTCTCGGTCCGCGACGAGCTTGAGCTTGTTACGTCCTACCTGAGCTTGACCAAGGCGCGGCTCGGCGATCAACTGGAGTTTGTGACGGATATTGACGAGGCGGCGCTGGACTGCCGCATTCCTCCGTTTACGATTCAGCCGCTGGTCGAAAATGCGATTGTGCACGGGCTCCAAAACATCGGCAGACCCGGCATCATCCGCCTCGATGTGAAGCGGGAAGCGGATGGCGGACAATACCGCGCCCGGATTACGGTGGAGGACAACGGCACAGGTATGTGCCTAGGCGTGGCGGAGGTGGCGGACGAACATGCAGGCGTCGCGCTGCGCAACATCGTTCAGCGGCTCAGCTATCATTACGGTACGGAGAAGCCGCTGCAGATCGATAGCACACCGGGAAAAGGCACGAAAGTTAGCTTTTGGGTGAGGTGAATGGAATGGGCTGGAATGTGGTGATTGCCGACGATGAAGCGCCTTCCCGAGAGGAGCTGGCCTATTTGCTGGAGCAGATCGCCGACGTGTCGCAGGTGACGCAGGCGGTCGGCGGAATGGATGCGATCCGCAAGGTGAAGGAGCAGACGCCGGACGTGCTGTTTCTCGATATGGAGATGCCGGACCTCAGCGGATTGCAGGTGGCGCAAATCGTAGGCGAGCTCGACCCGGGGATCAAAATCGTCTTTTCCACCGCTTACGATCATTATGCGGTCGACGCCTTCAAGCTGCGCGCGTTTCATTACATATTGAAGCCGTATGACGAGCACGATCTCGGGGCGGTCTTTCGGGAATTGCAGCTAACCGCGACGAAGAGCCTTGCACCGGATTCGCGCAAGCCCGTGGCGGGAGATGCTTGCGTGAAGCTGGCGCTGGAATTGGACGACGGCATCAAGTACGTATCGCCGAAACATATCGTTTATATCAGCAAGGAAGGCAAGCGGGTTCAAGTCCATACGGCCGACAAGGCTTACGAGGTCTCGTATACCTTGCAAGAGCTGGAACAGAAGCTCGCGCCGTTCGGTTTTTTCCGCTGTCATAAAAGCTACTTGATCCGGCTGGAAGCAATCTCCGAACTGAAGTCGTGGGTCAACGGGGCTTACGACGTACGGCTGGACGATGCGGCGCGGAGCCGCGTTCCCGTGAGCCGGAATTACGTGAAGGAGCTGCGCTTGAAGCTGGAAATCTGACATCTTGAACCAGGTTCCGGACATCATGCGATCCAAGCGGTTTCCCTCGGGCAAAAGAGCGTTTATACTTGGTTTGCAAACGCTGCCAATATGGGGGAAATTAACAGGTGGAGGGAACCGCATGGCTAAAAGCTTGAAATCCATAGGTTTATGGGGACTCGTATCGGTACTCGGCGCCTTCGGATTCGCGACGATTGCGCTGAACCGTGGAGAATCGGTCAACGCCGTTTGGCTGATTGTTGCCGCCGTCTCGTGCTATGCCGTCGCTTACCGCTTCTACAGCAAATTTTTGGCCCGCAAAGTGCTCGGTTTAGACGATAACCGCAAGACGCCGGCCGAAATCAACAATGACGGCAAAGATTACGTGCCGACGAACAAATGGGTCTTGTTCGGGCATCACTTCGCCGCGATCGCCGGCGCAGGGCCGCTCGTCGGTCCGGTGCTTGCGGCGCAGATGGGCTATTTGCCCGGGACGCTTTGGATCGTGATCGGCGTTATTCTCGGCGGAGCCGTGCAGGACTTCGTCATCCTATTCGCCTCGACGAGACGGGGCGGCAAATCGCTCGGAGAAATGATCAAGGACGAAATCGGCCCGACCGCCGGAGCGATCGCGATGGTCGGCATTCTCGCCATCATGGTCATTCTGCTCGCCGTGCTGGCGCTCGTTGTCGTCAAAGCGTTGATCGGCAGCCCTTGGGGGATGTTCACCATCGCAGCCACCATCCCCATCGCCGTCGTGATGGGAATCTACATGCGATTTATTCGTCCCGGTCGGGTCGCCGAAGCTTCGCTGATCGGGCTGGTGCTGCTCCTGGGCTCTCTCGTAGGTGGCAAGTACGTGGCGGAAAGCCCTGTGCTCTCCGGTCTGTTTACGTTTAGCGGCGAGACGATTGCGATCATGCTGATCGTTTACGGCTTCATCGCCTCCGCGCTGCCGGTCTGGCTGCTGCTGGCCCCGCGCGATTACTTGAGCACGTTTCTGAAAATCGGCACGATCGTGGGACTCGCGCTCGGCATCCTATTCGTCATGCCGGATCTGGCGATGCCGTCCACGACGAAATTTATCGACGGCACGGGCCCGGTCTTCGCCGGCAACCTGTTCCCGTTCCTGTTCATTACGATTGCGTGCGGCGCCGTCTCCGGCTTCCATGCGCTGATTTCGTCCGGCACGACGCCGAAAATGCTGGAGCGGGAGACGCACGCCCGGCCGATCGGCTACGGCGCGATGCTAATGGAATCGTTCGTCGCTATCATGGCGCTGATCGCCGCCTGCGTCATTACGCCCGGCGCCTACTTCGCCATTAACTCGCCGGCGGCCGCCATTGGCACCGATGCGGTGAAAGCGGCGGCTACGCTAACGTCATGGGGCTTTACGATTACGCCGGACGATCTGACGAATTTGGCCAAGGACGTCGGCGAATCAACGATTCTTTCACGGACCGGCGGCGCGCCGACGTTCGCGATCGGCATGGCGCATATTTTGTCCGGGGTCATTGGCGGCAAGGCGCTGATGGCGTTCTGGTATCATTTTGCCATCTTGTTCGAGGCCTTGTTTATTTTGACGACGATCGATGCAGGAACCCGGGTAGGCCGGTTTATGATTCAAGAAATTCTCGGCAGCGTCGTCAAGCCGCTCGGCAATACCGAATCGACGCTCGGCAACGTCATCGCTACGGCGCTTTGTGTGGCCGGTTGGGGCTATTTCTTGTACCAAGGCGTTATCGATCCGCTGGGCGGCATCAACTCGCTCTGGGCGCTGTTCGGGATCGCCAATCAGATGCTGGCGGGCATGGCGCTCATTCTCGGCTCGACCATCCTGCTGAAAATGGGCAAGAAAGCGTACGCCTGGGTGACGCTGGTGCCGACAGTCTGGCTGCTAACCATTACGATGACGGCCGGCTGGCAGAAGCTCTTTCATCCCGACGCCAAAATCGGATTTCTGACCCACGCGCAGCAGTACCAGGACGCGATGAACGCCGGGAAGCTGGTCGCTCCGGCCAAAACGGCCGCGCAAATGCAGCAGATCATCACAAACGATTATGTGGATGCGATCCTCTGCGGCGTGTTTATGATCATCGTGCTTGCCATACTCCTCGTATCGCTGCGGACTTGGTACCGCGTGCTGAAGGGCCTGCCCGTCGGGCTGAGCGAAGCGCCTTACGTGGCGCGCGGCGCAGACGGCGTCCGGGAGGTGCCGAAGTATGTTTGAGGCGGTCAAGGACGTGCTCAAGTACCGCAGACAGTTCCTCGACTTGCTCGTCGGGGTGCCGAACTATGAGCGGTACGTCGAGCATCGGAAGGAATGCCATCCGGGCGAGCCGATCCAGACGCGGGAGGAGTTTTTCCGCGAGGCGCAGGAAGCCCGCTACAACGCCAAAGGCGGTAAAGTTTCGCGCTGCTGCTGAGAGCAAACAAAGGCCGGTCCTTAGCGGATCGGCCTTTTTAAATCATTTGCTTCCGTCCTCAGAATTCTCAGGGACCGGCAATGTAAATTCCAGTTCGGGGATATATTGCTTCCCTTGCATACCCCTATCCAAATACGGCTTGACTGTTATTGATTTCGGCTTGGTCCGGAAAGCCTCGTATGTATAAGCAACTTTGCCGTGATTTTCATAGTCTATTCCCCCGCTGAGCCATTTTGGGAAATTGCCCTGATCGTCAACGATATCAAAACGCAATTCTTGCAAGAGGTACTCGTCCGCGATGTTGAGAGTGAGAAGAGTTGTGATCGGCGTCATTTCCATTTTGGCGGCTACTTTCAAGCTCTCGCCATCATAGGTTTTCGTCTCTTCGGATGTGAGTACGGTGTGTCCGGCCATTTTGACGACCGGCACTTTTAATTCAAACGGCTGTTTATACCCTCTTAGCCCCATCTTTACCGTCAAATCGAATTGATCCGGAATATCCCCCGATAACTCGTTAAGCTGCACAAGCACGGATTCGGAAGGCTCGGTGACCATGTCCGTTCCCAAACTAAGGCTGCCATATTTACCAGAAGGCAACCAAACCTGAATATTATCAAAAGATCCCTTCTTCGCCTTATTATTCATGATCGAACGCAAATGATATAGCGCGCCTTTGGTACCTTCCGGAGCCGTTCTTGTTAACTCCAATGCAACTCGTATTCCGTCATAGGATACCTTCGTAGCCGTTATGGTGAAGCCATCATGGCTTGCACTTTCATTTACGGTTGTCGTAAGGCCCTCCTCTTCGGCCTTTTGAAGCCCGAAATCCCCTGCAAGCTTGAAGATGTTCCCTACGATCGGCAATTTATTCAATGATTCGGCCATCGTCGGTGGAATCAGCACCGGACTCAGGATCAATAATCCCAGAATGGCTGCGGCGACGGCAATGACTAACCCTTTCCGAAGCGGCTTCCGCTTTTTTGTTGTTTCACTGGGAAGCTTGTCTGCTTGTTTCTCCATTTCACGGATCATCCTATACGTTTCGTCTAAACGGGAGCGCATCGTTGCCGTGATGTGGTCGGGAAGCTTATTCCTGCATTCGATCAAATTTTTGTCCAGCTCATTGCGTGCCACAGCTCATCTTCCTTTCCGTACCGTTTCCTAACCAAGATAATAACAGCTTTCTTGCCCTGTGCAGACGGGTCTTCACTGCTCCCGTTGATATCCCGAGCACGTCCGCTATTTCGGAGAGCGGGAGATCTTGAAAATAGTGCAGGACAATGACGATTTGCAGGTTCTCATCCAAATGATCCACCATCTCCCGCAAATCGATATTTTCATAATCCATCAAACCCGAAGGCCGGCAGGGAAGCTCGTCGCCCGTCATCAACAGCATCCGCTTCTTCAACAGTTTATTGCACTCGTTAATCAAAATCCGGTAGATCCACGTCTTGAAAAAAGCGGGATCTTTTAACGTATGCAGCGACTTGTAAGCTTTCAGTATCGCCTCTTGTACGACATCGGCACAATCCGCCTCCTGCTTGACGATCACCAAAGCCATTCGGTACAAGGGCAGCTCCAATTCCTTCATCAGATCGATGAATGCTTCGCCGTCCCCTGCTTGCGCTTTGAGGACGTAGTCTTCTTTCAAATCCACCAATACAGCCACCTTTCCATAAAAAACGATCCCTTTTGCAAACTTCTTCTCTCTGTTCAATTATTAGATCTTTCAAATACGGAAAAGGTTACATAAAAAAATAGACCGTCCCAGATAAAGAGATAAAGGTAACGGTCTATTTCAAATCATTTTTTGACAATCGGTTTCTTATTAAAAAAGAGACCGCCAACCGGGCGGGAAAAGTGCCTGATTAATATAGTCCTTAGTTCCTACAAACCCTTGATATACAAGGGTTTGTCCAATTCTCATCTGTTCGCAATCGATCAGGATTTTTCACAAGAAAACATTCCGTCCCCAATTCGTCCCCATTAACGATTTCCGCTAAGTTCACGCTCCTAAAACCCTTATATATCAAGGCATTTCCGCCCATAAACAAAAAAAGAGACCCGCCAACGGGGCGAGTCTTCAAAGGTTTATATATTAAAAAGGGGGTCTTGCTTATTATATTACACCCCTAACATGTTAAATACGTAACAGGAATATTTCATTTGTGTAACAAAATTGTAATCGCTACCATTTCACAAAAATCCTGCTCGCTTTTCCCAAAATGGACTTCCCACTTTCATGCCAAATGCAAAAACTCCCTTACGTCATCCTAAGCGGATCGAATCGTAAGGGAGCCTCCACATTCATTCTAGCTTCTTTCGTGCCAATAGCCCGTGATGCCTTTTTCCATACGAAGCAGCGCTTCGAGGTAGTAATAATCGCCCCAAATCATATAATCGTCCGGCGCCGACCCACCGCGCACGCTGTACGAGCCGTGCTCCAGCAGCCCTTCCGCATCCGGCTGTCCGATCGTGGAATAATTCTCAACCAGCGATTTCATCGAGCGGTGCAGCCCGTCCTCCAGGAAGGCCCGATCGGCATCCTCGGCGTTCAAATGAGACAGAAGCTCAACAAGTCCGGCCGATGCGATCGCGGACGCGGAGCTGTCGCGTTTCGTTTCCGGAGTGACTGGCGCATCAAAGTCCCAGTACACCACATCGTCTTCCGGCAGCCGCTCCAGGAAATAACGCGCCATACGGCGGGACGCTTCCAGATACAGCGGATTTTTCGTATACCTGTAAGACAAGGCGAACCCATAGATGCCCCAAGCTTGTCCCCGGGTCCATGTAGAGGCATCGCGGTAGCCTTGATGCGTCCCCCCGCGAAGCGACTCGCCCGTTTCTTGGTCGAAATAAAACGTATGGTAAGACGAATCGTCCCCGCGGACCAGGAATCGCCGCGATTTGTCGGCGTGCGTAACCGCTACGTCCAAGTACTCCTGGTTGCCCGTCTGCTCGTAAGCCCAGTACAGCAAGGGCAGGTTCATCATGCAGTCGATGATGATGCGTCCGCCGTTCTCCGGATCGCCTTCCGGTCCCCACGCTTGGATGTAACGGCCTTTCGGACGCCAACGCCGCATCATCACATCGGCCGCTTCCAGCGCCAGCTGCTTGGCGGCCGGGTCCCGTTCGATAATCCACTGCGCTTTGGCGGAAAGCGAGTACAAGAACCCGATATCGTGATGGTCCAGCACCCGATGGGCTTCGAGCCGTTTCTTGAAGCTCTCGACCGTCTGAACGGCCGCTTCGCGGAATGCCTCATCCTTGGTATGCTCATAGCAAAGCCACAGCATCCCGGACCAGAAGCCCTCCGTCCAATCGCAATTATCGTTTAAGATATATTTTCCGTTCTCGCTGACATGAGGAAACAGGCTGCCGAATTTACCGATGTTGGCTTTTGTTTTTTGAACCGCGTCTTCAATCGCCTTTTGCCATAAACTCATGAGGATCAAGCTCCTTTTTTCTTGTTGTCGTCTATGTAGGGCCCGGAGGCCAATGAAGCCCGTCGTCAGACCGACTGGGTAGACATGCGCGGGACAAGCTGCATCGGAACGCGAACCTCGTGCGCATCGGTAATCTCGACTCGATCGGAATTCCCATCGATCCGCACCATTGTCTCGATCTCCCCGAGCTGCTCCAGCATTAACCGGATGGCCTGCCGCGCCTGTTTGTCGTAAGGAATGTTCATCGTCGTCATCGACGGATAGCAGACCGATGTGAACGGATCGTTATTGACTCCGACGATCTGCACGTCCTGCGGAACCTTGTATCCATAGCGCAGTACGGCAAACATGAACGCCAACGCCACATTATCGTCGAATCCCATCACCCCGATCGGCCGAACCCCATCCGAAAAAGCAAGCACCTGTTCCACCGCTTCATCCATCGTGAGCCCGTCATCCATCTCCACGATCGCAGACGGGATCGATTCCGGAAGTCGGTCCAATCCGTTACGGAAGCCGATCCGGCGCTGTCGGTCCGTTCCAAGCGATTTTGCTTTCGCTAAGTAAACCATCTTCCGGCTGCCCTGATCGTACAAATGCCGCACGATCGTGTCGCAGCCTTCCAGAAAATCGAGATTGACCGCCCCGGCCGCGATGTCGCTCGGCCACCCCCAAGCGTTAAACAGGACCAACGGGGTGCCATCCGATACGATCTGGCTGGTAGCTTCCTGTGACATAGCCAACCCGTGGCAAAACAACCCGTCTACCCTGCGCTGCAGCAGCACGTCCAAGTGACGCTTCTCGATCTCCGGATCGAAGCCCGCCGCCGAAAATACAGACAGATGATACCCGTACTGGTGAGCGGTGCGCTGCATCTCTTCGGCAAAACGCCCGTAATACCCGCCGAAGCTTGGTACAAGCATCCCTAGCTCGTAAGACTTTTTGCTGCTGAGGCTGGCAGCCATCACATTGCGGCGGTACCCGAGAAGCTCCGCCGCCGCTTCCACCTTCCGGATCGTCTCGGCCGACATCGGCACATTTCGTCGATTCAGCACGTTCGACACCGTAGCAATCGATACGCCGGCAGCCTCTGCCAGATCTACGATCGTGATTTGGCGCTTTTTGCTCATAACCGGCACTCCAATTCTTCAACATGATTTAAACGTTTAAATTTATGTCTATTTTACTCTCTAACCTACCGATTCGTCAACGGAATTTTATAGATACGGTTGGCTTATTTTGTCAATAGAGGATTTAAATTTTAAACCAATGTAAAAAAATTACTAAATCTATGTTATCCTTTTTAGTAAACAATTCCATGGTTACCCATTATTTAGTATCTACTTTTTTGTTAAAAAGTACACAAAAGGAGAGCCTCCATGAAATCGCCCATGTCGGTTATTCAAACTTTGCCAACGGGAGAAAGCAGACTCGCCGTTATCGATCTCCACAGCGATGTTCTTTATACCGAAAAGGATAAGTCCGGAAGGCTTATTTTCCATACTTTACACGGAGAATACCGGGCTATCGCTGATTTGGACGATCTGGAAAATCATATTGAAGACTTCTGGCAGCTCGATGGCTCCAATGTCGTGAACATGTCGAAGGTCAAAGGGGTCGGACACCATTTGAAGGCTTACTTTGACGATTTCCCCACAGAGCGAAGCAAGTTCGCTTCCATCAGCTGGATGTTCATGCATCTGCTGCAAGACATCGTTCATCAGCGCATCAACCATAACCGATGCCAATCGATCTCCGGAGCGCTGCCGAAAAAAGACTAGCCTTTCAAGGTTGGTCTTTTTTCTTTTCCAAATGCTTTAATACTTTTTTCATATTGGGCTCGGAAACGGGAGCATATTTCGTGTTGTCCGTCGTTTCCTCCTCGAAATAAACCGCCTTACGAACGGCATGGTAACCTGCAATCCGGTCCATTTTTACGCTATAAGATCGATCCACCTTATCGAACGACAAATCTTGATACGCTTTGCTCAGCTGGTCGAGGGTTGTTGGAACGATATATCGTTCAGTGCGGGTATGTACGCTGATGACATTATTATGAGTGGTGAAAAAAACGATCTCATCGTCGTCAAGTTCGTAACCCGAACCGTCCTCCCGAAGCACTCGCATTGTAAATCCAACTCCAAACTCATACTTATTTGTCGACCAGTTCTTTCGGGGCTTTGGGACTAAAGACCATTGGTTTTAATGTAACGATAAAAACCGAAGCACATACGGCTAAAATAGCTGAAACTAGTTGAGCAATATGCTTTTTCAAAGAACTACCCCTCTCTTTTTAAAGGAATGATGGTCAAACACTGGACAAAAAATGTGATGGCTAGTAACGAAGACATATAAATAAAATTGATGCTTACGAGACCTACGGCTAAACATTTATATACAGGATGATAAACGTCCTTCAATTTGGTTTCCTGATCGATATTTGGGGCAAAAAGAAGCAGTAAAATAATACTTGTAACATTGGTAAGAGTCACAATTGAAACACTGAATTCCGGCAAATGCGGTAACAATGTACATATGAAAACAGAAACTAGTATACAGCCTATACTAGACCTAATATGGAACCCGCCCGAAAAAATTCTCAACCAAGCGAACGATATTAAAACAATTATCGTTTCATAAAGCTTTCCGAATATGTAGCCCATGATCAATGTAATCACTACAATCGACAATGTATTAAATAAAATGCTTAATGCATATTCCATAATTTCAATACTTGTCGTTTTCTCCGGATTCGCATTTTTTATCCAAACGGATACTGCCCGAGCAGGTCTGTTAATCATCGCTGCGGTCCTTTTTATAAGAAAAATATAATATACAGTACATAATTAGAATCAGCACAAAAAATATATAGACTAATTTCATATTATCATGTGCAAATAAATTATAAACAAACGATAAGACAAAAACCGACAATGCATTCATGCCTATAAACATGATATTAACTTTGCTCATTTTAACCATGACGAATTGGGAATGCGGAACAAAATCAAAGCCTTTCCTGCCTTTTTTAATCCACCATCCCAGTAACCAAGCAGAGGAAGCTGTAAGGGTTTGAAGAAGATTCGTCCCTACTATATTGTTCGTCAAGGCTTTAATCTCAAATATACCTATTGCCTCTAAGATGAAATAGCAAGTAGCTTGTATGATCACATACCCCAAATAAGTGCTGCATGTCATAATCCCGGCGTAAAATGGATGAACTCTGAATAACAGCCAAACAAACATAAACATTAGAAACATTTGCACGAGAACATCTATAGACTGAATCTCATATACATTTCGATTCGTATACGAAATAAACGACGCTACCGCACTCGCAAATACAATCGAAACCGGGTACATATCGAACTTGAACAAACGGAACATCAAATAATACATCGCCATTGTTTCCATTATCGAAAAGACCATGAACAATATAAAATCGACCAATGCAACCGCGCTCCCACAATGGCTATCTTAACAATTTTTCCTGATTATACCTTGTATTAATATACTTCCATTTACATATTTCGACAAGGACATAAATTGGAAAAGATGATCTAAACTGCCTATTCTCAAACAAAAAAATTCTCCCCTGCGATCGCAGCAAGGGAGAATTTTAGTACGAGTATGATTACACGCTAAGCCATTTCTTGAACAAATGCTTCGTCGTATCGAGGTTCATTGCCGCGATCGACGTGGTGAGCGGAATGCCTTTCGGACAAGAGCGCACGCAGTTCTGCGAGTTGCCGCAGCCTTCGATGCCGCCGTCTTCCATCAAAGCTTCCAGACGCTCGTGAGCGTTCATCTCGCCTGTCGGATGCGCGTTGAACAAACGCACTTGCGAGACGGCTGCCGGACCGATAAACGTCGTTTTGTCGTTCACGTTCGGGCAGGACTCAAGACATACGCCGCAGGTCATGCATTTGGACAGCTCATAGGCCCATTGACGCTTGGACTCGGCCATCCGCGGTCCCGGACCGAGGTCGTACGTACCGTCGATCGGAATCCATGCTTTAACCTTCTTCAGAGCGGCAAACATGCGCTCACGGTTGATCACCAGGTCGCGAACGACCGGGAATGTCGTCATCGGCGCGATGCGAATCGGCTGCTCCAGCTTGTCAACGAGCGCGGAGCAAGCTTGCCGCGGCTTGCCGTTAATGACCATCGAGCAAGCGCCGCACACTTCTTCCAGACAGTTCGATTCCCAGCAGACCGGTGTCGTTTTATTGCCGCTTGCGTTCACCGGGTTCCGCTGAATCTCCATCAACGCGCTGATCACGTTCATATTCGGACGGTAAGGAACCTCGAACTCTTCCGTGTACGGTTTGCTTTCCGCAGAATCCTGACGCGTTACGATGAACTTGACCTTTTTATTCGCTGCTGCAGTTGCTTCGGCCATGATTAATGACCTCCCTTCTTCTTGTCGGTCGTGTAGTCACGCTTTCTCGGTTCGATCAGCGATACGTCAACGTCTTCCCAATCGATTTGCGGACCGTCCGGCGTCCATTTCGCCTTCGTCGTTTTCAGGAACTGCTCGTCGTTACGATCCGGGAACTCCGGCTTGTAGTGCGCGCCGCGGCTTTCGTCGCGAAGCAGAGCGCCGAGCGTCATCGCGTGGGACAGCTCAAGCATGTTCCACAGCTGGCGGGTGAATGCCACACCCGGGTTGTTGAAACGGGCCGAGTCGTTGATGTTGATGTTTTTGTAGCGCTGCTTCAGCTCGTTGATTTTGTCGAGCGTTTGTTGGAGCTGCTTGTTGTAGCGCACAACGGTCATGTTGTTCGTCATCCACTCGCCCAGCTCTTTGTGGAGCACGTAAGCATTCTCGGTACCGTTCATTTTCAAGATGCTTTCGTATTTGTCCGTGTGTTCCTTTTTCGCGCGATCATAAACCGTCGACGAAACGTCTTCGGCATGCTTATCCAAGCCTTTGATATATTCAATGGCCTTCGGACCGGTGATCATACCGCCGTAGATCGCGGAAAGCAGCGAGTTCGCACCCAGACGGTTGGCACCATGGTACTGGTACTCGCACTCGCCACAGGCGAACAGCCCCGGAATATTCGTCATTTGGTTATAGTCAACCCACATGCCGCCCATCGAGTAGTGCACGGCAGGGAAAATCTTCATCGGAATTTTGCGCGGATCGTCGCCCATGAATTTCTCATAGATCTCGATGATCCCGCCGAGCTTGACGTCAAGCTCCTTCGGATCTTTATGCGACAGGTCGAGATACACCATGTTCTCGCCGTTCACGCCGAGCTTCATATCGACGCAGACAGAGAAAATTTCCCGTGTCGCGATATCGCGCGGTACCAGGTTTCCGTAAGCCGGATATTTTTCTTCAAGGAAGTACCACGGCTTGCCGTCTTTATACGTCCATACGCGTCCGCCTTCACCGCGCGCGGATTCGGACATGAGACGAAGCTTGTCGTCGCCCGGAATCGCCGTCGGGTGAATCTGAATGAACTCGCCGTTCGCGTAATAAACGCCTTGCTGATATACCGCACTGGCCGCCGTACCCGTATTGATAACCGAGTTCGTCGTTTTACCGAAGATGATCCCAGGACCACCTGTCGCCAAAATAACCGCATCGGCCTTGAAGGTATTGACTTCCATGCTGCGCAGGTCTTGTCCGGCAATCCCGCGGCATACGCCGTCGTCGTCGAGCACCGCGCCCATGAACTCCCAATGCTCGTATTTTTTCACCAGACCGGCCGTTTCCCAGCGGCGTACTTGCTCGTCAAGCGCATACAGCAGCTGTTGGCCTGTCGTTGCTCCGGCAAACGCCGTACGGTGATGCTTCGTTCCCCCGAAACGGCGGAAATCGAGAAGGCCTTCCGGCGTACGGTTGAACATAACGCCCATCCGGTCCATCAAGTGGATGATGCCCGGCGCCGCTTCGCACATCGCTTTAACCGGCGGCTGGTTGGCCAGAAAGTCTCCGCCGTAAACCGTATCGTCAAAGTGTTCCCACGGGGAGTCGCCTTCCCCTTTCGTATTCACCGCTCCGTTGATGCCGCCTTGCGCGCACACGGAGTGGGAACGTTTAACCGGCACCAAGGAGAACAGGTCGACGTGAACCCCAGCCTCTGCCGCTTTGATGGTGGCCATCAAACCAGCCAAGCCTCCACCGACTACGATGATTTTTGAATTCGCCATGATCGTCCCTCCCCCTTAACCTTTCGCCATTTTCGGCAGCTGACTGAAATCCGGATTCAAAAATGCCGTCAAGGACAAAATAAACATGACGGACATGACCACGAATACGCCCATCCATACGTAAGTCGAAACTCGCTGCGCGCGCGGCCCCACGGTAATCCCCCAGCTGACGAGGAAAGACCACATGCCGTTGCTGAAGTGGAACACGGCCGCAACGATACCAATACAGTACATAATGAAGTAGATGTTGTTGCTCACAATCTCGTGCATGTGGATGCCCACCGCATCTTGCGCTACCGCTCCAAGCGAGATTTGCAGACGCGTTTGGAAGAAGTGAAAGGCCACGAACAAGAACGTAATGACACCGGTTACGCGCTGCAAGAAAAACATTTGGTTGCGGAAATAGCCGTAGTTGGACACGTTGTTGCGCGCCGTATAAGCCACATACAACCCGTAGATGGCGTGATAGGCGAGCGGAATCCAAATGCCGACAATTTCCAGCAGCAGCATGAGCGGCAGTTCATGCAGCCAGAACACTTGATCCAGAAAAGCCGCATGTCCGCCGCTGAACGCCTTGTAGTTCGTCAGCAGGTGCTCGATCAGGAAGAAGCCGACCGGAATGACACCAAGCAATGAATGCAGCTTCCGTGAAAAGTAAGAATTTTTAAACATTGAAACTAGTTCCCCCCTCAGATTAAGGCTTGTCACCGCTTCGTCAAAACCATTTACCATTGTACTCCCGCATATCGGGAGCGTCAACAAAAAACGCTATGCCTATTTTCCATGTTTCGACAAGCTTTTATACCGTTTGCGGCAAAAAATGTGAACAAGAAGTGACACATTCCATAGTACTCCTGAATCGCTTATAATGGAAGTGCTGATTTTTTATATATGCTTATAACTTATTGTCATATAAGAAAAGGAAGGATATACGCTATGGAGCTTATCGATGTATTTGCCACCGTCGTCGAGCAGCAGAGCTTGAATAAAGCGTCGCAGTTGCTCAACGTCTCCCAGCCTGCGCTGTCGCGTAAAATTATGCGGCTGGAGGAGGAGCTCGGCATTCAGCTCTTCGTCCGCAAAGGCAAGCGGTTGGAGCTAACCCGTGCCGGAGAGGTATGCTACGAGTTCGCCCTGGAGCAGAAGCGGCTGGAACGCCGGCTGCACGAAAAGCTGCAGGCGTTCAAAACAAACGTCAAGCCCGCCAGCATCGTCATCGGAGCAAGCCTGACGACGCTCCAGTCGACGCTGCCCGACCTGATTACGATCTATACCCGCGAATACCCGAATACGGACATCAAGGCCGTTACCGGCAAAACGCACGAGATCGTGCCGCTCATCAAAGAAAAACGCGTGGACATCGGTCTCGTCGCCTCCATGATCGAAGATCCGTCCATCGTCTGCGTGCCCTTATTCGACGACCCGCTCTGTCTCGTTCTGCCCGAAGGGCATCCGTTCGCTGACAAGGAGGAGCTGTTCATTCAAGATCTGCACGAGCTGCCGATGATCTTGTTTTCGCGGGGCACATGGTACCGCGTCTTGATGGATGAGATGTTTCACCGCTGCGGGGTGCATCCGGATGTCAAAATGGAGATCGACTCGTTCGAAGCGATTACCCGGCTCGTATCCACCTGCAAAACGGCAACGCTCCTGCCCGAATCGTATTTGCGGCGCAATCTAATTGAAGACAACGAGCTGAGCGTGCGCTTCATCCCCGAGCTGGAACAAACGAAAAGAACGACCTCTCTCCTGTTCACGGAGGAGGCCGTTCTTGAACCGTCTATCCGCCGCTTCATCGATCAAGCGGTCCGGCATTACCATACGGCAGACGAATATACATTATAAAAGAAGGCGGACGATGCGTTAGGTCTCTCCGTCCGCCTTCTCCTCCAATCCGAGCCTGCGGGCGACATACGCCGTCGTTCCGGCCTGCAGCAGGATGGTCAGCAGTACGGCCAGGAACGTGACCGACGCGATAACGTCCGCATACTTCACACCCATCCCGACAACCATGCCCGATAATGCCGCCGGGATTACTCCCGTTTCGCGCACCCAGAACATGAATACAATCTCGTTGCGCTTCCATCCGGCCTTGCGGTCCGGAAGCGCGCAGGCCAGCACAGTCAACGGGCGGGCAATCAGCATAAAGACGACGATGACGGCAAGACTCGGCCACAGGTGATCGAGGATGACCCGGAAATTCACTTGGCTGCCCAGCATAATAAAGATAAGCATCCGCATAACCACCGTCATATTTTCGCTAAAATGGGCCATTTCGTTCAGCTTGTCGTCCAGCTCCAGCTTGAACAGCTCGTGATTGCCCCAGATGAGGCCGGCCACGAAGGTCGCCATAAACCCGCTGACGTGCAGCACGTCACCGAGCCAATAGGCGCCGAGCGCCGTGACGATCAAGGCGATGGTCGCATAATCCCGCAGCCAGCCGAGCTTGAAGTGAGCCGTAACATAGACCAGAACGAGTCCGATAAGCAAACCGACGACAATGCCGCCCACGGCAGTCTGCACAAAGCCAATCACGCTGGCGCCAACCGACAAGGCTTGACCGCCTGTGATAGCTCCGAGCACCGAGAAAGTCAGAATCGAGCCGGTCGCGTCGTTGAAGGCGGACTCGCTTTCGACCGTTTCCCGCACCTTGGGACGAATGCGCACCTGCTTGAAAACGGGGATGAGCGTCGCCGGGTCCGTCGATGAAATGATTGCGCCGAGCAGCACCGCGTACATCATCGGGATGCCGAGCAGCCAGTGCGCGGCAAAAGCAACGACGGCGCAGGTGATCAGAACCCCGGGTACACTGAGCAGAGATACGGTGATCCATACTTTGCGAAGCCCCGACAACCGGATATTCCGGCCGCCGTCGAACAAAATGAGCGCCGATCCGGCCGTCAAAATAAATTGGTTCATAAACGAGCTGCTCGGCTCGTTGACCAAATGCATCCCTTGCCCTACAACAACGCCCGCGATCAAAAAAAGAGCGACGTCCGGCAGTTTCAGCCAGCTCGCTACTTTTCCGGAAATCATGCCGATGAGGAGGATAAATATAATAAGAAAGAGTACGTGTTCGATCATAACGCTATTTTCCATTAGTGCTCTTCGCCTCCTGACAACTCGGCCCTGCTTCGGTCGACCGCGGTCTGTTACCGGATAACCTCATTCTCGAACGTCTCGATCTGCTCGTTCGTGCCGATGACGACCATGACATCGCGTTCTTCCACCATATCCTCGGCCGTCGGAGCGATGATGACGCCGTTCTTCTTATTAATAGCAACGACGCTGCAGCCGTAGCGCGCTCTCGGATCGAGCTCCTTCAACGAACGGCCGTTCAAGCTGCGCGGCACCGCGAGCTCGGCAATCGTATAATCCTTCGATAGCTCGATATAATCAAGCAGATTGGGCGATACCAGCTGGTGCGCCACGCGAATGCCCATATCCCGCTCGGGATAGATGACTCGGTCTACGCCGATCTTTTGCAGCACTTTGCCGTGCAGCTCGGACAGCGCCTTGGCCACCACCATGCCCACACCGCTATCTTTTAACAAAATCGCCGTCAAAATACTCGCTTGAATGTCATCGCCGATGGAAACGACAACGCAATCGAAATTCCGGATGCCGAGCGAGCGGATCACATCCTCGTCGGTAGCGTCCGCCACCACGACGTGCGTCAGCTCATCGCTCATCTCCTCCACCGCTTCTTCATCCTTGTCGATGCCCAGCACCTCATAACCGAGCTTGATCAGTTCCTTTGCAAGGCTGGAACCGAAGCGGCCGAGGCCGATGACTGCATACTGACTACGTTTCATTCGTTAGCTTCCCCTATCCGATCGTAATTTTTCCTTCCGGGTATCGGTACAACTCTTTTTCCGCTTTTGGTCCTAGCGCATAAGCGAGCGTAAGCGGTCCGAGACGGCCGGCAAACATGGTGAGAGAAATCATAATTTTTCCGAAAAAAGAAAGGTCAGGCGTAACGCCCATCGTAAGTCCGACCGTACCGAAGGCGGAGGTTACTTCGAAGAGCAGCTTCAGAAACGACTGGTTCTCCGTCGTGGTCAGCAGCATCGTAACGAAAATGACCAGAAACAAAGCGATCATCGTCAGCGTAATCGCTTTAAGAATACGATCCTTGCCGAGCCGGTAATGGAACAATACGATATCTTCCTTCCCGCGGATCATGGCAATCATCGCCCCGATCAGCGTGGTGAACGTCGTCGTCTTAATCCCGCCGCCCGTCGATCCCGGAGATGCCCCGATAAACATCAGAATGATGATAAAAAATTGCGACGCCTGGCGCATGGCACCGATATCGACCGTGTTCGCCCCGGCCGTCCGCGGCGAAACGGATTGAAAGAACGAAGCGAGAATTTTGCCGGACCAGTTCAGCGAGCCCAGCGTCTTCTGATTCGTAAATTCGAAAATAAAGATGACGATCGCCCCGACCACGATCAGAAGACCGGTGGCGGACAGCACAACCTTGGAATGCAAGGACAACCGTTTATGCTTCCTGTAATCGACGACGTCGGACATGACGACGAAGCCTATGCCGCCCAATATGATTAAGCCCATCGCTACGATGTTCACGATCCAATCGTCCGCGTACGTCGTCAGACTCGTAAACGGAGCGACGACGGAGCCGAATAAGTCAAAGCCCGCGTTGTTAAAAAACGAAATGGCATGGAATATGCCGAAATAAATGCCTTTGGCTATCCCTAAATCGAATGACCATCGAATGGAGAAAATAACGGCCGCAACGAATTCGATCGTAAGCGAGTAGACGAGGACGCGCCGGATTAGGCGGACGATCCCTTCCATGCTCCCTTGGTTCATCGCTTCCTGCAAGATGAGCCGTTCCTTGAGCGATATGCGCTTTCTTAGTACGAAAGCAAACAACGTCGCCATGGTCATAAAGCCGAGGCCTCCGACCTGAATCAAGGAAATAATGACAATTTGTCCGAACATGGAATAATGGCTGCCCGTGTCCACAACGACCAATCCGGTTACGCAAGTGGCGGACGTAGCCGTAAACAACGCGTCTATAAAGAGCGTAGGTTGTCCGCTTGCCGAGGAGATTGGCAAGGAGAGCAGAGTAGCCCCGAGCAGAATGATCGCCGCAAAGCCGATCACTAAAATTTGCGGCGGCGTCAGCTCGATTTTTTTGGCGATGGATTTCATCATACACCTCTGTTAACAGGTTTCAGGCAACAAAAAAGACACTGGAAACCCTAGTGTCGTGTGTAAAGGTTCCTGCAAAAAAAGCCTACGAGGTTAGCTGACGGATTCGGGTTTACAGGCACCCTATCTACAAGCCCTTAAAGGACTTGCGGAATTCACCCCTAAAATCATGGTTCCCCCGTTTTCGTAAAGAAATTCGGCTTGTTATTCAATTGATATGAATTGAATTATAATCCCCTTTGCCCGGAAGTACAAAGCTGTTTTTGACGGAAATGTCACGAGAATCAGAACGTTAGGAGAGATGTAAGCGCTCTTACACCTATGTCGCTTCGCTTTTCGCGTTTTTCCCCGGACATGCTCGCAATTTCGATGGATTTTCCCGGAGCATGTATGCTAATTTAAAAGAATACACTGTTATTATTCCGGATCCGATAAGGAGCTCTTATGCTGAAACGATTTAATTCCGCAACTCCCCTGCCGCTGCTTGCCGTCATCGGTCTGCTGTTGTACTTTGGCGTCATCGTCGTCTCTCCATTTTTTCGCGATACGGAGCGAACGGACCAAGCCCCAACGAACGTACCGGAAGTGTCCAAGCAGCAAGCGGCCGCGGCGGCAACCGACTTTGTGCGCGGCAGGTTCAAGCTGTCCCCGGAGCCGCAGACGAACGTGCTGTATCAAGCGTACACGGCCATTAGCGGCTATCTGCAAAAAGAACACCTGTACGACGAATACACGAAGCGCTACGGAGACCAATATCCGCTTGAGTTTTACGAGGTCGAGATCAACGACAAGCCGAACGAAACAACTTATTACGTCGCCGTAAATTACAAAACGCTGCAAATCTTCGGTTGGGCGCGCAACAAATCTCCGGTTGCCAAAAGCGATACGGTAAGCTCGGCCGAAACCGATCTCGTCCGATTGGCGGAGCGCGCGATCCGGGACATGGGCTACGCACCGGAGCAGTTTATCCTATCTAGTGAAAAAGGCAAGGAACGTAACGGAGCTCTCGTTTATGTAAGCAAAACGGAACAAATTGGCGAGGCGAAGCTGGAGCTGCGGCTCGACGTGTCCGGTGGACAAATCGCGTCCTTTAAACCGGCTTTTCCGGCTCCGGACAGCTTTATCTCCTGGCAGCAAGCCCAAGACGAGCGGTCGGCCCTGATGACAAGAATCAGCATGGCGGTGTCTCTAATGATGACGTTTGCCGCGCTGATCGTCATCATCCGCTATCGGAAGGAAGTCCGCTTCGGACGCGGCACGGTGCTGTCGATGTTGTTTTTAGCGATCTACCTGACGAACAACTTCAATATGCTGCCGGCCTTCCGGACCATGCACGGAAGCGGCCCCTCGGAACCGGAGGCCGCTATCTATTTGGTCATTATGAATATTTTCATTACGCTGATGGCCGGCTCGACTTACCTTTCCTTCCTGGCCGGACGCCAGCTTTGGCTGAACCGCGGCTGGAATGCGTGGCCTGTATGGCGCGATCCGCGTTTCGGAAGCGAGACGCGAACGGCCATGGTACGCGGGTACTTGATCTGCTTGTTCATCCTTGGGGTGCAGCAAGTGATGCTCTTCATCGCCTCCGAGGCGTTCGACGTATGGGCGATCAGCGAGCCGACGGACTCCATCTACAATATGCGCGTGCCGGGCTTCTTCCCATTAATGGCTTGGGCTGCCGCGATATCGGAGGAAGCCGTCTACCGACTGCTCGGGATTGCGCTCGTGCTCAGACTGACCCGCAGCCGGGTGCTGGCCGTGCTCCTGCCCAGCGTCATCTGGGCCATGAGCCATACGCAGTACCCGATCTATCCGGTGTACACGCGGCTGATCGAGGTGACGGTGCTCGGCCTTGTCTTCGGATGGGCGTTTCTGCGATACGGCTTCCTGACCGCTATGTTCGCCCACGCCGCTATGGACAGCATTCTGATGGGACTATCGCTTATGTATACGGGAGAGCCGCTGCAGATTGCCCTCGGAACGCTGTATCTCCTTGTACCCGCAGCGGTCGGATGGATCATTGCATGGCTCCACGGCCGGTTTAATCGGCGTCCGCCTGCTCTGTCTCTTCCTGGAGCTCCCCCGCTTCCGGAGGCGAATCCGGATTCCGGCCGTTTAACGCCGATAAAATTTGGCCCGCCAGCTTCTCACCGATTCCCAGAGGCTTGAAGTCTACGACTTCGGCCTCTTTTATTTTTTTAAGCGAGCCGAAATGCTTGAGCAGCGCTTTGCGCCGCTTCTCCCCAATGCCGGGGATCGCGTCAAGCTGCGAGACGGTCATCGACTTGGCACGGGTCTCCCGGTGGAACGTGATCGCGAAGCGGTGTACTTCGTCTTGAATGCGCTGGAGCAAATAAAACTCCTGGCTGTCGCGCGGCACCGGGACCACTTCGGCCGGATCGCCGATCAGTAGCTGTGCGGTTTTGTGCTTTGCGTCTTTGACCAGTCCGCAGACGGGAATGTAAAGCCCCAGCTCGTTCTCCAGTACGTCGATCGCCGCGGACATATGGCCCCGCCCGCCGTCGATGACGATCAGGTCGGGCATCTGCAGTTCTTCCTTGAGTACCCGCTCGTACCGGCGGCGCACCACTTCCCGCATCGTTTCGTAATCATCCGGACCTTGGACGGTACGGATTTTGTACTTCCGGTACTCCTTGCGGTCCGGCTTACCGTTCGTAAATACGACCATCGCGGATACCGGGTCTGATCCTTGAATGTTCGAGTTGTCGAACGCCTCGATTCGGTGTACCGTTCCGATGCCAAGCCATTGTCCCAGATTTTCGACCGCTTTGACCGTCCGGTCCGCGTCGCGCTCAATCAGACGGAATTTTTCTTCCAGCGACACCTGGGCATTGTCGCATGCCATGTCGACCATATTTTTTTTAAGTCCGCGCCGCGGAATATGCACTTTGACCTTAAGCCAGCTTTCCAGCGCTTCCTTCACATCGGCTTTGGACCCCGATCCGGCGGGGTCGTCCGCTTCCGCTGGATCATCGGCCGGCTCCGGATCAGCGTCTACGGAATACGCTGCGCCGGTTTCGGCCACCATTTCCATATGTGCCTCTGTCGTTGGCGCCTCGACGGTAGCAGCCGCTTCCGAGCCCGGCGCGGGCTGCTGCCCTTCCGTCCATGCCGGGAGGAACACTTCCTTCGGCAGCGCCGGGTTCTCGCTGTAATATTGCGTCACGAACGTCAGGAAATCGTCATACGCTTCGCCGTAGTACGGAAAGGACGACGCATGGCGCTCGATCAGCTTGCCTTGGCGCATATAGAGAATCTGCACGCACATCCAGCCCTTGTCCACGGCGAAGCCGAAAACGTCGCGATCCACGGTATCCGTCGTCGTAATCTTCTGCTTCTCCATGACCGTATCGATATGCTGAATCTGGTCCCGCAGCTCCTTCGCCCGTTCGAAGTTGAGCTCCTCGGCCGCTTCGTGCATTTTGCGGGTAAGCTCCTGCTTGATCTCGTTATGCCCACCGCCAAGAAACCGGCTGATTTCGTGCACCATCTTGTCGTACGTCTCCTGCTCAACCTCGTACTCACAGGGCGCGATGCACTGTCCCAGATGATAGTACAGACATACACGGTCCGGGAGCGTCTTGCATTTGCGGAGCGGATACAGCCGGTCCAGCAGCTTCTTCGTCGCCCCTGCGGCGTACGGGTTCGGATAAGGCCCGAAATATTTGGCCTTGTCCTTCAGCACCCGGCGCGTCACTTCCAGCCGGGGGTGCTTTTCATTCGTAATTTTGATGTATGGAAACGACTTGTCGTCCTTCAGCAGAACGTTGTATCGCGGATAATATTTTTTGATCAGATTGCACTCCAAAATGAGCGCTTCCATGTTATTGGCCGTCACGATGTATTCAAAATCGACGATATCGTTTACGAGCAGCTGCGTCTTGATCGTATGGCTCCCGGTAAAATAGGACCGCAGCCGGTTGCGCAGCACCTTCGCTTTGCCGACATAGATGATCGTGCCTTCCCGGTTCTTCATCAGATAACAGCCGGGCTGCTCCGGGACGAGCGACAGCTTGTTTTTGATCGCTTCCAGTATTTTTTTCCGGTCCTGTCGATCCGGTTCCCCTGCATATTCGGTCAACGAATTCCTCCCCTTTCCCAACGGCAAAAAGCTCTTTTTCCAGCATAGCAGAAAAAGAGCTTTTTCTCACGCAATCCGCAGGCTGCCAAATTATTGGTGGCGGCTCAATACGTTTTTCAGCGCATCTTTGGACTGGAAGCCGACGATTTTATCGACCGGCTGGCCGTCTTTGAACACGATCAGCGTCGGAATGCTCATTACGCCGAAACGGGAAGCGGACTCCGGATTGTCGTCCACGTTCACTTTCGCGATTTTCACACTTTCGCCGATTTCTGTATCCAGCTCCTCCAACACGGGAGCGATCATTTTGCAAGGTCCACACCAAGGAGCCCAAAAATCTACAAGAACCGTACCGGATCCTTCTACTTCAGTCGAGAAAGATTGGTCAGACACATTAACGATAGCCATGATTCAATTTCTCCTTTTGCGGAAATAATGTCAACATGTAAAGTATACCACATCGAGAGCCTTTTTCAACCGAGCCAAAGTTTGCACAATTGTCACTTTACATCCTTTACAATGGAAGACGATTTTGGGTATACTAGCCGTATATGAGTATCGCTAAGCTGCCTAAGCTGTGCCGTCAGGCGGCTTTGCCCGGCACAACCCTAAGGAGGAACCTTTTATGAACGACTCGACAAGAAATCCCGAACTGCACGTGTACGAAGAACAACGGAATGACTTTATCGACGTCGCTACGGGCTTCGGCGTTTTCTTCGCCATCCTGCTCGTGGTCGGCATCATCGCGACAGCGGCTTCGCTTATGATGAAGTAATAATGGTCCGGCCGTTGCGAAAAGCCTCTGCTTGATCTCCATTTCCGGAGGTGGGCAGAGGCTTTTTTGTGCATTTTCCATGCTAAGCGCGGCCCTTTAGGATCAGGAGCGCCCCCCCCGCTTGTTATCCCCGTTCACCATGACTACGTCGACAAACGGCCGAATCCGGTCCATGATGCGCCGCCCTTTGAATTCCTCGTCCCCGTCCTTGCTGGTGAAGCTGAAATGCTTCTCCAACGCATCCAGATCGTGATTGGATGTGAAAAACGTCGGCTTGCGGTTCATCCGGTAGTTCAGGATCGCTCCCATCACATGGTCGCGAAGCCAAGGATTCAAATTCTCCGCCCCGATATCGTCGAAGACGAGCAGGTCCGTCTCCTTCAGCACATCGATCGTTTCCTTGAGCTTCAGCGGATCTTGGAACATCGTTTTCAGATCCTCGGCAAAATCCGGCATGTACACGATCGCCCCGCTGTAGCCTTCTTTTGCCAGCTCATAGAGCAAATAACACATCAGAAACGTCTTGCCCGTTCCGAAGTTACCGGCTAAGTAGAGGCCTGTTGGCTGAAGCCCCTGCTGACGAATGGTTACGATATATTGCATAATCCGGCCGACTGCTTCTTCCCGGTCCGGATCTTTATCGAAAATTTCGAGCGACGAGTACCCTTGGGACAGCGCCCGCTCATCCACGTAGAAGCTGCGAATCCGGCTGCGGACCGAATCCTGCGTCGCTTTGGCGATAAATTTCTTGCATGCGACCTTCTGGTCGTACACTCGGGTCCAATCGTCCCCTGCCTCGACGTTCAGCATCGTGTAATGACCTTCCATATCGTTCGGGCATCGATCCAGCCCCGGGCAATTGTTGCAATTGTTATATTCCGTAATATATTGGTGCAGCTTGTTCAAATTCAGCTTGATCGTCTGGCTGTCGAGCTCCGGGTGTTTGGCTCTCAGCTTGACGATCAGCGGATCGGATGCAATTTCCCGCACCTTATTTTCCGCCTGCTGCAGCAATTGACGGCCCTGACCGCCCCGCAAAAGTTCCCCAAGCGACTCCATCCGCTGCACCTCCCCATTGATTGCCAGTTGGGCATCGCTGACGCTTCTCTAATACGATCGCGTCCTTCCGTTTCTATCCGCTGGACTCTACAGCTTGCCGTCGAGCTGCTGCGCCATTTTACGGAGCGCTTCCCGCTCGGCCGAAGACAGCGTTTTGGCTGCCGGCGTATCCTTGACGATCGGAATGACCGGCTTCTGCCGCCCCCGGCCTCCCCTGGCCGGAGTATTCGCGCTGCTTGCGCCTCCGCTGCGGCGCGTCCGCTGCTGCTCCTGAAACTTCATTTGCTCGCGAATGTACTGAACCGCTTCTTCGAACGTACCGACCTGCTTGGCCAGCATGTCCGTAACGCTGAATTCGATGGACGCTCTCGACCAGGAACGCTTATTGACATACATGTAATGAATCAGCACGTTCATGACTTCCTCGCGCAGGCCGTAGTTCAAATCGACCTTGGCCAGCGTATCGAGCAGCCCGTCCGGGATCGACCCTTGGCTGAAAATTTTCTCCAGCAAAAACGTGTACGGCTCATTGCGCAAAATGTAGTTGTATTGGTGCTGATTACATTCCCCTTGAAACAGATCGGGCACTTCGAGGTAATATTCCATCTCGACGATTTTGTCTCCCGCCGGTGCCGGGCTATTGCTTGCGCGGTCCGTCTCGCCGGTTTTATCGGCAATCCTCGCCATATGCCGCGTCCGCTCTTCGGTCCGCTTTTTATCTTGCCGGAACACTTGATTGGCTTTGTGCTGAAGCAGCTCGAGCACAATCCGGCCGTCTTCGTCAAACACGCCGTCTTCGTCCAAAAGTCGGCATACGTCGGTCAGGAACAGGTTGTACTTTTTCGCTACAAAATTGATTGTCGCCAGCTGCTCCGGCTCGTATTTGAGCCGCTCCACGAAGTCCCGGTTTACGGACTCCCGTGGGAAATGCATAATGATCTCCGCATATTGATAGCCCTTGTACATGACCTCCGGCTTCGCCTCGGCAGGCTTGGCCGCCGCCGACTCGAAGAATGCTTTCTCCAGCTCGTGATCGATCACCTGCGTATTCAGACGGAACAGCTCGTAGAACGGCACGGACAAATTTTCGGTGTTGGCGTCCGCCATTTCCTGCGCTTCCGGCAGCACCAGCTCGTCCCGCAGCGCAAACACCGCATATTTGCCGACCTTATCCCGCAGCAGCAGCGTCAAATGCTGATTCCGGAAAAATTCCGTCGGCGGCAGCGGCGCAAACAGCGTGTACTCGTACACATAATCGTCCGAAGCGGCCGCAAACCGGCGCGACGTCTTGAGCAGCCCCACCGCTTCCAGCCTTGAAGTCTGCTCGATGAACAGCTTCCGGCCGTTCTCGCTCGCTTCCAGCTCCAGCGCCAGAAACAGCTTGCGCTGCTGCTCCATCGCCGAATGCCCAACTTTGTCCGCAGGGAGCTGCTGGAACAGCGTCATGTACACGCTGACGGCGTAAGCGCCGATCATCGGCTGATACACCGCGGCCATCATCTTATAATCCAAGCTGCTCAAAGCGAAATCCCGCATGACATAGAAACGGTGATATTCGGAAAAATGCAGCAAATTCGTTATCCGCATTCGATCAAAACTCCATCCGTGATTCAAATGTTTACCCTCCATTTTATCACACAAATCGACAAAGAGGGTAGAAGGAAAAAGCAGGCTTTTGGGGGTTGGCAGAGAGGTGTTTTTTGGAGATGAGGGGCTGGGCTCGGGATTGGGTAGTTGCGCTGCGAGTCGTGCTGACTGCCTCCGGCCGCTCTTAAAATCGGATTCTATTAAACTTACCTTGCGGTAAGAATCCGATTTTAAAGGCGGCACGTAGACTCAGAGTTTTCTGAAAGAAAACTGCTTCGGAAGCATAGGCTCCGGCAGTCACACGACTCTCCGCTCCACCCTCCCGCTACCTCCTAAAAAAACATAAGCTCTGCCAAACGGCAGAGCCTGCTTTGAAAAGAGTAATAAAAAACAATACAAAAAACCATAACCTAAAACCCCAAAAACTAAAACATTTTAAAGCCTTTTTGACGTAAGGATTTGATCGTAGAGCCGCTGAGGACGGCGCCGATCAGGCCGCCGATGGCAGGGACGTAATCAGCGATGGAATATTCGGCCAGGTTCGAAGCGAGAGAACCGGTGCCCCAGCCCCAATAAATGACCAAGCCGATCATGAGCGCTATATATCCGTAAATGGGGAACCAAGTCGTTTTCATAAGCATGTTTAGAATAAAACCGAGCCCGAAAAACAGCACGAACAGCAGCACGGTTACGATGATCAATTGCAGCAAAGCGGACAGCTCCTTTCCATATGCCTATATTGTATAAAAAAACAAAGGCGCGGTAAAGTGAGCCGTTGTGAACGAAATATGAAAAAAATCACAGGCACGAGCTAAAAAAGAGAACAAATAAAACGGTACCAGCCGATCGCCGCGATCCAAAACGGGATGCTGATGAGCGTCCCCATCAAAATGCCTAGTGTTAACCGGTTTGTCATGACGGACGCCTCCTTTAACAGGTACATCGGCATACGGACTCCGAATTGTAATAGCATTATATGGCAAGCGTTCACAAAAAGTTTGCCGTTTCGTCACGGAGCCGCATTTGCCCTTTGCAGCCGATTTCGCTACAATAAAACAAGCAGTTGGCAGCAGTGCCCATTTTGAAGGAATAAGGGAGTGTCCGTTAATGACTGAAGTCGTACATCCATTGGATGGCTGGTATAGCTTGCATGATTTCCGTGCAATCGATTGGAACGCCTGGAAAAGCTTGACTGCTCAAGAAAGAGCGCGCGCCGAGGACGAACTGTACACCCTGCTCGGCAAATATCAGAGCACCGAGGACCAAAAGCAGGGCAGCACCGCCTTTTATTCCGTTGTCGGACAAAAAGCCGATTTCGTCTTCATGCATCTGCGCGAGACGTTGGAAGAATTGAACGAGCTGGAAACCGAATTTAACAAAACCATGTTCGCGCAAGTGACGATTCCGACGTACTCTTACGTCTCTGTGGTCGAGCTCGGCGCTTATATGGCGAAGCCAGGGACCGATCCGATGCAGGACCCGGATGTCGTGGCGCGCCTGAAACCGATCCTGCCGAAAGCGGGACATATTTGCTTCTACCCGATGAACAAGAAGCGCGAGGGCAATGACAACTGGTATATGCTGCCTGCCGAAGACCGCCGCAACTTTATGCGCGGACACGGTATGATCGGCCGCAATTACGCCGGCAAAGTGAAGCAAATCATCGGCGGCTCCATCGGTCTGGACGATTGGGAATGGGGCGTTACGCTGTTCGCGGACGATGCGCTGCAATTCAAGAAAATCGTTCATGAAATGCGCTTTGACGAAACGAGCGCCCGCTTCGGGGAGTTCGGCGATTTCTATGTCGGCAACTTGCTGAATCAAGAGAAAATGGCTTCGATGCTGAAGCTGTAACGGGCCAACCAGCCAAAAAAACCCTTGCTGGCATTCGCCGAAACGAAAGCTGCAAGGGTTTGCTCGTTTATTCGTCGTCTTCATCCAAGAGTTCCAGCTCTTTGCGCCGCAAGTACTCTTCCGTGTCCCGGTCGCGCTGCCGCGATTTTTCCTTCAGCCGCTCGATGGCCGGAAGAATGAGGATGTCGATTTCTTTCTGCACGATATACGACAGGTCGTAACGGTTCTGCGATTCGAGGTAATGGCCTACTTCAAGAAGAGCGTTGTACCGGTCAAGCTCCTCCCGGGTCAGCAGCCCCCGAACCTGAATGCTGCAGTTGCGCATCGGACTAGAAGCGGCCTTTCTTCAGCACGAGCGGAATACCGCCGATGATGTACAAGTAGCGCAGATCGATGAGCTTTTTCATCACGGCCGCGGTACCGCCCTTGATTTTCTTGGAGCCGACGATTCCGATCGCTTCGCCGCGTCCGAGAGAAGCTACGGTACCTTTCGGTTTATACTCGAACGTTTTCAGCTCGGAGCCGCGGATTTGCGCTACCAGATTGTGCGCGCACACATCGGCTTGCTGCATCGAGATTTGCGCTGTTGGCGGATAAGGACGACCTTCCGGGCTCATCACGATCGAGCAATCGCCAAGCACGTATACGTTGTCGTGCCCTGGTGCGTGCAGCGTATCGTCGACCTTGATGCGGCCGCGCATCGTCTCGAAGCCGGCTTCCTCCAGCATATGGTTGCCGCGAACGCCGCCGGTCCAGATGACGGTAGCGGATTTGATCTCTTCACCGGTTGCAAGCACGACGCCGTCCGGGGTGCACTCTTTGATCGCGGTCGCGATTTTGAACGTGACGCCTTTGTTCTTCAATACGTTCATTGCGTACTCGACAAGCTCGGGATCGAAGCCCGGAAGCGCCGTCGGAGCCGCTTCGATGTTATATATTTTTACGAGGGATGGGTCCACGTCGAATTCTTTGCACAGGTCCGGAATCCGGTCGGCCAATTCACCGACAAACTCGATCCCGGTGAAGCCGGCGCCGCCGACAACGAAGGTCAGATAGTCTGTACGGGAAGGCTCGCGCTTGAACTTCGCGAATTGGTACTCCACGTGCTCGCGGATGAAGCGAACGCTGTTGATGGAGCGAATATTCATCGCATGTTCTTTCAGCCCCGGGATGCCGAACGTTTCCGGTTCGCCGCCCAAGCCGATGACCAAGTAATCGTAAGAGAGCGTGCCCTCTTCCAGAATGACTTTTTTCTCTTGCGGCCGAATTTGAACGACGGTCGATTTCACGAAATCGATCTTGAACTCGTCGATCAGCTTCAGAATGTTCACGCGTGCATTTTCGGGATTATCCGTCCCTGCAGCAGGCATATGGAGATGGGTCGTAATGTAATGATAGTCGTGTTTGTTTACGAGCGTGACGTCAGCTTCATTATAATTCAGCTCTTTTTGCAACCGAATAGCCGTTACGATCCCGCCGTAGCCTGCGCCTAAAATGACTATTCTTGGAATTCGACTCATGGTTCTATCCCTTCCATCACATATTTTTCTATATAGTATATGAGTTTGAAAACTGTTTGTGAAAAATTACACAAGCGACGCCGAAAAATGGTTTTTCTCCCTACAGCGTTCCCTTCGGCATTTGAAAATATAAGCAAATGATGTGTATTTATACCAACAGTTTTAACCAATTCAAATGCAATAATATAATGATACGAGGCAAATAGCAAGTTTTATTTTGGTTAAAAACCTAGGAAAATCGCCAGACTAACGATGGTATCTCTCGATTCCTTCGGCTGCTGCCTATTGCCATATAAAAACTTTATCAGGCTAATTAATTATATCACTCATTGAAAAGTCTAATTTATATTTTCAATGCCGTAGCCGTACGATTATAATTAGAATGGACCTTACTATGTTTCGGAGGTGTTTGACCCACCATGAGCAGCGAAATCGTCGACATTATTATCGTGGGCGGCGGCCCGGCAGGGATGTTTGCGGCGTTTTACGGAGGAATGCGCCAAGCTTCCGTTAAATTGATTGAAAGCATGCCACAACTGGGCGGTCAGCTCGCAGCGCTTTATCCGGAGAAATACATCTATGACGTAGCCGGCTTTCCGAAGGTAACAGCGCAAGAGCTTGTTCATAATTTGGAAGCGCAAATGAAGCATTTCCCTCTTTCCATCTGCCTGGAAGAAAAGGTATTAAAAGTGGAGAAAAAAGACGAGCGCCTATTCGAAGTTACGACGGACAAAGGCGTGCATCAATCTAAAGCGGTCATCATTACCGGCGGCGTCGGCGCGTTCGAACCGAGAAAGCTCGAACTTCCGGAAGCCGCGCAATACGAGAAGAAAAACCTGCACTACTTCGTCAGCGACCTTAACCGCTTCGCAGGCCAAAAGGTACTGATCAGCGGCGGAGGCGATTCCGCGGTAGACTGGGCTCTGATGCTGGAACCGATCGCGGAGAAAGTAACGCTGATTCACCGCCGCGACAAATTCCGCGCGCATGAGCACAGCGTCGAGAATTTGATGAAGTCCAAGGTGGAAGTCGTCACTCCAACGGAAATCAAGAAGCTTGAAGGCCGTGACCAAATCGAGAAAGTCGTACTTGCCGACTGCAAGTCGGGCGAAGAGCGCGTCATCGATGTCGATGCCGTGATCGTCAACTTCGGCTTCGTCTCCTCCCTCGGCCCGATTGCCGAATGGGGACTGGACATTGACAATGGCTCCATCATCGTCGACTCGCGGATGGAAACCAGCATCCCAGGCATTTTCGCTGCCGGCGACATTACGACGTACCCCGGCAAGCTGAAGCTCATCGCCGTCGGTTTCGGCGAAGCGCCGACCGCGATCAACAACGCGAAGGTGTATATCGATCCGACAGCCAAGCTGTCCCCAGGCCACAGCAGCAACATGAAATTGTAAAAATACTTTCATCTATATAGGCTTTAACGAAAAGATCGCTCTGCTCCTACAAGACAAGAGCGATCTTTTTATTATTAACCAGCACAATTCCCGCCGAATCCGTTACCCCTTAATACCCGAAAACGTAATTCCCTGAATGAATTTTTTCTGGGTGAAGAAGAACAAAATCACGACGGGAACCGTCATCATCGTAGCGACCGCCATCATGAGCCCCCACTCCGAGCCCTTCTGATTCTGAAACTGCTGAAGCCCGAGCGACATCGTATACGAAGCTTCATTCGTCAAGTAAAGCAACGGACCGATAAAATCCGTCCAGCTGTTCATAAATTGAAACAGCGCCACCGACAAAACGGCGGGCTTGGCTAACGGGAGAATCACTTTCCAATAAATCGTGAATTCGTGCGCCCCGTCGATTCTCGCTGCGTCCAGCAATTCATCCGGAAGCCCCAGGAAAAACTGCCGGAGCAAAAAAATAAAAAACGGAGCGCCAAAAAACAGCGGAACGATTAAAGGCAGCGGCGTGCCGACCCATCCCAGTTTGTTAAACAACACGAATAACGGGATCATCGTGACCTGGCCGGGAATCATCATCACCGCTACCGTCAGGGCGAACAGCGCTTTTTTGCCGTTCCATCTCAGTTTGGCAAAGCTGTAGGCGATGAGTGGGCACGACAGAACGGCGCCGGCCGTGCTCAAAATGGTAATGACCACCGTGTTCTTGAGATAGGTGAAGAACGGAATGTACTCCATGGCGTCCGAGTAATTTTCCCATGTGAAGGGCTTCGGAATCCATTCCGGAGGCCAAGTGAAAATTTGCGTAGACGGCTTGAGCGAGGTAGAGACAAGCCATATAAACGGCGTAATAAAAAAGACGGAAGCCAGAAGCAAAACGACATGGGCCGACACGTTCGTCAGCCTGCTCTTCGATTTTCGGTTCACCGTGGATTCGCCCCCCTCATTTCCCCTGATAATGAACCCACCGCTTGGAGGTCGCAAACAAGATTCCGGTCAGCAGCATGATCGCCAAGAACAGGAGCCAGGCCATTGCCGATGCATAGCCCATTTTGAAATATTTGAATCCGTTATCATATAAATGCATGACGTAAAACATAAGCGAATGGGCCGGCGTTCCTTGCCCTTTGGTGAGCGTATACGGCAAAGTAAATTGTTGAAACGCCCCGATGACACCCATGACCAGATTGAAAAAAATAACCGGTGTCAGCAGCGGGAGCGTTACGCTTCGAACCTTCTGCAGCCAGCTCGCCCCATCCACTTCCGCCGCGTCGTAATAGTCCTGTGAAATATCCTGCAAACCGGCCAAATAGATGACCACGGCCTGACCGATTCCCCACAAAGACATCAGGATGAGGGACGGCTTGGACCAAAATTCGCTTCCCAGCCAGGCGGGGCCGGCGATCCCGAGCTTATCGAGCATGCCGTTCACCAAGCCGAAATGGGGATTCAGCAGCCACATCCACAAGACGGCCAGAGCGACCTGGGGAACCAGCGTCGGCAAAAAATAGAGCGTCCGGTAAACCGCCAGCCCTTTCACCTTCATGTTCAAAAACAAGGCGAGCATAACGCCGAACACAATGCTGAGCGGAACAAAGAACACGGCGAAGTATACGGTATTATAGACTGCCGCCCAAAAGACTTTATCCTGCATAAGCTCGCGGTAGTTGCGAAGACCGATGAACTCCCCCGGCTCCAAAATGCTGTAGGTGGTAAAGCTGAAGTAGATGGAAGCAGCCAGCGGGAGAAGGAAAAAGATAAACAAGCCGATCAGCCAGGGCGAAGCAAACAACCAGCCGTACAGCCTTTCGCCCGCTTCCACACTTTGTCTTGTCATCGCCGAACCTCCTGTGGCGGCAGCGATAGAGAAGCCGGAAGACGGCTCCCCTACCGCGTCCTCTCCAAAACTATTTATGTAATTCGGAGTTCACTTTTTGTGAAACTTCCTGCAAAATGTCTTTCGGCGTCCCTTTATCATGAATCGCGTTGTCCCTGGCTCGGGATAACTCGTTCCACAACAAGGAACCTGCGGATATGACGGGACGGTTATGGGATTGCGGAAGAATCTCCGCGAATTTCTTCGTCGCCGGGTCTTTAATCCCTTCGTTGACCGATGGGATGGTCGCCAGATTGCCGGTCGTCTCGCTGAATATTTTTTGCCCGTCCTTCCCTGCCGCGAATTTAATGAATTTCCAGGCGGCATCCGCATTTTTCGCGCCTTTGGGGATGATGTAGCTGAATCCGCCGGACCAGCTCGTAAACTTGTCGCCTGTCAGCGTAGGAATCGGGGTGACGCCGTAATTTAAAGCCGGCTTGTATTTTTTGATTCCGGCGATGCGCCACGGACCGCTGACGGTCATGCTAAGCTGCCCCGTGAGGAAGGGATTATCCGCTCCCGAGCCCGCCGAATCGGTAAAGGCGGCGACATCCTCAATGTTATATTTCTTGGCGTAGTCGCGCATCCATTCGAGCGCTTTGACCACATTCGGGTGATCCGCCGTTACTTTGTCGGCCGACTTGTCATAGAAATCGCCGCCAAAGGTCCAGCCCCACGTATAAATCCAGCCCTGATCGTACCAGGGGATAAATCCGATCCGCTCGAACCGCTTGCCTGTCTTCTTGGTCAGCTTCTCCGCCGCGGCTTCAAGCTCGGCGATCGTCTTCGGAGGATGCTCCGGGTCCAGTCCGACCTCCTTGAATTGTTCCTTGTTATAGTATAAAAGCCGGGAGTCCGTGTCGTTCGGGAGCCCGTACAGCTTTCCTTTGTACGTCGCTTCGGCCATCGCAAATTCATAGTAGTCGGAGGCGTTGATCTGGTCGGCCTTCGCTTTATCGGTCAGATCGGTCAATGATCCGCGCGCCGCCCAGGAACCGATTTCGAACCGGTCGAAATAAGCCGCATCGGGAGGATTTCCGCCCGCGATGGCGGCCAGAAGCTTCTCGTTCTGCCCCTCGCCCTGCTGAGCGATATAAGTCATATCAACCTGAATATCGGAATTTTGCTCGTGGAACGCTTTGACGATTTTCTCAAGCGCCTCTTTTTCCGTATCCGTATTGCCGTGCCAAAAGGTCACCTTTGTTTTTTGGGCGCCAGTTCCGTTTCCGGAATCCCCGCTGCCTGACGAACATCCGATCAAAACGACTGAAAGCGCTATCAACGATGCGAACGATCCCATTAAGCATTTGTTCATAGGTTTCACCGGATTGCCTCCCCATTTTGTAATCGGCTGCACAACCTGTAAAGGCTTTCATAATGATCGATACTTTCTTTCTGTTTCGAGCTCCCCCTTTGCTTAAAAATAAAAGCACATTGATATACCAACTTTGATATACCAACATGCTAATTATATTAACATCATCTTTTATTTGTGTCAATTCAGTGATTTTCTTGAAAACACAATAAAAATTCGCTTATTTTGCCGATTTTTGTTATAAAACAACGATCTCCCCCGATATTTTTTCACAAAAAAATATGGTATATCAATATACCATATCATAAATTCAATATTCATTTTCATATCGGGTCTCGTTGTGATCTGATCTTCAGCTTAAAGCCGACAGGGTTCAACAGCGGGACTTCCCGGCGTTCCAATTGCGCCAACAGCAGCTCCGCCGCCTTTTGTCCGATTTCCCGTTCGTCTTGAAGAATGTGGGTTAACGGAAAGTAGCCATGGCGGGAATAGATCATATCGAAGCACACGACTTCGCAGTCGTGATGTCTGTCGAGCTGGCGAAGCACATGGGAAAGCAGAATCGCGTTGTCGTATTCGCAAGCGAATATGGCCGTAATCGAAGGATTCTCGTCCAAGAAAGCTTTCAGCGGTCCGGTATCCCATCCCATAGGATCGGCCGCGTCGTACGCCATGGTATTGAGGGCAGGCATGTCCGTGAAGATGGAGTTTACTCCGATCGCCATCCCCCGCTTCA
Source organism: Paenibacillus tyrphae (assembly GCF_000722545.1). GTDB lineage: Bacteria > Bacillota > Bacilli > Paenibacillales > NBRC-103111 > Paenibacillus_G > Paenibacillus_G tyrfis. The sequence goes on from NZ_JNVM01000006.1 coordinate 407,504, forward strand.
AAAAGGCGCTCGTGAAGCCTTGAATCCGCTCCTCGATCGACGACGTGTTTTCGGCCGGAGCCGAAACGAAAACGATCTGCTCATGCCCCTGGTCGAGCAAATAGTCCGTCAGCACGCCGGCCGCTTGCTTATGATCGGTATATACGGAGCAAGCCGGAATCCCGGGGAGATATTTATCGATTAGCACGAGGGGAAATTTTCGATAAACTAATTTTAACAGTTCCTCGTTGTAATGCTCTCCGTTGACAGGGGATACGATGAGACCGTCTACGCCGTAGTCGAGCAGCGAACGGATGAACTGCTCCTCCAGCTCCTTCTTGCCGTATGTGCATTTGACGATCAAATGATAATTCCGCGCGGAAAGCGTCCTTTCCACCGTACGAAGAATGTTGAGGCCGAAGGAAGCGGAAAAATACGAAGCAATAATGCCGATCGTTACTTTCTCTGCTGCGCCGCCGGTCGGGCCGCTCAGCTGGAAGGACTCTTCCTTATCCGCAGCATGGCCGAATTCAGCGAACTGCGTACTGTCGAAATGCTCCGAAACATAGGACCCCTTGCCGCGAATTCTGGTGACGACGCCGTACTGTGCGAGTTTCTCCAGCGCTTTTTTTGAAGTGATCCGGCTGACCCCGAATTGATCCGCCAATTCTTTTTCCGACGGGACTCTTTCTTTCGGTTTAAGTTGTCCGAGTTCAATTTTTTTTAACAGATGCTGGATTATTTTCTCGTAAATCGGAGTCCCCATCGTTTCATCCCTCTTGCTTGTTATGTTAACATACCAATTAGAGTGTAACATAGCGCCTTCTTACAGGCAAATAGGAAATTCCTTACGCAGAAAATTGACAACGTTCTATTTTTATAGCATAACGTATTTTTTCATCAGATTTTAAGAAAAATAGAGTATAGTATGCCTATCCTATCAGAGGGGGAAATAGAATTGCTCTCGCAGGAAGCCAACGAAATGAAACAACCATGGATCCCCCGTAGAGAAAGATTGTGGGTAGCAGCTGCAATTGTCGTATCCGTGCTGCTTGTGCTGTGGGAACTCTGGAGTTTGCTGCATCTTCCGTCGTCAACCGTGCATAGCCGGAGTTTCGAGCATACGTTTAAGAACTATGGCTCGATAGCAAGAATAGCTTTGTTCTTCGTCTTGGCGAATTACGTGCTTGCCTTTATAATCAAACAGCGTATATGGGATCGAATGGGCAACCCGAAGAAATGGATAGCTGCCCTGCTTCGCTTCGCGCGAAAGTGGCATACTCCTATCGCGATTGTTGCCATTGCTTTTATTTTGCTTCATGCGGTTGCCGTCTTCATGTATGGCATTAAATTGGATTTCCATAATATGAGCGGGCTGCTTGCGCTGTTCGTCTTGCTACCGGTACCGGTTTCCGGCTTGTTGAGATATAGGCGAATGGACCGAAAGTGGCATTTACGGTCTGGACTGGCTTTTGCTTTTTTGTTTCTGATTCACGCATTCGTATAGTAAAAAGCCAGGTCAACGGACCTGGCTAGAACAAAACCCGGCCAAAATAGCCGGGTTTCGTTTTATTAGATGCCCTTTATCCTTTGGTTCTGAGGCTGCTCATCGGCCGCCCTGCACTTCCTTTACCCAGCGCTCGATCAGCCGGCTGCGGTTGGCTCCCGCCCAAGTCTGATCGTACGGCACGATGCGCAGCGCGTCCAAAGCGACCGCTTCCTCGGGAGATACCGCCTCCCGGTTCGTCAGCCACTGGTAATTGCCGACCTGCTTGCCGAGCTCCTGCGCCTGCTTCGTCAGCGCCCAGTCGATAAAGGTCTGCGCTTCCTTCTCATTCGGACCGCCCTGGATCATGCCCATCGCGCCGATTTCGTATCCGGTGCCTTCACCCGGGTAATGGATCAGCAGATCGCGAAAGCCTTCCTTGTAAAACTTGACGGCATCGTGCGCGAACATGATGGCCGTTCCCGCCTCGCCCATCCCGACGCTGCGCCCGGGCGTGCTCCCGCTCGTCGTATAGCTGCGGACCTGTCCTTGCAGCTTCTTCAAGTAATCGAACGCTTTCTCTTCGCCCCACAGCTGCACAAGCGTGGCCAATATCGTATAAGCCGTACCCGAAGATCTCGGATCGGCCATGACGATCATCCCTTTGTACTTCGGATTGAGCAAATCTTCCCAGGTTTGCGGCACCGACAACCCGACGTCCTGCAGCCATTTGCGGTTGGAGACCAAGGCCAGAGCGCCGACGTAAACGCCGATCCAATAGTTGTCCGGATCTTTGTATTTCTCGTCAATCCACTTGGCATTCGGCGACAAGTAAGGAGCCAGCAGCCCCTCCGCTTTCGCCTGGACGAACGTATCCGCGGGACCGCCGTACCAGACGCTCGCTTTCGGGGCGCTTCGCTCCGCGCGTATGCGCGCCAGGATTTCCCCGCCCGACATGCGGACGTAGGAGGTTTTGATGCCCGTTTCCTTCTGGAACGCTTCTACGACTTTAATCGCGTGATCTTCGTACAATCCTGCATAAATGGTTAACGTTCCTTTGCGCTCGGAAGCGCAGGAGGTCAGCACGGCAGCGCAAAGGATAAGGATTAATGCTCCCCGCCATCTCTTGTTCATGCCTGCTGCCCCCTTGCTGTCTGTAGTTTAGGCCGGAACGACTTGAATCGAATGCTCGGGAAATTCGAGCGTCACGTGCTCCCCGGTCGAGAAAACCGAGCCTGCGACCGGATTATGCTGGGTGACCTGAAACGTTTTGCCGCCGAAATCGATCTCGTATTCCTGCGTTTGTCCCATGAAGACGCTCTTCGTAATGACCGCGTTGTTGTTCGCCGTCTTCAAGATGACGACGGATTCCGGCCGGATGACCAGCGCTACCTGCTGTCCCGCCGTCACTTCCGCATGGTTCGCTGCTACCATTATACCCATTGGCGTATCGATCTCCAAGCGGTCCTCGGCGACCCGCGCCACCTTGCCTTCAACGAAATTGGCCGAGCCGATAAAGTCGGCGACAAATTTCGTCTTCGGTCTTTGGTAAATTTCCTGCGGCGTGCCGATCTGCTCGATCCGCCCTTTGTTCATGACGATGACGACGTCGCTCATGTACATCGCTTCGCTCTGATCGTGCGTGACATAGACCGCGGTGATGCCGAGCGTCCGCTGAATGCGGCGGATTTCGTCGCGCATGACGATGCGCAGCTTGGCGTCGAGATTGGACAGCGGCTCGTCGAACAACAGCACGCTCGGCTCCATCACAAGCGCCCGGGCCAGCGCAACGCGCTGCTGTTGGCCGCCGGACATTTGGGAAGGCATGCGTTCCTTGTACTCGTTCAGATTCATGATTTCGAGCACGCGCGATACTTTTTCCCGAATGACGGCTTGATCGAATTTTTTGATTTTAAGCCCGTAGGCGACATTGTCCCATACATTCAAATGCGGGAACAAAGCGTACGACTGAAACACCATCGTGCAATCCCGCTTATTCGGCGGAATATCGTTTACCGGCTGGTCCCCGAACAAAATTTCACCGGAGGTAATATCCTCGAAGCCCGCAATCATGCGCAGCGTCGTCGTTTTGCCGCAGCCGGACGGACCGAGCAGCGTGGCGAATTGCCCCTCTTCGATGACCAGATTGACATCGGATACCGCATTCGACGGCTGCTTGGTGCCCAAGCCCGCATAAGCTTTCGTAACCTGTTTGAGCGTGACCGATTTGGCTGCCAAGTCTTTCTCCCCCTACATTAACGTTTTTTCTTTGCTGCCGCCGACGAAGCGAAGCAGCAGATTAAGCAGCAGCAAGGCTGCGATCATGATCGCGATCAGAATCGTGCAGTACGCGCTGGCAACGCCGATCCGTCCGGATTCCACCTGCGTGAGAATGGATGCCGTGATCAAGTTGTATTTTGCCGAGATAAGGAAAATGACGGCGCTCATCGCGGTCATGCTTTTGACGAACCCGTATACAAGTCCGCTGTAAAAGGCCGGCTTGATGAGCGGCAGGACGACGGTGAAAAAGTTGCGCGCCTGTCCGGCCCCCAAGTTCGTCGCCGCCTCTTCGATCGACGGATCGATCTGCTGTAAGGACGCGATCCCGGACCGGATGCCGACCGGAATGGCCCGCACGACGAACGCGACGATAATGATCAGCGCCGTGCCCGTGAGCGCAAGCGGAGCCTGGTTAAACGCCAAAATATACGAAATCCCGATGACCGTCCCCGGAATGGCGATGGACAACATGCTGACGAATTCGAGCGCTTTTTTCCCGATGAACCGCTTGCGGACGATCAGGAAAGCGATGATCATGCCGAGCAAGCCGGCAATTGGCGTCGCGATGATCGACAGCACCAGCGTGTCCTTCATCGATTTTTGACCGAGCGAGAACACGTACTTGTAATGATCCCAGGTGAAGCTGTTGTTAATGCCCCACAGCTTGATGAACGAGCCGATCGGCACGAGCAGGTAGAACGCGATGACGATAACCGATAGCAGCATGCACAGCACGAACAGCGCCTGCCGCGTTATCCCTTTCTCGATCAGACGGCGGCCGTGGGCAGGTTTGCCGGTAACGGTGACGTAGCTTTTTTTGCCGATCCAAAATTTTTGCAGCGCGTAAATCAGAAACGTGATGCTCATCAGCACCATCGCCAACGCAGCGCCGGCTTGAATATCATAGCTGCCGACCGCTTGCAGGTAAATTTCGCGGGCGACGGTGGTGTAGTTGCCGCCGAGCGTCATCGGATTGCCGAAATCGGCCAGCGATTGCACGAATACAAGCAGAAACGCGTTCGCAATCCCCGGCATCGTCAGCGGCAGCGTGACGTTCAGGAACGTGCGCAGCCGCCCCGCGCCCATGTTCATGCTCGCTTCTTCCAGCGACGGGCTGATCGAGCGAAGCAAGCCGGCCAGCACGAGGAAAGCGACCGGGAAATACGTCAACGTTTGGACGAGCACCAGGCCTTTGAAGCCGTAAATGTTGGCGTTTTCCAAACCGAGCAGATGCTTGGAAACGAAGCCCTGCTTGCCGAACAGCAAAATCGCGGAAAGCGAGATGACGAACGGCGGGGAAATGACCGGTAATATCGCGACGGCGTTAAACAGCTTTTTGAACGGAACCTTCACGTACGCAAACGTATAAGCGAACATGTAGGCGATGGCCGTCGACAGAACGGATACGATGACTGCCAAGAGCAAGGAGTTTTTCAATGCTTCGAACAGCTGTCCGCCCGACAAAACGCCCACATACGCGCTGAGCGAAACCGATCCGTCCGGGTTGATAAAGCTGCTTTTTAAGATTTGATACAGCGGATAGACGATAAATACCGCCAGACACGCCATGACGAGCAGGATGCAGAGCAGAAGCAGCGGTTCCCGCGTCAGTCTGCGGAGCTCGCTTGCGGTACGGTTCCATGACATGGGCCACAGGCTCCTTTCTTGGGTGGGCCGGGACGGTCTTTGGATTTGGGGCGGGAAATGCAGGATTCTCTTTGGCGATGCCGTGGAGTATATCCCTCCGGCCGCTCTTGAAATCCGTGAAATTTTGATTAGATTTTCATGGTGTTTTCACGGATTTCAAAGGCGGACGTAAACTCCTCCGGGATATACTCCACTTTTCGCAGAGAAAATCTAACAACATCTTCCCGTTCCCGGGAAAATTCAAGGACCGTCCCGGAGTATTATTTCTTCACTTCGCTGTTCCATTTGTCGAGCAGGCGTTTGCGCTCTTTGCCCGCTTCCGTAGGATCGTATTGGATCGGGTTGATATCGGACAGCTTGATTGCCTTTTTCGGCTCTTTCGCGTCTGGGTTCGTCAAGTTCTGGTAGCTGCCTGTGCGCTGTCCGACTTCCTGCGCGCTTGCACCGAGCGACCAATCGACGAATTTTTGCGCCAGCTCTTGGTTTTTCGTATTTTTGATGACCGCGACGGCGCCGGTTTCATAGCCTGTCCCATCTTTAGGGATCGTCAGCTCCATCGTGTCGAAGCCTTCCTCTTGGTACTTGATGACGTCGTGCGCGAACAGCACGCCCACGGCCGCTTCGCCCATCCCGACCATACGCCCCGGAGCGGAGCCGCTAGTCGTGTACTGTTGAACTTGCGGGTGCAGCTTTTTCAAGTAATCGAATCCTTTGTCTTCCGATCCTTTCACTTTCAATACCGTGTAGAGAGCGGTATAGGCCGTGCCGGACGAAGCCGGGTTCGCCATGACGATTTGTCCTTTATACGCAGGATTCAGCAGGTCTTCCCACGTTTGCGGCGCTTGCAGGTTATGATCCTTCAGAAACTTCTTGTTCGACGCAAAGCCGAGGAACCCGACATAAATCCCGGTCCAATGCCCGTTCGGATCTTTATACTTCGCGTCCACCTTCTCGGCAGCCGGCGATTTGTAAGGCGCGAGCAGCCCTTCGTTCATTGCGGCGACGAATGTGTCCGCCGGGCCGCCGTACCAGATATCCGCCTGCGGGTTGTCTTTCTCCGCACGGATTTTGGCGAGGATCTCGCCACCGGACATACGGACCATATCGGCTTGAATCCCGGTGTCCTTCGTGAACTGCTTCATCGCCTCGACGGCGTGGTCTTCCTGGAATCCGACGTATACGGTCAGCTTGCCTTTGGACTTGTCCGTTTTCGATGCTTCGCCGGATGCCGGAGCAGATGCGGCTCCGCCGGAAGCAGGCTTATCGGCGCTGCCGCAGCCGGCAGCTACGGATGCGGTCAAGATTACGGCGAGCGTAGCGGATAGTGCTTTTTTCATTTTTTGTAACGACTCCCTTCGGTTGCTTGGATAGCTATATCATAAGTGAAGCGTTTCCACCCCGGAAGTTTAAGTCTTTGCCACATCAAACGGCAAAAAATAAAACCTCCGGCCCATGACCATAAGATCATGAACCGGAGGCTCAAGCCAAGCAACAACCCGTATTAACCGGCCACTATGCCGAACAAGCGAAGCAGGCCGTTCAAAATCAGCCCGACGACGGCAAAATCCGTATCCGCGAACGTCGCCCGGACGAAGCCGAGGCTGGAGAGCAGCGGCAGCAAAAAGACCGGCAGCAGCGTAATGACGAAGCCGTGGCACAGCGCAGCGACGATCAGCCCTCTCCGGCCGCCGACCTGATACGCGATGACGCCGGAAGCGCCTCCCGAGAAAAAATGCGGGATGACGCCGGGAATGATGACCGTGTACTGGAATGCCATGAGCGTGCCCATCGCGGCAAGCCCGCCGAGGAAGCTGAGCAGGAAGCCGAGCGCCGCCGCAATGGGCGCGTACGTGAACAAAACCGGGCAATCCAGCGCCGGAATCGCTCCCGGCACGATTTTTTCGGCAATGCCGTTAAAGGCGGGAATAATTTCGGCCAGCATCATTCGTACCCCAGACAAAATAACGAACACGCCGGCCGTGAACCAAATCGCCTGAATGGCCGAGACGACGACCGGATGACGACCGGAAAACATCTCGGACAGCGCTTCGGCCGGCACGAACAAGCTGGACAAGCCAAACAGCAGTAGCGTAAAGACGGCGATGACGACCATATGGTCCTGGAAAAACGGATAAATCCGTTTCAAGCCTTCCGGCATCGGCTTCTTTTCCTTCGTCCCCACCAACTGCGCGATCACTCCCGAAAGCGCATAGCCTACGCTGTTGAAATGCCCGATGGCGAACTCGCTGCCCCCGGTCGCTTGCCGGACGTACCGCTGGCTCACCGCCGGTCCGAACGACATGGCAAGCGCCAAGAACAGCCCGCCCCATCCGTACAGCTGCCAAGCCGGAAGATGGGCCGAATCGAGCAAAGCCGCCAGCATCGACGCCATGAAAAGCATGTGATGGCCGGTAAGGAATACATACTTGAACGGCGTCCAGCGGGCGATAGCCAGATGAAGCGCCATGCCGATCAGCATGATAACCGCGATCTCGCGACCGTAGTTGATCTGAGCAAGCCCCGCAATCGTCTCGTTGTGCGGCATAATGCCGATCATTTGCAGCCCGCGCTGCACGATAATCGACAGATTGGATAAAGACGAACCGGCGGCGGAAGCTCCGATCTGCAGCAAAATATACCCGAGCATCGTTTTGATCGTACCGCTCAGCAGCTTTTGCGGAGAAGCTTTTTGCAGCAGCAGTCCGATCAAGGCAATAACCCCGAGCAAAAAGGCCGGTTCGCCGAGCAGCCCTTTATTGATAATTTGCGACCAGTTCATTCCCGCAATCCCTTCTCCCGTTCCCGCCAGGCCAGAAAACGCGGGCTTTCCAGCAGCTTGGTCCGCAAATAATTCCGGTCCGTCATATTTTCCAGCGGTATCCATTCGGCTTGCTCCAGCAGCCTGGGAGGCAAAGAATCGGCGATATGGTGAGCGCCGACAATCAAGTCCGCGGCTGGACTTAAGCCGAGCGACGCGACATCCATATGCTCGATGTCGGCGCGGAGCCCCTGCTCCCGAAGCAGCGCTTCGAGATGGATGCGGATCATCAGACTGGTGCCGAGGCCGCTTGTGCAAACCACGTTAATTTTCAGCGTCAAGCGTCTCGCCCTCCTTTGCCTTCAAACGATCCCATACGGCAGCCGCATCGTCGGCCCGTTTCAGAAATTCCATGAACGCCGCATCGCCAAACACGTCCAGCAGCGTGGATAACGCGGTCAAATGCGACGTCTTGTCCGCAGCGGCCAGCGTAACGAGCAGCCACACCGGCTGCCCCGACGGTCCAAGCGGTACAGGCTCCGTCAACGTGACCAGGCTGAAGCCGGTGCCCCATACGCCATCCTGTGGCGATGCATGCGGAAAGGCAATGCCTTCCCCGATGACAAAATAATGCTTCTGCCCGCCAATCATTTGGAGCAGTTTTTCTTCATACTGAAGCCCGATGATTCCCCGCTCGCGCAGCAGCCTGCTGCCCAGCCGCACCGCCTCTTCCCAGTATTCGGCCGTTTGCCCGGTCAGGATCGAGCCGGCGGGCAGCAGATCCGTCAGCCGCTGAAGCCCTTTGTGGCCGGATACGCCTCCGCCCTGCAGCAGATGGATAAGATCCTCCAGCAGCCGATTCCGGTTGCGAACATCGGCATGCCGCTCGACGATACGGACGATCTCGCCCACCCGCTGCAGCGTATCGGCTTCCATCGGCCGCCCCAGCGGCGACACGCCGAGCAAACGCCCGATTGTGCTCTCGTCCTCGGGGCTCAGCAGCGGCGACACTTTGATCACCTGCACCGGAAGCGACAGTTGAATCTCGATCGTCGATAAAATCGCGTCGATTTGCTCGAACGGCAGCTGCTTGAGCTCCTTGTAAGCGAATCTCCCGGCAATTTCCAGCACAGGGAACATCGACTCCAGCCTCCGCTGAAGAATCGCCGACGAGCCGAGGCCGGAGCTGCATACGATCGCTACCCGTTTCCGGACCGCGCTTACGGCATGCGATAGCCCGCTGCTTAAATGCAAAGAGATGTAACCGATTTCATCACGGTCGAAGCAAACGCCATGCTCCTGCAGCACCCGATTGACCACCTCTTGCGTCACGTCGAGCAGCGAAGCATATTCCTGCTCCAGCTGCGGCAGCAGCGGATTCGCGCTCTGCAGCCCGAATTTGGCACGGTACATCGCAGGCTTCAAATGGACGGACAGCCCGTGCACCACCTGTTCGGTACGCTGAAGCGGCCGATGCAGCTCCTGCTCCACCTCCATGACGATCCGTTTGGCCAGCTGGACGTAAACGGACTGTTCCGCCTTGGCATCCTGCGCTTTTTGCGCACCCAGAATGTGCTGGGTAATATAGCCCGCTTCCTCCAAGGGCACCTCAAGCTGAAAATAACGCTCCATTTCCGGCAGCGCAAGCTGTCGGACAACCCGGAACTCCTCCGCTTCGCTCACCTCGCCGAACAGCTCCGGGTCCATTTGAATGCGGTGGTTGTTTTTCAGCCGCTCGACGGCCATCAGCAGGTGAAGGACTAGTGCCGAATACCCCGCATCCGTAAATTCGACGTTCAGCTTGCGCTCTAGCATCCGCACGATATCGAATAAAAACTGCGCATCCTTAGGCGAGAACCACGGGTTCCACAGATTCGTTCCCCCCATCCGGTCTTCCCGGTCCCCAAGAACGACCCGGAGAACATTCTCATCCGTAATCTCCAGCCGCAGCAGTTCGAGATAAGCCGATCTTTTTTTCCGTTCGTCCCCCAGCACCCGAATCCATCCGCCCTCTCTGGCGAGCTTCAGGTCTTTACCGCCCAGCAGCTTGGTGACTTCCGCGAGATCGCTCAGCAGCGTGCTTTTGCTGATTTTCAGCTCTTCCTGCACCTCGTCCATCCGCAGCTTGGACGATTCCAGCAGGCGCTTGGCAAGCCAGCGCGACCGCCGCTCCGCATCGAGATGATCCGGCCGTTCTCTAAGCAGACGCTCAAGCTTCTCCCGCCCGTCCTCGTCTATGATAAGCGCAATGCCGTGCTTGCGGTTGCGCTCGATCCCGATGTCGTACCCGGCCAGCCAGTCTTCGATCTGCAGCAGATCGTGGCGAACGGTCCGCGCCGAAATGCCATACTCTGACTGAAACCGGTCCACAGGCACAAATCCGCGTTGTTCCAATAGTTCCGTCAATATGCTCTGCTGTCTTGCGGATAACATGCTCTTCTGCCTCCGTAGCCGTAAACTTAAGTGGAAAACGATCGCGAGGCTAAGCCCGCAAGAGCAGCAAGCGCCTCTTGCTCGTCCGGTCCGCTTGCGCACACCTCAAGCTCTGCACCGCCCGGAACGGCGAGCGCCATGAGCCCGAGCGCGCTTTTGCCGTCGACCGTTTTGTCCCGGAACGTCACGGTAATATGACTTTGAAAGGTCTGCGCAAGGCTCACCCACCGCGAAACCGGTCTGGCGTGAAAGCCAAGCGGCACATGTACAGCAATCGTTAATCGCTCCATCGTTTCTCTCCCACGCCCCGTCATAGTCGGAACTATTATATCATAGATTTTCTCGATAAAAGAAAAAAGCCCGGTCAGCTGACCTGGGCTTTACCTTCTCTGTAAAAGTCTAAGTTGATTTGTCTCCTCTTGATCTCGTCTAACAACAATTCGACAAAATCTTCTTCGAGTTTCAAATCGACGGCTTTGAAATAGGAGTCCACTAAAATCTCATTACTGATCAGTTTCATGGAACAACTCACCTTATTCTGTAATGTAAAATTATATTAACATGCGCCCAAAATTAGAACAAGCGTTCCGTTATCCACATGAAATTGTGCATATCTTGTGAGTATTCTGTTAATAAGTGTCGAATACATGTCATTGGCGGGGTGTATAGTGTGGACAAAGTTATACACAAGCTGCGTACCGATTTCGTGATAAAAAAATATGATCGATTTACGACCATTTATAACCAATTAATCTAATATAGAGTAATTATGGATTACGCATGTTATTTATTGTTTAAACTTGAAACTATGCAGCGGGGCGATGCAAACCCGAAACCGGCTGCCGCCTCCGACGTAAGTAGTCATAACATCGATGGATTTTGATATACGAAGAAGGGAGCATCCCTCATGGATACACGTAGACTGATCGCTTCGCTTTGTTATTTCAGCATCTTTTTCGCCGGATTCCTTGTACCGGTTGTCGTGTACTTCGTCACCAACGACGGCTGGGTCCGCGAACACGCCAAAAAAGCGCTTCTCTCGCACATCCTGCCGTTCCTTTCACTGATCTTCTTCCTCATCATCTGGATCGCGACGATCTCGGTCACCTCCACGATTTTTCTGGGCGTCATCAGCCTGATTCTGTATTTCGTCGTTATGATCTGGAATGTGATCAAAGGCATTCAAGTTCTGCTGGAACAGTAACAGCCACGCTGCGGACGCCACTTCGACCAAGAAGTGGCGTTTTTGGCGTTCACCGGATAAACGGCATGCCGCGCTGTGCCGCAGTCCAAGCAATCTAAGCGTGCGGTGCGTATGCTGGAAGTCAAAGAGAGGCGATGGCATATGACGAACGTGTACTTAGATGATCTGCGTCCTTGTCCGAAAGGCTTTACGCTGGCAAGGTCGGTCGAGCAGTGCATCGATTTGATGAAAGCTGGACCGGTTAACATCTTGTCGCTCGATCACGATTTGGGTCTCGGCAAAGCCAGCGGCTACGATCTGGTCAAATATATGGTCGAGAAAAGCTTGTATGCAAAAAAAGAAATTATTATTCACAGCGCCAACCCGATCGGGCGGCATCTCATGTGGACCCTGCTGCACAAGCATAAGCCAAGCCATGTCAAGCTGTCGGTTCGACCGCAGCCGTTGGCGTTTAAGATTTAACCGGCGGATGCGGATATGATACAATGAAGTATCCGTTCGCACGTTCGCTGCCAACTACAGCAGGGACCCGCGGAATAAACCTATGGCTTAGATAGGAGCAGTCACGTGAATGCCAATGTGCTGAATTTTGAAGGAAACTCGCCGAAAGAGGAGGCCAAAGCTAAGCTCGCCGCTAACCCGGATATCATGTTCGAAGAGCTTCAAACGATTGCGATCCGACGGAAGGACGCCGACTTTTGGCTGAAATTTGCTTCTGAATGGGGCGGGGCTTTGTATTTGCTGGACGAAAAAAACTTCAAGCAGTTCGAGCGCGAGGAGATCGACCCGCAGGCGTTTGAGTTTGCACGGAGAACGTATCGGCTCGGCCTGATTACGCTAAGCGTCTTGTATGACAAGCTGAAGGCTTGGTCGGATTCGAATCCGCAAGAGGACTACCGGCTGGCGATGAATGTATTGGAATGTTACTTTTTGCCGAGCTACCTGGACGACTACGGCCGCGCCTACGCGCCGGGAAAGAAACAGGGCCAAGCCTACGTCGAAGCGATTCGGCAAGCCTTCGGCGAAGACGGCGGCCTCAAGCAAAAGGCGGAAGCCCTGCAAGCGCTTGTGCACGAATATATCGAGCACCTGCATGTCTACGCCAAACAGTGAGACGGCTTGCGGCAAACCATCGACAACGGCAAAAAAAGCGGACACCTTGTACAGGAACGTCCGCTTTTGGCATGGGTCCGGCATTCATCCGGCTTGCTTCTCCGCCAGCTGTTTAATGTAGAGATTTCGTTTCAGCAAAAAATTTCTCATGTACGATTCCAGAAACATTCGGTCCGCCACCTTGCCAAAAGGCCCTAGCGGCGACGTGTAATCAAATTCGTCAATCATCAACGTTCCCGAATCGACGGCGCAAAACTCATGCGTATGCCGAAACCGCTTGAACGCGCCCCGGACCATCTCGTCCACAAAATAAAAAGGCGACTCAAATTCCGTTATTGTTGCGGTCAGCCGCTGCTTGATGCCAAAATGGACGGCCTCCCACGTTACCGTCTGCCCCAGCTCGATCAACCCGCTCATGACTCCGCCGACCGCTCTTTCCTTCGTTTGCGAAGTCGATTGGGCATGAACATCGATGCTTCGCGCCAGATCGAAGCAGGTTTCAATCGGCGCTTCTATGTACAATTCGGATCTGATTACCGGCATATTCGTCCTCCTCTCCAAATTGAACGAAGCGCTGCGTCTTCCACGCCTCCCGGTAACAAACACCTGTTCTGATATTACTACAAAATGGTTATTTGAGCAACGAAACCGTAGTTTCTAAGCACCAAGAGCCTGATGTGTTGTAATCGCATTCAAGGTTTCAGTGAAAGCCAAAAAGCGCCCGAAACTCACGAAACCCGCGAGTTCAGGCGCTTTTCAACGGCAGAGCATAAGAGCGGACCTGCAAGGTAGCCCGCTCCTACTCGCCCTTCTCATACAGCGAGCGGATAACCAGCCTAAGCGTCCGTACGGACTTGGCCGCCGAGTCGGCAGCTTCCTCCAAGATGACCCAATTCGGCGCTAGCGTCGAACGCAGAAGCTCGACTTCCGCGACTTGCAGCTTGAGTCCGTTTACCCGGCCGTGCTCGGGCACCTCGTAATCGACGTCCGCTTCGAACCCGAAGCGGTGCTGGAGCCACAGTTGCACCCCGCCGGGGGTATTGAACTTCATCCGGTAGCCGCTGCGAATGGCTTCCTCCAGTGCCTCCCCATGCTGATCGGCGTAGGCATAAAACTCATCATAGCTGTACCATTCGCCGACCGCAGGCTGCAAAACAGCCGTATCCCCTGCCGCAAGCCCGGCGAGCATCGACTCGTCCGTAATGCCGAACCGGCGCGCCCTCTCCAGCAGAATGGCCGTATTTTGCGAAAGCTTTGCCGTTGTGCTCATGCTTCTGTACCCCTTTCCAATGATCTGATGTTTTGCCCAATTGCTTTTCCGTCCGGCTTCCAGCAAGCACTTAAAATCTCATCCTTCGTGCAAATGGCATGCCGCATAATGCCCCGGCGCGATCTCCTTCAAGGCCGGTTCCTCCGCGGCGCAGCGCCCGTTGGCAAACGGACAGCGTGAACGAAACCTGCAGCCTGCGATTTCCTCCAGCGGGCTCGGCAGCTCGCCTTGCAGCAGCTCGCTATCCGCGTTCGCCACCTTAGGGTCCGGCACCGGAATCGCCGCAAGCAGTGCCTGCGTATACGGGTGCGCCGGACGCAGGTACAACTCGTCGCTGGGAGCGACCTCCACCAGCTTACCCAAATACATAACGCCGATCCGGTTCGAGATATGCCGCACCATGGACAGATCGTGCGCGATGAACAGATACGTCAAGCCGAACTCGCCCTGCAGGTCCTCCAGCATGTTGACGACCTGCGCCTGCACCGAAACGTCAAGCGCCGAGATCGGCTCGTCGCATAGGACGAACTCGGGGCGGGGAGCGAGCGCCCGCGCGATGCTGATCCGCTGCCGCTGGCCGCCGCTGAATTCATGCGGATACCGGTCCGCATGCTCGCGCTTCAGCCCGACCTTGCCGAGCAGCTCAAGCACAACCTCCCGCCGCTCCGCACGGCTGTAGGCGGTATGAATTTCCAGCGGCTCGCTAATTAGCTGAAGCACGGTCATCCCCGGATTGAGCGAGGAATACGGGTCTTGGAAAATCGCCTGCATCCGCCTGCGGTAAGGTCTCAGCTGCTTCTCGCTCATCGCCGCCATATTTTGACCTTCGTACCGGATTTCGCCCGCGGTCACATCGTACAGCCGGATGACGCTGCGTCCCGTCGTCGATTTGCCGCAGCCGGACTCGCCGACGAGTCCGAACGTTTCGCCGCGGTAAATCTGAAAGCTGATATCATCCACCGCCTTCATGTGCCGCGTCGTCCGGCCGAACAGCGAGCGCTCCGCCGGGAAATACTTTTTCAGGCCGCGCACGTCGATTAATACATCTTGGCCGGCCGGATGAATACGGTTGCCATTGCCGCTCATAGCGTTTCCCCTCCCTGCTGCGATGCCGTCGAGCTCACTGAAGTCAGCGGCTGGGACGGATAGCCTTGACCGTCCTGCAGCCAGCATAACGAGCGGTGGCCCGGCTTCGACTCGAAGTAAGGCGGCAGCTCGCCGCATTTGTCCGTGGCGTGCGGGCAGCGCTCCTGAAACGGGCAACCTTGGGGCGGGTGCAGCAGATTGGGCGGCGAGCCTTCGATGGATACAAGCCGTTCCCGCTTCCCTTCGGTCACACGGGGAATCGACCGGAGCAGCCCCTGCGTGTACGGATGCTGCGGCGCTTCGAAAATGTCGCCCACCGCGCCCTCCTCCATCACCAGCCCCCCGTACATCACCACGACGCGCGTGCATACTTGAGCGACGACGCCAAGATCGTGCGTAATCAGCACGACGGAGGTGTTGGTCGTCCCGCACAGCCGTTTCATCAGCTTCAAGATTTGCGCTTGAATCGTCACATCCAACGCCGTCGTTGGCTCGTCGGCGATAAGGAGCTCCGGCTCGCAGGACAGCGCCATCGCAATCATGACCCGCTGCCGCATCCCGCCGCTGAATTCGTGCGGATACTGGTCAATCCGTTTCTCCGGCGACGGGATACCGACCTCGCGCAGCCACTCGATGGCGAGGTGGCGCGCTTCGGCCCGCCCAACGTTCCGGTGGCGGCGAATGACCTCGGTTAGCTGCGTCCCGATCTTGAGCACGGGATTCAAAGCCGTCATCGGGTCCTGAAAAATCATCGCGATCCGCTTCCCTCGCGCCGCTCTCAGCTTAGGCTCCGGGAGCCGGAGCACGTCCTCGCCGCGCAGCAGCACCTGACCGCCGACAATTTTGCCCGGCGGCGGAACGAGGCCGAGCAGCGACTTCGCCGCAACGCTCTTGCCGCTGCCCGATTCGCCGACGATGCCGACCATCTCGCCCTCGCCGACGCCGAAGCTGACGCCGCGGACCGACCGCACCTCCCCGTCGCGGGTAAAGAACGACGTATGCAAATCGCGAACTTCCAATACTTGTGCCATATCGCTTCACTCCGTTGCTTTCACGAATTATCGCCGGCCGACTTTCGGCTCGAATGCGGCGCGCAGCACGTCGCCCAAGAAATTAAAGCTGAGCACGGTCGTTAAAATGAACAGCCCCGGAAACAACGCTAATGTCGGCTGCTCTCCGATGTACCCTTTTGCATTGTTCAGCATGCTGCCCCAAGACGAATCCGGCGGCCGGACGCCGAGCCCCAGGAAGCTGAGCGACGATTCCATCATAATAATGCCCGCGATATTGACCGATGCCGCCACAATCACCGTAGGAATGACGCTCGGAATAATATGCTTTGTCAGGATGCGGAAATTGCTTTGTCCCGATACCCGGGCGTACAGCACGTACTCCCGTTCTTTGACGGATATCGTCTCCGCTCGCACAATGCGCGCAATATACAGCCAGCTCAGCAGCCCGATGATCAGTATCATCGTCAGAATGCTCGGCTTTAGGTAGGCATTCAGCACGAGTATCAGGAAAAAGGAAGGCACCGACAGCAGCACATCGATCAGCCGCATCAGAAGCTGATCCAGCCTGCCGCCGAAATAACCGCTGACCGTACCAACAAATGTGCCGACCACGACCGAAATAATCATACTGATAAAGCCGATGCTCAGAGAAATACGTCCCCCATATAACACGCGGGCAAAATAATCGCGCCCGTTATCGTCCGTGCCGAACCAATGTGCGCCGCTGGGCGGAAGCAGACGCTCGGTGATGTTGATGGCGTTCGGATCGTAGGGAACGAGAAACGCAAACGCCGAAGCCAGCGCGTACACCGCCAGCAGGACAAGCGCAGCCAGCCCCGCCTTTTGCTCGACCAATTGCAGACGCAGCATGCGCCATCTCATGCGGTTCATTTTAGCTTCACCTCATTGCCTTAATTCGGGGATCGACCAAGCCGTATAGCAGATCGGCTGCCAAGTTGCCGACGATCAGCAGGAACGAAGACAGCATCGTAATGCTCATGATCAGCGGATAATCGAGCCCGAATACGGCATTGACGCCGAGCGACCCCATTCCCGGCCAGGAAAAGATGCTTTCCACGAGGAAGGAGCCCGCCAACAGCTCGGGAAGCGACAATCCCATGATCGTAATGACCGGCAGCAGCACATTGCGCAGGACGTGGCGAAAAAGCACCGTACGCCGGTTGGAGCCGTACGCATATTGAATCTGCACGTAATCCTCTTCAAGCTGGCTGATCGTACTGGAGCGGATATAACGCATGTACACGGAAATGTGCGTGGCACAAAGCACCATGCACGGCATCATCCCGTGCTTGACGATGTCCCAGACCGAATTCACGCCGATCGTCCGCATCCCCATGCTCGGAAGCCAGTGCAGCTTCACGGAAAACAGGTAGATCAAAAGCATCGCGAACCATAAGCCGGGGAGCGAAATCCCGATATACGCGGTCAAGCTCAGCATGCGGTCGACGAAACGGTTTTTGTACAGCGCCGAGATCAGACCGAGCAGCGTCGCAAAAATCAGCGACAGCACCGTGGCCGAGCCCATCAGCCCGATCGTGGCTGGCAAACGTTCGGCAATCAAGGTCAGCACCGGGCGGTGATTGTTCAGCGAATAGCCGAAGTCGCCTTTCAGCAGATGCAGCAGCCAGTAGACGTATTGCATATACAGAGGTTCGTCCAGCCCCATGCTGTGCCGGATTCGCGCGACGTCGTCCGGGCTCATGTTGGGCGTGACGAACGACATCACCGGGTCCCCGGGGGATAACCTAAGCAGAACGAAACAAAGGATGGAAATAAAAAACAACAACAGAATCATTTGCAGAATGCGTCGGATTGCATGCGTTTTCAAAGTCGGAATTCCCCCTGAGCGACGCCGGCTGGACATTACCGCGCAGACAGGCGTGTTACTTCATGTAAATTTTCGTAAAATCATCGAACAGCACCACTTGCTTCGGCACCGCTTCCTGCAGCCCGCCGAATCTTTTATCGACCGCAATGATCGATTTGCCGTAGGCGATCGGATACGTCGTCACGTCGTCTGCCGCCATTTCCTGAATCCGCTTGTATAAATCCGCTCGTTTATTCGCATCCGTTTCGACCGCCGCTTTGATCCACAGCTTGTCAAACTCGTCGTTCTTGTAGTGCGAATAGTTGTAAGGCGCGTTGCCGAGATAAATCGCTTTGTAGGCATCCGGCTCGTAGCCCATGCTGTAGCCGCCGAAGGACAGATCGTAATCCGCATTGTCCTTGTTCAGCGCCTTCTTGCCGAGCGTAGCCCCGTCGAGCGGGATCAATTCGACTTGAACGCCGATTTCCTTCAGCTTTTGTTGAAGGTACAGGGACATATTGCCTTCCGCCTTGCTCGCATTGTAGTAAGCAAAACGGATTTTCAGATTGTCCGCGCCGGCGGTTTTGAGCAGTTCCTTCGCTTTGGCCTGATCGTATTCGTACGTTTTGAGCTCTTTCTTCTGGTACAGCGTATCCGGGGAGAAAATCGACGCGGCCGGCTCGGCAAAATCAACCGAGGAAAATCCCATCGTAATCAGCTCTTTCTTATCGATCGCATGGGCGATGGCCTGGCGCACTTCCCTCCTCTTCATCACATCGATATTCGTATTGAATACCATCGTCGTGACCCCGCCGGACGGGAACATGAGCAGCTCGGACTTGCCGGTATCCTTCACCTTGTTGTAATCCTGCGGCTCTACCAGCATCATGTTGATCTCGCCGTTTTGCAGGGCGAGTATCGCCGCGTTGCTATCTTTCGCCACACGGTACGTGATCGAGTCGAGCTTCGCCTTGTCGCCGAAATACTTGTCATTACGCTCCACAATCACGTACTCGCCCGAGCGGTATTCCTTGAATTTGAACGGGCCGGAGCCAACCGGGCTGTGGTTCTTCGCGCTTTTCTCCATATCCGCTTCGCCTTCGAAGATGTGCTTCGGAATCGGCGAAATCTGCACAAGGGCCCCTTCGAACGAAGCCGATGCTTGAGGGAGCACAATCTCCACAGTGAGCTCGTCCAGCTTGTTTACTTGCACCGGCTTGCCGTCCAGCACGAACAAGCTCCGAAAATAGCTGTGCTGCTTCTCGTCCAGGATGCTGTTGAGCGTGAAAACTACGTCGTCCGCCGTCAGCTTCTGGCCGTCATGCCAGGTTAAGCCGCTGCGCAGCTTGAGCGTGTATTTCGTCAGATCGGCCGAAGGCGTCAAGCTTTCCGCAAGCACGAACGTTTTCTTGCCATCATTGATCGTGAACAGCGGCGAAAACAGCGCTTTGCCGATGGTTAGCGACATCCGGTCGCCGGCGTAGATCGGATTGAACGTTTTCGGATCGTCCTTGATGGCGACGATCAGGTTGCCGCCTGCTTTTGCGGCGGACGTATTCGTTGAGCCCTCGTTCGCTTCCGGCTCCGAGTTGCATGCGCTTACGATCAATCCCAAAGCGATGACGAGCGCGGTCAGGAAGCTCCGTTTCTTTTTCATCCGTAAACCCCCTATTTCAATAATAAACACGCAATGGATGCCGCTAGCCGTCCAGTAGGCACTTCGGGTCAAACTTCGAAATTCACATAAGATTACTTGGTTAAAGAATACAAAAAGACCGCTTCGTAACGGGCACAAAACGATGCGCCCGCACGTCACGCCGAATCTTACAGCTTTTTAGGCTCCGTTGCGGAGAGTCTCATGTTTGCTGGGAGTTTGCTTTATCCTTCAATACGTTCTCCAGCAATTCGTTCAGCTTCGTCAGACCATGCACAATATCTTTCAAATCGTCTTCCGACGCGTTCCTCACGAACAGCTCCTGGAAGTCTTTCACGTTCCCGAGAATTTCCTGCATCTTATCCCGGGCCGTATCGGTCAATTGAATCTTAACCACCCGCTGGTCTTCCTTCGTCCTTACGCGCTCGATCATATCCATCGTCTCAAGCCGCGAGCACACCGCCGATACGTTGCTGTCCACCATATTGAGCCGCGCCCCGATATCGCCCACCCGGGTCGGACCTTCATGATGCAGCAGCAGCAAAATGTTGATCGACGGGCCGGTCAAATTGTGCGGAGAGTAATGCTGGTTCACGATCTTCGAATGCTTGGTGTCAATGACCCGCAGCAGCTCCCCAATCATGATACAGTAGTCGATTAAACTCATTGCGTACCCCTCACTGAATAATTTATTTATCGCGATAAATATTATTAAAATAAATATTATAACGATAAGGACAAGCCGTCAATCTTTTTCCTGTTTTACATGACAAAACCATTTATAGTGCCAAAAGAGAGTCCATCTTCAACGAATTAGGCTCAGTTTATCTGCATCATGGAGCACGTGAAAATTCAGAAGTTCGTAAGCTGTCATGGCATGGAGTTTCTCGTGCAGGTCGAAAATAGCGATATCTCCTTTATGCGTCTTGCCTAAAATTAATCTGGCACCGCATTCCACGTAAATTCGATGATTTTGTGTCCGGGAAGCCATGGTATAATGAACAATATGGTTTGATATAAAAAATGCGTGCGATTCGTCCGGCGTCAAATAAGCGTCTGTAAGTTCAAAATCATTTTCGCCTGCTTCGAGAACAAGGGTTACCCTCTTCAACATGTTCTGCCACTCCTTTTTGTTTTAAATGTGTTCGTTCCGCAGAAGTACTAAAGCTGAAGCTGCAAAAAATGAACTTTAGTCAATTGACCGTTAAACGTTCATATCACCACTATAACAATTGATCGTTAAACGGTCAATAGATTGCTTATTATCTTTTTGCTATATTTATTTTAAGTGGATTGCGAATAGGAGATTATTGATATGGATATGAACGATGTGAGATTACACTGTCATCTTGGTGAAATTATAAAGAAGAAAAACATCTCGGCGCTTAAACTCTCAACCGAAATTAATTATCGCCGATCGACAATTAATGACTTGATTAATAATGTCGATATGGAAAATAAACGAATTCCCGCAGAACTTATAGCCAAACTGTGCGCATATTTTAACATCACTCCAAATGAACTTTTTAGCGTAATACCCAAAGACGGCAGCCGATCGGAATAAGGGAGTTAGCCTCTAACCCGACAAGCTGCCGTCTTAATTTGTTTCTTAAATTGCGTTAAGGGCATAAGTGATTGCAACGTTGTTACTCCATCCCCTTCCCCTAATATTCGATCCCAAATGAATTAAAATAGTTCTTTCCACGGTAAAATAAGACTTAATAAGTAACGCCACCCGAACGGATAATTCCGCTTGAGTGGCATTTTTGTGTAACGTTATGTTGACCTCTTTAGATCTTCTTTGACTTCGTTGCGTGTCCCCCGCCTTTATCCTCACAAGGCTGCGCCAGCGCTTCTTCCTCCGCCTTCGTGCGGAAGCTGGAGCCGCAGCCGCATGTGGCTACTGCGGCACCTTAAATCCTATTTATTTCTTCTTCAACGCCTGTACATCATCTCTAAAAGCTTCACTATACTGCTCGAATAATCCCGTATTAAACTTATAACTCTTGTCATTGGCTTGGGGCTTATTTTCCTTAAGCTGTTTGTACAAGTTATCGGTTTCACTCGATAGTTTAGTCCATACTTGCTTCACATTATCATACTTCGCATCCAATCCCTTTATATAAGCATCATATTCCGCTTTCTTCTCCATCGCTTTACCAAGTCGGTCAATGGTGAAATCTATGTCTAACTCCTTGCCTGTGCTGCTAGTACCCCTACTTTTGTACGAACCGATGTTTACGAATCCTTCGTTCCAAACAGACACGGTTATAAAGTTGCTAATCTCAACTAGTTTTGACTCCACTGTAGGCTCTTCCTTTTTAGTAGAAGCATCCGCCTTATTAGCAGAGTTCGCAATCGATTTCTGAATGGCCTCAGCCAGCTTTTCCTCATCGGTTTTTTCTTTTGCACATCCGGAACTGACGAACAGCAATACAACGGCCATTCCAATCAAAAAACCAATTTTGTTGCGATTAAACATCTCAATACTCTCCTCTTTTACACATGTTGATTTCCTTTAATATCAGTTACCTCCATATATATCGGATTTTTTAACAAAATTTTGAAGGATTTTTTATGAAGGAAATGATCTTTTAATCATTAAAAACACTGCCCGGCTGCCGACAGCTCCGAGCAGCACACTTTTTTGTATGTACTACATACATGTTTTTGAGCATCAAAACAAAAACCTCCCAACGTTGTATTCCGAAGAATAACGTCGGGAGGTACATAGTCCACAACCCATAAATGAAAAAATTCGGGTTGTTATCGTTCATTTCACACGGTTGATATTACGCTACTTTTTCGATACAATCCGCAACCCACCGCCTCGGCTCACACCAAAAACAGACGTTCAGGTCACCGTAATGCACTCACTCAATCCTCGCAAGGCTGCGCCAACGCTTCTTCCTCCGGCTTCGTGCGGAAGCTAGAGCCGCAGCCGCAGGTGGCTACCGCGTTCGGGTTATGAATGCTAAATCCGCCGCCGATGCCGGTGTCTTGGAAATCGATCTCCACGCCGTACAAATATTTGGCGCTCTCTTCGTCCACGACGACCTTCAGGCCGTGAATGTCCATGACTTTGTCGCCTTCCTGCTCGTTGTCGTCAAAGCCCATCCCATAGGAAAAGCCGCTGCAGCCGCCTTCCTTGACGCCCACGCGCAGGAACAGGTTCGGAGCTTCCTCCGCCGCAAGCATTTCTTTAATTTTATCGCAAGCCGTTTCGCTAATTTTAATCATATCGCCATGCCTCCCTTACCTGCTCGAAAATGTACTTCTATATAGAAGTATACTCCTTCCGGCCTCGGTCCTCAAGGGCTGCCTCATTTGCGGTTGTCCGTTTTATCGGCTTCATAATAACGAAGCAGCAATTGATCCAATTGTCTGCTGCAGTGCTGCACTTCCGGATGCATGAACCCGAGCTGATTGCCCAAACTTACCATCTGCTCACGCATGTCTTCGATTTCTTCGGAAATGGAGGCCTGCTCATCGAGAGCTGGAGTAAGCAACTTGGCACCGTCCTACCCAATGTTATTTCAATCTAACAGTATACTAAACTCCCCTGCCCATGAAAATAGGAACTAAACCCTATCTTGCTTAAAATTACAACAGGAATATAGTTTTAACGATTCATGTATTGCCCCTCTCCGGCAGTAGGTTTATAATAAGGAGTATTGTTTATCACACATGTCATTCGAGAGAAACACATTGTCGGTCTGTCCAAGCGCTCAAGCGAAGCTTCGTATTTCATGGAATACGTCCAAGCTTCGCCTACCTGTGTGTCCTTGGCCGGCTGACCATGTGCAAGCTTTCACAGCTTCCGCCGGTTCATCTGCAGCAGACTGTGAAAGGCACGATTCCCTGTATCGTTGTACAACTTCATCGACAGAGCGTCCCGTCAGTGGAAACCAGGGGCGCCTGACCCATTTACGGAGGTGGCTAAACCATGAGTATGATCATCAACAGCCAGGAAAGGCGCATGGCCGAAATCGCCGAAAAAGTGGAGCACGGAGAGCGTTTGACCCTGGAAGACGGCGTTTTTCTGTACGAAACGGACGATTTATTAACCATCGGACAATTAGCAAACCAAGTGAACCTGAAGAAGAACGGCAAAAAAGTGTATTTCGTCGACAACATGAGCTTGTACTTCACCAATGTTTGCGAGGAGCACTGCGCGTTCTGCCATTTCCGCCGCGACGAGGGCGAGGACGGCGCGTACACCCTGACGGCCGAGCAAATGTTCGATTACATCGACAAGCATTACCACTCGGACATGCGGGAGTTCCACATTACGGGCGGCCACAATCCGAACGTGCCGTTCCAATATTATGTCGACTGTATCAAGGGGCTGAAGCAGCGTTATCCGAATGTGACCATCAAGGCGCACACGGCGGCGGAAATTGAGTTTTTTTCCCGGCTCAGCGGGTTAAGCTATAAAGAAGTGCTGCAAACGCTGATGGATGCCGGACTCGGCACGATGCCGGGCGGGGGCGCGGAGATTTTGTCCGAGCGTTACCGCAAAAAAATGCACTTGGTCGACAAAGCATCCACCGAAGCTTGGCTCGAAGTGCATCGCACCGCGCATCAGCTCGGCATGAAAACACACGCCACCATGCTGTTCGGCTCCATCGAGACGTTCGAAGAACGGATCCGGCATATGATGTACCTGCGCGAGCTGCAGGACGAAACCGGCGGCTTCATGGTCTTTATACCGAACTCGGTTCAGCCGGCTAGCGTCAACGCAAGCATTAAGCGCCGGGTATCGGCGTTCGACAATCTGAAGACGATTGCGATCAGCCGTCTGATGCTGGACAACATTCAGCATGTCAAAGCTTATTTCATCAATCTCGGTACGCAGCTTACGCAAATTGCCCTGACGTTCGGCGCTTCGGACGCCCACGGCACGATTATCCAGGAACGCATCAGCCATGCCGCTGGAGCGACCTCGCCGGAAGGCATGACACGGGACGAACTGGTTTGGCTCATCCAAGGAGCCGGCCGCATTGCTGTCGAGCGCGATACTTTCTATAACGAGATCAAGGTCTACTAATTAAGTCATAAGAGAAAGGGTTAACCGTTGTATGAAAAAACTTGTCATTTTGGGCGGAGGCTACGGTGGACTGACGGTAGCGAAAGAATTGCTGGAAGGAGACATCCCGGCCGATACGGTGATGATCATGGTCGACCGGATGCCTTATCAGGGACTGAAGACAGAATATTACGCGCTTGCTGCCGGAACGGTGTCCGAACAAGAAGTCCGGGTGCATTTTCCGGTAGATCCGAGATTGATTCTGAAATACGGCGAAGTCACGGCTGTCGATCCCGAGCAGAAGGTGATCCGTTTCGCGAACGACGAACCGTTGACTTACGACTGGCTGGTCATCGCGCTCGGATGCGTGGACAAATACCATAACATTCCCGGGGCGGAGGAATTCTCGAACAGCATTCAGTCGTTATCGGCCACCCGCAAAACGTATCAGGCTTCCAATGATGCGGCTCCTTACGGTCAGATTACCATTGTCGGAGGCGGTCTTAGCGGCGTAGAAATGGCGGCGGAGCTGCGCGAGAGCCGGCCGGACCTGAACATCCGCATCCTGGACCGCGGCGCCAGCGTCCTATCTCCGTTCCCGGAAAGGCTGCAGCGGTATGTGCGCGAGTGGATGCTTGAGCACGACATCGAACTGCGTTCGCACGTATCGTTGAGCCGTTTGGAAAGTGGTCTGCTGTATAATCAGCAGGAAATCATTCAGACCGACATTACCATCTGGACTGCCGGCATTCAGCCCAGCCCGATCGTACAGAACTTGAATCTGCCCAAGGACAATCAAGGACGGTTAACGATTAACGAATACCACCAGCTGCCAGATTACAATGAAATTTACATCGTCGGCGACTGTGCGGCCCTGCCCTTCTCCCCGAGCGGACAAGCGGCAGAAGCGCAAGGCAAGCAAGTGGCGGAAGTCCTGCAAGCCGTATGGAAAAACGAAACTCCCCGGCTCGGTAAAATCAAGCTCAAGGGAGTTCTCGGATCGCTCGGCAAAAAAGCCGGCTTCGGCCTGATGGGCAAGCGGACGGTCATGCTCGGCATGGTGCCCCGCGCCTTGAAGAGCGGCGTGCTTTGGATGTCCAAGCGCCATCTGGGGTAAACTTTATTCGTCTTGGAAGAGATCGAGCATAGCCTCGATCTCTTTTATTTTAAGCTGAATGGCCGCCTCCAGCTCCTCTGCGGTGGCTGCCGCTACGATCTCGCCGTTCACCAGCGCGAACGGAGCCAGATAGCATTCGCCGCAGTTGCCGAGACATCCGTACTCGATCACGTCGTATTCCGGATTTTGCTCCAGTTGCTGCATCAGTTTGGCTGTCCCGTGGTGCATATTATTCGTACAAAATTCAATGATCGGTCTCATCGCACTTTCGCCTGCCTTACAGCCATTTTAATTTTCGATTGATTGTACTATAATAAAATAAGAAGGGAGATGATGCAAATGAGCGAGAACACTCAGCAAAGCACCATGTACGACGAGGTTCTTGAAGTTCTAGATAAGCTGCGCCCGTTCCTGCAACGCGACGGCGGCGACGTAGAGCTGGTTGACGTTGAAGACGGCATCGTTAAACTGCGTTTGATGGGCGCTTGCGGCAGCTGCCCGAGCTCGACCATCACGCTGAAAGCCGGTATCGAGCGCGCGCTGCTTGAAGAAGTGGAAGGCGTACAAGAGGTAATGCAAGTATTCTAATGCATTGACCGGCCAAGTTTCTGCGAAAAAACAGCCCCGAGCCCGCATGCTCCATGCGCCGCTCAGGGCTGTTTTTTTGTGCCGCTTGCGGCCGTTTGCACGGACCCGCTGCCAATCATGGCGCGTATCGGGTCCAGTCCTCCGGACACGTCCATAATGTTGCCGGTAATGAAATCCGAGCGCTCTTCGCATAAAAAGGCGATGACCCGGGCGATGTCTTCTCCCGTTCCGGGACGTCCGCGCGGAGATTCGTCATCCTGCAGATGCTCCACCTCGCCGATGGTCCGCTCTTTATTCGCGCCGCGAATGTCTCCCGGACAAATCATGTTGACCGTAATTCCTTCCGACGCTTCTTCCACGGCCAACGTTTTCGTGAAGGAGACGAGACCGACTTTGGCCGCCGCATAGGCTGCCCGGTGCGGCCACCCCCGCGCCTCCGCCGCATGGCCGAAGCCGAAATGAATAATCCGGCCCCACTGCTTCCGGCGCATCATCGGAATAACCAGATGATCCAAATGCATCACGCCGAGCAGATTACCCTGCATCAGCTCGTTGATTTCTCCAAGTTCATACTCCATGAACAGCCGGCGTTCGCGGATGAACGGACCGGCGTTGTTGATCAAAATATCGATCGATCCAAAATGACGAGTCGCTTCCTGTACGAGCCTTTCCCTGTCCTCGGGAACGGATACGCTTCCCTGAACCGCCTCGCAGCGGACGCCCTTGCGGCGTATCGCCTCGCGCAGCTCGAACGCTTCCTTCTCGCTGTGCACGTAATTCAGCACAATATCGGTTCCCCGTTCGGCAAGCAGGAGCGCGGTCATTTTACCAAGACCTTTGGCGCTTCCCGTAATGAGGGCGGTTTTCCGCTGCCCTTCCATGCTCCCACCTCCCGATTCTTGTTCGTTCCCGTTTAATACAAAGTATAGTGCAAGCCGAAGAGCGATTCAACTTAAAGCCACCTCGGATCACCGGACAAGATAACGAAATACGGTCGTCACCGAACGGAAGGCCATATCGCAGCCTTGTTCGAGATCAGCCAAATTTCCGCGGACATTCTCTGTATCGGAACGCAGCCGTTCCCCGTATTTCGCTTCCTCCGCCTTCATCAAATCGTCCAGCAGATCGGCGTTAATCGTATGGATTTCCATGTTGCGCTGATTGCGCAAACGCGTGAGCGGCTCTTTGTAGCTCGTTTTTAGCTCGTAGAGCTTCGCCTCCAAATCCGTAAACAGCTTGTGCTGATGCATATTGCGAAGAACGGTGAAATACGAGAACCGCGATTTGATCTTTTCCGTCTTCAAAGCAAAACGTTCGTTCATGAAATGCCCCAGCTTATCCAGCACGGCGAACAGACGAATTAATGCGTTGTTATAATAATATAAATGGCGGTAGTAATCGTCCAGCTCCTCGCGCTCCATCCGGTCGATAAACGTCGTCTTCACCCGCTCCCCGTAGCGGACGGCCGCGTACTGGCTTTGCTCCATTTCGTCCAATGCCCGCAGAAAGCTTTGGCACCAGATCGCATAACGGCGCTCCTGCGGAGTCGGAGCCGCTCCCTTCTTCCGGATGACGGTCCGCAAATATCCGCGGATCGCCTCGTTGGCCTCAAGCAGCAGCCCGGTATCCTGCCTGCGCGGCTCGCCAAAAATCGCTCTTAACATAGGTGTCCCCACTCCATCCCGTTGTCCCATTCAGTATACCCGATCCCGTTTTGCAAAAACAATCGCATCTGCAAAAAAACGACAGCGGCGCATGGCCCTGGGTAAAGGACACGCCGCTATCGTCGGTTGCGTTCATGATATTAAGCAAAATATTCGCTCCACCGGGAATCAACCAGCTTCACGATATCTTCCCGCGGGAAAAGCTCGTCCGGGTACCCCGGCTTCATCCGGGCGTCGATCACGAGCGGCAGCTCGTAGCCGATATGATGGCGCTTGACCTGCGTGCGCGCGTAGATATCGGCCGCCGGGTTGAAGCGGGTGAACACCGTCCACAGAAACGCCGTCTGGTCGCCGGCAATGGACGTCTCGTCCGCGACGATGACAAGCGGCCATTGGGCAAGACGATCTCCCGCCTCTTCCACCAGCCGGTTAGCCAAGCCGGGGTCGTCCGTATAGGAGGCCCCGGAGACAACGAGACAGCCGCGGCAGTAAACGGCAGCAGCCGAAATGCCCGGCAGCTCCCCGCCCATATAGACGGCCGGCAGCTCTCGCTTCGGCTCGCCGACGCCGACCAGCACCGCCTTGCTTCCGTGGTTAAGCCGGTCGCCGGTATAATCGAGCGTATCGTGCGACGTATTGCCGAATACGTACAGATCCTGCATCGGATCGAATCGCTCCAGCACCGTTTCCAGCAGCGTCGGGAAACGTTCCAGATCCAATTGCCGATCCGTCACCATCAAAAACTTCGTCAGCGACAGCTGGCCCTCACCGAGAATACGGAACGCCGAGACGATCGCTTCGCGGCTGTAGCTCTCGCGGACAATCGCCGCGGCAAGCGCATGAAAGCCGGTTTCGGCGTACGTCCACAAGTCTTTGACGCCCGGCATCGCCATCGGGAAGGCAGGCGACAGCAGCTTCTGCAGAAACTCACCGAGATAGTAGTCCTCTTGTCTCGGCTTGCCGACAATCGTAGCCGGATAGATGGCGTCCTTGCGGTGCCACATATGGCTAACATTGAACACCGGAAAATCGTGAGTCAGGGAGTAATAGCCGTAATGGTCTCCGAACGGACCTTCGGGACGGCGCACATGCGGCGCTACCGAGCCGCGAATCGCAAATTCCGCCTCGGCGACGAGACGATGTCCGCCTTTCGGATCAGCCACGAGCGGGAGCTTCTGTCCCATAATGAGCGAGGTCAGCAGCAGCTCCGGCAGATGCTCAGGCACCGGCGCGATGGCCGATGCGATCAAGGCCGGCGGCCCGCCGAGAAAGACCGTCACCGGCAGCGCTTGTCCGCGCTTCTCCGCTTCGTGGTAATGGAAGCCGCCGCCCTTATGAATTTGCCAGTGCATCCCTGTCGTCCGGTCGTCGTACACCTGCATCCGGTACATGCCCAGGTTATGATGACCGTTTTCCGGATGCTCCGTATATACAAGCGGCAGGGTGACGAACGGCCCTCCGTCTTCCTGCCAGCTCGTTAATACGGGAAGCCCGGCAAGCGGCGCCTCGGTCTTGCACTGCTGCAGCACCGGAGCCGACTCGGAGGACACGTTTTTGGTCCCGACTTTGAGCAGATCCAGAAGAAGCTGCCGCTGATCCCAGACCGCCTTCGGCGTCGGCGGAAGCAGCGTATCCTTCGCCGCGATAATATCCTTCATTAGCTGCTCGGGACGCGGCCCGAACGCAAGGTCTACCCTCCGGCTTGTGCCGAACAGATTCGTTACGACCGGGAAGGAAGCACCTTTTACATTGGTAAACAGCAGCGCAGGCCCTTGCTCGTCGATAACCCTGCGGTGAATTTCGGCAAGCTCCAGATTCGGATCGACCGGCGCGGAGATGACTTTTAATTGATTTTCCTTACGAAGCGCTTCCAGAAAGCTGCGTAAATTTTCGAATCTCATGGCCGAGCGTCTCCCTTCTTTCATCCCACGAAGTGAAATAGATCATTGCTAGATGCCCCCGGATAGGGCGTATAGTAATAAGAGAGGCTTACGGCAGCCGAGGAGCCGCGTAAGCCTGTACCTTCCCCTCTGCCGCGTGCAGAGACGTTATCCCCAAGTAACACAAGATGCCGAACAAGCAGGAGATCAACAACGCATGCAGCATGCTGGCGAGCAGGTAAATGTCGTATCCCATGGCCAGCGTAACAAAGCCGCCGCTTAAGATTTGCAGGATAATAAGCACCAGCGACAAGCGGGTCGCCCGATAGATTGCGCTGTCCGTATGCGCCTGCATCCGAACGACGAGGAACAGAACCAGAATAGCGATCCCCAGTACCGCAGCCGCCACGCGGTGCATGAAGACAATGCCGGTCGCCCCGCTCAGCTCCGGAATGACTTGTCCGTTGCACAGCGGCCAGCCGATACAGCCGCCGGTCGATTCACTATGCCGGACATAGGCTCCCAAATAAACGACGACATAAGAGTAGATCAAAATGCCCCAGATAGCGATGCGCACGCCTTTGGTCAACCTCGTTCCGTCGCCGCGGTGCATCGCCTCTCCGAATTTCGTGTAGACCAGGTACAGCAGCAGCGTAAAGGCAAACGATAGCAGCGAGAAGCCGAAGTGCAGCGCAAGCACCGGGCCGGATTGCGGCCATACGACGGCCATGGCGCCAAGGATCGCTTGCAGCACCGTGAACGCCATCGCACCGCCTACGTACCATTTGGCATCCTTGCGGTGGCTGTATAGCAGCACCAGAATGGTCGTTGCGAGCAAAATCATCCCCACAACGCCGACGACAAAACGGTGGCTGTACTCAATCAACGACTCGATCGTATACGCCGGAACGAACTTTCCGTTACACAGCGGCCAATCGTCGCCGCAGCCCCGTCCCGATTCCGTTTTCGTCACCAAAGCGCCCATCAGCAAGATCAAAAACATGCCGGCCATGCTCGCAAAAGATAAGCGTTTAAGCCAACGTTGTATGTTCATGCGTAACATTCACCCGCTTCTTCTATAAAATACGTCTATACTCATTTGTCGACAACATTAGACAAAAGCGAACGTCCATCCCTTATTATAGCGATAAAAAGTACCTAAATCCATGCGGAAATGTTACAAAGCCTTGAAACCGGGCGAAACCTCCGCATCGCCCTCTTCAACGAACAAAAAGCCCGGCCGGAACGGTTTCCGGCGGGCTTTTGAGCTTTGGTCCTCTATAGCTGTTACTTTTGCAGGGCGTTCGATACTTCCAGCGCGCGGTCCAGGAATTGCTCGATCTCGTCGCGGGTTTTACGCAGCTTGCTGACGAAACGGACAAGCTCTTGCCCGTCGCGGAACGCGATAAAGCTCGGGATGCCCAAAATGTTCAATTCCGAGCAAAGATCCGGCAAATCGTCGCGGTCAATATGAATGAAGTTCAGGCGATCTTGGTACGCTTCCTCCACTTGAGGCATGAACGGATCGATGAAATGGCAGTCCTTGCACCAAGTCGCTTTGAAAACGGCAACGGTCGGCTTGGAGCCGGCGATTACTTCTCTAAATCGTTGTTCGGTTGTCACTTGTTCCATGGAAAGCACCGCCTTCGGTCATCGTTTTGCGCTTATTTCTTTCGCTTACCCCACTTATAGCACTCGGAGCGGCTTCTGTCAATCTTGCGCAGGAGGACCCTATTTCATTGCGAAATTGAACTTCCATTTTATCCTACTTTACAATTATTACTAAAAGTGATATCATAAAAATATCAAAACAATATGATTCCCTTTAAACAAAAGGAGTGTTTGCGATGAAGGAAAGAAAAGCATGGGTGATGAACGGATTTGTCGGGCTGCTGCTGGTGCTTGCACTGGTCGGAGTAGGACTTTTCCTGCTGATTACCGAAACTTCACCCGTTCTGGGCATTATCCTGATCATCCTGTCGGTGCTGCCCTTGTCCTCGTTAACCGTCATTCAACCGAATCAGGCGGTGGTCGTGACGTTCTTCGGCAGCTACGCCGGAACGCTGCGCGAGAGCGGCATGTGGGTAACGGTTCCGTTCTCCGGACGCAAAAAAGTATCGCTGCGCGTCCGCAACTTCAACAGCGCCAAGTTAAAGGTGAACGATATCGACGGCAATCCGATTGAAATCGCCGCCGTCGTCGTCTTCCGCGTCGTCGATTCGGCTAAAGCCAGCTTCGATGTCGACAACTACGAGCAATTCGTTGAAATCCAGAGCGAAACTGCGCTGCGGCACGTAGCCAACAAATATCCGTACGATTCCTACGAGAACGGCTACTCCTTGCGCGGCAACTCCGAAGAGGTTGCCAAAGAGCTGAGCCGCGAGCTGCAGGACCGGCTGTCAGTAGCCGGCGTCGAAGTCATTGAAGCGCGTCTGACGCATCTGGCTTATTCCACAGAAATCGCGAGCGCCATGCTGCAGCGTCAGCAGGCGACGGCGATCATCGCCGCACGCGCCAAAATTGTAGAAGGCGCCGTCGGCATGGTGCAGTTGGCTATCGCCCAATTGCAGCAAGAAGGCGTCATCGAGCTTGACGAAGAACGCAAAGCAGCTATGATCAACAATCTGCTCGTCGCCATCGTGTCGGACCGTTCCGCCAATCCGGTCATCAATACGGGAAGCTTGTACTGACGGTCTGCCATGGCCGGCAAAAAAAATTTCCCGCTGCGGCTTGATCCGAAGCTGTATGAAGTGCTGGAAAAATGGGCTGCCGACGAATTCCGCAGCGTCAACAGCCATATCGAATACCTGCTGCGCGAGACGGCCGCCCGAGCCGGTCGGCTGCCCTCCCCCCGGTCGCTGGGACCGGGAACGGAGACGCAAGCCCCGCCTTCCGATTCAACAACACAGGATTAAGCCTGATCCTCATTTACGAAAAAAAGAAACAGCCCCCATCTTTCCGAGGCGGAGTCGGATGGGAGGCTGTTTTCTGCTTCCAAGGCCGGAATAGTCCGGCCGTTCAAGCACATATTAAGGATAAAGCCAAATTAATCGCGGGTAATTTTCACGGTTTGCGTTTCTTGCTCCCAGCCTATTTTCGCTCCGAGACCTTCGGAAACGACGCGAACAGGAACATAAGTAACGCCTTCTACGAGAACGGCCGGCTTCTCCAGCTTCACGGTTTTGCCGTTGACGGTAGCTTCGTCGCTGCCGATCGTTAACACGAGCGCCGCGCCGTTGAGCGGATCGGTCACTTTGACTTGCTTGGTGGCCTCATCCCACTTCACATCGGCATCCAGTTCCTCGACGACGAAACGCGCAGGCACCATGATCGTGCCGTTGTCGTTATACGGAAGCGTGCCGTACGAATACTCTTTGCTTTCGCCGACGATCATGCTGATATTTTTCTTCGTTACGCCAAGATCGTCTTTAAGCAGTTTATATAACTGGGAGTTCGGATCGAGCGATGCGACGAATTTGCCTGCCGTCAGGCGGCCGTCCGCACCGTTCATTTCGATAACGCCGCCAGCGGTGTCAATCGTAGCCGCTTGTACCGGCTTGTTCACGTTCCACACTTCGTAGGCTGACGTGATTTTGACGCTTTTCAATCCTTCTCCCTTGCCTTGCGGAAGGGTGAATCCAATTTCCGTGTTCGATTTGCGGGTAACGTAATCTTTGTCTACATACAGATCCATCTTAAGCGATTGGTTGTCGTTCAACCAAGCTTTGGCTTCCGGACCCATTGCGTCGACCGACGCGTCGAAATCCTTGAGCGCTTGCTCCAAGTTGGTTTTTACGAACGTATGAATGAATTCTACAGCCAGCGCTTTATTGTTCAAATAAGGCGTAAGCGGGTCGTTCATCGAATTGGCATCATCCTTGCCGGCTTCCTTGGTGACTTCCTTCAGAATCGGCACGTACAGATCGTACAGCACGCCGATGAAATCTTTCAGGCCTTGATCGTCGGCGAGCACGTTCGTCAAAAAGCCTTTCACCAAGCCAAGCAGCTCGTTACCGTAAATTTCGGCATGAACCTTTTGCAAGGTCAGCGCTTCGCCGTTCACGGTTTCGTTCACTTCCGCAGCCGTAATTTTGCTCGGGTTCGGGAAGTTGCGGGTGAAGAACGACGTAAGCGAAGGCATCGCTTCGACCGCTTTCTTGCTAAGCTGTTGGAGCTGCTCCTGCATTGCCTTCGGAAGCTCGGCAGCGGAGCCGTTTATCGCCGTCGCGCTGTTGCGGATGACGATCGGCTTTTTCGCGCCTTCGACTTTGAGGGTGTAATTCATGTCGGACATGACCAGCTCGAACGGCACGCGGCCCTTCTGATACTCGAATGCGCCTTTCAAAGACGCATGCAGCTGATCTTGCATTTTCATTTCGGTAATGTCGATCTTCACCTTGCTGAACAGATCGAAAGCCCGTTTGCCCTCCGGCGACATCGTGACCGCCGGGTCCGGCGTCAGCTCCAGCGTTACCGTTTGCTTGCCTTCCGAAGATTTGACGGCCAAGCTTCCGGCCATCGCCTTGCCTACGTCGACATTGCCGACCGGTTGGCAGCCGGCGAGCAGGATCAGGATGCCGACCAGCACGAGGCTGAGCATGACGTTCCAACGTTTTGTTCTCATCGGGAACCTCCTAAAAATATGTACTATAATGCATGCAACCTACCGTCTTATACGAAATAAATGGCAGAACGTTGCGCACTTGCATATGGAATTATACGACAGCAGTTTGGAAAATCCTTTTTTTAAGGCGGGAGGTCTCGGACCATGAACCGGGGAAAATACCGTTGGAACGGCATCGATCTGCTTCATAAACTCGCGGATTTGCCACAGGAAGCGGTAGAGTGGGTCAAAGGAAAAGCGCAGACATTGGCGCATGAAAAAAAGCTTTTGGCCGCGGCGCACCGCATTCCGATCGATCCGCTTTCGGTCGAAGCGCTGCGCAAGCGCCTGCAATGGAAGCTTGCGCTGCAGGAAGGGAACGCGGAGCCGGCAAAAGAAGCCCCGGAGACCGAACCTGAGGCCAAGGAAGAAGAGCAGGAGCTGCTGGAGCGCATCCTGCGCGAGCGGGACGTGCACATCCGCAACAATGTGACGCGTACCGCGGCTTATTTGCATATGTATCGGGAGCATCCGGAGCTGCATTGGGCGTTATTGGCCCATATGGTGTCGCGCAATGGGGGCTGGAGCATGACGGATCTGCGGGGAGATCTGCTGCCGTTTCTGCTGAACGAAGAGCAGTGCGAGAACGTGTTCGCTTTTTTGGAAAGGGCCAACGCGCTCATCTTCCGGGACGCTTATCCGCAGCTTCTGCTGTACCGGGCGAGCTTGCAGATGAAACGTCCGCTGTTTCATCTGCTTCCCCGGCTCGGCGTCTCTCGCTTTATGCGTCCGGTCTGGGACCGCTTCTGGGTCGAGCGGGAATCCGGGCTGCTCACCGTCGCGTTAATCGTAAACGAGCAGCATTATATTGAGGAGCGCGTCGTCCGTCATCCTTCGTTTCAAAGCACTGTGCTCGACACGTTGTTTTTTCAGACGCAGACGCTGCTTCAGCTGAATCAGGTTTTGCTTCCTTATGTCCAAGGCGACCGCATACGGCTCGCAGGTCTGATTCTGGAGAACTTCAGCAGCGTGCGCGAGCGCATTGAGGTCGGCAAAAAGCTGTATGCCATCCTATTCGGGATTCGCGCGGTAGCCGAAGGCGCTCAGGCGTTCGCTTGCGGACGCCGTCACAGCGGCTCCCGTGCGGATTATTGGCCGCACCTGTTCGCACCCGTGCGCAAGGAGCCGCCCCGGCCCCGCGGCCAGCTGCTGGAGCGGCTGGACGGCTGCAAGCTGCGGCCCGGCGCGGCCCCGCTGTACAGTCCGGCGCTGACGGATGTATGGAAGGACAGGGACGTCGAGCCGCCTATTCCGGGAGATTGGTTCTGCGACCTGTCCGTCCTCGATTATTTTACGGAAATCAGCGCACCGTTCTCCTTCGAAATGACGCAGGATTGCGGCATCGGACTGAAAAAAATCGAGCTTGCCGTGCTCGCCGGCGATCTGATCGTGTAACGAGCGGGCACTGGCGGCGCGTTTAAAACTCCCGGAAGCCGTAACGCTGCGCCGCGCTCCCGTAGAGCCAGCCCCTGGCGACCTGCAGCGCCGTCTCGCGGTCGATCCAGCCCCGCTCCGTTTGCTCGAAGAGGAACTCGGCCATCAGCCGTTTGACGAGCGCGATTTTGCCGTAGCTCCATTCGATGCAGCGCGCATCGGAAACGATCAGCGAGCTTTTGAGTGCAGGCAGCGCCTCCAGCCGGTACTGCATCGCATCGCGGTACGTGCTGGCGCGGAAATTGAACCACCACTGCCCGCCCGTGTGCACATTGGGGAAATTCCACGCCGCTTGGACGATGTCCAGGTTGTTCAGCTCCGAGGCGGCTACCAACTCGAAC
Source organism: Paenibacillus tyrphae (assembly GCF_000722545.1). Taxonomy (GTDB): domain Bacteria; phylum Bacillota; class Bacilli; order Paenibacillales; family NBRC-103111; genus Paenibacillus_G; species Paenibacillus_G tyrfis. The sequence goes on from NZ_JNVM01000006.1 coordinate 443,971, forward strand.
GGAACGGCATACCGCTCGAACAAGCCGGACAGCTTGGCGATCTTCAGCGGATCGTTGACCGGAATTGCGGTACCGCACCAGGACCGTTCCACGCCCACGAAGATTTGCACCACCAGCCCGTGGCGCTCGGCCGCTTCGCACACCGCATGCAGAAGCATCATCAGGATTTGGTCCTCCGTCGATCCGCCCTCCAGCGAATACGAACGGTTGGCGCTGGCCTCGAAAGCGGGCAGCGTCGTCATCACGCCTGGGCACCCCTGCTCCCGGTACGACGCGAGCAGCTTGTCTATGTTTTGTCTCGCCTCTTCGTACGCTTCCTCCGGCTGTGCCGACGCCGCGATGGCCCGGGTCCACTGCGGCAGCTTGCCGTCGATCCGCGGGAGCAAAATCGCGTCGCGCTTCATGCCGACAAACTTCGCATGGTCCGGGTGATTGACCACGAAGGCGCGGACGTTCAGCTTATCCGCCACCTGCTGCGCCCAGCCTGCCTTTTGAGCCGAAGCCCTCACCGCCTCATCGGCTTCGTAGACGGAGCGCTCGTCGCGAAGCTCAATCCCGTACAGTTGCTTGAATATATGCGTGACGGTCCAATTCATCAGCGTGTTCCGCGTGGCGCGGTACGCCTTCATGAACGCTTCGATGCGCTCCTTTTCCGGCAGCTCCGCCGCATTAGCAGGATACCCGCCCGCCTGAATTTCCCGGTTCAACCAGAAATAATGGGCGATGTCCCAAAAGCTCTGCGCGCACAGCTTATCCCCGATCAAATGGGTGTGCGTATCCAGCGTTTCCATGCCTTCAACTTCCGCAATCCACGTTTCCCGCTCGGTCATGACGGACCTCCCCCCTCCCTAATCCCTTGATCTCTTCATCATACTACTTGTTCGGATAAGGGAGGATGGATTCGTTTTGGAATCGGTTGTATTTTTTTAAGGCTTGCCGCCCCCAACGACCGGCTGGTTATAATCCTTCGCTGGCAGGCCTCTCCCCGTCTCGCGCTCTTTTGTCCCAAGGCTTCACGGACAGCAGGACGGACGAAGCGACGATGAACAGACCGCCCATGATTTGAAAAAACTTCAACGGCTCTGCAAGCCACAGCATCGAAACGACAATCGTCACGAGCGGCTCCATGACGGACAGCGTGTTCGTTTCAGCGGGCTCCAGGTAATGAAGGCTCTCCAAATAAAACAAAAAGGCCAGGCACGTGCCAAACAAGACGATAAACAGCACGAGAATCCAGGAGATGGCGTCCATGCCCTGCACGGCCGAGTAAAAGCCCCCCGAGACAGGCAGCGCGTTAAATACGATCCCGCCGATCAGCATCCCCCAGCCTAGCACAAGCGTGCCGCCCCAGCGGCGGATGAGCGGAACCGGAAACAACGTATAGAAGGCGAACGCAACCGCGGTGGCGAGCCCCCAGCCGACGGCTTTGGGCGATAAGGAAATGCCTGCCAAAGACCCGTTCGTGACCATGAAAAACAACCCGATAATGCACAGCGATACCAGTACCATCTCGATCCAGGTCGGCGGCTTCCGCTTTTTGAACGCCAATACGATCATGACGACCGCCGGGCTCAAAAATTGAAACAAGGTAGCCGTCACGGCATTGCCCGTCTCAACGGTGCTGATGAACGCGTACTGCAGCACCATGATCCCGCAGACCGAAAAGATGATTAAAGATAGGGCCAGGCGAAAATCGGTCCAGACCTTCCATATATTCTGCTTTCTACCCATGGCGATCAATAGCAGGATGGCGCCCGATAGCATGAACCGGAATTGCAGAAGCGCCGTGGCCGACATTTTCTGATGGGAGAACAACCATTCCATCATGGGGGACGACAATCCCCAGCAGCCGGCACCGATAATGATGAGCGCCAGCCCAAGATTTCTTCCTCGATACGACTTTTTCAACATGCTGCTTATGTCCTTTCCTGTCTATGTTTTTTCGATTATAATCATTATTTGAACGGATCATAAGCTTCAGTTTTATGCAAAATGATGAGGTCAGTTTGAGGAAGGGGCATCGCTGATGGATATGTTCACGGTTCATTTGGACCCGGGACGCAAGCAGCCTTTATACGATCAGCTCTACATGCACATTAAGCGGGAAATCGAGTCGGGGCATCTTTCCTACGGGACGAGACTGCCGTCCAAGCGGAAGCTGGCCGGGTACCTGCGCATCAGCCAAAATACGCTCGAAACCGCTTATCAGCAGCTGGTTGCGGAAGGCTACGTCGAAGCGGTGCCGAAGCGCGGATTTTTCGTCAGCAAGACGGACGAAGTGCTGCGGATCGGCACGGAAACGCCCTCGCCCACCATGCGGATGCCGGTAACGGACACGGACGCCATCGTTCCCCGGTACGATTTTTCGCCGACCAGTATCGATTTGGACGTGTTCCCTTTTGCCATATGGAAGAAGCTGGCTAAAGAAACGATTCAGTCCGAGCACAAATCGCTGCTTCAGCTCGGTCATCCGCAAGGAGACGAGAGGCTGCGCAGCACGATTTCCCAATACTTGTACTACTCTCGTGGAGTATCCTGCACCCCGGAGCAAATTATCGTCGGCGCCGGGACGGAGAGCCTGTTTCAGCTGCTGCTGCAAATTTTGGGCCGGGACAACTCGTTCGCCGTCGAGAATCCGGGGTATTACCGGATGTACCGCATTCTCCGAAGCTACGGCATTGACGTTCAACTGCTGCCGCTGGATGAAGAGGGCGTCGACGTTGCGCAGCTTGCGGACGGACGCTCGAACATCGTGTATACGACGCCCTCCCATCAGTTCCCGATGGGCATGGTTATGCCAGTCAACCGCCGGATGCGGCTGCTCCAATGGGTCAGCGAGCGGGATGGCCGGTATATCATCGAGGACGATTACGATAGCGAATTCCGCTATAGCGGCAAGCCGATCCCTTCGCTGCACGGGATGGATTCGAGCGGCAAAGTGATCTATATCGGCACGTTGTCGAAGCCGTTGTCCCCTTCGCTGCGCATCAGCTACATGGTGCTGCCCGGCCGGCTTCTGGAGGTATACCGCACGCATTACATTTCATATGCCTCGACCGTTTCGCGCATCGATCAGCACGTGCTGTACCGGTTTATCCAGGAAGGGCATTTTGAGAAGCACTTGAACAAGATGCGCCGCATTTACAAAAGAAAACGAGACCGGCTTGTGGCGGCCGTACGCAGGTTTCCGCAGCCGGTCGACATCATCGGGGAAAACGCCGGCCTGCACCTGCTCCTGAAGGTGCGCAACGGCTTGAGCGAGGAGGAGCTGTTAGCCCGCGCGAAGGCGGCGGGCGTCAAGGTGTACGGCATCTCGGGCTACTGCTTCGATTCCGTCCCCGAAGGGCCGGACCCGGTCATCCTGCTCGGCTTCGCCGGGCTGTCCGAGGATGACATCGACGCCGCGGCCCGGATCTTGGAGCAAGCTTGGTTTTCAGCGGGACTTCCAACGAATAAAACATAAAAGATTCCATGTCTTTCTTAAATTGTTCAATACCCGTCGCAGCCCGAATCGGATATGATCATTACGGAATCGAAATCACTCTTTTTTCCAAAATACGGAGGGATCGCCGTCAATGAAAAGATACCGTTTGAGCGAGCTGCAGGACGCCCGCGAAGGGCATATTTTGAATCAAGTGCTGCCGGGCGCCTATGTGTCCTCAGGTGGGCTGGCGTTCAGCAAGCCCGGCGAGCGCAGCCACACGAACGACGGGCCGGGCGGCCGGGACTATCACGTCCATGCAGACTGTGAAGCGTTCCTGATCGTGCAAGGCCGTGGGACAATGGAGATCGACAAGACGTTCCACCCGGTAGCCCTAGGCGATATTATCGTCGTGGAGCCGGGAGAAGACCATCACCTGCACTCCAGCATCGAAGACCCGATCGTGACCCTCTGGTGTCATGCCGGCCCGGTACGGCACAAAAATCAGCAGCCATGAGCGGCGAACGTTCAATCCGGAACGCGCGGGGTGCGCGCCAATGATAGCGCTCTCAATTCCCGCCGTCTCCGGACGCCGAACAGCCCCGAACCTTCGCAGCAACATCATCTGCTTGCAAGGCTCGGGGCTGTTTTCATAATCGTCTACCAGCGCTAACGCTTCGCTTAGCGCTTTTCTTGCTGCGTCGTGCGACCAAGACGGGCGAGCAACGGCTTCGCCAGCTTCCGGAGCGGTCCTGGCAGATGCTGCAAATCGTGCAGCGTCATGACCCGCGTCAGGAAGAGCAGGACAGGGTAAGCCGCTCCGGCGATTACACAGATGATCAAGGATTGTACCATATCGTCCAAGCGTTCGCTGCCGAACGGATGGACGTAGGCAACACAAAACTGCTCCAGTCCGTAGCCGATCAGGCAGATCAACGCCGTCGTTGCCGCGAGCGACAGCCAGCGGCGCGGGCCGAACACCCGGAACGGCACGGCGGACCTCAGCACCTTCAGGTTGAGCCAAGTCATCACGATGAAGCACAGAGCGGTGGCGGCGATGATGCCGTAGATGCCCCAGAACGGAGCCAGCGCATAGCTGCCCGCCAGCTTGACGGCGATGCCAAGAATCACGCTCAGTACAAGCGGCCTCATGCGACCCATCCCCATCAGCACCGCTCCCGAGGTCTGCATGACGATCTGGAACATCGCGCTGACGGTGAGCAGAGTGATGATTGGAGGGGCATACGTATCGACGACTGGCGAGCCGGTCGTATTCCCAAAAATAAATCCGTTAATCGGACGGGCCGCCAGACTGATGAGCAGCACCATCGGCAGGCCGGAAAGAATCGATAATTGCAATACTTTGGCCGTCTGATCGGATACCTGCTTCGTGTCCCTTTGCGAATACGCCGACGAAATAATCGGAACGATCGATTGGCTGAGTGCAACGGCTAGAATGATCGGGATGCCTGCGAGCGATTGCGCCCGGCCGGTCAAGATCCCGAGGATTTCCCGGGCCGCCTCCTCACCGAGCCGATCTTTAAGTAGCAAGGTGACGATCGACGAATCGATCGTATAAATCAGCGTGACGGTCATCGAGAAAATGACGATCGGCACGGACAGCTTGAACAGCTGCGCATAGATCGCTTTGAACGTCAGCGGTTGGCCGGACGCGCCCGAGCTCTCTGCCGCTGCGTCGGCGCCCTCCGCGGACCGTTCTCGGCGATCGCTTTGCTTCAGCCGCATCACATAGTACAGCATCACGGCCGCCGCCGCAATGCTGCCTACCACGCCGCCGAACGAAGCGCCCGCGACGGCATAGTCTAAGCTGTGGCTGAGCAGCAAGTAAGCAAGCGCCACCGAAGTGACTACCCGGAACACCTGTTCGATGATTTGCGATATGCCGTTCGGCATCATCATCCGACGTCCCTGGAAGTAGCCGCGCATGATGGCGATCAGCGGAAACAGCAGCAGCGCCGGTGCGATGGCTTGGATCGGCAGCGCCGCCTGCGGGTTGAGGATGCTATCGGCAAAATACGGCGCTGCGGCATAGAGCAGTACGGTCATCAGCACACCTGCGCATACGGCGAACCACAACGCCGCCTTGTAGATCCGGTCCGCCTCCGCATGCCGGCCGAGCGCGGTCTTCTCGGAGATCATTTTGCTGAGCGCGCTCGGAATGCCTGCGGTGGCGACGACGAGCAGCACGGAGTACAGGTTGAAGGCGATGCCATAGGCCGCCATGCCGATATCGCCGAGCAAATAAACGAGCGGGATGCGCTGTACCACGCCGAGCGCCCGGGCGACCAATGCCGCCAAGGTTAGAATCAGCGTTCCTTTGACTAATGAATCTTTGGACAAAACGTTCCCTTCTTCCCTTAATGCCTTACACGACCCAGATGATAAACAGCACGATCATCAGAAGCTGCAGCACGAGTTTTACGACGAGCCCCGAGAAAAAGCCGACCAACGCCCCGATTCCCGCCCGCACCGCTTGACGGAATTTCGTTCCGACGATCAGCTCGCCCACGACGGCACCGAGAAACGGACCGATCAGCAGCCCTGCGACCGGGATAACAAACGGTCCGATCAACAGCCCGATCGTGCTGCCGATGACGGATGCCCGCGTGCCGCCGAACTTTTTGACGCCAACCGCACTGACGGCATAATCCGCCACCATCAGAACGGCCACGATCGTCGTTTGAATGAGCCAGAACCAGACCCCGAACGGTTCAAAGCCGACCATAAAGCCGTAGACGAAAAACGCCGCATAAATCGCGAGCGCTCCCGGCAGTACCGGGTATACCGCCCCGGCCATGCCGACGAGAAACAGAACTACGACGATAATCCATGCGGCGATGAGCATAGATAGATGCCTCCCTTCTCAGCTGTCATGCCTGCCCCGCCGGATGGCACGATCCGCTATTTCAGCGCATACTCTCTGATAATTTGAGCGACGCCGTGTTCTTCGTTCGTCCCGGTCACCGTATCGGCCAGCTGCTTGACTTCCTCCTGCGCATTCCCCATCGCCACCCCGAGTCCCGCTTCGCGGATCATGGCGACATCGTTCAAGCTATCGCCCATGGCGATCACCTGCGACATCTCGATGCCGAGCATGGCGCATACTTGTCTCAGTCCGCTAGCCTTGCTGATTCCTTTCGGATTCACCTCGATATTGAACGGATGAGAATTGGTAATTTCCAGCTTGTCCCACGATTCCAGCTCCCGGCGGATAGCGGTCAGGCTTTCTTCGTTCTCGATATAGTAGCCAAACTTCAGCCACTGCTGCCCATCGATCTCCGCCTCCGGCAACCAGTGCTCTTTGTTGTAGATTTCCTTGACGCAATAAGCCCAAAACCAGGTATCGTAATGAACCGCGAGCGCATGCATGCGGCGGATCAACTCCGCGTTCAACGTATGACGCTCAAGCAGCTCGCCCGGCGCTTTCCATACTTCGCTGCCGTTCACCGTGACGAGCGGCGACTTCAGACCGAGCTCCTCCGCATAAGCCTGACAGTTCTGAATCCCCCGCCCGGTCGAAAACATGACTGTTACTCCAGCGTCGTGCGCCGCCAAAATAGCCGCGCGGTTCTCCTCCGAGATCGTCTTTTCTTCCGTCAGCAATGTGCCGTCCAGATCCAACGCTACCAGTTTGAATCGACTCATGTTCGCTTCTCTCCCTTTTCGTCCGTCCCTTTGGGCGCGTACCTGCCGTGGTCGGCGGCCGCACGCGCTCCTCTGCGGACCTTAGCTTATTGAGCGTGCGCGAGCGTTCGGGCCGGCAGCTCCTCCATATAGGCCGCATGCCAAAGCGCGAACATATAAATCGTCCAAATGCGCCGGGCGTAATCGCCCTTGCCGCTCTGATGATTTCCGAGCATCGCCTTTACCGTATCCATCCGGATGTAATTGTCGATGCCGCTTGCCGCGATCTGCTCCATCACGACGTTTCCTTGCGGACCCTTCAGCCACTCGCGCATCGGCACAGGGAACCCGAGCTTCGGCCGATTCAAAATAAAGTCCGGAATAATGCCTTCCATCGCTTTGCGGAACACGTACTTGGTCGTGCCTTCCGCAATCCGGTATTTGGCCGGAATCCGGCGCGCCACCTCGTACACTTCTACGTCGAGGAACGGCACGCGCAGCTCGATCGAATGCGCCATCGTCATTTTGTCCGCCTTCATCAGAATGTCGCCGGGCATCCACAAGTTCATGTCGATATACTGCATCCGGGATACAGGGTCCAGATGCTTGCTTTTATCGTAAAATGTTTTGGCGATGTCGAACGGATTGCGGTATCGGCTCAGCAGCTCGCGGTCGGCCCGCACGATCTCGGCCTTCATGTCTTCGGTGAAAATTTTGGCGTTGCCGAGGAACCGCTGCTCCAGCGGCGTCGTGCCGCGCAGCACGTAATTGCGGCCGTAGACGCCGTTCGGCAGCAGCCGGGCCAGCGCGTGCAGCAGCCGCTTCACGCCGTGCGGCAGCCGCTCGATCGGCGCGAGCGATTGCGGCTCGCAGTAGATGCGGTACCCGCCGAACAGCTCGTCCGCTCCTTCGCCGGACAGCACGACCGTTACGTGCTCGCGCGCAAGCTGCGCCACATGGTAAAGCGCAATCGCCGAAGGGTCGGCCACCGGCTCGTCCTGATGCCAGACGGCTTTGGCCAAAGTGCCGAAGTAATCTTCCTTCGTGATGATTTTGTCGTAATGCTCGGTGCCCAGTGCCTGCGCGGTCTGACGCGCGATGACGGTCTCGTTGTTGGCCCCCTCGAAGCCGACGGAGAACGTACGGATCGATTCGATCTGGCGCATATGCGCGGCAATCGCCGTCGAGTCGATGCCGCTGGATAAGAAGCAGCCCCGCTCCACGTCGCTCTGCATATGGTGAACGACCGAATCCTTGAGCGCCTCGCGGATCCGCTCGACGCATTCGTCAAATGGCCGCTCCTCCGGCTCCAGCATCGGGTCCCAATACCGCTTCACCGACAATTCGCCGTCATACGATACGGTAACGGTATGTCCCGGCGGCAGCTTATGTATGCCTTGAAACATCGTCGCCGGCTCCGGGACGTACTGGAACGTCAAGTAGTTCAGCAGACTTTCCGAATGAATCGTCCGGGCGACTCCGGCGGCCAAAATGCTTTTGATCTCCGAGCCGAACAGGAATTGGCTGTTGTCGTGGTAATAATAGAACGGCTTGATGCCGAAATGGTCCCGCGCGCCGAACAGCTGTTTTTTCCGGCGGTCCCAAATGACGAATCCGAACATCCCGCGAAGCTGCTTCACGCATTCCTCCCCGTACTCCTCGTACAGGTGGACGATGACTTCGGTGTCCGAATGGGTTTTGAATTGATGTCCTTTCGCTTGAAGCGTATTGCGCAAATATTTATAGTTATAAATCTCGCCGTTGAACGCAATCCATACCGTTTCGTCTTCATTGGCGAGCGGCTGATGGCCTTCCTGCAAATCGATGATGGACAACCGGCGGAAGCCGAGTCCGATGCGGTTCTCACTCCAAAATCCAAAATCGTCCGGTCCCCGATGCACGATACAGTCGGTCATGCTTTTCAGTATGGACGGGGAAGGCTCGCGGTCTTCAAAATACATGACGCCGGTGATCCCGCACATTGTTTTTCCTCCTCAAGCGCTAAAAAATAGTCCGATACAACAGTATACCATATTCGTACGGGTTTCAGGAAATGGTAGGTTTCCGGCAAAAATCATGTCGCTTTTTCCGAGTAGACAGCTTGCGGAGCGGCGGTTTATGATGTGGGCGGGTATACCTTGTCGAAGGAGTGGACGAACGGATGATCAAAGGATTGACAAGAGCGGGCATCGGCGAAGCTGGGCCGATCGACAAGTTTGTAGAGCTGGCTTCCCGCTTCGGGTTCGGCGCGGTCGACGCGCACGGCCAAGAGCTGGAGGAATGGATCGCAGCGGCAGGCTTGGAGCAGGTGAGAGGCTTTTTGCAGGAGAAGCAAGTGCGCATTGGCGCGATCGGACTTGCCGCGGAGTGGCGGCAAAGCGAGGACGCCTTCCGGGAAGGCTTGCCCCGGCTTGCTGCGGAAGCGGCTGCGGCCAGCAAGCTCGGCGTAACCGCTTGCTGCACGTACGTGCTGCCGTCGACGGACGAGAACGCCGCGCGCTTCATGGCCGTCGCGACCCGGCGGCTGCGCCTTTGCGCGGACATTTTGGAGGCGTACGGCATCCGGCTCGGACTGGAGTTCGTCGGTCCGCATCATCTGCGCACGCGTTGGAGCCATCCTTTTCTATGGGATGCGGAAAGCATGCTGGAGTGGATCGATACGATCGGCAAAAGCAGCGTCGGCCTGCTGTTCGACGCCTACCATTGGCATACGACGGGAGGCACGGCGGCCGACATCGCCAAGCTGCGCGCCGACCAGATCGTCCATGTCCATATCAACGATGCCAAGGACGTTCCGATCGCCGAGGTGCTGGACAACGACCGGCTGTATCCGGGCGAGGGCGTCATCGACTTGACGACGTTTCTGCAAGGGCTGCACCGCATCGGCTATACCGGCGTCGTGGCACAGGAGATTTTGACGCCGCAGCCGCCGGCGGACACTGCCGAAGCGTTGGCCGCACGATCGCAGCATGCGTTTAAGCGCGTATACGAAAAAGCCGGGCTCGCCTAAGCCCGGCTTGAACTTGTTGAGAAAGTGGTCTTTTACAAAAATAGAGATGCACACGGAGGTGGGGTATGCACTGGAGGAGCGATAGCGTTCGCCTTTGTCCGCGGGAAATATCCGCTGCGAAGTGGCTTCAAATCAAAATTTCCTGCGGACCCGGGGTCCCCGCAAAGTAGTCGGATTAAGCTTCCCCGGTTCAACTTCACTTTGCGGGGTGGAGCAGCGACCGGAAGTGGATACCCCACCCCCTCATACCCTCTATATTACGCGACTGCGGCCTGCTTCCGTCTGAATTGGCGCCAGACGACGCCGTGCGTCGGCGAGAACAGCAGCGCCAGGATGAACAGCACGCCTGCAGCGACGATCATGCAGCCGGCGATCGAGGCGTCCAGCAGCACGGCGGCAAGGTAGCCGAATACGGCGCTCAGCACGCCGACTCCCATGCTGTAAAGGATCATGCGGCTGAGCTTTTCCGTAAGCAAATACGCCGTGGCGGCCGGCACGACTAGCATGCCGACGACCAGAATGGCGCCTACGCTTTCGAACGAGGCTACCGTCGTCATGGAGACCAGCCCCATCAGCAGGTAATGGAACAGCGCGACCGGAATGCCTACCGCAGCAGCCATGGCCGGGTCGAACGCGCAAATTTTGAACTGCTTGTAGAACAGTCCGATGATCAAAGCGCTGAGCGTCAGTACGATGCCGAGTCCCCAGACCGCTTTCGGACCGATATCGATCCCGTTCCACTCCACCGTTTCCCACGGCACATGAATAATTTCCCCGTACAGCACGCAATCCAGATCGAGGTCCACCTGCCGTGTATACAGACTCACCAAGACGACCCCTGCGGCGAACAAGGCGGTAAACACGACGCCGATGGAGGCATCGGATTGAACGCCGTTCTGATGAAACCATTGGATCAAGAACACCGTCACGAGGCCGATAACCGACGCCCCAAGCATCATCCAGAGCGAATCCCGCGAACCGCTGAACAGAAACGCCAGCACAATGCCCGGCAGTACCGAGTGGCTGATCGCATCCCCAATCATCGCCATTTTCCGCAGAACGAGGAAACAGCCGAGCAGGCTGCAGGAGCAGGCTACGAGCGCAGCCGTCAGCAGTATCCAAAAATCGTTCATGCCTGCCCCTCCTTCCGAAGCGATTCGCCTGCCGCACCGATGCCGTGCAGCTGCGGCCGAAGCTCCCGCTCGCTTAACACGCTCCGTTTGACAGCCAATCGCTCCAACAATTTGGCCAGCAGCCCCCGGCGCGGCGCGAACAGCACCGATACGACGAAGAAAAAGGTCGCGGCCAGCACCGTAAGCGGCCCGGTCGGCATATTGTTCGCCATGCCGCTAAGCAGTGTGCCGAAGAAGCCGCTGAGCGCTCCGAAGACGCCTGAGAGAGCTACCATGACGCCCAGCTTCTCGGTCCAATACCGAGCCGAGACGGCCGGTGTAATAAGCAGCGCCGACATCAGGACGACACCTACGGCCTGAATGCCGACGACCACGGCCACCACGATCAGAAACATCATGAATTGGTCGAGAAAAGCGACCGGCAGCCCGATCCCCTTGGCAAAGCCCGGGTCGAAGCTGAGCAGCTTGAATTCCTTGAACAACAAGGCGCAAATCATCGTCAGCAGCAGCGCCACAACCGCCATTGTGATGACATCCGACAGCACCATGGATGCGGCCTGCCCGAACAGAAACTTGTCGAGGCCGCTCTGGTTGCCGCTGCCGCCGTGCTGAATTTTGGTCAGCAGCACGATGCCGAGTCCGAAAAATACCGACAATACGATGCCAAGCGCCGTATCCTGTTTGATTCGGGAGTTTCGGGTAACATAGCCGATCCCGAAGGTGGCCGCCAAACCGGCGACAATCGCGCCAAGCAGAAAGAAAAAGATCGATTTCGAGCCGGTAAGCATAAAAGCGATGCACACGCCCGGCAGCGCCGCATGCGCAAGTGCGTCGCCCATCAGACTCTGCTTGCGCAAATAAGCGAAGCTGCCAAGCACGCCGCTGCTCAGGCCGAGCAGCATGCTCCCCATCAAGATCCACTGTGCGTTAGGATCACGGAACAATTCCAACCATGCCATGCCGCTCACCTCGCGTTCACGACGAGTGCGCCTTCACGCTGATCCAAAAACGCCAGCCGCCCGCCGTATGTTCGTTGAAGATTGTCCCGCGTAAATACTTCTTCCGCGGGCCCGATGCCCTGAAGCTCTACGTTCAGCAGAATGACCCAATCGAAATACTGCTTCACAGTCGCGAGGTCATGGTGCACGACCAGAACGGTTTTACCCTGTTCCCGGAGCTCGCCGAGCAGCGTAACGATCGCTTTCTCCGTAGCCGCATCGACACCGACGAACGGTTCGTCCATAAAATACAGCTTCGCATCCTGCGCCAGCGCGCGGGCCAAGAACACGCGCTGCTGCTGTCCGCCGGACAACTGGCTGATCTGTCTGTCAGCAAAGTTGGCCATGCCTACTTTGGACAAGCAATCCATAGCAATCTCCCGCTCTTTGGCACCCGGCCGCTTGAGCCAGCCTAAATGACCATATCGTCCCATCATCACCACATCGAGCGCGCTTGTCGGAAAATCCCAATCAACGGACTCCCGCTGCGGCACGTAGCCGATGAGCTTCCGCTGCTCGGCGTAAGGCTTGCCGTAAATCGAAACTTCCCCGGTTACGCTGGGAATGAGCCCGAGAGCCGCTTTGATCAGCGTCGATTTGCCGGCGCCGTTCGGTCCGACAATGCCGATCAATTTTCCTTCCGGTACCTGCAGCGATATATCGCGGAGGACCGGCTTTTTCTGGTAAGCTACAGTCATGCCTAGTATGGATAACGGTATCCGCTGTTCTTTCATTGGTTTCCTCTCCCCTTTTTCGTTGTCCGCTTCTCGCCCTCTCTCCCGGACTCTTATTTCAACGCTTGAACGATCGTATTAATGTTGTGCTTCACCATGCCGATATAGTTTCCTTCCGGCGTTCCTTCTTCCCCCATCGCGTCGGAGAACAGTTCCCCGCCGATTTGAATCTCGTGCCCTTGCTTTTTAGCTCCTTCGATGACGGCTTCAATCGATTTTTTCGGCACGCTCGACTCTACGAAAACCGCCTTAATCTTGTTCGCTACGAGGAAGTCGCGCAGGTCGCTGACGTCCTTGGAGCCGTATTCCGACGCGGTGCTGATGCCTTGAAGCCCCATCACTTTGATGCCGTAAGCATCCCCGAAGTAACCGAACGCGTCATGCGCTGTAACGAGTACCCGCTGCTTTTCCGGAATCGAAGCGATCTGCTCCTTTGCGAACTGATGCAGCTCCTCCAATTGCTTGATGTACGCCTCCGCATTTTTCTTGTAATCCGCCGCGTTCGCCGCATCGTGCTTGCTGAGCTCGTCGCGCACCGTCTCGGTCGCGCTGATCCAGTGCTTGACGTCGAACCATACGTGAGGGTCATGTGCTCCGGTTCCGTCCTCCATGCCGCGAAGCTTCGACTCCGGTATGTTTTTCGTCACGGCCACCGTCGGCTTCGTTTTCTCCATTTTCTCGAAGACGTCGGTCATTTTGCCTTCCAAATGAAGCCCGTTATAGAAAATGATGTCCGCCTGATCCAGCTTCTTCAGATCGCCTTGTGATGCTTTGTATAAATGCGGGTCGACACCCGACTTCATCAATCCGGTCACCTCGACGTGCTCTGCCCCGACCTGCTTGAGGATGTCGGCGATCATCCCGATCGTGGTCGTTATTTTCACTTTGCCAGGAGCGGCGTTCTCCTTCTCCTTAGACGCTCCGCACGCAGCGAGCGATACGGCAAGCGCGAGGAACATGATCGTCATAATAAATCGCTTGAACGAAGACGATAGCCTCGGTTTTGTTTTTACGTTTTTCAAAGTACCCCTCTCCCATCTCTCTAAATAAGTTGTATTAGTCCATTTTTATTTCCCCAAAGACTATATGTTTATAATATACAAATATGTTTACCAAGTGCAACATTTTTTTTATAAAAAAAAGAAATCCCCTCATTCGCGAGGAGATTTCCGGTGCTTTGCTATGGCGTTTTGGTTTCCGTCGGAGGCCCTTTCGGTTTTCCGTCCAATCCGTAATATTGATCGTAAGCGTCGAAGATTTTACGCGCGATCGGCGCCGCTCCGTAGGAGCCGAATCCGCCCTCCGGAACGACGACGGCGACGGCAAGCTTCGGATTTTCCGCAGGCGCGAAGGCGATAAACACAGCGTTGTCGATTTCTTTGCCGCCAGCCACTCTTTGCGTCGAGGTCCCTGTTTTTCTCGCAATCGTATACGGAAAATCATCAAAGCCTTGAATGCCGACCTGCAGCATTCCTTTGATCACGGCATCCCAATAAGCTTTCGGGAAGTCGGTCTGATCCAGCACGACAGGCTCGTCGAATTTCTTAAGTACTTGTCCTTTGTCATACGTCTCGATCCGGTCGACAAGCAGCGGTTGAAGCCGTTTGCCCCGGGTCGCCAGCGTTGTCGCGTACTGCGCCAATTGGAGCGTCGTATACTTCTCGTTCTGCCCCCAGGAGGCGAATACCATCCGGGATTGGGCCGTCTCTTTCATATTCGTCTTGTACTCGCTGATTCCCGGGGTCTCTCGCGGCAGACCACTGCCGGTAAGCACGCCCAGGCCGAACTTGGCCAAATACTGGTCCCAAATTTCTACGGCTTTGTTCGGGCTGCGAGTGTACAGCGCGTTGCCGATCAAAGCGGACATGAACGTGTTCGACGAGTGTTGGATCGCCCCTGTAGCATTGATCGATCCAAAGGCAGCTCTGCCGGAATTCGTCAGCTTGGAACTGTTGTCTTTTCCGTACGTAAATACGCCGGTATCGGTATAATACGTATTGGTCGTGAACAGCCCTTCGTTGAGCCCGACCAGCACCGAGAGCGGTTTAATGACGGAGCCCATATATACAATGGACGTAGGATGATATTTTTGCTCGTCCTCCGGGTAATCCGGATACGCGGTCGTGATCGTGCCGTTGTTGATTTTCGTCTGAACCTGCTTGTAGTCGGTATCCGAGAACGGATTGCTCCAGAAGGTCGGATCGTAATCCGGCATACTGGCCATCGCCACGACTTTGCCCGTATTGACCTCCATCGCTACGGCATAACCCGCGACGGCGTTGACTCCTTTGTTCGCGTACGGGTTGGAGCGGTAAGCCGGACCTTTTAGCGTCCCCAGGTGGTCCATGATCGCCTTCTCGGTGGCAAGCTGGACGTTCTTGTCAATGGTCAGGAACAGGTTGTTCCCCTTCTCCGGCGGGATGACCGGGGGCGCTTCCGCGCTGCCAATAATTTTCTGCAAGGCGTTGACCGGATACGACTTCACGCCGTTTTTGCCGCGGAGCTCTTCCTGGTACATCAATTCAATGCCGTCATAGCCGACGTATTCCCGGTCCAGGTAGCCTTCCGTCTTCGTTTTGTCCTTATAAAATTCAAGCCCGTTCTTCGCTTCTCTCGCCGTCGAGAACGGCCGCATGTACCCGACAAGCTGCACCGCAATCGTGTTCTCGCGATCGTATGTGCGAAGGCTTTCCTCCATGATCTCGATCCACTTCAGCTCGTCGCGATGCTCCAGAATAAATGCCATTTCCGCTTGGGTCAAGTCGGTCTTGATCCGTCTCGGGACCGAGTAATAGCTCGGTTTTTTGGCTGTTTCGTGCTGGTTCAAATCGAAGCCGACATCCATTTCCTTGATAATTTCCTCCGCGGTCGGCTGCTTCACGTCCTTGTTGCCGTACTGCGCGAAAATGTCCGCCAAGCGCTTGGCCAACGCGACCACTTGATCCTTGGGCTGATCCTGCTCGATGCGGAAGTACAGCGACTGCGCTGATGTCGTGTAGGCGATCGGGGCGTTTTTGCGATCGAAAATATTGCCGCGAATCGGCGGGATCGGCGTATCGGCATTGTTGATTTTGTCCTTTTCCGCCGACAGCTCTTTGCCTTCGACAAATTGCAGCATCGCCAGCCGCACGATAAGTACCGAAAACAGGAAAAACGTAAAGAAAAAGAACAGGTTGATCCGGGTCGTAAAATGACGGCGCTGGCTTCCGTCCTGCTTGCTTGAGTCGTCCATGCCGATAGGTTTCTTCATCTTGCTTGCGGCTCCTTCCTTCTAAAAATGGTTCCCCTATGCTACTTCGCATCCTGCAGCAGCTCGCGCAGGGAAAGAATGCCGTCCCCGGAATGATAATCGTATCGCTTGATCTTTACCGCATCGATGCCGACTTGCGCAGGAGCCCAAATGTCGTTGCGATCGTGATCCCCGATGTACAGCACATCTTCCGGTGCCAGCTTGGCGCGCTCCAGCGCCAGACGGAAAATCGCCGGGTCCGGCTTCTCCAGACCGACCTCCGTCGAGACGATAACGGGATCGAAGTGATGCAGGATGCCCTTGTATTCCAAAATCGAACGCAAGGTCGGCGCAAAGTTGGAGATGATGCCGAGCTGCAATCCTTTCCCTTTAAAGGCGAGGAGGCTTTCCTCCACATCCTCGAACAGCGCATACTGCTGCGGAGCCGTGAATAAGTCGTAGAGCTCGTGGCAGCAGACGTGAATCTGCTCTTCCGTCCATTTTTCCTCTTCGACGCCCAGTTTTTTCAAGATATAATCGTACAGCTTCATCCAGAAAGCCCGGTCCGATTCCGGTGTGCAAGCTTCGAACGGATCAAGCTGCTTCCCATAATAAAATAAACGAAAAGCTTCGGTAAAAAGTTCCCCGATTTGCTCTTGTCCCCGATGAAAAGACCGGCTCGCCAAAAACTGCTGCATGATGACCCTAGCCGCCGGAATCGTCATCAGCGTATCGCCGACATCGAAAAATATCGCTTTATATTGCGTTAACGGTTTGCGCTGCAACGATAAACCCACCTTTTTCAGACTCATATCTTCACAAGTGTATCATATTCGAGGAATTTATAGAAACGTACGGAAAAGGAAAAAACCGGTTCGTCGCTTGTGGCGGCCGTCCGGCTTCCGTTATTACGTATCTTTAATATGCGTGTCCTGAAAGCGGGGCGGATTGAACCAGTTGCCCCCGCTGGCCACCCAGGTGGAATCGAGCGGCACCCACTCTTTTTTCTCCCCCAGGTACACTTCGTTCCAGGCGTGAGGGCCGTAACCGCCCCGCCCGTCGTAACCGAGACCGGTCACAACCTTGACGTCCAGCCCCACCGACCTCGCCATGACCGCGTACAACCTGGAAAAGTCGATGCACACGCCCTTCTTCGTGTTAAACGTATCCTCCGGCGTCTGCTCTCTCCAAATGCGCTGCTCCTCGTACGCCTTTACTTTGTCCCAGTCATACTTGATACGCGTACCGACCCAGCGGTACAGCAGCTTGGCTTTCTCTTCGTCGGTCTGACCTTTGGCTGTCACCTGCTTGGCCGCTTCCGCGACATCCTGAGGAACGCGGGCATCCACGACCTCGTATTTCCGCTGTAAAATGTTGCCGAACTCCTGTTCTACAGCCCGCGTGAACACCGGGAGCTGGTTAGCAAAAAAGTCGCCCGTCATCGGCCGGATCACTTCCGTCGCCCCTTTCTGAAAAAGGGACGAATCTTGAATATAAGCGGCCACCGGCGTCTGCGGGAACAGCGTCGTGACGATAAACAGCACGGCAATCATAATCATCCCCCGGCCGAACCCAGTCACCGAGCCGATGATACCGCCGATCAGACTGCTGAGCAGGGAGGGAGAGGCGACTCGCCCTCCCTTGGCGGAGTCCGCATTCGTCCGTTCCGTCAGCCAATCGTCCACCAGCGGGTCAATAATGCGGTAAACCAGCTGCTTAATCAAGCCGTATCCCAAAACAAACAGGACGCTGAACCGCAGTAGGGAGAAATCGCGCAGAGCCGTTGCGGCGGTGTAATACAGCTGCTTCCAAAAGCCGAGCTCCTCGGACGGTATCGTCAGCCCCAGACCTACAAGCCACACCTGCAGCTTGGGCGATAGCCATGAAGTCAGCTCCCAAGCGAGAAACAGGCTGAGCAGCGTAACTGCCCCTTCCGTTACCATGAGTGCGAGATGCTTCGCGGAGGAGGACGCCCCGCGAAGTAAACCTTGTGCAATCGATACTACAAACAATACGGCGATAAGCACGGTAATCAAATTGATTTGCGCCAGCTTTGGCAGTTCGTTCACCAGCGTCCCCCTCCTTTCCTATCGAGATGTGTGCCGACGGCTTATTGGCCGGCGTTTTTCTTCGCCTGTTCGATGAATCCTTTCAGGACATCGTCCAGCTTCATCGTGAACGTTTGGTTCATAAAGGTAACCTGCACATCGCTAGAGCCGGGTTTGCCTTCAAGCTTCACGCTTTTGGTGCTAACAGTATACGAGCCGTCGGCGTTCTGGCTGTATTTCGCTTCTTTCACTTCGTCGGTAATCGCTTTGACCGCTTGATTTTTGGCTTCGGCGGCGACTTTCGCTCCGACCGTCGTACCCAGCTCCAAAAGCTGATCCTTGTAGCTGGCGCCATACCAGACAACACCTGCCAGTATCGCGAGCACGAGAACCCACTTGATGACGGTTTTCACCACTTTGACGACGAGAAACAGCACAATCAGTGCCCCGACGAGCACATACCACCGCTCGGATAAAAAAGCCGTCACGAAATCCACTTCCATCGCTCCCCTAAAAGTCCGTCTTCCATCGCTTATGTAAATCCCTTAAAGCGATTCTCCGCCCTTATCATACACCAGCTCCGCGTCACTCTTCATCTCTTTTTTTGCGGAGCTCGGCGAGCTTTTGTTGGATTTCCGCCCCTTTATCTTCTCTTCGCCTAGTTCGGCGTAACGATCCGAACAGCCTCCACAGCGCCAGCAGCAAGACGGCCACCAGCACGATTCGGATAAACAAGTCCATCCGGCATCCCTCCTTTTGTCAGCCGGAACCCACGTTTCTTATACGCTAAACGATCCGGCACGTTGCAAAAACTTGTACTATCCCTTTGCCGGCAGACGTAAACGTATAGAGTAGCGGTAGACGGACGAACCCCATTATGGAAAGAGGTGATTTCATGAAAACCGCCGTATGGCTCTATCTGTTCATGTTCGTCGCCATTTTCGACCTGCATGCCCAGTACCCGATTCTTACTCCGTTTGCCGTGTCGTTAGGTGCGACGCCTTCGTTCATCGGGCTAATTCTCGGGGTCTACTCGATCACACATTTGCCCGGAAACCTGATCGCAGGCTACGGCGTCGACCGCTATGGAAGCAAGGGCTTCATTGTGTTCAGCCTGATTGTAGCAGGAATCGTGCTCTTAATTCAATCCCGCGTCAGCGATCCGTGGGGACTGCTCGTCATCCGTTCGATCAGCGGCTTCGTCCTGGCGTTTCTATCGCCGGCCTGCTTGTCTCTGCTCGCCAAAATCGCAAAAAACCAGATTCAACAAAGCAAGCTGATGGCCGGCAACGGCATGGTACATACCATCGCTTCCGTGCTTAGTCCGGCGGCCGGCGCCTACCTGGTCTCGCAGCTTGGCTTTGCCAAATCGTTTACGTTTCTAGGATGGGGCCTTATCCTTACCGGCTTGCTCGCTTGGGTCGGGGTAAAGGAACAGCGAAGCGAGCGCCCCGCCAATGCGCCGATTGCCGAGGAACACGCCCTTCCTCCTGCTTCTCAGGAGAATTTACCGGTCTCCGGCCATGAAAACGTTCCTTGGCTTTTCTTCGTTGTTCCTCTTGCGCTTTCTTGCTCGCAAGGCATTTTGTTTTTCGAGCTTCCGTTGATGAAGGAGGCGAGCAGCTCCATCATGACCTCCGGCGTGTTCTTTTCCGTCATTTCCATGGGGTCGCTGGTGACGCTTAGCCTGTTGTTTTTGAACCGGATTTTCCCTTTTTATCGAATGCTGTTCGGCTGTCTGGCGCTGGCGTTCATTTTTTTCGGGATGTCCGTTCATTGGCCGCTGCCGCTCTACGCTTCGCTGTTTCTGATCGGGATGGCCAAGGGCGTCATTTTTCCGGCCATCGCATCGATGCTTGCGGCCCTTACACGCGCGGACCGTTACGGACGCGTCTTCTCGATTCTGTCGATTTCCTACTCGATCGGCGCCTTTATCGGCCCGATTGTCGCCGGGCATACACGGACACAAGTATCGCCGTATTTCCTCGCTTTTCTCTGCCTTATGCTTGCGCTCTCTCTGCTGCCTTCCCGTTCGTTCGCCGCTCCCGTGCGAGTTTGATACGATCTTGGGGATAAGGAGAGATTTGGGCCGTCCGGATGTCGGGCGGTTTTTTTGCTTTTCCAGATGAAATGAGAATCGTATCGATATTCCCAATTCGGTATTTTATAGGAATTTAGTCGCAAATTAATAGTACAAAAGTATCGATAAACGGTTCGTAACGCAACTTTATTTCTGTCTCTGCCGTTTAAGATGCCGAGATGTTTCACTGCGGGCAGATTTGGGTAATGTTCAAAGTGCTGCCGTAATGGATCATTCTGCCATTGGCGCGACGGACATAAATGGTTCTGTCCGATTCGAAAACATCTAACTGATATTAACTTATTGGCAGAAGGAGGTGAAATGCATTTGTCCAGGAAACCCGTTCAAGGCACTAGTAATAATCCATTATTCGTCAAGGAAGATAGGAGTGAAACCTGCATGAAACCTGCTGTGCTTAAAAAGACAGCACAAGTGACCGTACTGATGCTTATCATCTCTGTTTTGGTTCCTGTGTTGGCGTTTGCGGCTTCGGGATTCAAGGATTTGAAGTACAGTAGCGACGGTACGGTGACCGGTGTCGTATACTCCGACGTATACGACGTTAACGCTCAAGTGTATGCCTACGATCCGAGCGGAAATCGGGTAGCTGTAACCAATGTTACGTATGATACGTACGATGAAGTCAACAAGTTGTATATTTACAAACCATTTACGGTAACGGCCGGAGTATACGATTCCGTTTATCTCCATGGCTTGTACGTAAACGGCAAGGAAGTAACCGGGGCTGTTTACGCCCAAGTAAATCGCGATAAGGGCGACGGCAGTAACCCTGGCGGCGGCTCTACTTGCTGCTCCGGCGGCGGTGGCGGCGGTGGAATCTGGGGTTCGGAAATAATCAACGTGAACTCTGACGGTTCCGTCGATGCCGACCAACTGAAAAATTCGTTCAAGAGCAACGACAAAGTGACATTGAAGCTGAGCGGCGACATCGCCCTGATTCCGGCTAAAGCGCTTGTCGATTACGTAACGGATTCCAAGAAGACACTGGTCATCGTTAACGACAAAGGTGCTTACATCATTCCGCTCAACGCGCTGAAGCTGCAAGACTTGGCCAGCAAGCTGTCAGTAACGACGGATGAGCTGAAGGTGAAAGTAACGATCGCCAAAGCAAGCGATACAACGAAGGACGGCGTAGACAAGGCTGCTAAAGCGCTTGGCGGTACGGTAGCCAGCAATGCTGTCGATTTCGATATCGTCGGCCTTGGCAAAGATCAACAAACCGCTGCTCTAGACCTCGGCAACAACTACATCAGCCGGATTCTTCCGCTGAGCAAAGCTGTCGACTCGTCCAAAGCGACAGGCGTTCTTTACAACCCGACAACGGGTAAACTGAGCTTTGTGCCTGCTGTCTTCTCTTCGACGGATGGTAAAAGCGAAGCGACGTTGAAACGCAACGGCAGCAGCATCTATGCCGTAATCGAGTTGGATAAAACCTTCTCCGACATCAACGGCCACTGGGCTGAAAGCTACATCAAGCTGCTGGCTAACAAACTTGTCGTTGACGGGGTAACCGACACGACATTCCAACCGGAGCGCAATATTACCCGTGCGGAATTCGCAGCACTGGTTGTTCGCGCGCTGGGTCTGGATACGAACAGCGGCAGCAGCACGTTTAAAGACGTTGCAGCTAGCGACTGGTACGCAAGCGTTGTAGCAGCAGCGGCCAATGCGAAGCTGGTTGATGGCTACGAAGACGGAACGTTCCGTCCGAACGCTACAATCAACCGCGAAGAGCTGGCGGCTATGGTCGTACGCGCTCTGAACTATGCCGGTGCGAAACCGGACGTCTCGGCTGATAAACAAACTCAGCTGTTGGCGAAGTTCAAAGACGCAAGCAAAATCGTATGGGCGAAGAACGAAATCGCCGCTGCGATTGACGCCGGCATCATCGACGGCATGACGGACGACACGTTGGGCGCCCGCGATACGGCGACTCGCGCACAATCCGCAACCATGCTGAAACGTCTGCTCTCTAAAGCAAGCTTTATCAACAACTAATTGTTAACGCATCATGAACCACTCTCCATGAAAAAGGGCCGTTTCTTTTGTCTCTCGCAGACAAGGGCAACGGCCCTTTGTTAACGAATGTATCTTCCTCAGAAAAGGGGACAATATGGATTTTAATGAATATATGACGTTTGTCAGAAAATGCAGTCAAGAGCCCATCCAAGAGCTTACTGAATTAGATTTTCATGAATTAGAGAAAACTTTAGGTACAAAATTGCCAGTAGAGTTTAAATCCTATTATTTGGAGCATAATGGAAACCATTCTGTTCCAGATGAATGTTATTTGTTTTTCCCGATAAAATATGGATTTTCTATCGAACGTCGATTAGAAGTTTATGCCAAACAAGGTATTCACTTCGGAAAAAAGATACCGTTTGCCGGGGATGGATATGGACATACTTATGCTTTGTCATTGGAAGATAACAGCTTTGGAAAAGTACTATTTTTGCAGCATGAAAACGAAGATAATCAGGAATATGAGGTCGTTGCAAATAGCTTTTCTGAATTTTTAATTTTTTTTGTATCAAAAGGAAAGACATTTGTAAGGTAAACTGATTGGCCTTAGTTTCCCTAAGATTGCCCCGCCGTCCATTACAGACGGCGGGTTTTCTATATCCGTCTTACGCCTCGTCCTCAAGCTCCATCAGCCTGCTTTTCCTCTACCATTCCGAACGACGCTTCTGTCGTTTCTTCTACCGTAACAACAGCCGGTTTCCGACATTTCCTGGGAAATGTAAACACGAAGGGATTGGATCGTACAGCGAAAGGGGATATACTACAAGAAAGAAATTCATTGCAGGAACGGAGGCCATCGATGTCTATCGCGATTATTGTGGAAGGAAAGAACGACAAAAGCAGGCTTCGCCGCTTGCTGACAGAGGACATCATCATCGTTTGTACCTTCGGATCGCTGAATACGGATCGTTTGGAAGAGTTGAAGAAGAGGATCGGAACGTGCGATGTGTACCTGTTTACGGATAATGACCCCTCGGGCAAAAAAATACGCGCCATTCTCCGGGATACGTTTCCGGATGCCGAACAAATTTATACGCGGCGCGGCTATGCCGGCGTCGAAGGCACACCAGACGAGTATCTTATTCAACAATTGGAAAAGGCCGGGCTGGAGGAGTTTATTATCTATCCCCCGATAATCCCGACCTTTGAGAAGTTCTAACCTATAAATTTTATCAAATAAATAACCAGCGTCACCGTAAAAATGCTAAATATCGTCGAAGAAAACACGGCTTGTGACGAAAATTCCGGCTCATTGTCGTACTCGACGGCAATGAGTACGCTGCTCAACGATGTTGGCACTGCGCAGGACAGCACAAGCGCCTGCGCCATGACCCCTTCGATCCCCATTAACATGACGATCAGAAAGCCGACGGCCGGGCCCACACAGAGCCTCAGTACGTTTGACAGCAAGACATCCGTCAGGTTGAACGTCCATTTCATGCTTCCCAACTGTACCCCGAGCGTCAAAAGAGCGGTTGCAATGAACGCATCCGACACATAATTGATCGGCGTATACACCGGTCCCGGAATAGGAATGTGCAGCCCCTTCATCAAAAAGGCGATCGGAATGATATAAATGACCGGCAGCGTCAGGATCGTGCGGAGCGTCTGCCTCATGTCGTTGCGCTTAGAGGCATTGACAGCATAGATGCCGTATGTATTCGGCAGCAGGCTCTGCATCATCATAATGATGATCTGAATCGACAAGGTGAACGCGTCCCCAACAAACACAAGCTGATTGAGCGGAATCGCATAGTTCGCGCTGTTGTAAAAAATAACGCTGTTGCGCATCGCCGGGATCATGCCGCCCTTATATCCCCGCAGACGGATCACGACTTCCATCAAAAGAAACATCACGGCAAAAAATAAGACGAAAAACAGCAGCGTTTGCCCGAGAACAGCCAGCGACAGCGACGATTCATAAAGCATTTTGAATACGAGCGCTGGGGAGAATAAGTAAAAATTTAATTTGGAAAGCGTCTTGATATCGAGCTTGAATGCTCGGTACAAAATGACGCCTATCGCAATCATGATAGTCAGCGGAATGACATTATTGAGCAAGATGTGCGTAAAATAAGTCATGTCAATTGGGTACCCCTGCCGCTTGCCTAGGATTCCTTGCTAACCTGAATCAAATCGTTTGCGATTCTTTCGATATCGATATTTTCATCGTTGCCCGAATAGTAGGTACGCACGTCACCTTTGCCGTCGACCAGCAAAAATAAGTTTGTATGCGTAAAATTGCCGGTTTTCGGGTCTTTAGCTACAAGGACGTCAAATTTTTTGGCAAGGTCTGCCGTATAGGCCTCGTCGCCGCGCAGGAAATACCAGCCCTTATAATCCGGATGAAAGCGACTGGAAAATTCCTTGAGCCGTTCAGGCGTATCTCTCGTCGGATCGAAGGTAATGGAAAGAAGCGCCGTCTTCGTGCCGAATACGCCTTTTTTCACCAATACGTCCTGAATTTTAGACAGGTTGTAGGTCGTCGGCGGGCAGACGTCAGGACAATACGAAAAATAGAAATAAACCAGCTTCGCTTTTCCTGCCGTATCGGCCAACGTTACCGTCTTGCCGTCCAAGTTTTCCAGCTTGAAATCCGGCGCCTTCTTAAGCACCCCGATTTTTTTCTCCGGACCTTTCACCAGCATATAAGCCAATGTTGCGATCAAACCAACCAGCAGTACCATGACGACGACTTTAAAACCGGTTTTCTGCATACCATCGCTCACCTTCCCATTATTCAAAAAATAAATCCCAAGGCCGGGGCCAAGGGATTGTTATCCACCGTTTTGCACCGTCCGCGAATACCCTACGGTAAAGGAGTGGTGCTGATGACCATGATGATATACAGCAAGGTCAAATAGTTAATAGAATAAATAAACATTTTTTTGGCCCATTGCACTTCATCCTCCGCTTTGAACCCTTTCAGGCTCAAGAACGCCCAGTACAAGCCCATAAGCGTTGCCGCGAAGAAGTAAAGTGGTCCTACGAAACCAAGCCAGTACAGCAAGAGCGAAACGGGCACGAGCAGCACGATATAACGGATCATCGCCATCTTGGTAATATACGTTCCTTTAACAACCGGCAGGAGCGGGAAACCGGCGGCGCGGTATTCTTCCATCCGACGAATGCCAAGCGCCCAGAAGTGCGGCGGCTGCCACAGGAACATAATGCCGTACAGAATAAGCCCCGCGGCATCGATCTGTCCCTGAACGGCACAATAGCCGAGCAGCGTAGGCATTGCGCCGGAAAAGCTGCCGACGAACGTGCTCCATACGGATGACCGCTTAAACCATGCAGTATAAATCCAAACGTAAATAAACAAACCAAGTAAACCGAGCAGAGCCGTGAGTGGATTCGTCAAGAACCACAGCACCGATAGGCCAATAACGCCGAGCACGATGCCATACCATAATACGGTTTGCGGAGCAATGGTGCCTACTGCGGTGGCACGCTTTTTCGTCCGGGTCATCTTCTTGTCCATGTCCCGGTCCAAATAGTTGTTCAGCACACAACCGGACGCCATCACCAACACGGTGCCGAGCAGCATATATATCAATTTATCCCACTGGATATGCCAGCCGGAAGCGACCCAAAAGCCGCCAAATGCCGTAATCGCGTTGGAAAATAAAATGCCGGGTTTGGCAAGATTCACAAAATCTCTCCACGTAGCCGGCGAGTTGGCAGCGGTATCCGCCTCAACATCTGTCGTCTCTACGCCCATCCCCAAACTTGCCTGTTTTTCCACCTCTATGCAACCCCCTTGTGTGAGGAATTCGAAATCGATTGTGATTTCCTTCACTCTTAAAAAGTCTTCTTTATCATAACAACCTACGAACCTTTTGACAACAACGGATGGCGTTGTTCAAAATATTGTCGAATCCCCCATCAAGAGACAAGACAGATTGTGCGCTTGTAGACGCCGGGCATTGCACCGTATATTTTTTTGCATATCATCGGAAAATACAAGAAGCGGCGGACTGTCCGGATCTGCCCGAAAAACATACGCAAAAAAATACCTCCGGCAAAAACCGGAGGCAAAACGTGAACTACATAGGAACCCTCAACGTTTCCTTGCCGAACGCTTGTGGTCTTTCGGCTTTTTCGCCCGGTAATAACAAACGCTCGCGCTACCGCTCAACGCGGACGGGAAACTTGGCAAGAAATCCTCTCTGCCCGAGGTTTTCGCTCAAGCTCCATTGTTCGGGCAAAATCAGCCGGGAATACCGCTTCATGAACTCGGTCAAGCCGATGCTTGCTTCCATCCTCGCGAGGGGTGCACCCAGACAGAAATGCGTCCCTTTGCCGAATGACAGATGCTGCTGATTATTCGGCCGGTTCAGATCGAACTGCTCCGCTTGAACAAAATGCTCCTCATCGTGGTTGGCCGAGCCGATCCACGCGATAATCGATTCCCCTTCCTTCATTTCCGCACCGAACACATTCGTATCCTGCGCAACTCTGCGCATCATGAACTGGGCGGGCGAGCGATAGCGCAGCACTTCTTCCACCGCCTTCGGGATGAGCGATAACTCCTTCCTGAGCAGCGGGTAAGCGGCTGGCTGGTCGATTAGGAAGCAATAGAACGCATTGGAGATCAGTCTCGTCGTCGTCTCGTTCCCGGCAAAAAGCAACCCGATACCAAAATAAATAATTTCTTCGTCGCTCAGACGCTCCCCTTCGAGCTCGGCGATCGTCAAATCCGAGATGATGTCATCCGTCGGACGGCTTCTTTTTTGCCGGATGATAGGCAGCAAGTAGTCAGCCATTTCCTTCAGCGCCTGCGTCCTTTCCTTCACGCTTTCGGCATAGGTGTCGCGGCTGCCCGGTGAGATAATTGCATCCGACCACAGCTTGAATTGCTTCCAATCGCTCGCCGGAACCCCCAACAGCTCCGCAATAACGGTCACCGGCAGAGGAATGGCCAGATCGTAGACAAGGTCGATCGTATCCTGCTCCCGGATTTGATCCAGCCAATATTGCGCCACCGTGGCAATTCGCGGTTCCCATGTCTTAAGCGACTTTGGGGTGAACGCTTTGGCAACCAGACCCCGTCTTTTGGAATGCAGGGGAGGGTCCATTGAGGTCAGGCTTCTTTCTTCCTTACCTATAACCGGGAACGACGACAGCTTCCGGTCGTTTTTGCTTGAAAACAAATGATAATCGGACAATACCCGCTCCACGTCCCGGTATAAAAAAACATTCCACACCTTTTGCTTCGGATCGAAATAGACCGGATGGCTACTTCTCATCTCCCGATACCACGAATACGGCTCGAACCGATGCTCCTCCGTACTGAACCCGGTAATCTCATCGGGGTAAACGATCTTTTCCACAACCTCCACTTTTACCGCTCCCTTCGTTTTTTTCAAACAAAAACAACGACGGACGAATGATGGATATGCCATGATGAAAGATGCTTTAAAACAAAAATATTAAGCAATGAAAGTTTATGCATGGATAATTATATTAAATTATGTTATATTTGTAAATGTCTTATTTGAGCGGAACCTCTCTGGAGTTTGGCGGCAAATCAAAAACGCCCCGGAAAAACCGGGACGCTGCGTTATGAACAGTCTATGGGCTGCGATGAGCGGAACGAATTCTTACTGCCTTAACACCGCGTCCTGTACGCCTTTTTCTTCCGCCATCAGCTTACGGGCACGCTCAAAATGGCTAAAGCAGCTGCGGCTTAGCGTCAAGGATTCAGGTACGCCATGCAGCAGGATTTCGTAATTGCCCGGCGTGATCAGATCGGCGCAAATTTTTTGAATATATCTCACGTTGACCAGTTGGCTCTTGTTGCACTGGAAGAGAAGCGGCGAAGTCGCCGCATTCAGCTCCTTTAGGGTGGAGGAGGTATGAATCGTCTGCACCGAATTCGAATCCGTCCATTTGATCGAAATGTGCTTGCAGTCCTTGGAGATGTAAACAATTTTCTCCTCCTTGACATAAAGCTCCCGCTGGATGTTTCGCCCATCCAAATCACAGATTTTTTGCTTGAAGCGGATCAAGCGTTCGTCGTTTAATTCGGCTGCGGGCGATTGCTTTCTTTTCTGCGTCAAATGCTTCTTGGCCTTCTCCAAGCTTTTCTTGAACCGTTCGGAGGTTACGGGCTTCAGCATCAGGGAGAGCGAGTCGATTTCAAAGCTTTCCTCCGCATATTTCATGTCCGTGAGCGCCGTAACCACAATAATGCAAGGATCGTACCCCTTCGCCTTAATCAGTCGGCAAGCCTTCAGACCGGAAATATCGTCCAGGTTAATATCCGTAAGGATGAGGTCCGGCTGCAGCTCGATATACTTGTCCACCAGCTTGCTTCCCGACGACACCGTATCGACGACGATGAGATGATGTTCTTCGGCGAATCGAATTAAAAGCTGCTTTTGTGCAAAATCGTCTTCCGCAATTAAAGCGGTCAGTCGTTCCCTTTGATTCAACGTTCGGTTCACCACCTTATGGATCGTTCATTGGATTGTCTAAATGTGGATTTTGAACATAAACGTAGCGCCAGCGCTTTCAAAATCTTCTACCCAAAGCTGCCCCTTATATTTTTGCACCAGCTCTTTGACCACTTGCAAGCCTAAGCCTTCGTGCTTGAGTTTCGTAGAATAACCCGCGCTTAGAAGCCCGGGCAGCTCCTCATCGCCGATCCGCCTCCCGCGATTGGATACTTTGAAATACAGCAAACGCCCTGCGGTCCAAGCGGACACTTGAACTAGGCGCTGCTCCGCTGGCAGCTTCACGGTCTCGTCAAACGCATTGGATATTAGATTGGTTGCGATGCGAATCAAATCGAGCGATTTCTCCCCGTTCAGCTTCAGATCGCCCGTTACGGCGATGTCGTGCTCCAGCTTCACCTTTTGCTTGATCGCACTGCTGAAAGCGAATTGTACGATGGCTGACAGCGTCGGATGCCGGATCACAACGACATCTTGAATTTCAACCACTTCCTTCACCCATGCTTGCGTTACTTTCTCCAGCTCGTCGTATTCTTTCTTTTGCACATGAGCATGAATCGCGTTGACAATATTGCCGACATCGTGATTTAGCCCCCGGATGGCCGTAAATAAGCTGTTCATATTTTCAAGATATATTTTCTCGGCGGAAATAACAGCCGCTGCAAGCTTGCTTCTCCGGATCAAGACCAGCACGAAAGCACCAAGCATCAGAAAGGACACGACGCTGATCGTCAGAAGCCGCTCCGATTGCCGGTCAAGCTCGTTCTGAATATAGCTGTAATCCGAGACAAGGCCGACCACTAAGGGCACCCCGGTTTCGATAGGCACAAAACTTTTAATCACGTCGCTGCCTTGAACGCTTGCCTGATAGCTGATCGTCTTTTTTTCCCGGTGTGCCTGTCCGACCATCTCCACATCATCGCTCGACCGCATGGTATACTGCCCAAAATAGATCTGACGTTTCGGATAAGGAATAATCAACCGATTATTTTGCTTGACTTCATAAATTCCTTTTCCGATACGCTCGGCATTGAAGCCTGTGATTTCGATCAGGAACGGTTTTTCTTTCTGCAGACGCTCGATCATGTCCATGTAAGAAGCCAAGGTCACATATTCCTCCATATCCTCCTGTCTGTAGTACGGGTTGATCATATAGTCGGTCTGGCCATCATGATAGTATCCGAATTTATGGAGCACGGTCGGGTCCGAGGATGAAACGTCCACCGGTCCGGACCAATAATGGGGAAGCTTATAGCCTTCGGAAATCGATACATTCTTACCGTCCAGCAGTTGGTTGAAGGCGAGAAACCAAAAATCGGCAAATTGTTTGGAAGATATGTTCCGTTGGGTGGGATTGGAGGAGCGCATGGCTACGATATCGTCTCCCTTACGCTGAAATAACGTAATATCCGACACGCGCAGCTCCTTGCTTAGTTCCGTCAACTCCTTATTGCTCACCTGTTCCAAGCGCGGGGGCAGCTTGCTTTGCGCGAGCATGGCCGCCAGACGCAAATTTTGCGCCAGCAGCTTTTCGGCATAGTCGACGGACCGCTGAGAATGCTCCAAATAGATTTTGATACTGCTCGAGATACTTTCCACTTCATTATAGTGATTGTTCATCAGCATCTGTTTCGTCGTATAATAGTAAATGACGTTGCTCAAAGCGAGCAGACACGTTACAGGCACGACAAACCACAAAATAAAGGACGTCCGAAGCTTCATGTTTATTCCTCTCCCTGCCGATGTAGTGCGGCCAACGTTCTAACAGAAACAAGAAGGCAATACACATGATTACCGTTTCGTTCTAATATTTTCCTTAACTTACATAATAAACGCTTTATTACCGGCGTTCAATAACGAAGTTTTCCAATCGGCGGACGGCCCGGGCGAATTTTTCGTTCCGCATTCGATTGTGTTATCATGAAATAGATTGAAATTTGTCCAAGGAGGGAATTTGAACATGACCGCGATTCAGCGAAACGACACTACGGTGTTGAACAATGGCGTCCACATGCCATGGCTCGGACTGGGCGTCTGGAAAACCAAGGAAGGCGACGAGGTCGTCCAAGCCGTGCAGCATGCGCTGGAAGCCGGTTACCGCTCCATCGATACGGCTGCCGTCTACGGCAACGAAGCCGGGGTAGGCCAAGCGATTCAAGCCAGCGGCATTCCGCGCGACCAGTTGTTCGTCACGACGAAAGTATGGAACGCGGATCAAGGCTATGACAGCACGCTTCGGGCTTTCGAGGAAAGCCGGCGGAAGCTGCAGCTCGAGGTCATCGACCTGTACCTCATTCACTGGCCGGTGAAGGGCAAATATAAGGAAACTTGGAAGGCGCTCGAAAAGCTGTATAAGGACGGACTCGTCCGGGCGATCGGCGTCAGCAATTTCAAAGTGCACCATCTGGAGGATCTGCTGCAGGATAGCGAAATCGTTCCTGCGGTGAACCAAGTCGAGTTCCATCCGCTTTTGATTCAACAGGAGCTGCGGACGTTCTGCAAGGAGCACAAGATCCAGCTCGAAGCTTGGAGCCCGCTGATGCAGGGCAATCTCGATCTGCCGCTGCTGAGCGAGCTTGCGAACAAATACGGTAAAACGCCGGCGCAGATCATTCTCCGTTGGGATTTGCAGCACGGGGTGGTCACCATTCCGAAGTCCATTCGCGAAAGCCGCATCCGCGAGAATATCGACGTCTTCGACTTCACTTTGTCCGACGAGGATATGGCGCGTCTGGACAGCCTGAACCAAGACCGTCGCTTCGGTCCGGACCCGGATCATATTGATTTTTAGTTCGGGAAGAGCCCTTGTGAATCGAGGGCTCTTTTTTGCATCCGCGTACGAAAGGAAGATGTTTGGAATGGTGTCGCTATCCCCGGTACGAGACATACAAAAGCTATCTGAAACCGATATTTCCGGTCTTATTGCGCTATCCGAATCGGTCGGGTGGGATTATGCCGAGCCCGAGCTGCGAACGGTGCTCCCGCTTCCTTTCGGGCTGCATATCATCGCTCCCCAATTCCAATAAAAAAATCCGTCACCAAACATTCGCCCACACCATAGTATGAATGGTGTGCTCCAGCCCAGTCGAAACCCAAATCAAGCGAAGTTTGAAGGAGGATAACGAGCGATGTATACCAATCCGAAGAAAGCAGTACCGACTCCATACGGCGCCGGTTACCCGAGCCCCGGCCACGCCCCGATGGGGGGACATCCTACGGCGCAAGCGGTGCCGCCGATGGTTCCGGCAGGCTCGATGATTACCGCAGCAGGACAGCCGGTGCCGACGGCGGCCGCGCCGACCACCCCGGGC
Source organism: Paenibacillus tyrphae (assembly GCF_000722545.1). Lineage (GTDB taxonomy): Bacteria > Bacillota > Bacilli > Paenibacillales > NBRC-103111 > Paenibacillus_G > Paenibacillus_G tyrfis. The sequence continues at coordinate 476,084 of NZ_JNVM01000006.1, forward strand.
CAACTGCCGATGGAGCAGTCCTTCATCGAAAATATTTTGCGCCTCAATCTGGGCAAAATCGCTACGCTGTATATGACGTACGAGAACAACACCCAGTGGAACGCCAAAATTTTCAAAGGACGCCTGGAAGCCGCCGGCCGCGACCATATTATCATCAGCGATCCCAAAACCGGCATGCGCTATTTGCTGCTGATGGTCAACCTCGACTACATCACGTTTGACGAACCGCTTCAGTATACTTACCCGTACGGCGCGCATCCGATGCCGGGACGTTAAGCGCATGAAAGACCGGGTCCTGCCAGGCGGCGGGGTCCGGTCTTTTTTTCGCGTACGAATGCGGGGATTATGCGCGGGAATCCGCAACTGCGGCGCTTCTCCGCTTCAGCATCACGGCCTGGAACACAAGGTACAGCACGAACAGCGCGAGCACCAGCCCGACACCGTAAATCGACGTCTCCACGCTTGTTCCCGCAGCGGTCGCCTGCGTATACGCCCGCACGCCTGCGAACATCAGGACGTTCTCGAACAAGTTTTGTACGGCAATCGTTTTGCCTGCGCCGATCTTCGGGTTACCCACCTTCTGCAGCACCGAGTTTAGCGGTACGACGTAGACGCCTCCGGCGAAACCGACCGCTAGCAAAATGAACACCGTCACGTACAAATTGCCCAACATCGGGAAAACGAGAATGAGCACGACCATCACGACGCCATACACGTAGGAGTTCAGGAACTTGTGCGCCGGGACAAGTTTAGGGGCCATCAGTGCTCCGGCCATAATGCCGATCGCCGTGACCGCAATCAGCATCGAAATCTGATCGACTCCGTGAATGCCGAGGTGCAGCGGAATCCAGGAGATGACCGCCACGCGAATGACCGACGACGTCATCCAGAACGAGCTGGTGCCGATCAGGCAATAGCGGGCCGTCCGGTCCCGGAACAGCCGGGCGATGTCTTTAAAGAACAAGATCGAATCTTTGACGTAATGAATGTTCGGGTTCCCCGCGACCCGCGGAATCGACAGTGACAAAAGCAGCGCGGTCACGTACAGCAGCATACAGGCGACAATGCATACCGTCAGCGACTGCTTCGCCAGAATGCCTCCGCCCACCGTACCGGCCAGAATGGCGATGATCGTATAGCCTTCGATCTTGGCATTCGCCTTGAGCAGATCGGAATCGAGCTGCTTCGCGTCCGTGGCGGAGCGGCTCAAAATTTCGCCGAGGATGCCGTACTTCGCCGGGCTGTACACGGCTGCGCCGATTCCGATTACGGCATAGCTTAAGGCAGGCTCGAGACCGAGCAGCAGCCCGACGATCCCGAGCGCTTTCAGCGCGTTGCCGATCAGCAGAACGACCGACTTCGGATGCTTATCCGCAAAGCTGCCGACGAACGGCGCCAGAACGACGTAAGCGAACAAAAAAGCTTGCTGCACGTTGCCAATATACGATTCGGGATAAGCCTTGGCCCGCAGCATCTCAATGATCGCGAACAAAATGGCGTTATCGGCGAACGCGCTCCAAAATTGCGAAACGAGCAGCGCATGGATCGGCTTGAGTCTGAGTTTGTTCCATACGTTCATACGGCGTTCGCTCCTTCGTCTGCCGCCGGCTCTTCGGCCAGCTTCTTGAGTGCCACATAATCCGGCTTGCCGCTGCCCAGAATCGGCAGCTTCTCGACCCGCACCAGCTTGGACGGGGTCATGAGTTGAGAATGCCCGTGATCCTTTACGAATTGCTTGATCGTCTGAATCTGATGCTCTTCCTGGGTCACGAACAGAATGATGCGTTCGCCTTTGCGGCTGTCCGGCACGCTGACTGCAGCTACATTCGCATCCCGGTAGCAGCTTGCCGCAATCTCCTCCACTTGGTTCAAGGACACCATCTCGCCGCCGATCTTCGCGAACCGCTTCACCCGGCTCACGATCGTCACGAAGCCGTCTTCGTCGAGCTTCACCACGTCTCCGGTATCGTACCATTCAGGGCATGGCTTAAAGCCCTCTTCATGAAGCAGGTAGCCCTTCATTAAGTTCGGGCCTTGAATCAGCAGCTTGCCGCCTTCCAGCCCCGGCACCGGCTCCAGCTTATATGCGATGCCCGGGAGCAGTTGGCCGACCGTGCCTTTGCGGTGCCACATCCGGGTGTTCATCGCCACGACCGGCGACGCTTCCGTCGTGCCGTAGCCTTCCACCGGGCACACATGAAACTTGTCGACCCACAGCTGCCGGACTTCGTCCTTCAGCTTCTCGGCTCCGGCGATCACGCAGCGAAGTGATTGAAAATCGTACGGATGCGCCGCCTTGCCGTACGCCGCCAGAAACGTCGAGGTGCCGAATAGAAATGTCGCATTTCGATCGTAGGCCAGCTCCGGAATGACTTTGTAATGGAGCGGGCTCGGGTACAGGAACACCTTCACGCCGTTCAGCACCGGAAGCACCGTCACCAGCAGCCCGAGGCTGTGGAACATCGGCATTGCGTTGAAAAAGACGTCCCGAGCGTTAATGTCCATCACCGTGCGCGTCTGCTGCATGTTCGCATACAGGTTCGCATGGTCCAGCACGACCCCTTTCGGGACGCTTTCGCTGCCGGAAGTGAAGAGCACGATCTCGGTATTCTTCACCTCCGCCTTCCGCTTGAGCAAGAAATCCGCAAAGCCGGACAGCTTATCGGTCATACGGAGCGTGTCCTTCATGTCTTCCAAATACAGCACGCGGTACTTGTGGCCGAGACTTTCGATCATCGGCGTCAGCTTTCCTTTGTCGACGAACTGTCTGGAGGTCAGAATCGTACGGACGGAAGCGGTTTCGCAGGCGATGCGCATGTTCTTTTCCCCGGCCGAAAAGTTGAGGATCGCCGGCCGTTTGTCAAGCTTGAACAGCGCGAACAAAACAAGCAGATGGGCGGCGGAATTCGGCAGCAGGACGGCGACGCCCGACTCGTCTTTCAGTTCGGCCGCAAGCTTTCTGGCAAATACGTAGGAAGCGGTCAGCAGCTTTTTATAAGTAAACGTCTGGTTTATATCCTCGCACACCGGGAAATTGTACCCGTGATGCTTGGCGGCGGTCAGCAGTTCGTTGAACAGGTTGATCCCGGTCTTCACCCGGCTGCTCACCAGCTCGGCCTCCAGCTTCTTCTGGATTTGCGCCGCAGCGCGTTCCTTTTGCGATTTCATCAACTGGGTGCGGTCGTAATCTAGGGTAAACGGATCGCCGATCTGCACGGTCACCTTGGGGAACCATACCTGCCGGATTTTATGCTTCAGGTAAGAAAACTTGGACCGTTCCGGGCCGTTCAAGGCAATCGGATACAGCGTCGCACCCGTGCGGAGTGCAATGTAGCCGACGCCGCTGTATATTTTCATCAGCGAGCCGCCGCTCGCAGTATTGACGCGCCCTTCCGGGAATACGAGGAGCGGAGCCCCTTTCTGCACCGTCTTGACCATCTGCTTCACGGAGTACGGATTCATTGGATCGACGGCAATATGTTTGCGCAACCGGATCAATGGGGCGAACCTTTTGGCAATGCGCGTGTTCACGACGAACGTGACTTCTTCCGGCAGCCGCGTAGCAAGCAGTGCCGCATCGATCAGCGACAGATGATTCGGAATCAGAATGGTCGGTTTGCGGAAATCTAGCTTTTCCAAACCGCTGAATCTCGCTTGAAATAACAGGTTGAGTACGATTCGGGCCAACCATTTTACCAATACCATAGCCATTCCCTCCGTCGGTGCTTTATGTTTTTTTGCGATTAGTTCTTAGCACCTGGTCTTAAATCTTATTGTACGCGAATTCGACAAAGCGGGTAGTACTAACTTTGCGTAGTACCTGATGCGTACAACATCCTATTCCGGAAGAATGAAAAAAGAAGCGCCTCCAACCGCTTTCGCCGCAAGAGGTGCTTCCTCTGTAAAATAGACGGATCAATTATGAGTTCAGCGGACTACGCTCCTCAAGAGAGGCCAACTCGATCACGGACAACGCCTTCGCTACCTCGGTCCGCGCATCCCCCGGATTCGACCATTCCCGGGTATAGCCGAGACAGCTGCATACGTACAGCGTGCCGCCGAAGGTCTGCCGCTTCCGGTAATGCACATGGCCGCAGACGGCCAGCTTCACGGAGGAGGCGTACGATTCGATCAGCTTCCCGTACTGCTCGCTTCCGAGAAAGGCGTTAAAGTAGCCCCACACCTCGGACGCGTACGGAACGGTAAAATAACGGTGCGGCAGCACGTGAGTCATCACGATGACCTTTTTGTCCCGAAGCGCGCTTAGCTGCTTGTCCAGCTTCTGCACGAAATAATCGCAAACCTCCGTCGTCGGCCGGTCCCACAGGGCAAACAGGCTGTCCTGCCACGTCCGCTCGCCGAGCGACATCCGGTCAAACTCCTCCTTTGTGTAGCGGTCTGCGCCGAACGAGTAATCGTACCAGCCGATATCTCCGACGACGGCCCATTCTTCATTGATCATGTAGGCGCCGTTCGCAAGGTTCCCTTCGAACGCCTGCAGCTCGCGGTACGAATCCCACGCTGTACGTTCCGGGTCGTGGATGTTCCACAGATCGTGATTGCCCGGAACGAACAAGCAGGGTATGGATAACCGCTCCCGGATGTACCTGAGCGTCTTCAGCGTCGTGGCGCTGTTGTTGGATATATCTCCGCCGATCAGCAGCAGATCCACCTTCTGCGCAAGTGCCGCTTCGCAGAGCGCCTCCTCGACCGGAACGGAGCAGCCGGGGTTATTGGTATCAATATGCAAATCCGACAAAATGCCGATGTTCAAAAGGGTTCCCTCCTTGTTCACCTGTAGGCTTGGGCGGATCGGATGGCGATGGCGGCTTCTGTAAGCTGCGCTCCGCCACTCCGATGCGAATGCTGCTTAAGTCATCAGGCAGCGCGCGTAATGGTCCGGGCCGACGGACTTCCACTCCGGCGGCACATGGGCGCATTCCGCCACCGCCTGCGGGCAGCGCGTATGAAACGGGCAGCCCGCGGGCGGATGAAGCGGGCTCGGCACCTCGCCGCGGAGCACGATGCGTTCGCGCCGCTCCCCGTCACGTACGGACGGGATCGCCGAGATCAGCGCCCTCGTGTACGGATGTACCGCGCCGCGAAACAAGGTTTCAGCCGGCGCAAGCTCCACAAGCGTGCCCAGATACATAACGGCGACCCGGTCGCTCATGTACTGCACGACGTTGAGATCATGCGAGACGAACAGCGTCGTCAGCGCGAAGCGCCGCTGCAGCTCCTTGAGCAGATTCAAAATTTGCGACTGCACCGACACGTCGAGCGCCGACACCGGCTCGTCCGCCACGATGAAGGACGGGCGCAGCATAAGCGCCCGGGCGATGCCGATGCGCTGGCGTTGACCGCCGCTTAATTCGTGGGGATACCGGGAGGCGTAGCCGCGGTCCAGACCTACCGTCTCCAGCATGTCGCGGGCCTGCTGCCTGCGCTCGGCGCTTGATCCGATCCGGTGAACGCGAAGCGGTTCCTCCAGAATCGAGCCGATCGTATGCCGTGGATTGAGCGACGCGTACGGGTCTTGAAAGATCAGTTGAATATGCCTGCGCATATCACGTATTTCGCGGCCCCGCAGCGTTGTCAGCTCCCGCCCCCGAAAGCGGATGGACCCAGAGGTCGGCTCCAGCAGCCGCGCAAGCAGTTGGCCCGTCGTCGATTTGCCGCAGCCGCTTTCTCCGACGAGGCCGAGCGTCTCGCCGCTGCGGATCTCGAAGGAGACGCCGTTCACGGCGTTCACCCATGCTCTGGGCTTGCCGAAGCCTGCGGCGGCCGGGTAACGCTTCGTCAGCCGGTCGATGGCCACCAGCGGTTCAAGTTCAAGCGAGCTGATACTCACGGACGGACGGCCTCCCTTCCTCGGCAAGCAAGCAGCGGACCTCGTGTCGGTCCGCGATCATGCGGCTCGCCGGCTTTACGCCGGAGCAAGCCGCAACGGCGCGGTCGCACCGGGCCGCGAACGGGCAGCCTCCCGAGCGCTCCTCCGGCGGCGGCACGCGCCCGGGAATCGCATACAGCGCCTCGCCCCGCTTGTCCGGCGAAGGGATCGACCGCAGCAAGCCGGCCGTGTACGGATGGGCGGGCGAGCGGAACAGCTCCGCTGCCGGAGCCGTCTCCGCCACCTGTCCGGCGTACATGACGGACACGCGACTGCACATTTCCGAGATGACGCCGAGGTCGTGCGAGATCAGCAGCACCGACGTACCCTCCGTCCGATTCAAGTCCTGCAGCAGCTCCAAAATTTGCGCCTGCACCGTCACGTCGAGCGCCGTCGTCGGCTCGTCGGCGATCAGCAGCTTCGGCCAGCACGCCAGCGCCATCGCAATCATGACCCGCTGCCGCATCCCGCCGGACAACCGATGGGGATATTCGCGCATCAACTGCTCCGCGCGGGGCAGCCCAACTTTTTCCAGCATCCCTACGCTATGATTATACGCGTCTTTGCGGGACATCGCCAAGTGCAAACGCGGCCCTTCCATCAGCTGTTCTCCGACCGTAAATACTGGATTGAGCGAGGTCATCGGGTCTTGGAACACCATGGCGATCTCCCTGCCGCGCAGCCTGCGCATTGCCTCCGGCGACAGCTGTGTCAGCTCAGCGCCGTCGTAGTCGATCGCACCGCCCGCGATTCGGGCACCGGCAGGCAGCAGTCCCATCACGGCCTGGGCCGTTATGCTCTTGCCGCAGCCCGATTCCCCCACGATGCCGACGATTTCCCCGCGCCCGACCGACAGCGATACCCCTTCGAGCACGGCGCGCATGCCCTGGCGGGTCGGAAGCTCGATATGCAGCTCGTCCAGCCTCAAAAGAGGCATTTCTTTTCCTCTGGCCATGGTTCGTTCCCCCTTCATCGTTTCGGGTCGTTCCAATCGCGCAGCCCGTCGCCGAGCAGGTTGAAGCCGAGCACGGTCATCGTAATCATAAGCCCCGGCGCCAGCGTGTACCACGACGCTTTCGCAATATAGCTTTGGGCCTCGTTCAGCATGCGTCCCCAGCTCGGGTCGGGGGGCTGAATGCCGAGCCCAAGGTAGCTTAGTCCGGCTTCCGCGAGAATCGCCCCCGAGAAGCTCATCGTGGCCGCCACGATGAACGGCGACAGGATGTTCGGAAAAATGTGGCGGAACACGATGGCGAGCGGACCCGCCCCGATGCCCCGCGCCGCCTTCACAAAATCCATCTCCTTGTACTGCACGAACCCGCTGCGGACGATGCGGGCAAACCCGGGTACGGCCATCAGGCCGATCGCCAGAATGGTATTGGTCAGGTTCGGCTGAAACACCGCCACCAGCATGAGCGCCAGCAGCAGCCCGGGAAACGCCATCATCGCGTCCATCAGCCGCATCAGCGCTTCGTCCAGCCAGCCGCCGACATAGCCGGCAGCGGCTCCGACGAGCAGCCCCCCGGCCCCTCCGATCAGAACGGTCAGGAAGCCGACCTGAAAGGCCGTCCGGGAAGCCGTCATCACCCGGCTTAAGATGTCCCGTCCGAAATTGTCCGTTCCGAGCAGGTGCTTCACCCCGGGAGCGAGAAACCGTTCGGCCGGATTCATGCTATTGACGTCGTAAGGAACATACAACCAGCTAACCAGCATGAGCGCCAGCATCGCGCCGACCAACGCGCCGCCCACGATCAAATGAACGTTCCGATTTCGTATCATGCCGCTCTTCTCCTACTTCAACCGAATTCTCGGGTCCAGCACCCGGTACAGCATATCGACGGCAAAATTGATCGCAATGACCGTCACGGCCGTGAATAAAATCATCCCCTGCACAAGCGGAAAATCGCGGGCGCCGATCGAGGAAACAAGCAGCCGCCCGAGCCCCGGCAGCGCAAATACCTGCTCGACCACCAGGCTGCCGCCCAGCACGTCGGCAAAAATCATCCCCATCACCGTGACGACGGGAATGAGCGCGTTTTTCAGCACGTGCTTGTACAGCACCACTCGTTCTCTCAGTCCCTTGCTGTAGCCGGTCCGGACGTAGTCCTGCTTGAGCTGCTCCAGCATCGTCGTCCGCAGGTAGCGCACCACGACGGCGACCTGCGGAATCGCGACGGCCAGCGCAGGCAGGAACAGGGAGCGCAGCGCTTCCAGCGGCGAATCCGACCACCGAACGTAGCCTCCGGCCGGAAACCAGCGGAAGGTCAAAGCGAACAGCAGCACGAGCAAAATGCCGAGCCAAAACGACGGAACGGCCAGTCCAAGCTGGCTGAGCAGAGAAATCCACCAGCCGGACGCCCGGCGCTGGGACTTGGCCGCCGCAATGCCGAGCGGCACGGCGATGACGATCGTTATCGCCATGGACAGCACCGCGAGCGACGCCGTCACCGGCAGACGGTCCAGAATCAGCTCCCCGACCGGCCTGGAAAACTTGAGCGATTCGCCAAGATCGCCAGAGACGACGCCTCCGAGCCAGCTCGCAAATTGCTCGCCGAGCGGGCGGTCGGTGCCCAGCTTCGCTTCAAGCGCCACCACCTGCGCCTCGTCCGCCTCCATCCCGAGAATGGTCAAGGCCGGGTTCCCCGGAATGATCCGAAAGACGGCAAAGGTCATCATCAGGACCAGCAGCACCGTCAGCACGAACGTAAAGGCTCTCCGCCATGCGTACGTCACGTCGCTTTCTCTCCTCTCCTGAAAAGTTGCGCGACTTCTGAGACCGCTTCGCGAGCGGATCGTTTTTTCCAATTGATCCGCCCGCTTAACTCGTCATTTTGCGCAGCTTGTTACTTCACACGGTGAATCGTGGACATATCCTGCACGTAAATCGGGTACAGCTTATAGCCGTCCAGCTCTTTTTTCATCGCTACGGTGAAGTTCGGGTCCATGATATAGACGGCGACGGCGTCTTTGGTCAATAGTTTTTGCGCGTCTTTATAAAGCTGCGCCCGTTTGGCGTCGTCTAGCTCGACCTGGGCCGCCTTGATCAGCTTGTCGTATTCCGGGTTGTTGTAGTTGTAGAAGTTCGACTTGTAGTCGGACGCGTAGCGTACCAGCACCTCGTGCGGATCGAGCTTGCCCGTCAGCCCGATAATCGTCATATCGTAGTCGCGGCCTTTGTAGATCCGGTCCAGCCAGACGGCCCATTCGACCATTTCGATTTTGGCGGTGATGCCGACCTTTGCGAGCTGCTGTGCTATGACCTGCGCGGTATCGACATGGAATTTGTAGTTGGATGGCACCGAAATCGTCGTGCTGAAGCCGTCCTTTAGCCCCGCTTCGGCCAGCAGGCTTTTCGCCTTGTCCACGTTCACGTTGTAAGTCGATTCCAGACCTTCCTGAAAATATTTCTGCATGACCGGGCTCATGTTGGAGCCAAGCTTCGTTCCTTTGCCGTCAGCCACGACTTTAATGATTTCATCCGTGTCCACGGCGTAATTGACCGCCTGACGCACGCGCGGGTCATCGAACGGCTTGCGGGCGATATTCATCGTCATGAGCTGGACCATGTTTTGCATGCCTTCCACATAGCGGAATTGATCCCCCAGCTCGGCGATGCGTTCGTTGCCGAGCCGCGGATACATGTCGATGTCCCCGGATTTCAATGCGAGCAGCGAAGCTTCGGCATCCGGCATGATGCGAAACTCGACCTTGTCGAGGTAAGGCACGCCTTTGATGTAATAGTCTTTGTTCTTCTCGATCACGAGCTTCTGGTTCGGCTGGAACTCGACAAACTTGAACGGCCCGGTGCCGATCGGCGCTTTATTCTGGTTGTCGTATCCCTTTGGCAAAATAGCGGCCGTGAAGTTGCTCATGAACGAGACGTCGTTCTTTTTCAGCTTGACGGTAACCGTCTTGGCATCCGGCGTATCGACGGCTTCGACGTTCGCAAAGGCGCTGGAGAGGGGCTTGCCCGTATCCTTGCCCATCAGCCGCTCGTACGAAAACTTCACTTCCTCCGCCGTCACCGTCTTGCCGTTATGGAACTTGACGCCGTCGCGCAGTGTGAACGTATACGTCAGCCCGTCAGGAGAAACCTTGTATTCCTGTGCGACCGCGGGCTGCAGCTCCCCTTTTTCGTTGGGCTTCAGCAGACCTTCGAACACGTTGAACATCATCTCCTGCGTCCCCGAAGCGACGGCCAAGTGCGGGTCGAGATAGTCCGGGTCCTGCGGAACGGCGACGACGACGCTGCCGCCCTGCACGGGCTCTTTGGCAGCTTCGGCGCCGGTCGTCGGCGTCTTGGCCGGGTCGCCCGAGCCGCAGGCGGACAGGACGGTGACGGACAGCAGCAGAGCGGCAAGCAGCAGGGGGGTCCTTCGCAATCTTTCGGTTAGCATGGTTTCTCCTCTTTTCTATCCGTTGTTTTTATTTCTTCCAGCTGTATTACAGCTTGGACAAGGCGTTGAGAAGGTGGTTTTTGACTTAAATAGAGAGATACATACGGAGGTGGGGTATCTACTGGAGAAGCGATAGCGGCCGCCTTTGTCTTCGGGAAATGTCCGCTGTTAAGCGGCTTCCAATAAAAATTTCCCGATGACAAGAGCGGTCGGAAGTAGATACCCCACCCCCTCGTACACCTCTATCACCTCAATTCAATACTTTCTCAACGCCCACTCCAGCCGTATTACAGCCGATATTGATCGCCCGTGCGGGCGAGATCAATCGGTCCATGATACGTCTCCTGCGCTTCCCGGACAAGCTGGCCGAGATCGCCGTACTGGGGAAGATGCGTCAGCACGAGCCGCTTCGCTCCGCACTGCGAGGCGAGCCTTCCCGCTTCGCCGGCGGTCAGGTGTCCGCCGATTTTGCCGAAGTATTCATTGTACAAATTGCTTTCGCAGAGCAGTAGATCCGCATTCCGGCCGATTCGCACCAAATCGTCGTTCCAAGCGGTATCCGCCGTAAACACAAGCGCCTGCTCCCCATGCTCGATGCGCATGGACAGACACGGAACAGGATGAGTCGTATGCCCGAAGGTCCAGGTCAGATCTCCCAGCGTAAGCGTATCTCCTACCGCAATGACATGTGAGTGCATGTACTCTCCGTAAGCGAGCGTTGCGAAGGCCTCAGGGTCCGCGTCGTGAGCATATATCTCGATCGGCTTCGTCCTGCGGCCAAGCTGCATCAGGATCATCGCCGCATGCTGAAGGCAGTACACGTCGGCGATATGGTCGGTATGGTAGTGCGTGAGCACGACCGCATCCAGCTCCTCCAGCGGCAGATACCGCTGGAGCTGGGCGAGCGCGCCGGAGCCGCAGTCCAGCAGCACGTTGACCGACTCGGTCTGAATCAAATACGACGCCGACGCGGAATCCGCAGCCGGATAAGCGCCCCACGGGCCCAAAATCGTCAATTTCATTTCGTTGTCCCCTTTCCGTTCGGTCCGGTCCACCCGGACGATTCCGTTTCGAACATCCGGAACTTCCGTTCCATCTCCACCATATTGCGCTTGATCCGCTCCAAGTCGAGCTGGGCCATCTTCTTGATCAAAGCATTCGCCAACGCGAGCGGCGCCACGTACGAATCGAGAAAGCCCCGCGAACGGGTCGCGGCAAGCAAATACACGTCGGCCAGCTTGGCAAAAGGCGATACCGGCGAGTCCGTCAAGGCGACGATGCGCGCGCCCTTCTCTTTTGCCGCTTCCGTCAAGTGCCTCGTCGTCTGGCAGTAGCGGGGAAACCCGGAGACAAGCAGCACGTCTCCCGGCCGGAAATGCGCCGCATATTCCGCCGCCTCGCCTTGCGGCACCAGCCGGGCCTGGCCGAGCATGTAATGCATGATGTAGGCGAGCGGCGCCGTCACCGTGAGACCGGCGCGCCAGCCTGCCGTATACGTGCGCTCCGCGTCCAGCAGCAGCCGGACCGCCTCCTCCACTTTCGCCTCCTGCTTGAGCGCAGCGGTCTCGCGGAGATTGTCGATATCCTGCGCGAACAACTCGTCAAGCCACGTCGCCTGCTCCTCCTGCGCCGTCTCCAGCAGCCGCTGCACGGGACGCGCCTGCAGAAACTGCGATTGCAGCTCGCTCTGCAGTGCGGCGTAGCCTTCGAAGCCGAGCGTCTGTGCGAGCCGGTGCACCGTAGCCTCACTGACGCCGGCCAGCTCGCCCATCTTTTTGGCCGGCAGCACGGCCGCCTGTCGGATGTCCTTGGTCATAAAGTAGGCGGCTTTCTTTTGACTCGGACTCAGCGAATCGAATAGTTGCTCGATCTTGCGCTCTACGCTCATACGCTGTGCTTCCATTCCTTTCTTTGCAAATAAGCGGGCAGCTCCTGCACCGACGCAAGGACGGGCTCATGCTGCACCTCTTCGATGCCGGTCCGGCCGAACCGGTTGATCAGGCAGCATTCCATCCCCACCTCGCGGCAGCCGACCACATCGTCGTAATAATTGTCTCCGACGTAGCAGCACTCCTCCGCACGTACGCCCGCCTGCCGCAGCGCCAGCTCGAAGATGGCCCGGTCCGGCTTCTCGACGCCTACCTCCGAAGAAACGATCACGTGGTCGAAATACGGCAGCAGCCCGGTATCCGCCAGCACCTGTCTAGCGCTGGAATCCCAGTTGGAGATCAGACCGATGCCGTAGGACGCCTGCTTCAGCTCCTCCAGCATCTGGGCCGCGCAAGGATACGCCGCCCAAGGCGAACGGCGATCCGTCCGCAGCTCGTTCAGCCGCCGCCACTGCTCCTGCAGATTGAGACACAGCCCCAGCCGGTAATTCAGCACGCCGAGGTACCACGGGAAGAACGTCGCCGCTTCCCGGCCGAGGACGCCGGGGTATTCGCGCATGAACAGCTTGTCCGCATAATGGTAAGCCAGTTCGATCTCCCGCAGCTTCCTGGCGATCCCCTGCTCGGCCAAATAAGCCGCAAACCATTGTTCCCTTTCCAAATAAACTAACGTATACCCCAAATCGAACCACACAAACGTCGTTTCCATGCCTTTCCTCCGCTCCGTTACCCGTCAAGAAGGAAATCCTTCATCTTCCTTCACTTTGTTGTATTCTCTACATCTTCACTTTATCCTCCGATTGTTTGCGCAATGTTAAATGAATCCAAAGATGGTGTGAAGACAGCGCGTAAATAAAGCAACAGGCCCATGCCTAATGACATGGACCTGCCGAATAATCCGATTCCGCACCTATCTTCCTTTTGTCTTGTCTCCCCGTTTCGCTGCGTCCGATGGATATGCCGCCGAGATTCCTGAAAATAAAGGAACTGATGTTCGTTATTCAGAGGTTTTGGTCGTCATTCCGAGCAATAGAGGAACCTGGTTCCTCTATTAAGACGGATGGTGCCTGATAGCCCTGATTTATGCCGTCGTGGCGGGACAATAGATCACCGGAGTTCCTCTATATTTCAGAATGGGGCTGTTGGAAGCACCATAGCGCATCTGGGTTCCTCTATTGGCCGGGAGAAGGTGTGCCGGTCCGGCTGCCCGGGGGCGCCTTTCTTCCTCGCAGAGAGCCGCGCCAATTACTTGATGGCCCCGCTGCTCTTGAGCGTCAGCTTGACCTTGACGTTCACGTCCGCTTTTGCGAGCACGTCTCCCCACTGCTCCTGAACCTGCTTGAATTCCTTATACTGATACGCCCTCGCGATGATGCCGAAGCCGACCGGATCGATCTTCAGGCTCTGGAACTTTTTCACCAGCTCCGAGAATTGCTTGTCCAGTTGCTTTTCAATCGCGGCTTCCAGTTCTCCTCCTTTTTTGGAAAAGTCAAAAGGGAACAGTCTCTGCGTCAAAGCTCCCGACAACTGGATGCCGACATCAAAGCGAAACTTCCCTTGATTGTAGGCCGTTTTGATTTTGACCTTCTCCACACCGGCGTTGAAGCTGACAATATCCGAGGCGAAAACACCACTTTTCCGCTCGTTCGGGACATGGATACTGAAGGGAACTTCTTCTACCGTACGCCGCTGCAGAATAAGCAACAAGGAGCTTTCCTGTTGATTCAGCGAGCCCTTGTATTTGCCCCTTCTATCCAGCAGCGCCGTGCCCGTCACCTCGATTTCCTTGTTCAATTTTAGCTCGGTTATGGAGATGGTCATGCCTTTCTCATATTTCTGATCGATCAGCTTTTGAAGCGTCGTGCGGACGGTGAAATTTCGCTGGTTATTTTTATCGAGCAGCCTGGTCAGATGAAAGGAAAGCCGTGGCTTGTCCTTGGGATAATGGTGTATCACATCGGATACCGGACCGTTCACGAGCACGACCTTCGCATTGACGGTTTGCTTCCCGTCCCGGAAAAAGGTATCCGTTAAGGGAAACCAATCCCCCCGCTCGGTCAACCGCTTGCCGAGAAACAATATTTGCGACTTCCCCCCGACGGTAAGAGCACTCACTACGGCATCGAATCGGTTTCTGGCCACGCGGAGCGTCTTGGACCGGAATTCGTAGACTTCATTTTTTTTCTTCGCTTCTTTACTGAACACGGGAGCGGCCATATACACCATCAAGTTATCTTTCTCGTCCAAATCGATGCCTGTCGTTAAACTGAGCGTTAAATCCTCGATATTCGCCTGATCCCAACATCCGGGCAGCATCGCCACGCATACGGCCAATGCCACTGTCCGTACCCATCTCTTCATGCCCCCCTTCGCCTCCACCGCAAACGATCGTGAAGCCATACGTACAGCCACAAAACATAAGGAGACAAATAGCCGAAGAAGATCCCGATCAAGCTGACGATTTCAATCCATTTATCGGTCTTGTTGAACGTCGGCTTAATAAAGAGCACGCTAACGACAAGAAGCAGCATGAACCATTGAAGCAGTTTACGGTGATCTTCTTTGCCGAACATCCAATTTATCGAGAAAACGGACAGGTAAATTACCGGCAACCATGTCGTTGAAATGGTCATAATAAAGAAAGAGAGAAAAACGATTTCCAGCCGTTCGATAAACCGGAATTCCATCGTTTTGAGCACATTGACCGGCGGCTCGTTAAAGTGGGTAATCGTATCCGGACTGTAAAAGACGTTGCAGGTCAAGGTAACATGCAGGTAAACGAGCAGCGTGAGCGTATTGGCAACAATAATTCCCTGGGAGGCGTATTGTTTGGATTTTAGAAACGGATAAAAGAGAAACGCCGCTTCAAACCCTAAAAAGGCGAACAGCGACGGCTTCACCGCGAGCAGGATCGGCTGCAGGCCTTCTTTAAACAAAGGAAGCATATACAGCCAATTGCTCTCTCTCAAGGAGAGGAGGTAGAAAAAGGGCATCCACAAGGTGATATAAAAAACAAGCTCCGCATAGCGGCCTAACACGCGGACGCCTCCCCGGGCAATCAAATACGACGGGATGGCGAGCAGAATCAGCATGACGAAATCAGGCGTTTTCGGTAAAATCCACGACCTGACGAACAGCACCGCCCTCACCATAATGGTATAGGAAAAGAAAGCGAAATACAGCGCGGTCAAGAGCGCTGCGGCTTGTCCCGCCCACTTCCCTACGTAGCGCTTCAGCAGATCAAAAAGCGTCCCGTCCGGGTACCGCTTCATCACTTGGACAATCATTAAACTGGAGCAGGTGGCGATGACAAAACCGATAAGGATGGCGATCCACCCGTCGGTTCCCGCAAGCTCGGCCAATTCACGGGGGAGCTGAAGCAGACCGACCCCCAATTGAATACCGGCGATCAGAAAAATATATTGCATCAATGTGATATCATTAAACGCATACTTTTTCATTCGTCATCACCCGCTTTACGGATTAAACATGCTTCGGGCATCGCTTATTTGACCGGCCCCATATCGGTAATTTCCGTTTTCACGGAAAGCTTCACGTCGGCCTTAGCGAACGCTTCACCCCAATGCTCCTGCACCTTCTTGTATGCCTCGTATTCATGAGCGCGGGCGTATAGTCCGAGACCGATCGGATCGATTTGATGCTTTTGAAAGCTGTGGATCACTTGTTCGAATTGCCGCTTCAACTGCTCGTCAATGGCCTTCTGCAGCTTGTCTCCCTCTTTTCTAACGTCAAACGGGAACAACCGCTCCGACAAAGCAATGGGCAGTTTGATATCGATGTCGAATTGAAACCTGTCTTGAACGTACTTGGTTTTAATTTTCGTCTTGGCGCTTTTGATCCGAAAGGTGATTATGTTTTTGCGAATCGGCCCTCCATGACCCTTTCCGGGAATTTCAACCGACACATTCATTTCCTTCACGTTCTTTTGCAAAATAAGCAGCAAGGTGGTCTCTTTCAATTTCAGCAGCTCCGCATACTTTCCTCGATCGTTCAGCACCGCCGTTCCTGTCACCACAACGGCTTTGTTCTTTTTCACTTCACTGATCGAAGGCGTTATCCCCTTCTCATACATTTGCCGGTGCAGCTCCTGCAGCGTCGTTTTCACGGTTAGCCCCCTCCGATTGGCCGTATCGATCAATTTGGTCATATGCAGAGGCAGCCGCGGCTTATCCAACGGGTAGAAGTTGATGATCTCCGAAACCGGACCGTCCACGGCAACGACTCTGGCGTTCACGGAATACTTGGCGTCCCGGTACGCGACATCGAGCAATCGGAACCAATCCGGATGCTGCAGCACGCGCTTCCCTATCAGCATCACCTGTACCTTCCCCCGAATAGTCAGCCCTGTCGTCATTGCATCGAACCCCGACATCGATTGGCGAAGCGTTTCCGCCTTGTGGCCGAACTCTTCGTTCTTCTTCTTCGCCTCTTTGTTAAATACAGGGCTCGACAAGTAATACACCATATGGTTATCTTGGTCCAGATCCATGCCGAGCATTAAGCCGAGCGTCAAATCCTCGACATTGATCTTATCGCTGCTGCAGCCGGTCACGAACAGAAGAACCAGCAGTCCGAGCGTAAGCCATCGTTTCATGCAAGCTTCCTCCGGGTAAACCGAGTTTTCATCCACAGCACAAACCATAAGGCGAAAGGAAAGCCGACGATAAGATACAGCGCAATGTTGCCAAAAATCTTCTGGGACTTATCGCTCTGGGGAAATGTCGGAACATAGAAAACGACATAAGCGATAACAACCGCCGCCACAACCAGAAAATGCCTACGGATAGCCTTCGTGCCGAACAGCCAGTTCGAGCAAAAAATAGTCAAATACATCATCGGCATCGTTGTGGTCGACAGAATGAATAAATAAAAAGCCAGGAAGACAATTTCCATCCGCTCGACAAACCGGAGCTCCGTCACCTTCAGCACACTAAGCGTCGGTTCGTTGTATCGCGTAATTTCGTCCGGACTGAAAAACACGAAGCAGATGAGCGTAACCCCCAGATACACGATCATGGTGAGGATATTCGCGACGATCATTCCTTTGGAAGCGGACTGTTTCTTTTGCAAGAATGGATAGAGGAAAAAGGCCGTTTCAAATCCCAGGAAAGACACGATGGTCGACAGGGAGGTCTCCATGATCGTTTTCCAGTCTGTCTTCAGCACGGGAAGGAGATGCAGCCAATGATGGCTAACCGACAAAGGAAGCAGGTAGAAGAACGGAAGCCACAATGCCATATAAAAGACCAGTTCCGCGTACCTCCCCAAAATGCGCACGCCTCCCGGAACAATGAGGTAGCTCGGGATCAGAAACAACACCATGATCATTGCATCCGGGGTCTGCGGCAAAATCCACAGCTTCAAAAAAAGCACGGCCCGGACAACGACAATAAAGAAAAAGTAAAAGAAGTATGCGCAAAAAACGAGCGCCCCGAGCTTCCCTGCCCAACGGCCGAAATAATGGGACAGGAGCTCCAGAATCGTTCCCTCCGGGTAATATTTCATGACCCGGATGATCACTAGACTGACAGCAAGAGCAACCAGCCAGCCGATGAACAGCGATATCCAGCCGTCGGTTCCGGCCTTCTCCGCCAGTAGACGGGGGAGCTGGAATACGCCGATGCCGACCTGCATCCCGTGTATCGCCAAAATATATTGCATCAGCGTGATCTCGTTAAACGCATACTTCTTCATTCAACCGTCACCTTTCGGATGGTTGTCACCCATTCTTCGCGATTGAACGGCCCGTGAGCTCTTGGGACGCGTCTTCATGCTCCATAAGGGCAATCGAAGGAACGTGTCTTTCATATCCGCGAATCGCATTGGGGCAATCGGGTTCCCGTAAGGCGTGCCCAGCGATTCCAGCGAAATCAAGTGCCCGATCAAGGTCATCATGCCGATCACGATGCCCACAATCCCGAACATCGAGGCGATGATCATCATCGGAAACCGAAGCAGCCTGATGCCGGAGGCCATGTCGTAATTGGGGATAATAAACGAAGCGATCGCGGTGGAAGCGACCACGATAACCATAATGTTGCTGACGATTCCCGCCGAGACGGCCGCTTGACCGATAACGATGCCTCCGACTATTCCGACCGTTTGCCCGATCGGCGCCGGGAGCCGAATCCCCGATTCCCGCATCATTTCCAGCGTAATTTCCATGAGCAGCGCTTCGACAAGCGGAGGAAACGGAACGCGCGCCCGGGATTCTCCGATCGACAATAGCAGCTGCAGCGGAATGACCTCATAATTAAAGGAAATGACGGCGATATAGAGAGCCGGTAAAAAGACGGCTAAGGCAAATCCCCCAAACCTCATCAAACGTATAAACGACGCGACCATCCAACGTGTACTGTAATCGTCCACACTTTGAAAAAACGAGGTAAACGTTGCGGGGCCGATCAGTACGCTGGGCGAACGGTCGACGATGATGACGATTCTCCCTTGCAGCAATTGAGCGGCTGCCGAATCCGGGCGTTCGGTGGCGATAAACTGCGGGAAAGGCGAGTACGGGTTGTCTTCGATCAACTCGGCCAATTCCCCCGTGTTAATAATGGCATCGATGTCCACCTGGCGAATGCGGTCATCGATTTCCTTCAACACTTCGGGATGAACGATATCCGCCATATATAAGATGGAGACTAGGGCGTTCCCCCTTCGGCCAATCGTTAGTTCTTTAATTTTCAGCTCACGATTCGGAATGTAGCGGCGGATCAGTGCAATGTTCTGGCTGCCGGTTTCGACAAAGCCTTGATGCGCGCCCTTAAGCGATGCTTCGAGCTGCGGGTCTTCGATCGCCCGCTGCGGCCATCCCTGGGTATTGAAAATGACAGCTTCACTGCGGCCATCCTCGAATAAAATGCTGACGCCCTGCAGCATGGCCATTTCGAGATCGGACCATAGACTTAAGGTCCGGACATTCCCGACATTCACCCGGGGCAAATTGCCCGACGCGTCCGCATCCGATTCAAATTGAAGCGGGCGCAGTACGTTGTTGTTAAGGGCGTTTTTGTCCGTGAGCCCGTCCAAATAAGCGATTGCTGCCTGGTTGCCCGTTTGTTTGATCACGAAATGGCGTACGACCAAATCGGGCGTCTGGCTGAACAGCTCATGCAAATCGACTATATTTTGCGATAATACGGAGCTGATCGGGGTATTCAGCTTGTGGTTTGCCTGCGCCTGCGCCGCAAAGCTCTTCTTTCCTCGAATCCAATTATGCAAAAAAGCCATGGCAATCATCCTGTGTGTTAGAGAGAATAAGTTACACGTTAGGATGCGATTTCCATGGCAAAGTTATACGTCATCATCCAGGACTCCTTTTATATGGTGCTTAGCCCGATCCATCTGTAGACCCCTAATCAACTTACTGACCCATGCTGGAGAACATCCCAAGATTTTGGCTAACTCTCTTTGTGAGGCTCTAGGGTTTTCCTTCATCACTTGATGTAGCCGATCCAATGCTTTTTTCCTTCTTGGAGCATTGTCTTTCTTGTTGCTCTCACTTGCTCGTTCACGTTCTACCCGCGCCAAGAAAACTTGAAGCGCCGGAAGGCTTTGAATACAGGACACACAAATATAAAATTTTTTAAAGTAAATGGTTTGTTTCCCACTCAAGCAAAACAAACATTCTTTGCTATGGTATCTATAAACCAAAATCGCCTCTCTCTTGTCATCACAGAAGTACTCTGTCTTAACGTTGGGATCAAGATTCAACATACGCCTAAGCTCTGTAGGAATTACGATTCTTCCTACATTGTCGACCACTCTAACAATTCCAGTTCTTCTATCCTCTTGCATAAGCACACCTCAAACAATAACGATTTCTAGCTCACACATCGCATTTTTCGAATTTGAGCAATTAAAACGTATGTATCTAATTGTTGACTCAACTGGACCACATATTCACTCGTTAAGCTTTCGCCTTGCTGTACCGCCTCTTTCATTTGGTTTAGGATGCTTTCCATACCGTTCTGCAATGCCTCGTCGCTGATATCATCTCGGGCATAATCCTCCTTTCTGGATACTAACACGACCATGGTAAAATTCCCCTTTCTAATCAGAATGTAACAAAAATAGCATATCAGCTATTCCTTCTATTCGTGATTTGACTGCATTTGAGGAATAAAAAAAACAGGTACCAATTAGCACCTGTTTGCATAACATTTTATTTTCAGTATCGTTTATCGTTTTACAACCCGGGTTCAACCTCACTATATTGAATAATGCGACCCGGTTCTTTAGTTAAATCTGGTGGGAAATTGAACAATGTTACAACAAAAACTAAAGACAATATTGCCAGTAGCACTTTCTTTTTCATGGCATTCGCCTCCGAATAAGATTAATTCAAAGACCCTATTTGCGATTATATACCTCCTTCATGAGAAGGAGATGTTTTAATTCTATTGCATTTCCACTTCTTATGCAATAATTAACAATTTTGTTCATACATTCTTCCCTTTCCTTAAATGCGTTGACTTTCCCATATGAATCCATACTTTTCATGATACCTTGAATTCCCTCGTTAATGAATCCACGGATAAATTGATACTCCCCTTTATGCAAGTAGTATTTCCCAACTGCTTTGCATATTTGAGGACCATTGATATCTACTGGTAAGAAGTCTTCTTCTCTTTGTATTAGTTTCTCACATGCATTCAAATCGCCCATCTCAAGGTAAATTTCAAAAAGTTCGTCCGCTATATGAATCTTGTAGTTTCTACTCAGTTCATCCAAGTATTTTTGAAGTAACGGTAAGGCGACATCATATTCTTTTTTTCTCGCTTTTGTTATGGCCCGTGTAATTTTCGCTGATTCTGGGACAAATACATAATTAAATTTTTCGAAGATATCTAAATTTCTTTCCACTTCTTCATAGTTTTTCAATATTAAATATGAGTTGATCATGGCAAGGTACGCTCTTGCTTTTAATTCGGTATCATTCTTCTCCATAACAATTCCGGTCTGACACAATTGAATACAGTCCTCATATTTTTTTGCTGCAAAAGCTAGTAATCCCATTCTTAAATAAAATGTGATTTGTTCCTCAAACGATAAAAAATTGATGTAATGTAAAATCTCCTGTCCTTCCTGAAAAGATTTTTCCAATCGCTTTAAATTGAGTCGTTCTATTAAGTGCTTTTGTAGCAATCCTTTGGCTAAATATTTCATAACTCCATGCTCTCTGGAATATTTAATAATTCCTTTGTAAAGTATCACTTTTAAAGTATTATCATTTACAATTTCAATAAAATGATATAACTCATCTAAATTATTCTCCGTCTCACCCTGAGGACATTGTAATATCTTCAAAGCTACCATTGATACTAAAGAAAAGTGCTCCTCCTCCTTTTTATTAACAATTTCACTAAGTATCTCAAACAAAACATCAATTCGTTCCTCATCTTGAATGTAGGACTCCATAATTTTTTTAGAGTGAGTAGGATATATTGCCGCGATTGCCTTCACAGTTTTAAATTCTGGATGTTTCGTTTCCCCATGTTCAATTCGATACAATACACTTCTGCTAACACCTGTTCGTCCTTCAAGTTCCGAATATGTTAAGTTGTTCTCTTTTCTAAGTTGGAAGATGATATCTGAGATGGTTTTATATTTAATGTCCACCATAATACATACCTTCCCTTTAACCAAAATTTTACACTGGTTAATTATAGCAAAGTATGTTCTGTCTTACAATTTATTGATTCTTACAAAATCCTCGTAATTCTTACACGAAACACAACTATTCGATAAACTTCTACAAAACTAAACAGGTATTTGGTAGTAACTGTATTTACTTGTACATTTTGAGGAAACTATCGAAACGAAAATAGACACCTACTCCTATCCCATATTTTGTGCCATTATGATAAATTATGTTTGGACAAGCAGTCGGCCGACCATTGTTCAAATTTTTTTGAAGGAGCGGTTCGGAATGGTTTTTAATGTAAAAAAAAGTGTAGTAGCACTTGGGGTGGCAGCGTCTCTTCTGGCGACGTCCTTCCTCCCAACAGAAGCGGCATTTGCTGCAAACACCGAAACGGCAATTTCATCGCAACGGTTTCAACAATTAAGTGCAAGTCAATCGATGCTGCTCAATCAGACGTTGTCCGCCGGGGAAATTATTAACCCTTACATCAAAGTGGAGGACAATCTTTACAAGCTGGACCCCGCAGCAGCCGATCTTGTCAGCAAAGAAGTTTTGAAACATATTCAAGAGGGATTAACGTTGTCAATGAAGCTATCAAGACGAAGCTAGTAAAAATTGAGAACGGCCAGCTTGTTTCAACCGGTGCTCCATTACAAGCGTCTCCTCACGGATCAATCTCCCCAGACGCATTTGGTGGGTGGTACTGGTGGGGAATCAATCTGTACTTCACTCAACAAGAATCCAAAAATCTTGTTTACGAAGTAAGAACTCAAGGCCTTTACGCAACTACTGTATTTGGATTAGCAGGTATCGTGAATCCACCTGCGGCGCTTGTAGCGATCCTCGTTAATTTCGGAGCAACTGCTTTTGCAAACAAAGTTGAATTCGAAACGACTTCGAATGGGGTAAACATCGATATTTCGTACGTTGGAACACTGAATATTTATGGTAAATAATCCGGCATAATTTAGTTTGCATTTGGCTGTAGAAGGGGTAATCCCATCTACAGCCCTATATCTTTTCAGGGGTTTCAATAAGTAAATAATTTGCATATAATAAAAAAAATTCATATAATAAGATGAGTTTGGAATTTAAACGAATGGAGTGATTGGATGAGTACAACCTTGACTGCCTCCCTGATCGTATCCATATTCATTATTTACGCTCTTGGTTTAGTTTTCTTGCTTAAATTTCTTACTACTAAAGCATTAACCAAAAAATCAGCGGTTTATTTCGTCTTAGGTGGAATTGCTTTTTTAGTCCAATCCTACATGTTATATGATAATTTGAACAAAGGAGCCCTCAGCTCCACTAACATTCTACTTTTCATCCTCGTGCTTATGATGTTTTATCGAGGCTACACATCTTGGAAAAGTGAAAAAGCAAAGTAACTGAAAATAAGCCCCTCGTCGGCGTAGTAGCTGACGAGGGGCTTTTACTATTGCGCCGGCTGCCTCGAAGCCTTCCGCAGCTCGTTCGCCAACCAATGAATGTAATCGGCCTGCTCCTCATACGCTGCGGCCGCGGTGCCGTCTCCGGCACGCTCCGCCTCTTGCCGTTTTACCTCCGATTCCTCGGCTATGCCTGCATACGGTTTTTGCGAAATAAACTTTACATCAATTCGCCTTCTTTGTTCCCCTCTTCTTCATATACTTGCTGTGTAAAATGCTCTAGTGAAGCTACGCACTCGTCCAATTTATTTTGACTTTCTGTCGTGTAATTCGTTTGGAAAAAATCGCGGTTCAATATTTTCCGATGCCATCTTTTGAGTCGAACCAGTTCTACCTCATTTTCTTCTACTTCATGATAAGAGAAGTTCCCTATGCTTGTTTCCTTTTTAATTTCTTCAAGAAAGACATTACAACTCTCGATAAATTCCTTATACTCGACTTCACGTTGTTGATTAAACGAAGCGACCATCTGCTCTTCTGTAATGCCTGAAAACTGCTCAACCTCTAACAATATCACCTCGCCATGATTGTCGGAAATGAGGTTTTGAAGTTGAGTGGCTTTCCCTTGAATATCTGACGTAAGAGGGAGCACGCATACGGATTGCTGTAAATAAAAGGCCCCAATGGATTTGAGCGTCCGCCAAACCCGAACGCGCAATGTAGATGGCTCTGCAGGTACACGATACGATAATATAAGCCACTTCCGCTTTTCGCTCAAAATGATTGCCCTCCCAAGTAGTGGTTTGAATTAAAAACGAAACAACTGTTGCATTTTTCGTATTATTATACTATATAATTAAATGTAACATCTGTTTCATTATTTTACAACGTTGGAGGGAATCGTTTTGGTTGCTTTGAAGATGATTGCTTTGATTTTAACACTTGGAATGGATACGCTTATGATTTCGCTATCTTTAGGGTTTGTAAAAACAAAAGGAAAAATGAAAATTGCCTTTGCATTTGCGTGTGCGGAAGCATTAATGCCTTTAATTGGGCTATTTATCGGACAAGGCGTGGGTCAACTCATTGGTAATTGGGCCTCGTTAATTGGCGGAATTGCTCTGTTAGCGGTAGCCTTCTGGCTTATCTTTTTTGAAGACAAGGATGATACAGAAGAGAAGCTGGAACGGAATTTGGTTGGATGGACATTGATTGTAACAGCACTTAGCATCAGTTTGGATGAATTGGCAGTTGGTTTCTCCATTGGTCTTGTTGGGGTGCCTATTGCGTTAACCATTAGTTTAGTTGCACTTCAAGCATTCGTTTTTACGTTTTTGGGACTTACGTTTAGTTCAAAGTTGAAACGGTACCTTGGCGAATGGTCAGAGAAATTTGCCGGAGTTATTCTAGGATTGCTTGGATTATGGTTACTCACTGATGCCATTATACGTTTATTACATGACTAGACTTCTTCAAGGAATAAACGGAGCTTTCGCAGCAAGCAGACGAGCCGTTGATCTTCAGCCGATGGGTATATATAATTGCATGTCACTTGCCGCGTGTCACCTGTCCATACCTTTGCTTTGTATTTGAATATTCTATGATTAAGAGTTACCGGGAAGGGTTAAAACGGTACTCAATCCAATTCAGAGGAGTGTTGACTAATGAGTTGCGCAAGAGGATTCCATCACCATTTTACTTCTACAGGTGTTATTCTGGTTCTTTTCATTTTGCTGGTCATTGTTAGCCGCAGTCTTTTCATTTAATATTAAAACGAGGTTTTTTTGAAAAAGCCGCCGCAAGCGGCTTTTTTTCTTCAGCGGAATAACCGTACAACGAAAAGAACCCTTGTCCGTCGAAGTAATGAAGTACGATTACTTTGATGAACAAGGGTTTCCTAAATATACAATGAACGCATCTTTTGAGCGTTTAGCCTGTATCGTTTCGTTCATCCGTTCTCATTTCGCGGCTGTTTCCCCATTCAAATCTTCATCCGTTATTGAATATCTAATCAGAAATTCATACCAATATTGATCAAAAGAAATTTTGTTCCTGTCCTGTAAGGTTAAATATCGATCCCATAATCTCATCCGGAGTTTTTCCAAGTCGGTCGTTGGCTCCATGTAGCATTCTCCTCCCAGGGCGCATGATCAACTTTATGTGATCAGTCTATGGGGATATATCCAGAAGAAGCACGGTATTTACCTAATAAGAAGAAATAATGATATCGCAAAAAAATAGAACCAGCCTGTTACGGCTGATTCCATAAGTTCTAGCGCTCCGGGTGCTTCGGCTTAAGCTCTGGCATCTCCAGAACGGCCGAAATGTTGCACAACATGCCGTTCGCCATGAACATGCTGACGGCCACCTCCGGCTGCGAAATGCCCGCTTCGCGAAAGCGCGCCTCCACGGAAGCCGTCACCTGATGTATGCCTTCCCGCATCACTTGGCGGATCGGCTCTTCCTTGATGACCATCGCTTGCATTTGCAAAACGATCTCATGGTGATGCGTGCGCATCAGCTCTTCGTAAGTTTGAATCATCGCCTGCTCCAGCCGGTCCGAAGACGCATCCACCCCCGAGAACGCACGGACGATACGCTCGAAGGCCAGCTTGAGCGCAGCGGCGAACAGCTCCGCTTTGCTTTTGAAAAATTTGAACACATAAGGCTGCGAAATGCCTACCCGCTCCGCAACTTGCGCCGTAGTGGCGCTGTAGTAGCCATGCTCCGAGAACACCGCAACGGCGGCTTCCAATATTTCTTCTCTGCGGTTCGCTGCGGCAGACTCGCCGGTCTTCGACTTTATCTTGCCCATCGTTCCTCCTGCGAAACCGGAGTGCTCCGGCCGATCCCCTTGATCAGTTAGTTATTAATTACTAACTGTACTATACGCGGACCGGCCGGAAATTTCAAGAATCGATTTCCGCCGGAAACAGCCAAGTCATCGCTTCCGGAAAACGCTTAATGAAATATTTCGCTTCGTGACCCGCGCCGTCTTCGATCTCAAGCCGCAACCGGTCCCCGGTAAACCCGCGCTCCGTCAATATCGCATGTGCTTCGTGGGTGTACGGAACCATCATTTTCTGGGCGCTCGGTTTATGGATGCCTTCGATGCTTCCGACATACATGTAGATTTTGCGTCCTGCTGCCTCCATCGGCTTCGTTCTCACATACTCCATGAAGTCCGGATACCAGAAGGAAGCGGACAGCAGTCCGAATCGGCCGAACACGTCGGGATGCAAATAAGCGGCGTAAAGCGAGACCAAGCCTCCGAACGAACCGCCGGCGATGCCCGTCTCCTCCCGCAGGCGGGATGTCCGGTACTTCTCATCGATCCAGGGCTTCAACCGGCCGGTAACGAAGGCTAGATAGTCGGCGCTCTTTCCGCCGAAATTCCGGGACGTGTCCGCCAGCGAGGGGGCAAGCCACGGCGTGTATTCGTCATTCCGGTCGAACGGCGTAATGCCGACGAAGATAAGCTCGCGCAGCTCCCCGCTCTCAAACCTTCGTTCCAACTCCTCCATGGAGGAATCGAACAAATAGCTTCCATCTTGCACGTAAACGACCGGGTATGCCGCCCCGCTTGTAACATACGAAGGCGGGAGATAGACGGCTATCTCCCTGCCATCGAATAATTCGACTATGATTTTTCCCTGCATGACGCCCTCCCGGGTTGGGCCAGTCCTTGCATCAGGCTCTGGCCTTAAATAACAAATATACAAAATACGGCACGCCGATAATTGAAATCACGATGCCGACGGGCAGCTCGGCGGGCGAAAATACCGTCTTCGCAATAAAATCCGATACGACGACCAGCGCCATGCCGATCAGGCCGCAGAGCGGAACCATGCGGACGTGCCGGATGCCCACAAGACGTCTGGCGATATGAGGCGCCATCAGGCCGACGAAGCCGATCCCTCCCGATACGCTGACGCAAGCGCTCACTAGTCCGATGCTGCCGAGCAGCAGGATCATCCGCTCTTTTTCCACAGCGACGCCCAAGCTTCTGACGCTGTTCTCCTCCAGTTGGAGCAAGTCCAGAATGTACGATCTGCGCACGATGACGGGAATAAGAACGATCAGCCACGGGAGCATCGCGACAATAAACTTCCAGTTGGCGTTGTAGATGCTGCCGGTCATCCAGACCGTCGCCATCTCGAAGTCGGACGGATTCATTTTAAGGCTGATGTACATAGCAACTGCGCCGAGACCGGAAGCGGTCGCGATGCCTACCAGAAGGACACGCTGCGGGTCCAGCTTGCCGTCCTTCCAAGCGAACAGATAAAGGAATGCTGCCGTAGTTAGACCGCCCGCCCAACCGAACAACGGCATCGCCATCGTGGAGAACCAGCCCGCTCCCTTAATTTGCCCGCTGAAAAAAAACATAAAGATGACAACTGCCGCGCCTGCTCCGGCGTTGATGCCCAAAATTCCCGGATCGGCCAGCCCGTTCCGCGTGACGCCTTGGATCGTCGCGCCAGCCACGCCCAGCCCCAAGCCGACCAAGGCAGCAATAACGATCCGGGGCAGCCGGAAGTCGAAGATGACCAAGTCGTGCTCGGGCTGCGGGTCGATCCGAAGCAGCGTTCGAACGATATCGCCTACCGTCATGTCGAAGGCCCCGTTCGTGAGAGACAGGTAGGCGGCGGTGACGATAAGCGCGACCGCTCCGAGCAGCACCGCGATGTACCTGCCGGTTGATTGATTACGCACGCTGTTCCCCTCCTTTCTTCCGGATCAGATACAGAAAGAAAGGAACCCCGATCAAGGCCGTCACGACGCCGATCGGCATCTCGAACGGGTAGTTCATGAAGCGGCTTGCTACATCGCATAAAGCAAGAAATACCCCGCCCAGCACACCGGCGCACGGCACGATCCACCGGTAATCGAGGCCGACGAGAAAACGGGTAATATGCGGAACGATCAGGCCGACGAAGGCGATCTTGCCGGCCAGTGCCACGGAAACGCCCGTAAGCAAAATGACGGCAAGCATCGCGACCACTTTAACGAGCAGTGTCCGCTGTCCGAGGCTGACCGCCACTTCTTCGCCCAAGGAAAGAATCGACACGGATTTCGAGATGAGCAGTGCCAGCGCGACCCCGACCACAGCAAAAGGAATCGCCAGCTTGATCAGATTCGGGTCCATCTGATGCAGGCGGGCGTTATACCAAAAGCCGATTTTTTGCGAAACTTGAAAATACGTCGAGAACGCGGTCGCCATGCTGCCGAGAAACGTTCCGATCACAGTGCCTGTCACCGCCAGCCGGACCGGAGACATTCCGCCCGGCAGCAGCGACGCCAGTCCGAAGACAAGCCCTACGCCGAACGCCGAGCCGATGAACGAATAAACGATCATTTCGATCGAAGAAGAGCCGGGCAGCGCGATCATGCAGACCGTAATGGCGAATACCGAGCCGTCGGTCACCCCCATGATTGAAGGGGATGCAAGGTAGTTCCTTGTCATCCCCTGCATGAGTGCTCCCGACATCGCCAGGAAAGCGCCAATGAGCAGAGCTCCGACCGCGCGCGGGACACGGGAGTGCATCACGATTTGATGATTGACGTTGCCCGGGTCAAAATTGGCGAACGCCTCCCAGAGCGTGCCTGCATCGATCGTTTTGGAGCCGAAACGGACGGATAAAATGATCGAGAGGACGATCGCAACCGGCGAAAGCCATAAGATCCACGCCGGGTGAAGCTTGTATGCTTGTCTCATGTTTTGTCGGCTCGCCTGCCTGGAATCAGGAGGCCAGCTTTTCCATAGCTGCTTTCAGGAATTGAATTTTGCTCCACGAGGTGCCGCCTTGTCCCAACGGATCGACGACGTTGACGAATACTTTGCCGTTTTTCACCGCATTGATGCTTTGCCAGATCGGATTTTTTTGCAGATCCTCCAGCGCCTTCGGCGTGTCTTTGTTTTCGTCCTCCGAAAACTGCAGGAAAATGTAATCCGGGTTCATTTCGCTAAATTTTTCGATCGAGATGAGCTCCTGCGCCTTCGCCGCTTTCACTTCCGGAGGCGCCGTAAAGCCAAGATCGGCATATAGCGACGAGTTGAAGAACACGCCTTCAGGATAAATGTACATGTTGCCGACCCGTACTCTTAGGGCGACGACCTTCTTGTCTTTCATACGATCGCCGAGCTTCGCTTTGGCCGCTGTGGCATCGTCCTTATACTTTTGCAGCACCTGCTTGGCCTGCTCCTGCTTACCGGTCAGCTCGCCCAGCAGCAGCAGATTGGACTCCCAGTTCGTCGAAACATGGGAAACCGGGATCATCGGCGCGACTTTGCCCAGCTTCTCGGCCATTTCTGGCGGAAACTTGGTGGAGCCCAGAATAACGTCGGGCTTCATCTTCAAAATGCCTTCGATATTCGGCTGCATTTTTTCGCCGCTGCTTTCCACGCCTTGCGTGATGCTTTCGAACAGCTTCGGAAATTTGCCGCTCACGGTATTCGCGCCGATCGGCTTCACGCCCAGCACAAGCGCGTCCTCCATCGCTTCCATCGCGCCGGCGATGACGATTCGGTCCGTTTTGCCGGGAACCGTGTAATCCTTGTCGAGATATTTGATCGTTTTGGTCGCCGGAGCCGCGGCTTCTTTGGTCGCTGCCGCCGGTTTCTCCGTTCCTGTCGAAGCCGCCGGCTGCTCTTTCCCCTGACCTGCCGTGCCGCAAGCGGACAAGGCAAGCGCCAGCAGCGCCGCAGCTCCTATTCCTGACCAACTGCGTTTCATCATCTTGCTAATCCCCTCTCATTGATAACGATTCTCATTTGCGATTATAAACTACCCTCCCCCCTTAAACCATGGACGATTTCCGGAGTCACTTTGGACAATTGTCGGAAAACAGATGTAGCGCTGCATCGACGATCCGATCGTGGGCGGTAGCGGAATATTCGTACCACGGGTCGGAAGGAATGCGGTGCACCCGATGCTTCCGGACCGCTTTCAAATCCTGCCATGCGGGAGCGCTGCTTAAACGCTTGGCGTGAGCCAGCGATTCGGGCTCCTGGCGAACGAGCAGCAGCAGGCGGTCCGCATCGATCTCCGCCAGGCGTTCCAGCGTAATCGGCTCATCAAGAACGGTGCGGCCAACCGGGCAAGCCGGCTTCACTTGCAGGTCGCCATACAGCACTTCCCGCATGCTCCGGTTGCTGAACACATGGCATTCGTCCTTATAAATGCGCAGGATCAGAACCGTATCGTCCCCCGCCTCGCGGGCAAGCCGCTCCCGGACGGACTGCACCTTGCGATCGTACTCTCTCAGCCACAGCTCCGCTTCCTTCGACGCCCCCAGATATTCCGCCGTAAACTGCAACTGCTCCCGCCAGTTCTTCTCGGCCCACGGCACCTGCAGGAGCGGAGCGATCTGCTTCAGCTTATCCTGTTCTTCCTCATCCAGTCCGGTGCGGCACAGAATAACGTCCGGCCGCGCTTTGCGCAGCGTGTCGATGTTCGTTTCCCAATCCATATTGTTGCGGTAGGCACTGAGATGAACAGGAATATCGTTGCGGTATGTTTCGTAGTAGTAAGCCGTCCACTTCGGATGAAGCGGGGCGGCATAAGGCAGCATCCGCAGCGCCACGAGCTGGCCGGTGATGGCCGAGCTGTAGGCGGCTACCTTGCGGCTGCGGTTCTTCATATAAACCGTCGGCGATACGCCGACTTCCTGCTTGAACTTTCGGCTTAAATAAAACTCGTCGCTGTAACCGACCTGCTGGGCGATGTCCCGCAGCCTGACGTTCGAACCGGCCATCAGCTGCTTGGCCCGCGTCATGCGGAGCTCCGTCAAGTAATCGATGGCGCTGCTGCCATACGTTTTTTTGAATAGCTCCACATAGTATTTGGGGCTGACCCCGGCCATCCGGGCGAGCTGCTCGATCGACAAGCTTTCGTTGAAATGGCGCTCCATATAGTCTTTCGTCCGCCGGATGGCGGCTTCCGAATCTTTTCTCGCGGAGAGTCCGACATTCTTCATGACGCCATAGATCAGCTCGCGGAAGGCAAGGCGGGCGCGCGGGCGTCCGGTATCCTCGCCGCTCTGCCAATGGCGGCTCACGGCGTCGCATAGCGTAATCATCTGCGCGGCGGGAATCATCGGAATTTCGTCCTGCACCCAGAACAAGCCTTGCTCCTTCTCGAACCGGAGCTGCCCCTCGTCCTCTTCCGTCTCCCGGTACAAGTCAAACCGGAACAAAAACAGGCTCAACCCTTCGGCCGTATCCGAGGCGGCGCCGAACGTCTGGCCCGGAGAGCACACATAAGCGGTATCCTGGCGGAGCCGGCCTTCCTTCCGGTCCACAATCAACCGCCCGTGTCCCTTCGTCACCGCGAGCAGAACGTACGAATCCGCGAGCTGCTGCTCCATGCGCCATTCGCCGTCCCCTTTGACTGCTTCTACGTCCCGAAGCTTCCAATGCTTACCGTCCAGCCAAGTGACCACCTTATCCCCCGGTTCCGTGATGCTTGGATTCATAAGCTTGTGCACCATCCTATATGATAATGATTCTCAATACATTTTTTGAAGTATACCAAAAAGCCATCCCCTTGTCGATGAGATCGGCGTCCAGCAAAGAAAAACAGACCTCCGATACCACGGTGAAAGTGGAATTCGAAGGTCTATTTTTCAGTCCGATCATTCAATTGTCTAATCGAAAGCGGGCTTTACGGCTTCACCCATTTCGCTCCCTGCCAAGTGTGGATGTAATACCAGGACTCCCCGTTGGGGGATTTCCAGACCCGCGATGCCGTAACGGTTTGCGGGGTAAACGTGAGCCATTTTTCCGCAGGCTGATTTTCCACATAAGGGATGTCGAACCCGATCGAGGACCCGGTAAGCTCAAGCCGTTCGCTGCTTAGCTGCACCCCAAGCTTGGCATCCTGCTCGAAATCGCCGGTTAATCGCGAGGCGATTTCCATGGACGGATTGATCCATTTCCCGACGCCCTCGCTTACCGTAAAGTACCAACTTCCTTTTTTCCCGATGACCTGAACGGTTTGGGCCGGTTGTTCTCCCGCCGTTTTATTGGGATCGGAAGAGAAAGCCAAAGGCGTCTGGTAATAATGGAACGAAACGGGAATATCCAGCTTCCGATCAACCTGCTCCAATCCTTCAATGCCAAGCCCGTAGTCGTCGCTGCAGCGTATCCATCGCAGCCCGTTCGGCGTCTCGACCTGGTACCAGACGCTCGGAGGAACCATGCGGGCTTGACGTGTATACTTTTCCACAGGCTTCAATACTTGAGGAGGCAGCTTCGGCTCGTCGGCCAACGGCTTTTCAAAGGGCAGGCTGTACACCTCACTCTCCCGCGCAATAGGAATCATGCCATCAACCGGTTGGCCTACGCCCTCGTAATACTCCGCATAATGCTCCGAACGAATCCATTGCTCCCCCAGCCAAGAGGTCGCGATCAAATGCCACTTCGCCGACGTGCGGCAGGGCGTATACGGATCGCATGCATCAATGGAGGCAACGGCCTGAACTTGCTGCGGAGAAAGACTGTATCCGGTTACTTTCATCCGGGAGTCATAAAGCGGGGTCTGGAGATCCAGCAGAGTCAAGGTCTGTTCCTGCTTCTGCAGCTGGCCGTACTTGTACGCCCCTTCCTTCAAGTTAATCCACGCTTTGCCAAGCCACGTCTCGACCGGCACTTTGTCCATCCTCGTAATATCGAGCAGTCTGTCGCTTTCAATCGGGGCGAGCTTCACCGATTGATAAGCGCTGATGGAGCCCAGAATTTCATTCGGTTTCGTTTTATCGCTGGCGTACAGTTTAAAATCGTCAAGCAAAGTAATATAAGGCATCGCGCTCGGTTCGGCAAGCTTCTGCTCCGCAGGCTTTTGGTCGGCACGAGCGGTCTGCGATCCCGACGGGAAGGTTACCGCTGCGGCCAGCAGCAAAATGAGCCATTTGCTTATGTCGTCCATCTCCTTTTCAAAAAAACCAAAAGTTTTCCATTTTTCATCCTAGCATAAATATGGAATAAAAAACAGAACTTTCCCATGCGTTTCCCCTCAACCGGCAGACGGCTTTTGCCAAAAAGTTCATTTTATCTTCACAGGAAACCACCCCCGATAGCCCGACCGGGCTATGGGCAACCCGCTTGCCGTTCTATACAATGAGGGTGCTTGCCTGTTTTGTAAGGAGTGATGAGATGAATCGTAAACGAATGCTGACGGTCTTGCTCAGCCTGCTGCTGGCGGCCGTGATGACCGCCTGCTCCTCGGAGCGTCCGGTCGACCCGTCGGAGGTGGAGGTCACGCTGACGACCGAGCCTTCGCCGCCCAAGGCGAACGCCGTCATCAAGTTCACCGCTACGGTAGGCGGTGTGCCGGAATCGACCAAAGCCACCCTGGCCTTCGACATTCGCAAGTCCGAAAACGATACGTTGTCGTATTTGAATGCGAAGCCCGAAGGAAACGCGTACTCCGCGGAAAAAGAATTGAAGGAGCCGGGAACGTACACCGTCTATGTGCATCTGTACATCGGCGACCTGCACATCATCAAGAAAAAGAAGATTGAGGTCGCTTCATGAGCCGCAACCGCATCCGCAGCCTGATGCCGCACGGGTCCGCCCTGCGCGCCGCGCTGCTGGCGTTCGCGCTCGCGGTGCTGCCGTCTACGGCGGTCTGCGCCGAAAGCAGCGGCAACAGTGGAAGCAGCGGGAAAGAGATCCCGCTCCAGCAGCTCATTGACGAAGCGCCGCCGGGCGGCACGCTGAAGCTGGCGGAAGGAACCTACCGGGGACCCGCCATCGTTGCGAAGCCGCTGCGGATCGAAGGCGCGGGCGGAGCGCAGATCGTCAACGAGTCGGATCAGCCGGCGGTAGAGCTCCGTGCCGACCGCTCCGCGTTAGCGGGCCTGGCGATCCGGGACACGGGAGCCAAGACTACGGCAGCCGTGCTGCTTTCCGGCGCCGACAGCACGCTGGAGAATCTGCGGATCGAGACGGTGTCCTCCGGCATTCATCTGCGGGACGCGAGCCGCAACGAGATCCGCCGTACAACGGTGAGCTGGGCGGGGCCGGACGTCAAGATAACGGAGAAAGGCAACGGCATCGACCTGTACGCCTCCCATGACAACGTGATCGCAGGTAACACCGTCACCGGTATGCACGACGCCATCTACATCGAGAACAGCAACGGCATCCGGGTAGAACAGAACGAGGTGAACGAGTCCCGGTACGGCGTGCATTTCATGTACGTCAACGATTCGTCGATCCGGGGCAACACCGGGGCGCGCAACATCACCGGAGCGATGGTCATGGCCGTCAAAAGCGTAGAGGTAACGGGCAACACGTTCGTTAAACAGAGCGAGAACGTCAACTCCCAGGGCCTGCTGCTGTTCGACGCGAGCGATTCCGTCTTCGCGGACAATCGTCTGGAGGGCAACCGCGTCGGCATCTACGTCGAGCAAGCGCAGAAGAACGTACTGGAGCGCAATCGGGTGACCGTGAACTACGTAGGCCTGCAGCTCAAAGAATCCGAGAACAACCGGTTTCAAGGCAACGATTTTCAGGGCAACGTGATTCCGGCGGAAGCGACGGACAGCCAGAATAACGACGTGAAAGGCAACTATTGGGACAGCTTCCAAGGCGTCGATCTGGACGGAGACGGGTTCAGCGATATGCCGTATGCGATCAATCCTTTTTTTCAGAAGATGACCAAAACGACTCCGCCGTTCCAACTGTTCTTCCAGTCGCCCGGCATGGCGTTTCTGGAAGGCATGCTGACCTCGTCCAAGAAAGCTTGGACGACCGACCGGGCGCCGGCGATGAAGCCTTACGCAGCGGACGCCTACCGTCTGCCGGCCGGATCTGAAACGGCGGGAACGCTAATCGTCAGCCTCCTCCTATTGGGGAGTGCAGTAACAACCATATTCGTAACGGGGGTTCGAAAAAAATGAAAAAATTTACTTTAAGCCTAGCCATCGTCATGATCATTCTAGTGCTGTCGGCATGCGGAGCCAAAAAATACGAGCCGCAGGCCATCAACGAAGCGACGGACAAATGCGCCGTGTGCAACATGCAGGTGAAAGACGACCAGTTCGCAACGCAGGCGGTCCTGAAGGACGGCAAATCACTGAAATTCGACGATATCGGCTGCTACAACGAATGGAAGAGCAAAAACGGCACCGAGCAGGTCGGAGCGACATTCGTCCGGGACTACCATTCCAAGGAATGGATCGAGCTGGAGAAGGCTTACTACGTATACGACAAATCGTTCAAATCGCCGATGGCTTACGGCATCTATTCGTTTAAGGATAAAGCGACTGCGGAGAAGTTCATCGCGGAGAATGGAAAAGGCAAGCTGATGACGGGCTCCGAGCTGGGCTCCCATACATGGGAACGCAATTCGGACAAGATGAAGCATATGAAAGACAGCCACAAGCCCGGCGATGAAGGCAA
The DNA here is from genome assembly GCF_000722545.1 of Paenibacillus tyrphae. Classification (GTDB taxonomy): domain Bacteria; phylum Bacillota; class Bacilli; order Paenibacillales; family NBRC-103111; genus Paenibacillus_G; species Paenibacillus_G tyrfis. The sequence goes on from NZ_JNVM01000006.1 coordinate 511,727, forward strand.
GCAAGATATGAAAGATATGAAAGACATGAAGGACGGTCATGGCGGCAGCGAAGCGAAGAAAGAAGAGCCGAAGGTCGCACACTAATGAAACCGATGCTGACTGTGGCGATTCGCGAGATGCGAATCGGCTTCCGCAACCCGTGGGCATATTCGTTCCTTGCGCTCTTTTCCCTGTTCAGCCTGGCTCTGCTGCTGATTCACTCCAGCCGGGTCGTTGAAGGATACTCCAGCGTCACGGGAACGATGCTGAACCTGATCTTGTACCTGCTGCCGCTTATGACGCTGCTGCTCGGCTCCTTCTCGCTAACCGCGGAAAAGGAAGAAGGCGGCTGGCAGCTGCTCTCCGCCTATCCGCTCGGCACGCCCGCGTTCGTGCTGGGCAAATATGCGGGCATTGCCGCCGTGCTGCTCGTCATCGTCGCCTTCGGCTACGGCTTGACCGGCGTCGTCGGACAGCTCACCGGAAAGCCGTTCGATGTGAAAACCTTCACGTTGTTCCTGGCTTTCTCGGCCGGCATCGTTCTGCTGTTTCTGGCTGTGGCCGCTATCGTCGGCACGCTCGCCAAAAACCGCTGGCAGGCGCTGACGTACGGCGTGGCGATCTGGTTCTTCACCGTCATCGGCTGGCCGACGCTGCTTGTCGCTGTGCTCGGCTTGCTGCCGTACCTGTGGATCAAGCCGGCGCTGGCCGTGCTCACCCTGTTCAATCCGGCGGAGCTGGTCCGGCTGTTCATCGTCGTCAAGCTGAGCGGAGGGTCCGTGCTCGGGCCCGAATATTACGAATGGATCGGGTGGATTCGCGGAACGGGCGGCACTCTTCTGTTCCTGCTCGTCTCAGCCGTCTGGATCGCCGGTTGTCTGGGCGCCGCCGTCGTGCTCTGGGAAAGGGGGCGGTCGCGTGGCTGAACCGGTGCTGAAGCTGACGAATGTCCGCAAAACGATCAACAAGCAGCCGATCGTCAAGGGAGTCGATCTGGAGCTGTACCTGGGGCAGGTGATGGCGCTGTGCGGCGGCAACGGAGCGGGCAAAAGTACGCTGCTGCGCATGATCGTCGGCAGCTCGCAGCCGACCGAAGGCTCCATCGAGGCGTGCGGCCTCCAGTGGCGCGCCGACCGGATGCGCTACGCCGCTTCCGTCGGCTACATGCCCGACGACTATGTGTTCGGGCAGGCGCTGTCCGCGCGGGAGACGCTCACGTTCTGGGCGAAGCTCCGCAACGTACCGCCGTCCCGCGTCCAGGAGCTGCTGCACAAGGTCGGCTTGGCCGAGGTGCAGCAGAAGCCCGTCACCTCCTTCTCCAAAGGGATGCGGCAGCGGCTGCTGTTCGCACAGGCGCTGCTCGGCGACCCGCCTCTGCTCGTGCTGGACGAGCCGACGAACGGCCTCGATCCGTACTGGCTGCAATCGTTCGTGCATCTGATCGAAGAAGTGAAACGCGAAGGCCGCGCCGTCATTTTCTCGACGCACCACCTGCAGGTGGCCGAATCCGTCGCCGACCGGGCCATGTTCCTGCGGAACGGGGAATTGGTGCGGCAGGGCTCCATCGACGAATTTCGGGAGCACTACGGGCCGAAGGGACTGGACGGAGCGTTTACGGAATTTATGGCTTAAGCGCATCTCGTCTGGACTCAACAGAAAAGCCTTGTCCTCTTTCCAAGGGAAGAGAACAAGGCTTCTTTCATTATCCGCGAACAAGTCCCGCCTGTCTGCACGCCGCCTCCAGCTCCGCCAGCAAATCGGCCGGCTCCGGGGAACGCTTCAAATTCGCCAGCATGCCGAGCACGATGACCTTGCGTGGACGAATCTCCACCAGCTCCTGCTCCAACACCGCCAGAGAATCGAGCGCCTCATTGCGCGCTTCCCCTTCGGAGAGCCGCTCCAGCCGTTCCCGGCACCGCTTCACAAGCAGGAGCGGATGAGCCGACTTCGCATTTCTCGCGCATACCTCTTTCAGCCTCGGCCAATTGCTTTCGTTCAAAAGAGGGCGCGGCTTCTCCCGCAGCACGCGTTCCGCTACCGCATCGACGATATGCAGGATATGGCTGCATACTTCGTCCGGTACCAACGTGATCTTCTCGACCAGTTGCAAGCCCATGTAGGTCGACAGCAAGCTGCTTAACAGCAATACGCCTTCCGGCGCATAGGGCGTGTAGCCGTCCCCGTAAATGCCAACGAGGCTGTCGATAAAAAACATACTGATCTCGGTATCCATCCGCTTCAAGTAATCCCGAATTTCCTGATTTACGAAGCCTCCGTTTTCCCGCATCTGCATGGTAAAAAATTCGGGATATTCTATCCACAGGCGAAGGCAGACGAGTATTTTCCGCTCCAGGCGCTCCCTCGGGCCCAACTGCCGTTCGCGTTCCACGAGCTGCATCCCGTCGTTCAAACGCTTAAAAAAGAATTTAAAAATATCCAGCAGCAGCGCTTCCTTGGAGGAAAACTGCTGATACACGCTGCCTTTGGACATTTTGCAAGCTTCGGCGATTTCCTGCATCGTCGTCTGCACATACCCGTTCGCAGCGAACAGCTTCATCGCGGCAAGCAGGATGTGCCGCTTCTTCTCGTTCCATTTCTCTTCCACCGTTACACCGCCCCGAAACTTGTATGGTCTGCTTCGTTTCCGTCATAGCGACTATAGCGGATACGCAGGTAACTTGCAAGCATCGTCCTAGTCCCGAACGGCCGCGGCACCTTCTTGTAACGGTGCCGTGCTTCCACCCCCATTGCGTTCCTTCCAGCCGATCAGCATGGCCGTGCTTGCCACCATGAAGGCCGCTCCGAGCACGTAAGGGTAATTGACGTTAACGTCGAACAGCACGCCGGCAATCGACGGTCCCGCAATCGTACCCAAGCTCATATAGGCGTTGTTCATTCCCGCAACGAACCCCTGCTCGTTTCCGGCCATTTTGGACAACAGCGTATTGACGGCCGGCCGGATAATCGTCGTGGCAACGAAAAACAGAATGGTTACGGCAAAAACGGAAACGTACGTCTTCGTCACGAGGACCGCCAGCATCATGACGGCGGAAAGCAGAAACATAGCAATAAGAATTTGACGCTCGCTAAACCTCCGCAGCAGTCTTTCGAACAGAACGGCTTGGGTGAAAACCCCTGCCAGCGCGCCGAGCGTAATCATCAGTGAGATGTCCTTCGGTGTAAATCCGTGCTTCACGTCCACATATAAACTAATCACGGCTTCAAAATTCATCAATCCGAACGTCAGCATGAAAACAAGCAGAAGCAGCACGAAGTACGGCGCGCGAAACGAGCCATGCAATTGCTTGAACAGATTTTCCCGCTTTCTCTCCGCCGTCCGGGCCAATTGCCTCGCTTCCCGGCTCTGCGTCTCCGGCAAAAACAACAGGGACAGCAGCACCGACACGCCGGCTATCGCCGTCGCCACATAGAACGGAACCCGCAGCCCGTAGTCGGCCAGAAATCCGCCGATGCCGGGTCCGATCACGATGCCCAGCGACATTGAGGCGCTGAACAGGCCCAATCCTTTTCCGCGATCCTTCTCCTGCGTAATGTCGGCCACATAGGCCATCATCGCCGGTGTCAGAAGCGCCGCCCCGATTCCGCCGAGCAGCCTGGACACGTAAAGCAGCCACATCTGATCGGCCAGCCCGAACAGCAGCTGGGACAAGGCAAACACCCCGATCCCCCCGACAATCATAATTTTACGTCCGTATTTGTCGGACATCTCGCCGGCGATAGGCGAAAATACGAGCTGTGTCACCCCCACAGCGGCGACAAGATATCCCATGTCCTGGCCGCTTGCCCCGAATTCCGTAATGAATTTTGGCAAAATGGGGATGATCAATCCCATTCCCACCATCGTAATAAACATGTTCACCATCAAAATGACGAGCGGTCCCCAATTCGATCCGGTTTTCGTCATAACGTTCACCTCTCTTGCAGATTCCAATTTCATTTTGACCAATCGGTTCTATAAACGACCATATGGTCATTCGAAATTATATCCTTCCCCTCCCGTGAAGTCAAATAGTTGATATTAACAAATAGTTATGATAAGATGGCTCTAAATTAATGACAGGAGCTGAAAAGATATAATGTAAAATAACTTTCTTGCTAAAAAATATAAAATAGTAAAACAAACAAGCGATACGAGCGCATGTTTTATTATTTATATGCAAGAAAGTTACGATATCTTTTCACTCAAACAATATATCCTTATCTAACTCTATATCTGGGTTGGATTTGTTGTATTTATTTGAGCTGTGGGAAAGGTAACTTTCTTGCAGCTCTTTTATTTTTGTACAGGAGGATCTATTCCATGTCATTAATCAATGTAACAAACCTGGCGTTTGCCTATGACGGCAGTTACGATAACTTATTCGAGAACGTAAGCTTTCAAATCGATACCGATTGGAAACTCGGATTTACGGGAAGAAACGGCAGAGGCAAGACCACCTTCCTCAACCTTTTGCTTGGGAAGTATGAATACAGCGGAACGATTTCCGCCAAGGTCAGCTTCGAGTATTTTCCATTTCATGTGGAGAACAAGGAGCATAACACAATCGATGTCATCGGCGACATTTACCCGGATTACCTTCACTGGGAATTGATGCGTGAGCTTTCGCTGCTCAAGGTATCGGAGGATGTTCTATACCGGCCCTTTGCTTCATTGTCCAATGGGGAGCAAACGAAAGTACTGCTGGCTGCCTTATTTCTGAAGGAAAACAGCTTTCTGTTGATTGACGAGCCGACCAATCACCTGGACATGAACGCCAGAAAGCTTGTCAGTCAATATCTCAATACGAAAAGCGGCTTTATTCTCGTCTCTCACGACAGGTCGTTCCTGGATCGCTGCGTAGACCATATTCTGTCCATCAATAAAACCGACATCGAAATTCAAAACGGCAATTTTTCTGATTGGTGGGAAAATAAGCAGAGACAAGACCAATTTGAGCTTGGCGAGAACGAAAAGCTGAAAAAAGACATTAAACGCTTGTCGGAAGCGTCCAAACGAACGAGCAATTGGTCGCATGAGGTGGAAAAAACGAAGAACGGAACAAGGAATTCCGGCTCCAAGGTGGACAAAGGGTACATCGGGCATAAGGCTGCCAAAATGATGAAACGCTCCAAATCGATGGAGCACCGGCAGCAAAACGCGATCGAGGAAAAGTCGCAGCTCTTGAAAAATATCGAAAGCTCCGAGAGCTTAAAGATTACCCAACTGGCTTTTCATAAAAATCAGCTCGCCGAACTGGACCACGTTTCCATTTATTATGGGGAGAAGACGGTTTGCACTGATATCAGCTTTACGATTGAGCAAGGGGAACGAATCGCGCTCTCGGGTGCGAACGGCTCCGGAAAATCAAGCATTATTAAGCTGATTTGCGGCGAGGATATCGTGTATACCGGCACGTTCAGAAAAGGAAGCCAGCTGAAAATATCGTACGTTTCGCAGGATACTTCGCATTTACAGGGAAATTTAACGGATTACGCCAGAAGCAGCGGGATTGATGAAAGCCTGTTTAAATCGATTCTTAGAAAGCTTGATTTTTCCAGAGTTCAATTTGACAAGGATATTTCAGATTATAGCGGCGGCCAAAAGAAGAAAGTGCTGCTGGCGAAAAGTCTTTGCGAGAAGGTTCATTTGCATATTTGGGACGAGCCGCTTAATTTTATCGATGTGATCTCCCGCATGCAAATCGAGGAACTGCTGCTTGAGCACTCGCCGACCATTCTTTTTGTGGAGCATGACAGCGAATTTTGCAAAAATGTGGCTACCAAGATCGTTAAGCTCTAAATGGGCGCAAGCTAAATAGAGGCAGCGGCAGTCTGGAACGTTATTTTTACGTCCGAAGCTGCCGCTGCCTTTTTATTTGAGAGTTTACTTTTTTTCCATGACCGCAAAGTAGTTGTCTTCATCATCTGCAAAGTTAAATACTCTTCCGGCAGGCATCGTTACAATTTCTCCGACTTTGACATTTTTATTGGATAAATCGCCATACAACTGATCGAGATTTTCCGTAAAAAACATCAGAGAGGGCGTACCGAGATCTAATCCGGGCGACATTTTGGCAACGAACTCCTTATTATGGAGAATGATGCTTGTTTCCGCACCCTTGGCAGGAGCAATTTCAATCCATCTCATGCCTTGGCCGTTATTTTCTTCTGAAACGACCTTAAATCCTACTTTTTCCGTCCAAAAATCCCGCGCCTCATCTTGGTTATTTACATACAACATAATTTGACCGACTTGACTAATCATTCGCTGTTCATCTCCTTTGTTATAAGTAATTACCAAACCCGATGCTTCTCATTACTACAGGTACAGGTTTCTTGATCGGCAGTAGAATTATGGCCTCCTTTTCCGACGCGTTTATCAATCCAAGGAGTCTTCCGGGCCGTACGCCTCCAGATTTTCCTTGACCCGCTGCAAAAAGCGCCCACAAACGACCCCGTCCAAGATGCGATGGTCCAGCGCAAGGCACAAACGGACCATCGAACGCACGGCGATTCGGTCGTCGACGACAACCGGCTTTTTGACGATTGATTCGAATGTTAAAATCGCGGCCTGCGGGTAGATAACGGTCGGAAAAGAAGAGATCGAGCCGAACGCTCCCGTATTGTTGACCGTGAACGTGCCTCCCTGCATGTCGCTTGGCGATAGCTTGCCTGTACGCGTCAATTGAGCCAGTTTGTCGATTTCCAGCGCCAGTCCGGCGATATTTCGGAGATCGGCACCCCGGATGACCGGGGCCAGCACCGAGTCTTCCGTCCCGACCAGAAGCGAGAGATGGATGTCCCGCTTCACGATAATTTTATCGTCCGCCCACATGGAATTCATGATCGGATAGTCCTTGATTGCCCGGACGACCGATTGGATAAAAAAGGCAAAGTACGTCAAGTTGACGCCTTCTTGCCGCAAAAAGTCGTCTTTGAGCTTGCTGCGCAGCAGGACCAGATTCGTTACGTCCGCTTCGATAACCGTCAGGGCATGTGGAATCTCCGTCACGCTCCGCAGCGTGCGTTCGGCAATCGTCCTTCGGATAGGCGTCACGTCGATGGCATAATCGGCAAGCTCCTCCTGCCGCTGAGGCACGGTCATTTCCATAACATTGGACTGGCTCACGATGTTTCCTCCAATCTTTGTTCTAAACTCACCCTCTCCCCACGAAGTCTTCACAAAAAGTTAGTATGTAATCATAGGATCAGGTACTAATTCTAATCCAATCGTACCCCTAAGAAAGACGGGTGTCAACTCCGGTATTTCGGTTCATTTCGTATCCCCAAGCCGCAAAAAAAGAGCGCTGACAGATCCATCGGTCGAACCTGCCAGCGCCCAAGTCTGCCTCGCCGAAAACTCGTTATCCTTACGGCCAAATCACCGCTTCTTCCCGGCTTAACGGCCTGTCGTATAAATTATTGCTCATCTGGCCCGAGTAGACGATATGCCGGACCACTTTGCCTTTATCACAAAAAACGACGATCCTATCGGCATCGTCATTGGACAAATATTGATCGGTCCAGTTATAGCCCACAGTGGTGTTGATGGTTTGCGGATCGGTGTAAGGCCCAAAGACGTACACCTTGTCCCAAGCATGCTACAGCTCTTTTCGGAAAACTTGCTGCGTCTTCGTATTTTCGAATCCTGCGTGCTTGTAAAATTGGTGGGCCTCCACTCGGGTGACGTTGACCCGGACGCGAAGCTCCTGGTACCCCTTCGTTCTCGCCCATTCCTCGCAATGTCGTACCAACTGCTTGCCGATCCGCTGGCCTCTGAACTCCTGATCCACGACCAGGCCTCCGATTTCAGCGTAGGGCGGAGATTCGACTAGCAATCTCCCATGCGCATGAATCCAGCCGACGAGCTTGCTCTGCGCTTCCGCCACGATCACGACATGATCGTCCGCATTCAGAATCGGAGCCAATCTTGCTTCGATTTGCTCCGAGTTAGCAGGGTAGCCTAATTGACCGGATAACCGGGCAATCTCCAGGCTATCCTGCGGCACGGCTTTCCGGTAAAGCAAGTCCATTTCGTCTCATCCCCTGTCTCTGTTCTATTCTTCTTTTATACCGTCAGCAAATAGTTTATCACATCATCCTCCCTAAAAAATAACACTTGCTTGCGGCAAGCCGGAAACGCGAAAAAGGACCGGGCATAAGCCCAGCCCCTACGAAGCGTATCAAACCGGAGGATTCGGATCGAACGGATAGTTCACCGGCGTAAAGAAGTCCTTGTATCGTTTGAATGACGGCGTCGTCGGCGACAAGATCTCCGCTACGGAGTTGCCGACAATCGTTGCGACGTTGGCCAATTTGTCCTTGCTGATTTTATCGATGGTGTCGTACCGGGTATGGTATTCGGGCTCGGCAGGAGAATGGGTATACAAAGCGGTGGCGACTCCCCGCTGGTAGAACGGAACATGATCGCTCCGTCCGAACCGGCCGTACGGAATAACCCCGGATAATCTGGAGGCAAAGGTCGCACCCAAGTCGGTGACCACGTTTTTCTGTCCATTCACCGTGTACATGCCCAAAGTGCCAGAATTTTTGCTGCCTACCATATCGAGTTGAAAATGCCCGATGAACCGGCCGATATCCGTGGAGCTGAGCGAGTTGGCATAGGCTTGAGAGCCGTATAAGCCGTATTCTTCCGCGCCGAACGTCAGGAAGCGGACCTCCGAATCCCGCTGGGTACCGGCGACGGCCCGTGCAACCTCCAGCACAACGCCTACGCCGGAAGCATCGTCGTTCGCTCCGGGGCCTGCGGACACCGAGTCGTGATGGGCGCCAACCGTAACCAGATCGCTGGTCGTTGGCGTCGTATTGGGCCCAAGCGTAGCTATGACGTTATAGGAGGTGGCAGCCATGGCGGCTACGCCTTGAACACTGAGACGTACCCGGGGAGCGCCGTTTACCGCCGTCTTTTGCTTCAAGGCTTGCGCGTCTTTACCCGAAAGGCTGACGGTCGGAAGGGAAAGGGTGCTGAATTGCGTATCCGAAATCGAGGCATCGGAGGAAGGATTGTAAAGAATGACGGCCACGGCGCCCTGGTCTGCGACGTTGGCAATTTTTGCATTGGTGTCGATTTGGCCCGCTTCGATCAGAGCTATTTTTCCCTTGAGCTCAAGACCTTTCAAATCCTGCGGCGTGCCTTTTTTCGCATCGACAACCTCGCCGCTGACATCGCCGCCTTGCGTGTTTTGCAGGGCTTGCGGGGCAAGCTGCTCGCTTGCCAGTCCATGAGCTCCTTCGATCGTCAGTTGAATGCTGCTTGGGGCGGTAAATTTGGGGAAGGTAAAGGACTGCAAGGTGACCGTATAGCCGTACTTCTCGAACTCGCCTTTGATGTACTGCACCGCATTGTACTCATTTTGCGTCCCGGCTACCCTCGAAGACGCGGCCAAGCGCGAAACGTGGTTAAAGATGGCGTCTCCATTCACAGTAATGGCGGTAGGCGAGCCATGGACGACAGCGCCTTCGGGTCCGGCCTCCGGAGGAGCCGCTAACGCGAGTCCTGCGCCCGACCCCCAGCAAAGGCTGGCTGCCAAAAGAAAACGCGACCAAAAAATTCCTTTCATCATGTCACTCCTTTTTGTTGTGAAATGTAATACGCTTCTACTTTATTGCGGCGGCCAACTCAAATATGTATGCATTTTTGGAATGAACGAATGAAAAAAGCGCAGCCATCTTCCCGTAAACCGGGGAGGCTTGCGCTTTTGAATAATTAACCTATGTTTAATTTTATTTAATGAATCACGCTCTCGATCCGATACGGCTTCGGTCCGAGCTCGATACTGCCGGCACGTTCCGTCTGAAGCTTAACCGTCGTCGGAAAAATGCCGGGCATCCGCTCATCCGGAAACCAAGGGCGCTTGATATCGATCACGATCAGCAGACCTTCCACATTGCCGACCGCGGCAAATTGCAGGCCGTCTCCGCTCCATTTCTCCAGCGAAAACGATTCGTGCAGCTCCCGGAGGGCGGCTGGCAGATCCTCGACCGGAAGCCCGATCTCGCTAATCCGTAAAATATCTTTGGACGAGAAAGGCTCGTTGGTTGCATTGCTCAAGGAATGGTGAGCGATCAATTCGACGAGATTGCCGTCCGGATCGTAGAAATATAAAGCCGTGGCATTCCAATTCGGAAAAGGATATTGCACGGCATCGTCTTTGGCAATCGGCTCGATTCCTTTGCTGCGTACCCATTCGAGCGCTTCATCCGCTTTATTGTCGGGAATCGTGAAGGCGATGTGGTAGTAAGCTTGCTCCCGGTCATCCGCAATAAAAGTAAGCTTGGATTCCCCCGCCTGAATCACCAGCGAATCCGCACTCTCTTCAAGCACGGGAAGCTGAAGCGTATCGCAATAGAACTGTTTTGTCGCCTCGTAATTGGAGGAGTGCAAAATCACTTCGCGTATTTTCATTTCGATCTCTCCTTCGCGATAGATAGGTCACGAGAAGACTTTCGACGCGTCCCTTCCTGCCCGCGGAACCAAGGGATAGCTGTGGAACCCTTGTCCGTACACTTCGCTGGCCTCGCTTAGAATGACGAACGCTTGCGGATCTACCGTGCTGACGATCCTCTTAAGCGGCGCAATGTCGGCATTCCTCAGGACGACCATCAGTACCCCGCGGGGTTCCCCGGTATAGCCGCCCCAGCTTGTGAACCGGGTCAAGCCGCGGTCCAATTCCAGCAAAATCGCGGCGCGCAGCGTCTCTTCGCGTGTTTGATCCGTAATGATAAAGGCTACCTTGGAATCCGAGGCCGAGTGGACCAGCTCCAGCGCCTTTTTGGTTAAAAACAACCCGATCCATGCATACAGCGCCTTCTCCGGCGAAAAGACGATCGCAGCCATTAAAATAACAGCAAAGTCGAGGATCATCAGCGCCTTTCCCAGCCCGATGCCGAGCTTGCGGTTCAGAAGCAGCGCCACGATCGTAAACCCGCCGGAGGAGGCGTTGCCTTTGAAAATCAAGCCCAGCCCGAGCCCTGTCCCGATGCCGCCATAAATGGCGGCCAGCAGCATGTTGTCGGTCAGCGACGGCACGCCTTCGGTCAACAGGATACACAAAGGCAGCAGGAAGGAGCCCAATACCGTTTTGACCGCAAATCCCCGGCCGAATACCGCCGCTCCCGCCAGAAGCAGCGGCACGTTGATCAGCCATTGGCTGATTGCCGGCTTCAAGCCCGTTACATATTCGAGGACGGTGGACAAGCCGGTCACACCGCCCGCAGCAATCTGATGCGGATGCTGAAACATGTTATAGCTGATTGCCATCAGCAGGCAACCAATTGTCAAATAAGCCATCTGCACTCCGAAGGCCGCCGCACGGCCATACCCGGAAGTGCCGCGATCCTGTTTCATGTTGCCTTGCACACTCCCTGCTCTTGGATGTAGTTCTTCATCTTTTTATCATGAATGCTACACCCCCGCAAGAGCGCAGTGCACCGCGAATTCGCTGTATAACGCCTACGCCGCAGTGCTTTCACACTTTCTTGCAGTACAGCAATCCGCTCAACTCCGGCTTGCTTTCAACCGTTATCCGATCTGCAGCATGTCGCGTTCTGCGTAGCGTCCGCCGTTCATTTCACCGGTGACCTCCATAGCCTCCGGACCGTTGATATGCATCGCCAATTTCTGAATTTCGCTCACCACTTCGCGCAGCGCCTGCCCTTTCGCTGTCAGCTCATAGTCAATACGTACCGGAATTTGGTTGCTTACCTGTCGGATAACAATGCCTTCAAGCTCCAGATGCTTCAACCGCTCAGACAAGGTGCGGGAATTCAGGTTCAGCAGCAGGGCGATTTCCGTAAACCTAGTATAGCCGTCAAGCAGCGCGGATATGATTTGCAGATTCCAACGCGTTCCGAGAAAATGATAAGCTGCCGAGCAATCAGAATGATTCGGTTCAGCACCCGTTTCCGACAGGTCATGAAGCGGACGGGCCGCCTGTTTGCCGCTATGTACCATGAGGGCTTCCTCCCTTCTCGCAAGGATTTATATACTTTTTAAACTTTTATGTTTATAAATTATGGTATCAGTTTGCGAATTTGTCAATCACTTCTTCGCTAGCCTTTTTCCGACCCGCCATGACTACGAAATTAAAATATTTGTAAATGCAGTCTACGTCCGAAAATCCGGCCTGCTTCAGCCAGACAAGCTGCTCCTCCAAGGTGGACATCTGATCCAGCTTGGTCCGTTCGTAAGCCGCCGAAATTTCAGCCGCAGACAGTCCGCTGCTCTCTACCTTGCAGCTCCAATCCTGCTTATACCGCTGCTCCAACGCAGGCGTGCTTCCCAACACCTGATCCGCATTAATAAACAGTCCGTTGTCGTTCAGCAAGGCGTAGGCGGTACGGTATACCTTTTGCTTCTCGGCATCGGCAAGATGGTGAATCGAAAGGGACGAGATGACGATGTCATACTTCTCCCGGTACTCGCAGGTTGTGTAATCCCCGACAATGTACGTGACATTCGGCACGCCGCTAAATCTCGTCCGGGCCACGTCCAGCATAGGACCGGAAAGATCCACGAGAGTCAGCTTAGCCCGAGGGTGCTTCTCCAACATGAACGCCGAAAATAAGCCGGTGCCCGCGCCCAAATCCAAAATGCTCAGAGCATCGTTCCCCTCGTCCGTTAACGAAACGGCAATTTGGTAAAAGTCATCGAAGCAAGGAATCAATTTGCGCCTTTGGCGGTCGTATGCGCTTGCGGCTTCGTTAAACTGTTCCATAAGCTGCTTTTTGGTATGGCCCATCTCGGTTCCCTCCAGAGAAAAAGATTAGAAGATTGCTTTAGCGATAGTATAAGCAAAGTACAGTTATAACGAAAATATATTAAACTTATAAAATATATAGTTAATAACTATTAATATGTGCTGATCAGCATAGCTTAACTGGGTATACCCACAATATAGTTCTTTTTTTTGGAAATATATTTAAATATTGGGTTCAAAATGGTATTATTATAGAGTAAAATTATTCCAAAAATCAGGAGGTTTGGATCATGAAAAAAACATTTCTTGTCCTGCTGGTCTTCATCACATCGCTTAGCGCATCCTTGTCCGCATCTGCTGCAAATCGGGATTCCTGGATTAAGTGGTATACGCAATCCTCGACTTATTCGGGAATTGTCGGGGAGCTTATCGTTCCATCAAATGTGAATGCAACCAATGGCAGCGTTTTAAACTTTCAGTTAGGTTTGGGCGACTATGTTGAAGGCGGAATTTCTTATACAGCCGGTAAGTATAAGGCCTTCATCAACACCGGGTACCACGCTTGTAAAAACACAGGAAAATCGGATAGCGAATGCGCCCCCTACTGGAGATCCGAATTTTTGAATGTGCAGCCGTCGCCAGGGGAAAAAATTACCGTCAAAATTGTCAATAACGGAAATAGTACTTTTGATTTTTATGTCAACGGATCAAGGGTGATTAACGGCGCCGACTGGGGGACAAGAAAACACTTCCTTACGATACCTGCAACAACGCAAGTTAAACAAATGCACATTACAACCGACACGGATGGAAAAACGCACTATTCCAACGCGTCATGGCAAAACGTTAAGATGAGAGCCAATGCCACTGGCAGCACTTACACGGATTGGAACGGCAGTACGCCGGTTATCGCTGCCCATCAAAACCAAACTGATTTTATCATTCATAGCAGATATGATCCATTGAAAACATCGCGATAAGATGATTATGCGGATAAGTATTTAAACAAAGGAGCTGCGATTCCGCAGCTCCTGAGAAAAACAACCGCCCCGGAGCCGTCACAGACGCCAGGGTCAGTCCAATCCGATTCGATTATAGCGCGAGCTCCTTCAGCTCGGCCGACTCCAGAAATCTCTCGCAATCGAGCGCCGCCATGCAGCCTGTGCCCGCTGCGCTGATCGCCTGCCGATACCGGCTGTCCTGAACGTCACCGCATGCGAATACGCCGGGAATGTTCGTTTCCGTCGTACCGGGCTTCACCAGCAGGTAGCCGTGCTCGTCGGTCGTCAGCTGGCCGTCCAGAAACTTCGTATTCGGCGTATGGCCGATCGCTATGAAGATGCCGTCCGTTTCGACGATTTCTTCCTCGCCAGTGTCGTTGTTTCTCACCTTAAGCCCAGTCACACCCCGTTCGCCCGCGATGACTTCCAGCGGAGTCCGGTTCAGCTGCCAGCTGATTTTCTCATTGGCGCGCGCCCGCTCCTGCATGATCTTCGACGCGCGAAGCTCGGTGCGCCGGTTCACCAGAACGACCTCCGAAGCGAAGCGGGTCAGGAAGTTCGCCTCTTCCATGGCCGAATCCCCGCCGCCGATGACGATAATTTTTTTGCCCCGGAAGAAGAAGCCGTCGCATGTCGCACAGGTGCTTACCCCACGGCCGACGTTTTCCTTTTCTCCCGGAATGCCGAGGTATTTCGCGGAAGCTCCTGTCGATACGATCACCGTTTCCGCTTGAATATCGCCCATGCCTTCGACCGAAAGGGTAAACGGCCGCTTGGAGAGATCGGCTTTGTTCACCCATCCCGTCCGGAATTCGGCGCCGAAGCGTTCGGCCTGCTTGCGCATATTGTCCATTAATTCGGGGCCCATGATTCCTTCCGGGAAGCCCGGGAAGTTCTCGACCTCGGTCGTCGTCGTCAGTTGTCCCCCCGGCTCCGGACCTTCGATCACCAAAGGCTTCAATCCCGCTCTCGCCAAATAAATAGCCGCCGTCAACCCTCCGGGGCCGGTTCCGATAATTACGCTATTGTACATGATGTGTTCCTCCTTCATACTGCCTATCCTTAAGCTTTATCATATCTCCCTCGGAGACAGGTTGCATGAAGGTTTGATTAAGGTCACATGAAGGATTCATGAAGAAATCGCCAGCGGCGGAGCCGTTCCTCCGCCATGCGGCTATGCTTCGAGATATTCCCGGAAAAAGCGGACAATTTCCGTATTCATCGCGATGTGATTTTCCATTTTTTCCGTTTGATGCCCTTCGTCCTCGAAAATAATCAGCTTCGCTTCTTGACCGCGGGCCCGCATGTCCGCATACATCTGCTCCGCCTCGCTGACCGGGACGCGCGTATCGTTGCGGCCGTGGAAAATGAGCAGCGGCACCTTGATGTTCTGCGAATGGTTGAGCGGGGCGATCTCCTCGAAGAAGTCCGAATCGTCCGCCAGCGTGCCGTATTCCGCTTCGCGCAGCGCTCTGCGCCATTCCCCGGTGTTTTCCAGAAACGTGCGGAAATGCGAGATGCCGACGATGTCCACCCCGGCCGCCCATAAATCCGGATAATGGGTCAGCGCAGCCAGCACCATAAATCCGCCGTAGCTTCGCCCCATAACGCCGATTTTGCCGGTGTCGACCGTCGCGAAACGGCTCAAGTCCTTCACCATCCACGCCAGATCGGCCACCGCGTCCATCCGTTTTCTCGCGTTGTCGAGGTTCAGGTACGTTTTGCCGTAGCCCATACTGCCGCGGACGTTAGGCGTCACGACGTTAAAGCCTTGCCCGACCAAATATTGAATGACCGGGTGAAATTCGAACCGGATCTGCGATTCCGGCCCGCCATGCACGTACACCACCGTAGGCGCGGGCCCACTTTCCTTCGTCTGCTCGGCGCTTCCGGCCGGCCGGTAATAAAAGTACGGCACCTCCACCCCGTCAAACGAACGGAACGTGTACAGCTCGGCTTCCTGCCACAGATGCTCGATCGTCTCCGACCTGCCGAACGAGGTGAGGCGCCGGAGCGTCTCGCCCTTCAGCTCGTAGCGCCAGATGTCCCCCGGCAGCACCGGGCTTTTCAACGCGAAAATCAGCTCGTCGTCATTCAGCCACGACAGCGACTGAATCACGCCGCGCGGCAGTTCCACCGCCGTGGATTGTCCGCCTTCCACCTCGTACAGGTACAGCGCGGAAATGCCGCCTTCGTTCACGATGTATGCGATCCGGCTGCCGTCCGGCGACAGCTTCGCCGCCTCGATATCCCACGCCGGGACATGGACGAGCAGCTCCGCCCCCGCCCGCTCCGGCGAAAAACGGTATAGCGCCATCGTGTTCTCGGCCGCATTGGTCACCAAGTACCCCGTGCCGTCCTTTGCGAGCTGCACCGAAGCGTAATCGCCCGCCCCCGGCACGCCGATCTCCCGGATCGCGCCGCTGCGCAGATCAAGCACGTGAAGCGACTGGACCACATTCGTCACATCGGCCAAAATCAGCAAGCCGCTGCCGTCCGGCAGCCAGCAGAGCGGTACGCACCGGCCCTCATGCCGGTAAACCTCCTCGACCTGCTTCGTTTCGACGTCCTGCACGAAAACATCGAACAGTCCGGGACCCCGTCGGTTGCTGGAAAATGCAATTTTTCGCCCGCAGGGAGACCAGTCTCCGACATTGTGAAAATGCTGTGGGGAAACCGTTAGCTCCTGCACGTCCAGCGTGTCGTTGTTCAGCACATAAAGCTGCTGCTTCTCGTTCCCCTTATGATCCATCCCAATAACCGTACGCGAACCGCACGGAGAGTGCTTGGCTTCCACGACCCGGTCGGGCAGCTGGATCACCTGCTCGCAGCAGTCCGTCGCCGCATCCCAGCTCCACAGCTGAGGTAGGCCGGTTTTCTTGGTCAAAAACGTAACTCGCCCGCGCCCCGGAACCACTTGCGGCTGATAGGCGGACAGTACGGTAAGATAAGCGTGCAGCTTATCGTTTTGCTCGGTCAAAGCTTTCGATTCCATCGGTTGGTCGCTCCTTTATAGCGGAAAATGGCAAGCCGCCAAATGGCCTTCCGCTTGCCGCTCCAAGGCAGGCGGCGCGCTGCGGCAAATGTCCTGCGCGTAAGGGCAGCGCGTATGAAAGCTGCAGCCCTTCGGAGGGTTCGCCGGATTGGGCAGATCGCCCTGCAGAATGATGCGCTCCTTCCGCTGCGTCGGATCGGGCACCGGAACGGCCGATAGCAGCGCTTGCGTATACGGATGGCGGGGGTGCGCAAACAAGGAATCGCGGTCCGCCAGCTCGACGATTTTGCCCAAGTACATGACGGCGATGCGGTCGCTGATATGCTTGACCGCCGGCAGCCCGTGGGCGATGAAAATATAAGTCAGCTTCAGTTCCTTTTGCAGCTTCTTGAGCAGATTCAAAATTTGCGACTGGATCGACACGTCCAGAGCGGACACCGCCTCGTCGCATACGATCAGGCTCGGATTCAATGCGAGCGCCCGGGCAATCCCGATGCGCTGCCTCTGGCCGCCGCTGAATTCGTGGGGATGCCGCGACATATGGTGCTCGTCCAAGCCGACCAGCCGCAGCAGCTCGACGACCCGCTCCTTCAAAGCTGCGCCTTTGTACAGACCGTGCACCTCCAGCGGCTCGGCGACGATGTCCTCGACCTTCATTCTCGGATTGAGCGACGAGTACGGGTCCTGGAAAATGATTTGCAGATGGCGGCGCACCTTGCGCACGTCCTCTTTGCCGAGCGCCGTTAAGTTCCGGCCCTCAAACCAGACTTCGCCTGCCGTCGGCTCCAGCAGCTGCAAAATAAGCTGGCCCGCCGTCGACTTCCCGCACCCGGATTCGCCTACGATCCCGAGCGTCTCCCCGCGGTTCACGGTAAAGTCGAGGCCGTCTACGGCATGCACAACCCCTTTTTGCCGCGAAAACAAGCCTTGCTTATAAGGAAAATGCTTTTTTAACCCTTTAACTTCCAATAGTAGCTGGCTCGTTTGGCTCATGTCAAATCACTCCTTACTGTAGAAGCAGCGCGCCCAATGGCCTGCGGCAACGGGTTCAAGCATCGGGACGTTGGACTTGCAGTGCTCGGTTGCGACCGGACAGCGCGGGTGGAACGCGCAGCCGCCCGGCATGTTCAGCGGATTGGGCACCGAGCCGTAAATGGAGTCCAGCTCTTCGCGCTGCTCGTCAAGCTTCGGCAGCGAGCCGAGCAGTCCTTTCGTATACGGGTGCCTCGGGCGGGCGAACAGCTCGAACACGTCCGCTTCCTCCACGACCTCGCCGGCATACATCACGACGACCCGGTCGGCCATCTCCGCGACGACGCCGAGATCGTGGGTGATCAGCACAACGCCCGTATCCCGGTCCTTGCTCAAGCCTTTGAGCAGCTCCAAAATTTGCGCCTGAATCGTCACGTCAAGCGCGGTTGTCGGCTCGTCGGCGATCAGCAGCGCCGGATGGCAAGCCAGCGCCATCGCGATCATGACGCGCTGCCGCATACCGCCGGAGAGCTGATGTGGGAAATAATCGACGACTTTGTCCGCCTGCGGGATGCCGACGCTCTCCAGCATGGCGATGCTTTTCGCTCTTGCCTGTTTTTTGTCCGCGTTCTGGTGATTGCGAAACACCTCGCCCAGTTGATTCCCGATCGTGAATACCGGGTTCAGGGATGTCATCGGCTCCTGAAAAATCATCGAAAGCTTGTTGCCTCTGAGCTTGCGCATTTCTTTATGACTCTTGCCGAGCAGATTCTCGCCTTCGAGCAAAATCTCCCCGCCGACTACTTTGCCCGGCGAAGCGACGAGTCCCATAATGGACAGGGACGTGACGCTTTTCCCGCAGCCGGATTCGCCGACGATGGCGAGCGTCTCCCCTTTCGATACCGTGAACGAAACCCCATTGACGGAAGCGACGACGCCTCCCTCGGTTTTGAAATGGGTTTTTAAGTTTTTAACTTCCAGCAGTGGCGCCAACGGTTTCACCTCGATTCGTGTCGTGTACATCCCGCGAGTCAAGATTCTTTCGTTTTCATTCGCGGGTCCAATATATCGCGCAGCCAGTCGCCGAGGAAGATGATCCCCAGCACGGTAATCGTAATGGCGATGCCGGGGAACGTCGCGACCCACCAGCTGGTGGCCAGATACTGTCTGCCGTCGCTCAGCATACCGCCCCACGTGACGGTCGGCGGCTGAATGCCCAGACCGAGAAAGCTTAAAGAAGCTTCCAATATAATGGTCGTGGCGATGCTCAGCGTGGACACGACGATGAATGATGATACGACGTTAGGCAGAATATGCTTGAAAATAATCCGTACGTCGCGCGAGCCGACGGCGCGGGCCGCTCGCACGTAATCGCGCTCCTTGACGCTGAGCACTTCCCCCCGGATAATGCGCGCGTACTTGACCCAGTTGGTGACCCCCAGCACGAAAATGAGCGAGAACAAGCCGGGACCGAGCACCGCAAGAATCACAAGCATGAATAAAATGTTCGGAATCGCCAGGAAGGCGTCGACGATCCGCATTATGATCCGGTCGGTCCAGCCTCCGTAATATCCCGAGACCAGCCCCAGAATGACGCCGATCGTTCCGGCAACGGCCACGGCGCATACGCCGACGAGCAGCGAGATTTGCGAGCCGTAGATGATGCGGCTGAGGACGTCGCGTCCCAAATTGTCCGTGCCCAGCGGATGATCCGCCGTGCCTTTCGCCATCCACATCGGAGGCAGCAGCCGCTTGGCCGCACTCGTCTTGGCAGGATCGTGCGGGGCCACGGCGCCCGCAAAAACCGCCATGAACAAGACCGCAACGACGATGATAAATCCGATGGTGCCCGTCTTGCTCTTCAGCAGCGAACGGACGATGCGCGCCGCCTTGCCGGGACGCTTCGATGCGGATGCTGCGCCGACCTGTCCGCTTTGCGCTTCTATCGATACGCTCATGTGTGCGCTCGCCTCCTGCGTTTAATTGAATTTGATGCGCGGATCCAGCAGCCGGTAGACGAGGTCCGCGAGCATGTTGCTGAGAATGACCAAGAACGCGATGACAAACACCGCAGCCTGCACAATGGCCATATCCCGGGTATTGACCGCTTGAATAATGAGCTGCCCCATGCCGGGCCACGCATAGATCGTCTCTGTAATGAGAGCCCCGCTGATCAGCGTGGAAATTTGCAGCGCCATGATCGTGACGACCGGAATGAGCGAGTTGCGGAACGCATGCTTGTAAATGACAAGCTTCTCGGCTACGCCCTTGCTGCGGGCGGTTCGAATGTAATCCTGTCCCAAAATTTCCAGCATACTGGAGCGGATCAAACGCGTCATTTCGGCGGCGATCCCCGTGCCGAGCGTCACCGCGGGCAGGACCAGATGCAGCAGCGTGCCGCGGCCGGACACCGGGAACATCCCCAAATTCACGGAGAAGAGAAGAATAAACATAATGCCGAGCCAAAAATGCGGCATCGCCTTGCCGAGCACCGCCGCTCCGGTAGCGAACACGTCCCAGAACGAATTGCGCTTGGTCGCGGAAATGATGCCGAGCGGAATGGCGATAACCGTCGCGACAAGCATCGCCGCAGCCGCAAGCTCGAACGTCGCCGGCAGCCGATCCAGCACGATCGGCAGCGCAGGCTGGTGGTAGCGGAACGAATTGCCGAAGTCCCCTTGTACCAATTGCGCCATAAATTTGAAATATTGAACGTACAGCGGCTGGTCTAGGCCGAGCGCCGCGGTCAGCGCCCTACGGTCTTCGTCCGTCGCCGTGTCCGGAAGCATCAGCGTGACCGGATCTCCGGAGACGTGGACGAGCAGGAACACGATCAGGGAGATCAGAAACAGCACGGGGATGAACTGCATAATCGACTTCACGAAAAATTGCCTCACGGTGTACCTCCCAAGGACAGGATGGAATGACAAAGGGGTCTGCGACTGAGACCCCTCGAACAAGTTAGGTTAGCCTACTTCAAAATAATTTCGTCCGCATATGTGATTTCGTCGATTCTCGGAGTAAATTCTATGCGTTTGTTGATGCCGTAGTTCGCGCCCAATTGCAGCAATGGAATTTGCGGACGGTCCTTGGCTAAAATGTCCTGTGCCTGCTGGAACTGCTTCTCCCGCTCCTGGGCGTTCATATTTTTCTCTGCGTCGCTCAGCAGCTTCATCACTTCGGGATTGTTGTACCCTGTATCCGGTTTCAGACGCTTGTACAGCAGCGCGGCGTCGAACATCGAGTTGGAGTACGCGACAAGGAACATATCGCCGGTCGTACCGGCATTGCGTTTTTCGTTGAATTTGCTCGATTCCAAAATTTCCATCTTCACCTTGATGCCGACCTCTTCCAGCATCGCCGCGATCAGCTCCGACGTTTCCTTATCCTTGAGCGACTTACCTACCGAGCCGGTGAAGCTGATCGTAAGACCGTTTTCAAAACCGGCTTCCTTCAGCAGCTGCTTGGCGCGCTCGGGATTGTAGTTCGACTTGCCGAACAAATCCGGCTTCGCTCCGAAGATGCCCGGGATAATCGGCGTCAGCGTTTCTTTGCCGTCGCCTTCGAACAGGCTGTCGATAATCGCTTTTTTGTTAATCGCCAGATCGATGGCCTCGCGCACGCGCGGATCGGCCGTCGGGCCGCTTGTCGTACGCAGCGACAGCAGCATGACGCGTGTCGTCGGACCGCTGATCGTCTGAGTCGAGTTGACGTTGTTAATCCGTTTCATATCGGTCGGCGGAATCTGCACCGCGATGTCGACTCCGTCGGTCAGCAGCTCGGAGACCCGTGTCGCTTCCTCCGGAATCGAGCGGAACACCAGCTTGTCCCATTTCCCTTTTTCGCCGAAATAATCGTCGTTTTTCACCAGAACAACGCGGTCGTCGCGAATCCATTCGGAGAATTTGTACGGGCCGGTGCCGACAGGCTTTTTAAGAAACTCGTCCCAGCCTTTTTCCTGAATATATTTGGACGGCAGCATGCTGGAGCCGAGGCGGGACAGGCGCGACAGCAGAACCGGCTCCACTTCGTGGGTAATGACGTCGGCCGTCAAATCGTCGACCACCTTCACTTCCTTGATCTGCTTGTAGTTGCCGTTCTCCACCAGCTTGGCGTCTTGGGCGACGCGCTCCAGCGAAAATTTCACGTCGGCCGCCGTAAACGGATCGCCGTTCTGGAATTTGACGCCCGGGCGCAATTTGAACCGCCAGGTGGTCGGGTTCACATTTTCCCACGATACGGCCAGATCGGGCTGAAATTTGCCTTCTCGGTCCCGCTTGACCAAGTAGTTGAACATGTTGACGTGAACCGACTCCGTGCTCGTAAAGCCATGGTTGTGGACGTCGAAGCCGAGAATGTCGCCGCTTCGGGCAATGGTCAGCACCTTCTCCTTCGCTTTTCCGCTCCCCTGCTGCCCGCCTGCGCCCGCCGCATCCGGTTTGCTGCAGCCGGCAAGGCCGACCGACAACGCAAGAACCAGCGCCAAACTGATGGATGTAAACCTTTTCACAAATGTGTCCCCCTTCAGGATTACTCTTGGATGGAAAAGTCTTCGATAATGGCCGCGATATGCTTGATGCCTTGGATATAATCCTCGACGGCGATATTTTCATTCGGGGCATGGTTATTCGAAGCAAAATGCCCGACCCCGACGGAAACTGCAGGAATGCCGATGCGCTGGCACAAAATGTACATTGGGCCGGTCGCGGGCGACATCGGCTTCAGCGTCGGCTCCGTCCCGTAGACCTGCTTGGCCGTCCGGACGACCGACCGCGCCAGAGCGTTATCGAGCGGCGTACGGGCCGGATACGTCATCGTATACGGAATCGCTTCGATATCGGCGAAGCCGTGCTCGTCCAGGTGCCGGCGCAGAAGCCGGAATATTTCGAACGGGTCCTGGTTGGGCACGAGACGAAAATCCAGCTTCACTCTCGCTTCGGACGGCAGGACCGTCTTCTTGCCCTGGCCGGTATAGCCCGATTGAAACCCGCACACGGTACAGGTCGGCTGGTAAATCAGCTTTTCTTTCAGCGGCAGACCGGACAGCCCGAGGACGAACGAGTCCAGACCGAACTTCTCCAAAGTGCTTTCTTCGTCGTAATCCATTTGCTTGAGCACTTCGATGTCCGTTTCGGACAAGGTAGCCACCTTATCGTAAAAGCCTTTGATATGTATGCGTTCGTCCGGCGTTTTGAGCGTGTTCAGCGCCCAGATTAACCGCCAGGCCGGATTTTCGATGACGGCCGCGTGCGAGGAATGCATCTCCGTATTCGCCCCCCGGCACACGAGCTCGACGTAGCACATGCCTTTTACCCCGAAGCTAGCCTGCAGGCTGCCGTCCGCGTTCTTGTAGCCGAACTCCCAGATGCAGCCGTCCGCTTGCACAAGCTCCCTGTGCCCGTCGACGAATTCGCGGAGATGCAGGCTGCCGATCTCTTCTTCGCCCTCAATAACGAACTTCACATTCAGCGGAAGCCCGCCCCGCACCGCCGTATAGGCATGCACCGCAGCGAGCCGGGCGGTCAAATTGCCTTTGTTGTCTGTGACCCCCCGGGCATAGATGCGTCCGTCCCGGATTTCGGCGGCAAAAGGCGGCGAGTCCCACAGCTCCACCGGGTCTTCCGGCTGCACATCGTAGTGGTTATAAAAAGAGAGCGTTTTCTTTTTATCGTTTGCAAACTCGCCATAAACGACCGGGTAGCCGGAAGTGTCGATCCGCTTCGCGCGGCCGCCGATCTCCCGGATCAGCCCCTCCACCATCTTCGCGGTTTCCGCCATCCCCCGGTTTTGCGCCGCAACGCTCGGCTGGCGGCATAACGCCTGCAACCAGCGGATGTACTCGTCCTGGTGCCGCTCGATATAGTCAAAGACGTCCTGCAAGAATAACCACCCCCGATTTAGTGGAAAAATTCCCTTAATAGTCCCTTAATAAACTATAAAACATGTGCTATGATAGTGTCAACAAATAAAAATCGATCCGGACCCGCATTTCAGAAGGATTTTTACAGGCTGCTCCGAAACTGGAATAGGTCCGGCATTTTACATTCGGAAAGGACATCAAACGATATGATTGCCAGAGTTGGAGCCGTCGGCCCGAAAGATTCGATCGACCTGATTCGCGAGATCGGCCAAGAGTTTCAAGACCGGTTGACGATCGTTCCGTTCGTCTATCAGAACGTAAGCGAAACGGCGAATATCGTCCGGCGCGAAGAACATCACATTGACCTATGGGTATTTTCGGGACAAGCCCCTTACGCGATCGCTCAGGAGCAGAACATTAAGCAAACGGCGCTTTTCCCGCAGTTAAACGGGTCCTCCCTGACGAAGGTGCTGCTCGAAATCGTATACCGCGACCGGCTGCAGCTCGGGCGTGTCAGCTTCGATACGATCCTGCCGGAGCATTTCTACGAAACCTGCGCGGAGTCGGATCTGGCTTACGACGCCATTCCGCTGCTGTCGTATACCGGCTTCAAGCCGACCGAAGAGCTGGTCGCCTACCACTCCGGACTGTTCGCTCAAGGCAAGGTCGACGCCTGCGCCACCTGCTTGAGCCGGGTGTACGAGGAGCTGAAGTCGCGGGGCATTCCCGTATACCGGATTACACCCAACCGGATGACGATCCGCACGATGCTCCATCTGGCCAGCACCGCGGGCGAAACCATGCATTTCAAAAAATCGCAAATCGCGGTCATGTTCATCGATATCGAGGAACCGGAAAAGCTGATCGGGCAAAACAAAAGCTCCTACGACGTGCGCCGTCTGGACCTCCAGCTTCAAGAGACGATTCTGGGCCATGTCGAGGCGCTGTCCGGCTCCTTCGTCGCCCTCGGCAACGGCAAATATATCGTCTTCACGACCCGGGGAGCGTTCGAAACGGCCGAGGAGAGCGCCCATCCTTCCGTGCTGCTCGAAAAAATCGCCTTGCTCACCGACCTGAAAACGAACATTGGCATCGGATTCGGCGTCACCGCGCTGGCTGCCGAACGCAATGCGCAGATCGCCCTGCAGCATGCCAAAAAAATCGGCAACTTCTGCGCCATTCTGGTCACCGACACGGGAGATATCGAAGGTCCCCTGCGGCAGACCGGCAGCATCAACTTCAACTATCGGACGGAAGATATCAAGATAAGCGAGCTGCTGAAAAGAGCGGGCGTGACGATCACGACCTACAACAAGCTGCTGTCCGTCCAAAAAAACTTGGGGCAAAATTCGATCAGCGCCCCCGACATCGCCGAATGGCTCGGCATGACCAAGCGGAACGCGCGCCGCATCCTCGGCGACTTGGAAGAGCACGGCCTCGTCGAGCTCATCGGCGAGGAAGCGCCGACCAGCCGCGGCCGTCCGCGCAAAATATTCCGCGTCAAGGAGCTGCACTAATCGTTCGCCGCAACCGCTACCGCCCGCCAACGGCGCTTACGCACGGCGCCGCTTTCGCGGGCGGACGGTCAGGTTAGCGCTTTCATAGAATAACACACCCGATTTGTCCCCGCCTGGACCCCTTCTTCTTAGACTCATCAGTCCTGACATGCCAATACAAGCCGGACCAAAATTTCCGTCCCGATCAGCAGCACGTCCTCGTCAAAATCGAAGCGGACCTGATGGTGCCCGTCGGTCAGCGGCGAGCCGAACAGCAAGTAAGACGCTTGACCGCCCTGCTTCTGCACGCGGTTCATCATATAGACCACATCCTCCGAGCCGCCTAAATCCATTCTCGGCACGAAAGACTTGACACTGCCCATCTTCTCCGCTTCCTGCCGGATGAGCGGAATTAACCCGGGACTGCTCTCGGCTCCCGGCGCTTCGCCGACGATCTCCCATTCGCAGGCGACGTCGTGCAATTTGGCCGTCTGCTCCAGAATGCGGATCGTCTCCTCTTTCATAAAATCGTTCAGCTCGGTCGTCTCGCCGCGCGTTTCCAGCTCCATCACCGCTTTGTCGGCTACGATGTTACGGCCCGAGCCCGCTTTGAGCGTGCCGACGTTAATCCGGGTCGCCCCTTCGCTGTGGCGGCTGATGCCATTCAAATGCACAATCGCCGAGGCCGCGGCCAGCAGGGCATTGCGCCCTTCCTCCGGAGCCGCGCCCGCATGGGCCGCTTTGCCGGTGAAGACGGCGTTGATCTTGGTCGTCGCCAAGAAGCCTCCGACCGCGCCGACGATTTCGCCCAGCATTTTGCTTCGGAAGGCGATGTGGCCGCCGAACAAATAATCCACGCCGTCGAGCCATCCGGCATCGACCATCGCTTTGGCCCCGCGGCTGCCCTCCTCGGCAGGCTGGAACAGCAGGCGGATTTCTCCGGTCAGGCGTTCCTTGCATCCCGCCAGCAGCTCCGCCACGCCAAGCCCGATCGCTGCATGTCCGTCATGCCCGCAGGCGTGCATCATGTTCTCGTGGCGCGAAGCGAAGCCTTCCCGGACGGGACGGTGGTCGGCGGCGGCGCACTCCGTCAGGTCGTTGGAATCGATGTCGAAGCGCAGCGCTATGACAGGTCCCGGCTTCCCCGTCCGAATGACTCCTACGACGGCCGTATGACCGTCCCGCATCCGTTCGACCCAGCGCGGATCGGCCCCTTCCTCAATCGCTCTGTTCTCGTGGTACCACAGCACTTCGGGCTGGGGAACGCCCATGCGCGAAGCGGATTTGCACGCTTCCTCCCGCACGTGAACATGGTACCCCAACCGGCTCAATTGTTCCGCGATAATCGCCGCCGTGCGGTATTCCACCCAGCCCGATTCGGGGTACATGTGAAAGTCCCGCCTTCTTTGTATGAGCTTGCTTTTGATGCGCAGCACTTCCTGACTGATGTCCATCGGTTTATAATCCTCTCCTGTGCGAAACCTGACTGGCATTTTATTAACGGAATAATTCCTTAATAGTTCCCAATTAAAATATAAAATTTAATACCGCTTCTGTCAACAAGAAGCGGTATTATCCGGGAAGCCAGTTATTATTTTTGCTTTCCAGCCAAGAGAGAGAGTAAAAACGAGGCTGCGGCGAGTACCAAACCCAAAATAGCGACCCCCGGCCATCCTGCCAAATTCCAAGCGGCGCTGCTTGCGGCCGATCCAAAGGCGCCGAACAGAAAAAGGCCCGTCATATAGACGGTATTGATCCGGCTGTGCGCACCGGGCTCTAGAGCAAAAATGACCGACTGATGGGAAACCATCGCCGTCTGAACGCCCGCATCCATCAGCGCCACCCCCAGGCCCAGTCCCGGGATCGTCGGGTAAACGGCAAAAAGCGCAAATCCCGCCAGCGTCAATAAAGCGCCAAGCCCCCGAGTGCTGCCCGGGCCGCGTTTATCGGCGATACGTCCGGCAAGCGGAGCAGCCAATATTCCCGCGAGTCCAATGATTCCGAAGAGTCCGGCCACATCGCTGCCTAAATGATAAGGAGGTCCTTGCAGCAGCAGGGATAGCGTAGCCCAAAAAGCGGAAAAGCCGGCGAACAGGGCACCCTGAGCGACAACGGCCCGCCGCAATTGGGGATACGACCGGACCAGTTGGACAAGCGAAAGCATCAGGCGTTTGTAAGAGTATGTTTTCTCTGGCTTGAATCGCGGCAGTTTTACGGCAAGCATCGCGCCGATTGCCACAGCGATACCCGCGCCCAAGAAGTACATGGCGCGCCAGCCAAAGTGCTCACCCACCAAACCGCTCAACGTCCTGGCAAGCAAAACGCCCGCAAGTAAACCGCCCATGACCGTCCCTACCATACGGCCCCGCACTTCCGGCGGCGCCAGCTCCGCGGCAAGCGGAATGATGTGCTGCGCGATCGTGGCGCTCGCCCCAACTACAACGGACGCCACCAGCAACAGCAACGGGGATGGAGCCAAAGCCGCTGCGACGAGAGCGAGAACCAGCCCCGCCGTTTGCCATAAAATCAGCTTCCTTCGGTCAAGCGTATCGCCAAGCGGAACAAGAAGCACCAGGCCAAGCGCGAAGCCGAGCTGGGTTGCGGCCGGAATGAAGCTTACGCTGTTGGCGCCCTCGCCATAGCTATGGGCCATATGCCCTAACAAAGGTTGGTTGTAATAAATATTTGCGTTGGAGAAACCTGCGGCTGCGGCCAAAAACAAGGTAAGACCACGGATGCCCCGCCCCTTATCGCTCATATTGCCTTCCCCTTTCTTTGCCGGGGCGGATTACTTGATCGTCGCGTGTTCCGGATACACCCGGTTCACGACATTGTAGTTCAGTCCGGTCCAATATTCGGATGCTTTCGGGTCGGCGATCCGGCGCTCGTCTTTCTCGATTTCGCTGTAATCATCGGTCATCAGAAAATCCTCTACATCGTTCATATTGGCAAAAGCCATGATCGTAATACCGTCAATTCCGCTTGAGGCGGGATGCCAGAACGGCTCCCCTTCGGATACCGGACCTATATTATGAAGCTGAACGTAACGCTTGACGTATTTGTGCGCCGCAGACTTCGCCAGTACCAGATTCGCATGCTTACGGAGCCAGTCCTCCTGAAACTCCTCTCGGCTCATGCCCTCTTGTCTTCGGTGAATCTTCACGAGCAGGATCGGGTCGCGCTGCGTTGCGCTCGGCAATATAATGTGCTCTGTCGCAATAACAGGGGCCAACTCGCGGAAAATGGCCTGGTCTTCAGGAACAATTTTCGTCCGGAGATTCTCTTGGCTGAAAACGGCTTTCAAATCGTCGGGGGTGCTAAAAGCAAGATAGGCCATGCCATCCCAATCCGGTCGTCTGTATTCCGGAATGTGACCGATGACCGTATCGTACAGCTCGCCGTTTGCGTCGGTCGGGGCCACGTAAGGCGGCGGGGTAAACTGGGTCGGACCCGCGGAAATGCGATGCACCTGATCGTATCGGGCCAAGTGCTGGATCTTTCCCTCCTCCGTGTCCTGCGCATAAATAAAGCGGGGGCCGTGAACTTTGCGCCAATACTCCGCCCATTTTTCATAACTGGTATTCGGATCGCCCCCTAATGCAAGCTTCTGCGAGGGATCCGCAGGGTCGGCAACCGCCTTTCCTTCCTGATCAAGAAGGGTATTCGGATCTCGTCGGCGTTGATCCAGCGGCGTGTTGTCGGCGCGGGACAACAAGGAGGCCAGAACGGTCATTGGCTCCCGGAGAGACCGGTAATTCTCAAGATAAGGCGAACGATGGGAAAACTCACTCTCGCGTGGCGAATGCTGTTTCATGATACTCGCTCCTTTTGAAATTTTTGTTGGCATGGACTCCATTTAGATACCAAGGCGAATCCAACTTTTCGTCCGCATTTCTCAATATGTATATATCCAGAAATTTAGATATATAACTGCAAAAAATAAGAAGGCAGTGCCCGACGAACAGGCGTGCCTACAATTCATTCCGCATATATTCCGTAAATTCCCGCAGCAATTGTTCATTTCTTCGGTAATAGGTCCACTGGCCGTAACGTCTGGATTCCAAAAGTCCTGCTTTTTGCATCATGGACAAATAGCTCGAAACAACGGATTGCGTTAACTCGGTTTTGGCTTGAATACTGCCTACGCAAATCCCCCCTTTGAAATCGGCATCTTTGGGCAAGTAGATTTGAGGGCCAAAATGTTGTTCCGGATGCTTTAGCCATTCCAAAATTTGACGACGGGCTTCGTTAGACAACGCTTTAAATATCATCGTGGTATCCATAGCTTTACTATATCTATTTTTTCAGATATGTCAATGTCTATATTTCGATGGCGCTGTTCTACAAGCCAAGTCCGGGTCCAGAACCGGCGTGACTTTGCACATCCGTCAAGAAAAGAAAGAGGCAACTCAACCGCCTGCTCTACTCGACTGGGCGTTTTGATCGTTAAACCATCACCTCCTCAATGTGCAGCTGCCGCTCCCCGCTCAAATCGAGAAACGATTCCCCGACTTTGACCAGCGGATGCGTATCGTCATGCGGATTAATGAACACCACCTCTCCCATCCGGCCATCGGTTAGCTTGACACTGCGCCCGATCAAGCCTTTGATCATGTTATCCAGAAAAACAGCGGATACGTGCGGATCCAACTGGCCGAATGCACCCTTGCGCATCCGGTCGATCACCTCATGAAACGGGAGAGCTTCGTGATAAGGACGGCTGGACGACATCGCATGATACACATCGGCCACGGCGACGATCCGGCTTAACAAATCCGGTTGATTCCCCTTCAGCCTCAATGGGTATCCTCTTCCGTCTGCGCGTTCATGGTGCTGCAGGGCAACTTGGGCTACACGGGAATTGAGCCCGACCGTCTCCTTTAACATCTCGTAGCCGTAAATCGTATGGCGCTTCATCTCCGCCGATTCTTCGGGAGTTAATTTGCCGGGCTGCTGCAGGATTTCACCCGGAATTTTTACTTTTCCAACATCGTGAAGCACGGCCGCCAAGGACAACAGCGCCATATCGGCCTTTCCGAGCCCCAGCCACTTGCCGAGCATGATCGACAGCACCCCGACCCCGACACTGTGCTTGTGGATATACTCCTCGTCCTTTGCCTTAACGGCTGCGAAAATGTAAAACATATCGGGATATTCCGCGATTTCCTGCACCATGGGAAGAAGCTCGTTTTTGATTTCGAGCAGGGGAACCTTTTTTTTCCGAAGAATGTGTTCGAACAAATTTTTAGAATAGCGTGAAGCCTCCGACACCAAATCAATGGGGGCCGGTTCGAGACCCGATGCATTGTTATCCATTAAGATCACCTCCGAATAATTCACACGGTGCTGCTCCAGCAGCCTGATATGCTCTTGCTCCATCGGGAAGCGCGCAGGAACCAGTACAAGTCCCGCGGCATTGGTAATATCCCGCTCCGCCTGCTTGCCGAGCAGTTCTTCTAATGACATGACGGGCCCTCCCTTTTTTCCATATGCTATCAAACCGTCCTCTCAAAATTCTCACAGACACCGACCGGAACGAAAAAAAAGAAGCCGCCGGAGCGACTCCGACGGCCTGTGTGCGTTACGGATCAATCGTTTCATACTCTTCCCAGGACCCCTGCGCGGATCCTTATCTCCTCCGGCGGCTCCGTTCCGAACTCTCGGCGATAAGCGGCTTCGAACCGTGCATAATGCGCCGCCAGCTTCTCTAATTTCCCGCGGTTCGCGTACATGTCCATCAGGAGCAAATTCATCTCTTCCTGCAGCGGATACAGCGCCAAATAGCTGTCCAGTCTCCGCTCCGCTCTCGTCCATTCTTGTCCGGCGATATCGCGCTCGACCAAGCTGCGCAGAAGCGCCGTATACTGTCTGGCGTACCCTTCTTCAAGCGAAGCTTTCCACACGTAATCTTTTTTATCCAGCAGCGGACCTTTGTACAAGGAGCATAGCCGTTCCGCTTGCTCGGCATCCTGCATGACTCCGAGCAGCACGGGTCCGTACCCTTCATACGCCAGCACATCGTACGTCAAGCCGGCCGCGTCCAGTCTGTATCCATCGTTTATTTTTCGGATGTCCATTCCGATCTCGTGCCCTTTCAGCAGCTTCTTCAAACGGTAAATCGTATTGTGCAGATTATGAGACGCCCGGTCCTCCTTCATTTCCGGCCACAATAAATCGGCCAGATGCCACTTGCTGAGCTCCCGACCCGGATGGCAGAGAAACAAAGCGAACAACTCCTCGGTTTTGCGTGTCGGAAATCGGACCGGCACCCCTTCCCGATTGCGGACCTCGAAGCCGCCGAAGCAGCGGATCGCGGCCGCGCGTTCCTGCGGCTCGGCAGGGAGAACAGACCGCTGCTGCTTGACCAGACGATCCGCAATCCGTTCGATCGCCGCCGGGGTCACAGGCTTCAGAATATAATCGAAGGCATATACTTGAAACGCGTCCAGAGCATACTGCTTATAGGCTGTACTAAAAATAATTTTGGTCTCTTCGGACAGCTCGTTTATGTTCCGCGCCAGTTCGAGTCCGTTCATCTTCGGCATTTCCACGTCGAGAAAGACGACATCCGGCTTAAGCTCCGACAGACGGGCCAGCGCTTCCAGCGGATTCGTAAATGCGCCCACAATGGTATAATGCGGATTTTGGCCGATGACATAGTTCATTAAATCCAGAATCGGTTTTTCGTCTTCGACAATAATGGTATGAAACAACCTCTTCCCTCCCAATAAGGCATTTCGCAGGCAAAATCCGCTTTCCGGCGGCTTCGTTTAACCGTCGCTGCCGGACGCCTCGGCAGAGTCCACGGGCAAGTACATCGTTACCTTGGTTCCGCTTCCCGGTTCGGAGCTAATGATCAATGTAGCTCCCGGGATCGAATCGAGCCGCTTGCGGATGTTCGCAATGGCGATGCCGCCGTCCGACGCCTCGCCTTTGGACATCCGGTACAGCAGATCGTCCGGAATGCCGATGCCGTCGTCCTCGACGACGACTCTTATGTACCCTTCTCCCTCGTGAATCTTTAGCGCAACCGTGCCGAACCCTTCCTTTTCGAACAGTCCGTGCCGGATCGCGTTCTCCACGAACGGCTGGATGCATAAAGAAGGAATGTGATGATGATGATCGACCTCGTCCACATCGCATTCAAATTGGAACCGTTCGCCGAAGCGCGCCTTTTCGATCTCGACATACGCCTGAATCAGCTCCAATTCCCTATACAAGGGAACGAACAGCGCGGAGCGGTCCATTTCGAGAATATAGCGCAAATATTGGCTGAGCATCGTCAGCAAATAAGCCGCCTTCTCGCCATTCGTGTAACAGAACGAGATGACGCTGCTCAAGGCATTGTATAAAAAATGCGGCTTGATCTGGGCTTGATGAAACGCATGCTCGCTCTTGATCGCTTCTTGAATCGACGTCTTCATGGCGATCAGCGTTTGAATTCTGGCGGTGAGCGTCTCCGCCACAAACGGCTTGGTGATATAGTCGTTCGCCCCGGCTCCGAAGCCGAGAGCAATGTCCTGCGGGGTGTCTTTAGCCGTCGCGAACAAGATGGGCAGATCGAGAATGGAATACTGGTTCCGCAGCATCCGGCACAGCTCGATCCCGGACATACCCGGCATCATGACGTCCAGAATGACCAGATCGACCTGCGGATGCTTTCCCAGCTTGACCAACGCTTCTCGGGCGGAAAACGCCGTCAGCACGTTATATTTATGCTGCTTCAGAAGGTTAAGCAAAAGATGAATATTCGAAGCCTCGTCGTCGACGATCATAATCGTGCGGCCTGGCTGATCCTGAACATCCAGCGGCACGCTGCCGGAGGCGACCCGCTGCGGCTCCGAAGTCGTATACGCCGCTTCGCGGTAAGCCGGAATCCGCTCCACACTTGGCAAAGTAAACATCATCCGCGTTCCTTGGCCGACCTCGGACCAATCTACCCGGATTTCCCCTTCCATTCGCTCGACCAGCTTTCGGCTAATGTACAAGCCGACGCCTATCCCGGTGTATCCGTCCTGCGGGAGCGGTGGACCCGGCTGTTCGAAATAATCAAAGATGATTTCGTGTTTGTCAGGAGCTATCCCCGTTCCCGTATCCTCGACGAAGATCGATACCGTGCCGCCGAGCACGCTTGACCTTACCCGGACAGTCCCTTGGCTCGTATGCTTGATCGCGTTATGTACGAGGTTGTACATGACCTGACGCAGCCGGTTTTCGTCCGCCCGCACCCAGACGTCGGAACCGACTTGATTATCAAGCCATACCTCTTTACCCAAAAGCTCGAACTGCAGCACATCGAACACGATCTGCACCACGACCCTCACATCCACGACGGTTAGCTGCAGCCGCAGCTCTCCGTGCTTCAGACGGCTGACATCAATGAGATCGTGAATCAGCATCGACAGTTTGACGGACGTATCCTTGATCAGCCACAAATTTTGTTTTTGCTTCGAAGATAAATTGCGCTCCTCGTCATCCAGCAAATACGCCGTCATGTTCATGATGCCGTGCAGAGGCGTCTTGATCTCGTGGGACGTCTGCGCCAAAAATTCATCCTTCAGCTGATTGGAAACCGCCAGCTGATGCGAAAGCGCCTCCGTCTTCTCATAGGCATTGGCGAATCGCACCGCCAGCAGCATGTTGATGAATCCAATGAAGCAGGCAATGCCCACTTTTCCTAGTAAGTCGGTCGGGGTCATATTCACCGTGTAAAGAATACTATCGATCATAAAGACCGTCAGCGAGACGATCCCCCCGATAAACAGGGTCAATTCCTTCCGGTTTGCCGCATCCCATTCTTTGCGGGTATACAAATAAATCATTCGACCAAGGAGAAACAGGGAGACAACGCCCATATACATTAAAAATAAAGGCTTGACCTCGCTATGCATACGATAGGGCAGAACAACCACGGCCACCATGTAAACGACAATCGGGGCCAGCATTCGGCCGATGGTGCGGGATCTCAGCAAACGTACGTCGATGGAGCAGAAGAACAGCACAATGACAATCCCGCCGAAAAACTCGCTTAAATCGATCAGCTTGTAGGCGATGTCGAAAGGAACCCAGGGCAGCAGCCTCATAAAAATTTTCTCGCCGATAAGCGTCTGCTGAAACAAAAGGGTCAACAAATAGATGCCGCTGAATAAATACGTTTTGTCTCTTCTGCCGAGATAGTAGAAGCTGAGATGATACGCTCCGAATATGCCCAAAATAAAGACAGACGCAATGTCGGTGCCGATCTGGATGCTGTTGAGCTTCGTCATATCCCCGTGCAATCCGAATTGAATCGAATTGACGATGCCGCCGTTGGCGTACACGTGATTCGCCACTTGAATCACAATTTCGATTTCGCGCCCATTCGTGTGAAAAAATGCAGTATAAGGTGTATTGCCCGGTTGATGCACGGCTCCGTCCGCTGCGGGATATCCGCTGCCCCCTTCGGCCTTTCCATTGACGAACAGACGGTGGGACATCCGGATGCTTCTTATTTTTAAACCGAATACTTCATCCGCGGCCGGCACGATCACTTTCAGCCGGTACGTCCCGAAGCCCTGCTTGCTGATGCCGCCGGCTTTTTGCTCCCCTTTCCACGTGCCGGGTACGGATACGTAAGAACCCCCGGCAAGCGGGCCCCGCTGAAAATCGGCAGGCTCCAGCAGCCGCCCTTCGTAAAACTCCCACTCCCCGTCCAAGACGGCCAAACCCTGCCGGTGAAAATCCCAGCCGGACAAATCCTGCACTCCCCGCTTGGCCGGCGGAGTGTTCCCGTTCGGGATCGTCTGGGCATAAATCGCGACGAATAGCGCCATGGAAAGTGAAAAGATCAAGCCGATCATGATGAGCTTGCGGTAATGTGCGCTTGTCATTTCTAATCTCCTTCCCATGAAATGCCGTCCTATGGTCATTCTATCATTTCAACCTCTCAAAAAACTCACAAAAATTACAGCATGATGCAAAAACAAAAAAAGAGCAGCTCGCCGCTTGCTCCATGCCGTTTCTTTCGTTCGGTTTTGTAAATGCGTCCGCTTGTCCGTCCGGTCCGTTGCTCCCTCTAGCCTTCTCCTTTTTTCAACGCCTCGGATACTTTCGTCAGGGCCTTCTCGACGGCCTTCCGCTCCTCTTCGTCCAGCACGCTGACGAAGTAATTGTAAATCCCCTCCGCATAGACCGGCCACGTTCTGAGAAATTCCCGCTTCCCTTCCCGGGTCAGTACGGCAAAAGCTCCCCGACGGTCTTCCTCCGTCCGTTCCCTTTCGACAAGCCCTTCTCGTTCCAGCCGCTCGATCACCCGGGTCAGTCCGCTGCGGGTTAACACGACTTTATTGGCCAAATCGCTCATCCGCAGCTTTTTGTCCGGCGACTGGTACAGGGCTACCAAAACATCATACGTCGTAAGCGGCTCTCTTCGTTGATCGGATAAATCCGCTTCGATTCGTTTAATCACGGCGGCATGGGCATTGACAAAAGCCCGCCAAACCGAAAGCTGGTCTTCCTCAAGTCGGTGCATCCCGTTCTTCCTCCTGAATTGAACATCGGATAACTTCATCATACTTGATTCCGCGTTGACGGAGCAACTAAACCGTGTTAATTTAGTTGCATAAGAAATAGTTGATTACACAACTATATTCGAAAGGGAGGGAGCTTTCTTGAACGGCATGCTTCTCGGGCTTGTGTCGGCTTTATCCTTCGGAACGGCCGATTTCTTCGCGGGAAAATCGAGCAAAAAAATCGGCGTATTTTCCACTCTCTTTTATATGCAGCTCGTCGGCCTCCTCTTTTTGACGGCCGCCGTCTTCTGGAAGGGACAATGGCATGCTCTGCTGTCGCCCCAACATGTTGCCGCAGCCAGCCTCTGGATGGCGGTCGATCTGATCGGAATTCTTTGTCTGTATCAAGGCCTGCGCACCGGAAGCTCCGCCGTCGTCGCGCCTGTCGCCTCCAGCTTCTCGGCAGTGACCGTCGTTCTGGCTTTTCTGTTCGGGGAACGATTGGGCGCAGGGACTTGGCTCGGCATCGTCATCACGTTGTCGGGAGTCGTACTCGCATCCATGGTATGGTCCGGGAAGTCAAAACAGCGCTCAGGCGCTGCGATGGCAAGCGGAGTGTTTTGGGCCATCCTGGCCTCTCTGTTTCTCGGTGTGGCCTTCTTCGGACTCCGTTTCGCGCAGGAAGCGCTCGGCGGTCTGCTGACCGTCTGGATCGGACGGCTTCAGGCCACGATCCTGCTTCCAGTCCTTTATTGGCTGCTGAAGATCAAGCTCACTCCTCCAAGCCGAAGCAGTGCCGGATTGGTCGCCATCGTCGGCATTCTGGATGCAGTCGCTCTTGTCAGCTACAACACCGGGTTGGGACTGGAGGATACCTCCATCGTCATCACGGCAACTTCGCTGTTTGCCATCGTGACTTTGCTGTGGGGGGTGCTTGCGGGAGGCGAAAAACCGGCATGGAATCAATGGATCGGGGTAGGCTGCACCTTCGCCGGCATCCTGATCGTGTCTTGGCAGTAACGGCATGAAAGTCAACTGTTCGCAAAAAAATAAAAAGATTGCCGCGCCCCGGCCTTTCTGGCGGGACGGTCGGCAATCTTTTTCGTACATATTACCCTTCGGCAGGAGAGCTGCGTTCTCCCACAGTTTTGACCGGGGCTGGAGCGCCCCGCTTGCGGAGCGTTGTGGCGGCATCGGAATCGCGGATACCGGACGCCAACCACAGGCCGAGCAGCAGGAAGCCTGCCGCCCCTAGCAGTGCGGACCGGTAAGCCGTCAAATTCGGCTCTATGACTCCGACAGCGTTCGCCGCTCCCGTGCCTACGGCTGCGAGAATGCCGGACAGCACCGCAAGACCGATCGCGGAGCCAAGCCGGTTCTGGACCGAAAACCAGGTCGATGCGCGCCCCATCGACGAAGGGGGAATGTTGGCGAACGAGGCGATCTGCACCGCGCCGACCGTATGGCCCAAGCAGACGCCCACGCCGAACAGCAGACCCCGGATCAGCCATGGGTCGGTACCCTCGTGAACGAAGCTCAGCAGTACGAAGATCGCCGTCGTGCAGAGCAGCCCCGTCATGATGAGGCGTTTGGGGCCGAGCTTCGGATAAGACCAAGGCACGAGCTGAGACGACACCATCAGCCCGAGTGCTTCCGGAAACGTCGTCAGCCCGGTCTCCAGCGCCGAGGCGCCCAGTACATATTGGTACATCAGCGGGAAGACGTAGAGCATCCCCAGCAGGCCAGCGGCCGAGCACATGCCGACAAGCCCCGCCGTGCGAAACAGCCTGTCGCGCAGCAGACGCAAATCCAGCATCGGCCTCGGCGCACGCAGTTCGACGACGACGAGAGCGGCCAGCAAAAGCAAGCCCAGGAAGCCGGAGCCCGCAATCCAAGGCGAATGCCAGCCGAGAACCGGCCCTTGGCTAAGGGCGTACATCGTCAGCGCCATGCCGGGAGCGGAGAGCAGGAAGCCTGGCAGATCCAGCCGGCCGGCTTCCGGTTCCTTATGCTCCTTGAGATACAGCAGTCCGAACAGCAGAACTGGAATACCGACCGGGAGATTGATGTAGAATATCCACCGCCAGGAGAACTGATCCGTCAACAAGCCGCTGACGATCGGCCCAAACGCAGGCGCTGCGGCAATGGGCAGCACCAGCGCCCGCGACACCTTGGCCCGCTCCTGCGGCGGGAAAGCCCGGAACAGCATCGCCATGCCGACGGGCGTGAGCAAGCCGCCACCGATGCCTTGCAGCACCCGGTACACGGTAAGCTCCGCCAGACCGTCGGCCAATCCGCACAAGGCGGAAGCCCCGGTGAACAAGCCGAGCGCCAGCAGCAATACCCGCTTGCTCCCCCAGCGGTCTCCGAGCCAGCCGGCGACCGGCAGGACAAGAGCAAGGCTCGCCAGATAGCCGACGTTGAGCGCGCCGGAAGCCGCCGGCGGTATGTTCAGCTCCCGGCTGATGGTGCCCAACGCAACGTTCAGCACGGTGGCATCCATCGCCGTCATGAACATGGCGGCGACGTAGACGATGCACACGACGACTTTGGGACTCGGTCCTCCCTTCATCCCTGCTTCGTGTCGGCGTAGGCAGGCTCGGCATCAAGGCTGCGAGGCCGCAGATCCGACCAGTGTGCAGCGATGTAGTCGAGGCACGCCTCCCGTGCAGCCTGCCCGAACACCGCAGTCCAGCCCTGCGGAATCGGGATGAAAGCGGGCCACAGCGAATGCTGCCCCTCGTCGTTGATC
Organism: Paenibacillus tyrphae; assembly: GCF_000722545.1. Taxonomy (GTDB): domain Bacteria; phylum Bacillota; class Bacilli; order Paenibacillales; family NBRC-103111; genus Paenibacillus_G; species Paenibacillus_G tyrfis. Next base: position 549,992 of record NZ_JNVM01000006.1, read on the forward strand.
AGCACCAGATAGTCGCTGTCCGTTCGCTCGAATGGATTGGTCATCGTTTGATTTCCTCCCTGAAGGTTTTGACTGTCCGGTTTTTCAGCGCCTGCAGCTTCACCGAAAGCTGCTGTCCGATCTCCGTCAGCGGTCCGGGCTGGCACAGGTCTTTATGCCGGCACGCAATATCGTAGCGCTCCATCTGCCCGCTAATATACGGAAGCCACATCTCGGGATCGATCGGATCGAACCAGTCCGGGATGATCGTGGAATGGAAGAACAGCAGATCGCCCTCGTACCGCTTCGGCACGTACGCCCCTAATAGACGGACCGAGTTCTCGTAGGTCGTGCGCAGATTCCGGATAATCGCTTCGTCCAAGCTTGCCAGCGCGCTGCCGTCGCTGCGCAAAATCTCAATAGCGGCGGCCATGGTAAGCGGAACGTCGCCGAGACTGTCCGGGTCGTAGCCGCCGAGCGCCAGCATCGCGGTCAGTGCTTCTTCCTCGTCCACTTCGCCGCGAATTGGCAAATAATGGCTCGGAAAGGCATCCAGCATCGCAAGGAACTCGACTTCCTCCCCTTCCTGCTGGAGCTGAACGGCCATGGCCTGCGCCACGTTGCCGCCGAGCGACCAGCCGAGGAGCCGGTACGGGCCTTTTGGTTGCACCGTGCGGATGTGCGCAATATAATCCGCCGTCATCTCGTCCATCGTCTGCGGCAGCGTCTCGCTCTGTGCAATGCCCCGGGCCTGAAGGCCGTAGATCGGGTATTCCATCCCGAGATGCTTCATCAGGCCGGCGTAGCACCAGCTAAGCCCGCCCGCCGGATGCACGCAGAAGAGCGGCCGTTCGGTACCGTGAGCCCGAAGCGGCAGGAGCACTTGGAGCGCGGATTGATCCGTCCCCATCTCCAGCCGCTCCGCAAGCCCGGCCACCGTCGGCGTCTCGAAGAGGACGCCGATGCCGAGATCGCGGCCCATCGCTTCGCGAATGCGGCTCATCAGCCGTACCGCCAGCAGCGAATGCCCCCCGAGCTCGAAGAAGCCGTCGTCAATCCCCACGCGCCGCAGCCCCAGCACTTCGGCGAACAAATCGCACAGCACTTCCTCTTGCGGCGTCCGCGGGCCTCTTCCGTCGGGATCGACGGTCCAATCCGGCGCAGGCAGCGCCTTCCGGTCCAGCTTGCCGTTCGGCGTAAGCGGCAGGGCGTCCATGCCGATGACGGCCGACGGCACCATGTAATCCGGCAGCGTGGCGCCCGCATACCGGCGCAGCTCGGCAGGCTCGGCGAGCGAGTCCGGCGCGGGGACGACATAAGCGACCAGCCGCTTGTCGCCCGGCTGATCCTCGCGCACCACGACGGCGACCTGAGCGACGCCGGGATGCTTTGCCAGAACCGCCTCGATCTCGCCCGGCTCGATACGGAACCCGCGGATCTTCACCTGATGATCCGCCCGGCCCAAATAATCCAGCGAGCCGTCGGCGAAGCACCGGGCCAAATCGCCGGTACGGTACATCCGGGAGCCCGGCGCACCGAACGGATCGGCCACGAAGCGCTCCGCCGTCAGACCCGGCCGTCCCCAGTAACCGCGAGCCAGCCCGGCGCCGGCGACATACATTTCTCCCGTTACCCCAGGCGGTACGGGCTGCAGCGCCTCATCCAGAACGTAGACCCGCAAATCCGGAATCGCTTCGCCGATCAGGCTGCCGCTCCCCGAAGCGGCGCTGCTGCGGTCCAGCTCCTTGTAGCTGACATGTACGGTTGTCTCGGTAATGCCGTACATGTTGATCAATCTCGGAGCGTCGTCCGGATGGCGCGCATACCATTCCTCCAGCCGTCCGAGCTCCAGCGCCTCGCCGCCGAAGACGACGTAGCGCAGAGCCAGCTCCCCACCCAGCGACGGATGCTCGCGGTCCGCCTGCATCAGCTGATAAAACGCCGACGGCGTCTGATTCAGCACCGTAACCCGCTCGCGTACGAGCAATTGCAGGAACTCCGCGGGCGAGCGGCTGACCGTATGCGGCACCGCCACGAGGCGGCCGCCATGGAGAAGCGGTCCCCAGATTTCCCATACGGAAAAATCGAAAGCATACGAATGGAACAGCGTCCAGACATCCTCCGATCCGAAGCCGAACCAATGCTGCGTCGAGGCGAACAACCGTATGACGTTCTGATGCGGAATCACGACGCCCTTCGGCTTGCCCGTCGAGCCCGAGGTATAGATCATATACGCAGGGCTAAGCGGCGACAGCGGCCCTCTGCGATCACGGTCGCCGGGGTTATCCGGCGAATACGCCCTTAGCCGTTCCGCCGTATCCGGCGCATCCAGCGCCAGGCGCGGCAGGCTGCCGGTATCCGGCAAGCCCTGGGCCCCAGCTTCGCTTGTGACGACATACACCGGCCGGGCGTCCTCCAGCATATAAGCCAGCCGGTCGGCAGGGTAATCCGGGTCCAGCGGCAAGTACGCAGCCCCGGCCTTCAGCACGGCCAGCACGCCGACGACCATCTCTACCGAACGCGGCAGCGCCAACGCCACCATTTGCTCGGTGCCGACGCCTTCGGCGATCAGCAGATGCGCCAGCCGGTTGGCGCGGCTGTTCAGCTCCGCATAGTCGAGGAGCGCATCCTCGCAGACGACCGCCGTCGCGTCGGGAGTGCGGGCAGCCTGCGCTTCGAACAGCGCGGGCAGATGGGCCCCCGGCGTCCCAGGCAGCGGCTCGCGCCATTGCGCCAGCAGGCTGCTGCGCTCGTCGGGCATCAAAATATCCAGCCGTCCGATCGGCTGATCAGACTCGGCCGCCGCTCCTTCGAGCACCTGCACAAACCGCGCGGCCAGCCTTTCTGCCGTGCTGCGCTCGAACAGATCGGAGCTGTACTCCAGCAGCCCTTCCAGCCCGTCTGGCGTGCCATCCGGCCTGCGGCGCTCGTTCAGCTCGAAGGTCAGATCGAACTTGGATGTTCCGGGGCTGTCCAATTGGAGACGTGCCGACACTTCGGGCAGCTCCAGCGCAGCATCGGGCGTATTTTGCAATACCAGCATGATCTGGAACAGCGGATGCCGGGCCCGCGAGCGTACGGGATTCAGCACTTCCACCAGACGCTCGAAAGGCACATCCTGATGCTCGTATGCGGCCAGACTTGCCTTGCGGACGCGGGCCAGCAGCTCGCGGAAGGACGGATCGCCGGACGTATCGGCGCGAAGCACCAGCGTATTGATGAACAAGCCGATCAGGCCGTCCAGCACATCGTCGCTCCGTCCCGCAATCGGACTGCCGATCGGGATATCCGTCCCGCCGCCGAGCCGGGTAAGCAGCGCCGCAAGGGCGGACTGCAGCACCATGAACAAGCTGGCCTTGCTTTCGCGAGCAAGCTCCGCAAGCCGGAGGTTCAGCTCGCTGCCGATCCGGAAGCGGACAACCCCTCCCCGGTAGCTTGCGGCCGCAGGCCTCGGACGGTCGGTCGGCAGCGTCAGCTCGTCCGGCAAGCCCTGCAGCGTCCGGGTCCAATAGGCGAGCTGCCGCGCAATCAGGCTGTCGGCGTCGCCCTCGCTGCCAAGCAGCCGCTCCTGCCAGATCGCATAGTCGGCATACTGCACCGGCAGCGCAGCCCAAGCGGGCGATTCTCCCCGCAGACGGGCAGCGTAGGCGGCGGACAGCTCACGGGTGAGCGGCACCAATGACCAGCCGTCGCCCGCGATATGGTGCAGCAGCAGCAGCAGGGCGTATTCGTTCTCGCCCAGCACGAACAATTCGGCGCGGAGCGAAGGCTCCTCGGCGAGCCGGAAGCCGTAGCGCACCGCCTCCGCCAGCCGCTCGGGCAGCTCGTCTTCGCGGACTTCGGTCACCAGCAGCCGAGGCTTGGCAGCCGCCGCCTCCAGAATGAGCTGCTGGGAAGAACCCTGCGTATCCGGGAAAATCGTGCGCAGCGTCTCATGTCGGCTCACCACATCGCCGAGCGCTTCTTCCAGCGCAGCCACGTTTAACGGGCCGGACAGCCGGGCAACCAACGGAATATTGTAGGTCGGACTCGGGCCTTCCAAACGATACAGAAACCACAGCCGGTTCTGGGCAAAGGAAAGCGGAACCGCCTCCGGCCGCTTGGCCGGACGCACGGCCGGTCTCGCGGCCTGCGCCTGATCGAGCCGCTTGGCGAGACCGGCCACGGTAGGCGACTCGAAGAGGCCTCCGATGCCGAACTCCACGCCGAACACTTCCCGGATTCGGGCCACAATCCGCCCCGCCAGCAGGGAATGGCCGCCGAGCGCGAAGAAGTCGTCGTCGATGCCCGCCTTCGCCAAGCCGAGTACCTCCGCGAACAAGCCGCACAGCAGCTCCTCCTGCGGCGTTCTCGGACTGCGACTGACGGCTGCATGAAAATCCGGGGCAGGCAGCGCCTTGCGGTCGATTTTTTTATTGGGCGTCAACGGCATGGCGTCCAACGGCACGAAGGCGGAAGGCACCATGTAATCGGGCATCTCTTCGGCCACATATTGCCGAAGCTCCGCCGGATCGGGAACGTCCGGTGAATTGGCTGTGAAATAAGCGACTAGCCGTTTATCCCCGGGCCGGTCCTCCCGTGCGACGACCGTAACCTGATCGATGGCGGGATGCCGCGAGAGCAGCGACTCGATTTCGCCGAGCTCCACCCGAAATCCGCGAATCTTGATCTGATGATCGGCGCGTCCTATGTAATCGAGGGTGCCGTCCTCAAGCCATCTCGCAAGGTCGCCCGTACGGTACATCCGGCTGCCGGGCGGTCCAAACGGATCGGCTACGAATCGCTCGGACGTCAAGTCCGGCCGGCCCAAATAACCGCGGGCCAGTCCCGCCCCCGCAAGATACAGATCGCCCGCTATGCCCGGCGGTACCGGTGATAGCCCCCCATCGAGCACATAGGCCTGCGTGTTCGCAATCGGCCCCCCGATCGGCGGCGTTCCCGTACGCTCTTCGCCCAGACGCCCGGCGGTAGAATAGATCGTCGTTTCCGTCGGCCCGTATTGGTTATGAACCTCGCAGCCGAGCGACTGCATCGCGAGCTTCAGCCCCAGCGGAAACGCCTCGCCGCCCGTGATGATCCGCAGGCCGGGGAACGGCTCGGGCTTGCTCGATGCGAGCGCCTGCCATAAGGTCGGCGTCGCCTGCATGATCGTAGCCCCCGACTCATGGATCAGCCTCACCAGCGCGGGCGGGTCGATGATCACCGGCCTTGGGGCAATAACGATGCTGGCCCCCGTCGTAAGAGGCAGGAACATCTCCAGCACCGAGATGTCAAAAGCAATCGTCGTCACCGACAGCAGCCGGTCCCGGACGGTTAGCCGGAACTTGTCCTGCATGGCCGTGAGCAAGTTGGTCAAGCTGCCGAAGGTCACGATCACGCCCTTCGGCTTGCCGGTTGAGCCCGACGTGTAAAGAATATAGGCAGGATGAAGAGGCGACAGACGGCCGGTACGGTCCTCGTCGCCGGGAGAAGTTTCCGGCTGGCGCAGCAGATGTGCTTCGCTGGCGGGCTCGTCAAGCACCAGAAGAGGCCCTGCCGCTCCGGGAGGCAGCCGGGAAGCCGTTTCCCTGTCCGTCAGGACGCACAGAGGGGCGGCGTCTTGGAGCATGTAGACCAACCGGTCCTGCGGGTAGTCGGGGTCCAGCGGCAAATACGCGGCACCGGTTTTATGGACGGCCAGCACCGCCACGACCGCTTCCGCCGACCGCGGCAGCAGCAGCGCCACGATGCCTTCCGGACCGATGCCTTGCGAGATTAACGCATGAGCCAGCCGATTGGCGCGCCGGTTCAATTCGGCGTATGTGAGGACCGTGTCCTCGAAAACGACGGCGACCTCATCCGGCGTGCGGGCCGCTTGGGCCTCAACCATCGCGGACGTGGAGACTTCCGGCAATTCACGGGCCGTTTCGTTCCATCCGATGAGCACCTGTTCCCGTTCCTCGGGCAGCAGCATGTCGATCTGCGAGATCGGCTGCCCGGGATCGGCCGAGGCAAGCCGCTCCAGCCAGCCAAGGAACCGCCGCTGATGGGCCGCCAGTTCTTCCGCCCCGTACACCGCGGGATTTCCGTCGAAGTCCACCCGCAGCCCGCTTCCGTCCGACCGATCATAGACGTGGATCGATAAATCGTCCACAGGCCCGGCGGACAGATTATGCGGAATGCCGGGGCAGCCGGCAAAGCTCAGCCGATAGTCGAACGGCATCACGTTGACCATTGGCCCGAACAAGCGGCGGTTTTCCCCGAGCAGCTTCAACTCCCTCCGCATGTCCTGCTGCCGGTAAAGCTGATGGCGCCGGGCCTCGCGAACCTCCCGCGAGACTTGGCGCAGCAGCTCGGACAGCGGCATCTCGGGCCGCACGGCCAAGCGCAGCGGCAGCAGGTTCATGACCATGCCCGGAATGCGCAGCGAAGCCGAGCCCAACCGGCACATCATGGGCAGACCGAGAATCACGTCGTCGGCCCCGGTCATCCGGTGCACGTAAGCCGCCACCGCCGCAATCACGACATCGGGCCAAGTCGTTCCCGTCCGGTCGGCTGCGTCCCGCAGCGCGGACGCATCGTCCGGCGACAGCTGCGCGGTCCGGCGCAGGAAGCCCGCCCCGGCTCTGGCCGTCCGGCTGCCCAGACTCACCGCTTCCGGCACGTCGGCGAAGCGGGCAAGCCAGAAGGCCCGGTCCCGCTCCTGCTGCTGCTGCTCCGAAGCGCGATAAGCCTCGTCCTCCTGGAGAATCGATTGCAGCGCGCCGAACGCTCCTGGTCCGGGCGACTGGTCATGGGAGAAGGTGGTATAGAGCTGAGCGGCTCTCTGGGCCAGCAAAGAAAAGCTGTAGCCGTCGATGACAAGATGATGGATGCGCTGATACCAGAGAAACCGGTCCGGGGCCAGCTTGAACAACGCTTGCGTAAACAGCGGTCCGCGCGTCAGGTCCATCGGCTCGGCCAAGTTCTGTCTCATCCAAGCCTCCGTCGCTTCCAGCGGATGGCCCGTTTCGCTGAAGTCGATATGATGCAGCATCCAATCGGACGACGGCTCAAGACGCTGCCAAGGTCCGTCTCCGTCTTCGCCGAAGCGCAGATGCAACGTTTCCGCCTCCGCCACGGTTTGACGCAGCGCCGCTTCGAAACGCGCCGGGTCTATAGATCCGCGAATATCGATATATTCCCCCGTATTGAACATCGGGCTCTCCGGGTCAAGCTGCTGGGCGAACCAAATCCCCAGCTGCGCCCCCGTCAACGGCCAGCGGGCCTGCCGAGCTTCGGACATTTGCGCTCCCTCCTTCATGTCGTAATATAATCCCCGTTCGGCAAAGTCCTGCTTAGGCGAGTAGACAGCAGAGCCCACCAATCGTGCAGCGTCGGACGCTCCGCCAGCTCTACGAAAGTGACTTCCGCCCCGGAGCGCCGCCACCGTTCGGCCAGACTCATGATGCGGATCGAATCCAAGCCCCACTGCGTAATCAAGTTGTCGTGCTCCGCAATGGACGGCGGAGCTTCCTGCAGCAAGTCCGCCACCAGCTCCCGCAAGCCGTCCTTGGTCAACGTCCCACTTTCTGCCGCCGAAGCCGCTTCCGATCCAGCTTCCGATAGGGCTTCCGGCTCGGCTGCGATCCCCGCTTCACTGTGGAGCGCCTTGATCAAACGCTCCGTTGTCATGACAACCGCGCAGCGTTCGGCCGCGTAGGTGATCGCCAGCCGGTGCTTCTCCAGCGAGAAGTCCGCCACCGCATCGGCGACGAAGAAAGGCTCCACTTCCTGCATGAACGCTTCGCAAGAAGTCATGAGGCAGCCGATGTGAGCGTAGATGCCGCACACGATTAACTGGTCGCGGCCAAGCTGGTTCAGTCTGCCGCGGAAATCGGTCTTCTGAAAGGCGCTGTACCGCCATTTGGTCAGCACGATATCGCGCTCGCCCGGCGGCAGCTCCTTGACGATCTGCTTCTGATAGGGTCCGTCATTGATCCCGGGACCCCAGAAATCCTGCAGCAATCCGCGCTGCTCCGGCGTCTGTCCGCCCGGTTGGGCGGAATAGACGACCGGTATGCCCAGCTCGTCGCAAGCGCTTCGGAGCGCGCGGATGTTCTCCAGCAGCTCGATCACAGGGGATGCCCCTTCTGTGAAAGCATCCACGAAATACTGCTGCATGTCATGAATCAGCAAAACCGCGCGTTGCGGGTCGGGCGTCCAATTCACCCGGTTGGCGGGCAGGTCGGACGCCGTCGGCATCGGATAAGGCGTTATGGCAGGAAGAGCCATCGTATCTCCTCTTTTCTCACGTTATTTTATCGGAGGTGCAGCTAAAGTCTGCTGCTTCTGTTCTATCAGTTCACGCAACGCCTTTTTGCTGATCTTGCCGACCCCGGTTCGGGGGAACGACTCCATAAATTCTACCCGGTCCGGAATTTTGTAAGCGGCCAGCCCCCGCTCCCTCAGGAACGCTTTGAGCTCGGCCGGAGTAGGCGCCGGTGAATACGGTACGATAAAGGCGCAGGTGCGCTCGCCAAGGTAAGCGTCGGGCATCGATACGACGGCGGCGTCATGCACACCCGGATGCGCGAGGAGATGGTTCTCGACCTCCTCCGCCGCCACCTTGTCGCCGCCGCGATTGATCTGGTCCTTGGCCCGGCCCTCGACGACAAGATAGCCCTCGGGCGTCATTCTCGCCATATCCCCTGTGCGGTAAAAGCCATCCGCCGTGAACGCTCTGGCGTTGTGCTCTTCGGCTTTGTAATAGCCCCGGATCGTATAGGGGCCCCGCGTCAGCAGATGTCCGACCTGACCGGGAGCGACCTCTTCATCCTCGTCATCCACGATGCGAATCTCGTCATAAGGCGACATCGGTCTGCCCTGCGTGTTCACCACAATGTCCTCGGGATCGTCCGGGCGGGTATAGTTGACCAGCCCTTCCGCCATCCCGAACACCTGCTGCAACGTGCAGCCCAGCATTGGCTTGACCTTGCGGGCGGCCTCCGCACTGAACTTGGCCCCGCCGACCTGCAGCAGCCGAAGCGACGAGAGGTCGCTGCGGCGCGACTCGACGGCGTCCAGCCAGACGAGGGCCAGCGGAGGCACGACGGCGGTGATCGTGACGCGTTCCCGCTCGATGAGAGGGAACGCCTCGTCCGGGCTGGAGCCGCGGGACAGCACGACGCGTCCGCCCGCGTAGAGCGTGCCCAGCACACCCGGGGAGCTCAGCGGATAATTGTGGGCCGCGGGAAGCACGGCAAGATAGATGCTCTGCTCGCCGAGAGCGCACACTTCGGCGCTCATTCGCAAGCTGTAGATATAATCGTCGTGCGTGCGCGGAATCAGCTTCGGCAGCCCGGTACTCCCGCCGGACAGCTGAAGAAACGCCACGTCGTCGGAGCTTGGCCCCGGCAAATCGGGCAGCGGATCGGCGTACAGGTCGCGCAGCGCCGTAAACTTCCCGGGATCGCCGGCTACGATGACATGGCGCAGCGTCGGTACCTGCTCCTGTACTTGCGCCGCCAGCTCCCGGTAATCGAAGCCCGCTTCGACATCCGGAATAATATAAGCATTCGCATTTGTAAACTCGGAAAAATAAACAATTTCACTCCGGCGGTGGAGCGGAAGAGCGAATACCGGCAGCGCGCCCAGGCGAAACAGCGCAAAACACACCTCGATAAACTCCGCGATATTCGGAAGCTGTAAAATCACCTTGTCGTCCTGCCGAATCCCGAGCTTGTAAAATCCGGCGGCCAACCGGTCAACTCTCGCATCCAGCTCGGCGTAGCTGATCCGGCTCGTTCCGCTGACGACCGCGATGCGGTCCCCGTAAGCGGCGGCGCGCCCGCGCAGCATCTCACCGAACGTCTCGCCCTGCCAGCAGCCGGTCTCCCGGTAAAAATCCGCCAGCTCTTTCGGCCACGAAGGGTATTGCGAACGCATCATTTGTCCCCCCTTACAGCTGTCGGCTGCGGCTGATTCAGCCCCATCGCCTGCAGAAGCGTACGGAATTTGGCGGACGTTTCCGCCAGCTCGGCCTGCGGGCTCGATCCCTCGACGATCCCCGCGCCCGCGAACAGCCGCAGCTCGCGCCCTTCCACCTCGGCGCAGCGAATCGTCACGATCCATTCCCCGTCGCCGCTCGCATCGCACCAGCCGACCGCTCCCGTGAAGAAGCCCCGGTCAAACGGCTCGCTCTCGCGAATCGTTTCCCGCGCCAAATCGGTCGGCGTCCCGCAAATCGCCGGTGTCGGGTGCAGCGCCAAAGCCAGCTCCAGCGACGATGCCCAAGGATCGGCCAGCTCTCCGGTAACGACCGTGGACAGATGCCACATCGTGGACGTCTGTACGAGCGAAGGCTCGCGTGGTACGTCCAAGCGGCTGCAATAGGGGCGCAGCGCGTCGGCGACGGCTTCGATCACGACCGCATGCTCATGCCGGTCCTTGGCCGAAGCAAGCAGCGCCTCCGCTCTCCGCCGATCCTCGACCGGATCGCTGCTGCGGGGCGCGGAGCCCGCCAGCGGATTTGCCTTCAGCCGCCCTCCCGTTCTCGTGACAAGCAGCTCCGGGCTGGCACCGATCAGCGTTCGCGGTTCCCGGCCGTTCGGCTCGTCCGGCGTCCATGCGGCCCGGGCTTCTCCCGGAGCCAGGTTCACCGCAAACGTATAGCCGTGCGGATTATGCCGGGCTAGACTGCGGAGAAGCCGGTTGACATCAACCTTCGTCGGAAGCGTCAGATGCAGGGTTCTCCCAAGAACGACCTTGCGGAGGTCTCCCTTCTGAAAACGAGTCAACGCCCGGCTCACGCTATGCTCGTAGACTTCCGGCTCCGGTACGGGGCGCAGCTTATAATCCGCGGCGTCGGACTGCCTTTCCGCAGCCTCGCTGTTCAGCTGCAGCTTACCGGCCCACCGGACGGTCTGCGGCACAATCAGCTCCGCAGGCTTCGCGAGATCGAAGGGAATCGCTCCCACGACAACGGAAGGCGCCCCGCCGGAAAATTGCGTGCGGGCCAGCAGCTCGGCCACGTGCTGCGGCAAGCTTTTGAGCCGATCCGCACCTCCCTGCACGGACAGCCTGGCCGCCTCCCCTTTCGCCAGCAGCGTACGCTGCGGCGAGGCCAGGAAAAACGACGAGCCGGCTTCGTACATATCGATCAGTTCGGAAGCCCATGCGGCAGGAACCGTTTCCAGGTTCACCATGTCCATCATTCCTCTCTTTAGAATGAAATTATTTTCCCAGCATTGCACCGCCGTCGATGCACAAATCGCTCATCGTAATATGACCCGCCCGGTCGGACACGAGAAAAACGACCGCATCCGCAATATCGGACGGTCTGGCCAGCTTCCCGAGCGGAATGCCCAGCCGGAACGATTCCGGCGAGCCCGCAATGACCGCCTGCTCCCCGGCCTCATCCGCCCACAGCAGACGCTGCATCGCCGTATCGGTCGAGCCCGGCGAAACGATATTGCAGCGGATATTGTGCCGGGCATGCTCCAGCCCCAGACATTTGGTAAATACCGTCGACGCTGCTTTGGAGGCCGCATAAGCCGCCATATGCATGCGCGGCACCCCGGAGGCATTCGACCCTACGGTCACGATCGCCCCGGATCGGCGGAGTGCCATGCGTCGAACGACGGCGCGGGATACGTAAAACACGCCTTTCGTGTTGACGGAAAATGTCGCCTCCCAGTCCTCGTCGCTGTACGATTCGATAGGCCCCATCCGGAGCACCCCGGCGACATTGACGAGAATGCCGATGGGCCCAAGCTCCCGCTCGATCCGCTCCACCGCGTCCTCTACCGCCGAGCTGTCGCTGACGTCCACCGGATAAGCCGCAGCCTGATAGCCCCGGGCTTTGAGCTCCGCTGCAAGGCTGTCCAGCCCGTCCGCATTGCGGTCGACGGCGGCCACGGAAGCCCCGAGCTCAGCCAGCGCACGCGCCACGGCTTCCCCTATGCCTTGGGCCGCTCCGGTGACGAGCCCGACTTTTCCTTTGATTCCAAGCTCCACCTCTTCATCTCCGTCCTTTCCCCTAATCTCGATGTCCTTGCTTCTCCTGCATCTCCTTCCCGGTAGCTCGGCCGCCGTCACGGCTTCGGCCGAAGCGCCAGCCGCAAAGCCCGGCTGATCAGCACGGGCAGTACCGATACGTGCCCTTCGCCTTCAAACTCCTTATATTCCACATCCAATCCGCGCCCGGACAAGGCCGCCAACCGCTCCGAGAGCGCCAGCGCGCGGTCGCAATTGCGCGAGACGTGCGTCTTCTCCAGCTCGCCTACGCCGAGCAGCAGCTCGATCCGATTGGCCGCAGGCTGCAATCCTCTCGCAAATTCGCGCTCCGCCTCAAGCAGGAACGGCTCGTTCCAGTGCAGCGACGGGCTGCCCGCGATATAGCTTTGAAACGTATGCGGCTTCGCAAACAGCGCGTACAACACAAATAACCCGCCGAGCGAATGTCCGAAAATCGTCTGTCTGCTGCGGTCCACTGGAAACTCGCCTTCGATTTGCGGTTTTAACTCCTCCTCGATGAATTTCAGGAAATGAGCGGCTCCGCCTTGCTCGGGAAGCGGCGTGCTGTCCGATCGGTTCAAATATTCCTTCGTAGCCGCCGGCGTCAGATCGTAAAACCGCTCCGGCGCGAACGGTCCGTTCACCGGATACCCGATCCCGACGATAACCGCCGGGACGATCCCGGTTTTGTCGGGCCGCCGGCTTTGCAGCCGTACGGCTTCCACCATCGTGCCGAATACCGAATTCGCATCCAGCAAATAAATGACCGGAAATCCGGCAGGAGGCGGCGCCTCCGGAGGCTTAGCCACGAGAATCTGGTACCTCCGGTGATGATCGCGCGATTTCATCGTCCACGTCTCCGCCCACGGAATATCGACTTTGCCGCGCGCGAGGTCTTTCAGCGTTACTTCGCTTTGTTCGTTCGGCTTGAACGCCACTATGCTTCCATCTCCTTCAATGCTTACGCTCTGAACCGCCACGTTTCCGTTCATCGGCAAATTCCGCTTATTTGACCAAATGCTTGACCGTATCGTCAATAATTTTCTCGTAAGCGATCAGGCCGTTCCCGAGCCAATAATTGTCGCTCACCTCGAACACCTGTCCCTGCTTTGCCGCAGGCATCGCCTTCCAAATCGGGCTTCCCGTAATTTCTTTTATCCGCTCCGTGCCTTGACCATATTGATTGATGATGAAAATATAGTCCGCATCCAGCTGAGGAAGAATCTCCAGGGAAATGGTGGCGCTATTCTCCTTCTCCACCAGCTTGGGCTTGCCCAGACCGAGCTTCTGGTACAGAACCTGCCCGCTCATGTAGTTCCCGCCCATCAGGCTCACGCCTCTGGCTGCGAAGCGGATGACCGCCACCTTTTTCCCTTTTGCGGCTTGATCCAGCTTCTCCTTGGCTTCCTGTACTTTCTGACGGTACGCTTTCAGCGCTTGCTCCGCTTCTGCCGACTTGCCAAGCAGATTCCCCAGAGTCGCAAGCGATTTCTCCACGTCGCCGGAGGCATTCGTAAAAGCGTACGTCGGTGCAACCTTGGCGTACTTCTCGTAATTGCCGTTGCCCGAATAGCTGTTATTTTGCAAAATGATCAAATCGGGATTATAAGCCATCAGCACCTCGGGAGAAGGGGGGCCGCCCGAGAAATCGAGCCGGGGAACGCCGCTCAGCTCCTGCTGCAAATAATCTTGTCCTTGCGTACCGCTTGACCATTGGGCGACCGGTTTGATCCCCAGCTTCAACAAGGAGTCCTCCAGATACGGGGCAAACACCCGCTGCGGCGCGGCAGGCACCTTGACTTCATGACCCAACTCGTCCTTGACGACCTGTTCTTTGGCAGGAGCCTGGCTTTGGCCGTCGGCGGCAGCGCTTTTTTCGTCGGTATTGGCCTCTGGCGCATGGGCTGCCCCCTTGTTCGCCGTGCCGCAGCCGGCCAGCAGCCCGCCCGCCACAACGAGACACAGCAAGACGGACAGCGGCATGCGGCCGGCCAGCCTTAATCGATGAAGCATGTCACGCATGGAATCTCTCCTTCGATGATAATAATTCTCATTCACGAGGATTATACATCATGGTCCGAAGCGGGCACCATGGACGCTATCCTGTATTGAATTTGGACAATTCCCTGTAAACAAGAGCTGCGCTTCATCCAGCATCCGCGCAACGGATACAGCAGAATACTCGAACCAGGGGTCCGAGGAAATCAAGTGCACCTGCCCATTTCGGACGGCTTTGAGCTGACGCCATGCTGCCGAATGCTGGAGCGCCAGCCAATACGCCCGCGAAGCGGCCTCGGGACATACGAGGAGCAGCAGACGGTCGGGATTCAGCTCCGCAAGCCGTTCCATTGTAAGCGGCCGGTGGCCGGACGGCTCTGCCCGGTAAACCAAGTTCAGCTTTAAATCCCGGCACAGCACGTCCTCCATGCCGCGGTTGCAATAAGCATGAAGACCTTGCCCGAAAATACGCAGAACCAGAATACCGTCGTCACCGAGCGCCTCGCCGATGTGCGCCCGGGCCAGCTCCGCCCGCCGTTCGTAGCCGGCGATCCACTGCTCCGCCTTGTCCTCCTGCCCCAGAAACCGGGCGATCAGGCGAAGCTGCTCCCGCCATCCGTCCCGCTCCGCCGAAACGAAGAAAGACGGCGCGATGTCCTCCAGCTTCCGTTTCTCGTCCTCGCCCAGCCGGTCGGTGCCGATAATCGCGTCGGGGCGAGTCCGCGCCAGCGTCCCCAAATTTTCCTCGAACGACCAGCTCGTATAAGGGTCCGTCAGCTTGAGGGGGCGCTTGATCCGCTCTTTATAGGCGTTATAGTAATAAGGAGTCCACTTGGAATCGAGCGGCGCCGCCGCCGGCATAATATTCAGCGCCAGCAGCTGGCCGGTGACCGAGGAAGAGCATGCGGCGATTTGCTGCCTGGCTTTTTTGACATAGTCGGAGGGGGATACACCCACCTCCTTCTTGAATTTGCGGCTGAAATAAAACTCGTCCCGGTAACCGACCTTTTGGGCGATTTCCCGCAGCCGCTCCTCCGATTCCATCAAATAACGCTTGGCCCGGTTAATCCGGAGGTCCGTCAAATAATCCATCGCGCTCTGCCCGTACGTTTTCTTGAAGAGGTCCACAAAATATTTGGGGGTAATATTGGCCATCTGCGCCAACTGTCCGATGGACAGAGGCTCGTTATAGTGCTCATTCATAAACTCGCGGATTTCAATCAGGCTTTTCTTCGGACTCCGGCTCCTCGCAGACGCGGTTCGTCCCCTCGGCAGCCTTTCTTTTTGAAGCATGATAGCCCTCCTCCCGGTATGCACACGATGATTTTTCGATAATGATAATCATTATCAGTAAGGTATCATATCCCTTTATTTCCAGTCAATCCCGTTCAAGAAAAATATAAGATTCGCCCTTCCGCGCAGCGCCGATAAAAAAATGACCGAAGAAACAAGCAACGTTGCTTCGAACGTCGCCTTTCTCCGGTCAGGCTATCAACTCAAATCTGCTTTAGGGATAATCAGGATTTTCCGTATTCCGCACATGCCGCCTCGTGAAACGCCGCTCGGACTTCCTCCACGTCAATCTTGTAGCTGCAGCGAATGGAGAAAATGAAGCCGTCGGCGTGAGACGTGGCGATGCAGTTGAACAGCGAATAAATCGGCAGCGGATTCGGCTGTTTCACGACGGTTTCATCGTACAGGCTTTCCTCCAAATGCCCTTTAGTGCTGTTGCCCAAATAATTAAACATGAACAGATCGAGGTGCTCGTACTGCTCCCCAAACTGCACGAGCTCCTTGGTTCGGTCCCAGTCGCCACGGCAAGCGGGATCGGTAAGCAGGTGCATAAAATTGATGTTGCTGTCCTTTAGAAGATCCAGCCGGGTTCTTACGGTACGAATCATCCCGTCCTGATGCAGCCGCGCATCGATCAAGAGAGGCACGAAATCGATAAATTCCCCGACCGTATTGTAATACGACGCCTCTTCGTACCTTCGACTGTCATATAGGAACAGCAAGGGCAGATGATTTGCCGCCAAATAGGTTTGCAGCCCCTTGGTATAGACGGAAAGCGCAGCCCCCAAAGAGTGCTCCTTCGCCGGAATATTTACATTAAACAACAAAGCCTCGTCACTCGTTCGATGCGCCATCCGCCGCAAAATGTCCCGTTTGCTCTGTTGAAACGTTTCCAGCTCAAAGGCCGAGATCCATTCCTGTTCCGTGATGCCTCTGGGGCCGTGCTGAATTTGCTGCACATATTGGGCAAACGGCTTCACTTCCTCCGAAGGCGGCGCCTGGCCCTGAAGCAGACTTCGGTAGCAAGAGACCAACTGCCGCTCGATGACTTCCGTTGTCACCCGGTCGCACAGGACATGATGCAAGAGCCCGATGACATAGTGCTCGCGCAGGTTTCGTTTCAACAGTACCATTTGATACAAAATATGCTCCCCGACGTAGCGGGTGTTTTCAACGAAATCCTGCAGCATGTCCATAAACGGACCGCTCGGATCGCGGCCCGAAACGTCGATGAGGCTAAGCTTCGGCGGGCGTCCGGAAGGAAATGTGTATTCCTTCCAGCAAACGCACGGCTCCCCTTGGACGGGAACGCTTCTCAGCTGACCTTGATTTTGTACGAGCCAAGCGTAAGCCCGGTCTAAAAGCGCGTAATCCACATACTCGTCCAGCTTGAAGAAAACCAGGCTGGAAGGCGTGTGGAAATTAATTTGCACCTGTTGTATCGCCCCGAGCGGGTATTCGTGCGTCGCTTGCCCCGTTTTGATCCACCGGTCCGCTTGATCGTAATCGTCCTGAAGCTGCCCGCGAACAGCTGCGGCCTCATCCGCTTCCATCCTTGTTAAACCGAGACGGCGGCAAAAGACCTCTTCATCGATCGATTCGTCGATCGCTTGGTTCGGGTCCGTTTCGATCCTTTGATGCAGAGGCACGATATAGTGGGGCAGGAGCGTTTTGGCCACTTTGCCGTTCATCATCCGTACGAGGCTTTCAACGCGGTCCCCCTCTGCGGCATCGCTGTAAAGAACGTAAATCTCTTTCGTTTCGTGAAGAAAATCCCGCACGCGATACGAGACCAGCTCGTATACGCCCTCCGTTTCCCGGTGCAGCCAGGACACCAGCTCTTCTTTCGTTTCGATAAGATGTTCCTGCTCCTTGGCCGATTGAAGGTAAGCGGCCAGCGCGCGGATCGAATTATAGTGGTAAATATCGGTTAAGGTAACGTAACAACCCGCTTTCTCCATTTCCGACATCAACGCCAGCGCTTTCAGCGAATGTCCGCCAAGATCGAAGAAGCCGTCCAAGACGCTGAGGTTCGGAACGCCCAGTACCTCCTGCCAAATGTTCGCCAACTTGGCTTCCAACTCCGTCGCGGGAGCGGCGTGCTCTGCGCCGGTGTGCAGCCTGTCTTCCGGAGCCGGCAGCGCCTTGCGGTCTACCTTGCCGTTGATGGTGAGCGGGATCTGCTCCAACTGCACGAAGTAGGACGGGATCATGTAGTCTGGCAGCTCTTGCGCCAGAGCGCTTCGCGCCTCGCTTGCGGTGAACGGGCGGTCCGCCACAAAGTAGGCGCACAACTGCTTCTGCCCGCTCTCGTCCTCCCTGGCGACGACGACGGCTTCGCGGATCGCTTCCACCTTCGCGAGCTGCGACTCAATCTCGCCCGGCTCGATCCGGTATCCGCGAATTTTCACCTGCCCGTCGATCCGGCCTTTGTATTCCAGCGTGCCGTCGGCTTGCCACCGGACCAAGTCTCCCGTGCGGTAGCAGCGCTCTCCCGGCCGAAAAGGGCTGTTGACGAACTTCTCCGCCGTGAGCTCGGGAAGGTTCAAATACCCGCGCGCAACGCCGTCCCCGCCGACGAGAAGCTCGCCCCATGTTCCAACGGGCAGCAGCTTCATCGAACGGTCCGTCACATAGGCTGTCGAATAGCCGATCGGACGGCCGATGGGTACCGCTTCCGTCTGCATGCCGACGACCGGATACGTCGTGGAGAACGTCGTGTTTTCCGTCGGGCCGTAAGCGTTCACGACAGCGAGCCCGGGGTTATCGCGCAGCACAAGATTGACGTGCGGTACGGATAGGACATCGCCCCCGACAAGCAGCGTTTGCAGGCTGCCGAACAGCGTGCTGTCCTGCTGGGACAATTGATTAAAGAGCGGCGAGGTGAGCCACATCGTCGTAATCCCGTAACGCCGGATCGCCTCCTTCAATTTTTCCGCGTTCAAGATGACCTCGTTGTTCACGAGATACAGCCGTCCGCCATTCAGCAGCGCTCCCCAAATCTCGAACGTGGAGGCGTCGAAAACGATAGCGCCCGTTTGCAAAATTCGCGTCGTTTCATCCAGTGCGACGTAGTTGCAATATTTCACCAGCCGGACGATGCTGCGGTGCTCGACCATCACGCCTTTCGGCTTGCCGGTCGAACCCGATGTATAGATGACATACGCCAAATGATTGGGCCCCGTTGCGGGCTCGACATTCGATCCGTTCCCGTCGTAAGCTTGCGGATCATCCAAACGTACCGTTTTCCCGCTAAAGTCCGGATGTCCCGCTAACCCGCCCCGGGTGAGCAAAATGTTCGCGCCCGAATCGTCCAGCATGTAGCGAGTGCGCTCCGCCGGGTAACCGGGATCGATCGGCACGTACGCGCCGCCGGCTTTCAAGATGCCCAGGAGGCCCACGATCAAGTCCAAGGAACGCTCAATCATGATGCAGACCGGTTGATCCGGCTGCACTCCTTCCGCCCGCAAGGTACGCGCCAACCGGTTGGCCCGCTCGTTCAATTCGGCGTACGTCAGCTGCCGGTCCTCGAATACGAGAGCCGTTTGGTCCGGCGTGCGCTCCGCCTGCTCCTCGAACAGTTGAACGATCGTCTTCTCCCGCGGGTATTTGGCCTTGCTCTCGATCTTTTGCAGCAATTGCGCCTCCTCCTGCATCTTTACTGCCTCCCGTTCATCCATGCTTCCATTTCCGGACGATTGCCGATAACGAAAGTGCATTCATATATCATACAAGATTGTTATATATTAACTCTTTCATTTCTAAATGTAAGATTAACATTATTGTTACTTTTTTGTCCAACGAAGCGCGATCGTCCCATCATTCGTCCGATAATTGGATCCCGGCTACCGAATATAACCCGGAACGCATAATTTTGGTCAGCTGCTCGGCCATAAAGTCTGCGGAGTAGGGCAAATCCTTATCGAGCCATCCCTTGATGACCATCATCAGAGCGCCTGCGGAATAATGCGCGAGGAACGGACCGGGCACTTGAAGCTTTTGCGGATCGGAATTAAGCAGGGTTATATCTTTAAGAATATGTTCCTTAATCATTTCGACGGTTTTCCAAATGAAGCCCGGGACATGCCCGACCATGACCCGATAAAACTCCCGATTCCGATGAATGTGCTCGAACAAGCATATGAATCTCGGCATCGGATTGTATTTTAAAGATGTCCCCACAGCTTGAACGCTGTTTGTAGCCGACTCGATCTCCGTAACGGCTTGCTCCAGCATTTCGCGAATGCTTTGCTGCAAGAGGTCCTGCTTATCCTCATAATGATAATAATACGTGGACCGGTTGATATCCGCCCGCTCGATAATATCCTGAATTGTTAAAGAATCAAACCCTTTCTCGGCGATCAGTGATACGAGCGCTTCTTGGATCGCTTGCCGGGTCCGTTTAATTCTGCGGTCCATGGCTCTGCCTGAATGCGACATGTGCTCCTCCTTTGTTGAACATTTTCGCTTTCCCCCACATTTGCGTTCGTTTTGTACGATTTCCGATAAATCGCGGCAAATTAACGGTAGAACGCCCTCCTATAATCGTTATAATAAGGCTTAAGCTTCACGATTTCCAACACTTTGTCGGAAAAATTCAAATTGGAGGGGAGCAAGGTTTATGTCACATGTTTTCTTCAAAGGCGGCACCTTGATTGACGGGAATGGCGGAGTTATGGAGGATTCGGGAGTTTTGATCCGCAATGACGAAATTGTCCAGATCGGGAAAGCTTCCGAAGCCAATCTGCCACCGGACACCCGTGTGCAGGAGATTGGCGGGAAAGTGATCATGCCCGGACTGATTGACGCTCATGTGCATCTGGTCGGCGTCAGGACGCCGAACCCGATTTCCGCTTCGTTTACCCCTCCCGAGCTGCTTGTGGGACGAGCGCTGAACGATACGAAAAAATTAATCGAGGCAGGATTTACAAGCGTCAGAGACGTGGGAAGTCATATCGCTCTGCATGTACGCAATCTTATCGCGGAAGGCGAATATGAAGGACCAAGAATTAAAGCGTCGTATAAGCTGCTTAGTCAAACAGGCGGACACGGGGATATGCATATGCTGCCTCCGGAGTTTAATTCTTACGGGCATATTTGCGACGGCGTGGCGGAATGCCGAAAAGCGGCGCGGACCATGTTCCGCGAAGGCGCCGATTTTATTAAGGTATGCGCTTCGGGAGGTGTAATATCCGAAAAGGACGATCCCCGTTCGCCCCAGTTTACCCTCGAAGAGTTGGAAGCGATTGTTTACGAGGCGGGCGCGGTGGGTTCCTATGTCGCCGCTCATGCCCATAGCACGCTGGGCATCAAAAATGCGCTGCGGGCGGGGGTGAAGACGATCGAGCACGGCATTCTGATGGATGACGAAGCCATCGAATTGATGCTCGACCGGGATGTTATCCTGGTTCCTACAATGACCATTACCAGCCTTCTGGTTGCGCACGGTTCGCGCATAGGCTTGCCTGAATCGACCTTGCGGAAAGCCCAGCTCCTGAAACAAGTTCATACTCAAAACCTGCAAAAGGCATACCGGGCCGGCGTCAAAATTGCAACGGGAACCGACCTCATGGGCGTAACTCCGGTGGAACACGGCCAAAATGCCATGGAGCTGAGTTTGCTGGTCAGCGAAGTCGGTTTAAGCCCGATGGAAGCGATCATTGCCGCCACCAAAACCGCGGCCGCCGCACTCGCGCTCCAAGATTCCGTAGGCACCGTTGAACCCGGCAAAAAAGCGGACTTGCTCGTTGTTTCCAACAACCCGCTCCAGGATATCAACGTGCTGACGGATACCGCGAATATCGAACAAGTCTATGTGGGCGGCAAACGCTTGAAATAAGAGGATAGCCGTCGAAGGCGAACTTTGCTCCCGGACACTAACTTGTCATTAGTGTCCTGAGCTTGTTGAGAAAGTGGTCAAACGGGATTATAGAGGTTACGATGGGGTGGGGTATCCACTTCCGACCGCTCTTGTCCTCGGGAAATTTGGATTGGAAGCCGCTTAGTAGTGGACATTTCCCGAAGACAAAGGCGGCCGCTATCGCTTCTCCAGTGGATACCCCACCTCCGTATGCTTCTCTATCTTTGTAAAAGCTCACTTTCTTATTCCAAAAAAAGAAGACGCGCTCAGGGAACAGTCGTCCCCTAAAGCACGTCATCCATGCTATTCGTTCATGTATGATTGCATCATCGGATCTTTGAAGATAAATCAGTCGGGAAACTGAACACTCCCGGGAACCATGTAGGAGCCGGACCCATGCTCGGGAAGGCCGGGGATGGTGTCTATGACGGTGGCTTGTACGCCGTTGTAATTATAATCCGCAGGATTTAATGCCGTAATTTCCATATCGGACGGAATCGGATCAAGCAGGTTCAAAAATACGTTATTACTTCTTGCTTGCAAGGAACGCATCGAGCTGTTTTTGCTTTTCGGCCTGTATTTTGTCTAAACCGGCCGCTTTCAGCTTCTCCGTATATTTCGGAAGCGTTTTTTCAGGATCTACGGACCCCGTATCGAGAGCGGGATCGTACTCTTTGCCGACATTCACGAGCGCCGCAACTTCCGTTTTAACGGGCTCGGCATTAAAGGTAAAACCAAGGCCGGGGGATTTTTTCGCATCCTTGTTGAATTCTTTGAATTTATCCCATTTTTGCGGATCTTCGGTATCCCAGATATAGTTCAGGAACTGATTGCCGAACATCCACGAAGCCCCGGGGCTGTAATTCTTTGTGGCGTCCGTCGCCTTGATCGTATTGTCGGAAACTTTCCGGTAATGCACGCCTTCGATTCCAAAGTTGAGCAGATTGTTCAATTCTTTGTCCGTATGCAGCAAGTTGATGAGCATCATGGCCCGCACCGGATCATCCGACGTGGTCGAAATTCCAAGCATAGAGCCTGCGGTTTCTCCTGTCGATACGGTTTTGGCCGTCATTTCGATTTGCTTCAGCTTCCCCTGCAGGTTAATCCCATTGGCCATCTCGGCATCTTTCCCCGGTTTTAAAGGAGAAACGATCATAAACACGTTCCCTGCCTTTAAAGCGTCTCCGGTGCCAAGCGAAGTCGTGGCCGCATCTTTGTTGATATAGCCTTTTTTCATATAATCACGCGTCATTTTCAAGGTTTCGTTATACCGGTCAAGCTCGCTTGTTTTCACTACCTTCGTACTGTCCTGATCCTTCAGAATGACGCAGGGAATGGTAGCATCGCCAAGAGCGTCGGTTTGGGCAAAGTAATGCGCGTTGAACGTATCTCCTTGTCTCAGGAACAGTGGAATCATATCGGGCCTTTTCTCCTTGACGGCATATAAGATAGGCTCAAGATCTTGGATTGTCTTGACGTGGGTCATATCCAGGCCCAGCTCTTTAGCGATATCGGAACGATAGATCACTCCGCCCTGGGCAGCCAATTCCTTATTTGTCGGCACGGCGTAATTTTTACCGTTAATTTTCGCTCCTTCCAGGAACATGGGACTTAAGGTGTCGAGAATGCCTTGGCCGTACTTTTTCAGCAAATTTCCATAGTTGTCGAGTCCGTCGTCATTCAGCGGGAGAAACGCGCCCTTGGACACATTGACGGCATGCCCGTTCCACTGGGCGCTAAACAGGATGTCAAACTTTTCGCGGGACGCGATCATCAGATTGGATTTATTATCCCATTGTCCCCAGTCGATCGGCATCAGTTCAATCGTAGCATTGATTTTGGGCTGCAAAATTTTGTTCAAGGCTTCTTCGACTTTGGCTTGATCCGGCTGAGGGCTTCCCGGGTACACCATTTTCAATGTATATGGCTTCTGGTTCATCGCGGATTGACTGCTGCCTTTCGAAGGGCTACCGGCCTCATTCATGCTACCGTTATCACCGCTGCATCCGGTCAGGGTTAAAGAGAAAAATAAGAAGAACGCGAATAACCCAAGAACGTTTCTTCGCCATGCTTTCATGTTAATACAACCTCCGTTTAGCTAAATTGCTTTAGGCCAGCACCGCTCACCCTTTTACAGCGCCTACCGTTAACCCTTTGACAAAATATTTTTGGAAAAAGGGATACGCGAACACAATGGGGCCGATTCCCAGCACGGCCATGGCCATACGCGCGGTTTCCGTTGGAAGCTGAAGAGCTCCCGATTGATTGATCGCTTGCAGGGCTTGCGTGTTGGAGTTTAGGAATTGGATATCGAGCATCGTTTTATACATTAAATACTGCAGATTGACATTTTTACTGCCGGTTATAAAGACCAGGCTCGTAAACCAATCATTCCAGTAATTTAAAGTCTGAAACAAGGCAACGGTAGCGAGGACGGGTAAAGAAAGCGGCAAAATAATTTGCGCAAATATTCGAAACTCGCCGGCTCCGTCAATTTTAGCCGACTCCATCAGCGCCGGCGGTATCGTGCCCGAAAAGAACGTTCGCAGCATCAGCACAAAAAACGCGGATACCAACAATGGCAAAATCAGAGCGGCCAACGTGTTTTTCAGATTCAGCATTTGGGTATAGACCAAATACCAAGGAACAAGTCCGCCATTAAACAGCATCGTGAAAAACATAAAGAAAGAGAATACGTTTTTGTGCGGAAAATCCTTGCGTGAAATCGGGTAAGCATACATCGCCATAATGATCACGCTGATGATCGTCCCGACCGCCGTAACAACGAGGGAAACTCCAAACGACCGCAAAATTTGTTCCCAGTCCTTGAACAGAAATCGATACGCCGAAAGACTGAATGACTCCGGTAGGAAACTATAGCCGTTTAGCAAAACAGCCTTTTCATCGGAAAAAGAAACGATGATCACGAGCAGGAGCGGCAAGATGCATACTGCCGTATAAAACCAAAAAAACAGATTGATGATAAAATGAGCCGTGTTTGAAATGTCGTTTGGCTTACGTCCGTTCACCCGAACCACCCTTTTTAAAATAACGCATTCTCTTTGCTGATCCGCCGTACAATCAGGTTTGAGCCAAGAACCAGCAGAAATCCTACGACCGATTGAAATACCCCCGCTGCAGATGACATCCCGATATCTCCCATCGACAAAAAGGTTTGATACACGTAAGTGTCAACGACCTGCGTCGCAGGATAGAGCGCTCCCGCATTCCGTGTCACTTGAAAAAACAACCCGAAATCGGCATAAAAAATTTTTCCGATTTGTAATAAGGTCATCACGATCATGACCGGTACAATGAGTGGAATCGTAATGTTTTTGATTTGATGCCATTTCGAAGCGCCGTCCATTAGCGCGGCTTCATAGTATTCGTTGTCAATTCCCAGCATGGCCGCCATGTAAATCACGGTATAATAGCCGATATTTTTCCAAATATTGACGAACGGCAAAATCAATGGCCAGTACTTCGGTTCGGAATACCATTCGATCGGCTCGATCCCGAATTTGGGAAAAACGACGGTGTTCAAGAAGCCGTGGTCCTGCCCAAGAAAAGCATAAACCAAATAGCTGACAACGATCATCGATAAGAAAAACGGAAGAAACATCGCGCTTTGATGGAATTTCGACAGAAACCTGCCGCGCATTTCATTGAACATAACGGCAAATGCAATAGCAACCAAGAGATTCAGGATAATAAATACGGCGTTATAACAAATTGTATTTCGGGTGATGATCCAAGCGGCTTCTGTGGAAAATAAAAACTTGAAATTTTGAAAGCCAATCCATGGGCTTTGAAGAATTCCTTTGGCGTAGTTAATGTTCTTGAAAGCGATGAGCACGCCGAACATTGGAATATAGTTGTTCACAATCAGAACAAGACCCGCGGGCAGCATCATGAGATAGAAAACCCAATAGGCGCGGACTGTCTTACAAAACGCGGGAAGCGATTCAGGCATTTTCCAAACGTGCCCTCCTCTTGGCCGAATTGCTTATACCATTGCTCATGGTTCTGTCCCCCCTAGTCGGTTAGTTATTACTTATTATCACAAATATGGATTATCCAGGTCTATCCGATGTGTAACTTTTTGAGCAGCATTATGACTTGTTGGTTTGGAATTTTTTTCGGTATTCTTGCGGGGAAATGCCGGTGACCCTCTTGAACATTTTGGCAAAATGTGAGAAATGGCTGTAACCGATAACTTCCGCTACGCTGCTGATTTTACGATTCGACTCGATGAGCAGCTTCTGCGCTTTGTCCATTCTGATCTTGAGCATATATTCAGATAGCGATAGCCCCGTTTCTTTCTTAAAAAGACGGGACAAATAAGCCGGATTCAGGTGGACGAAATTAGCAATATCGTCCCTGCTCACTTCCTCATGCAGATGATCGTTCATATATTGCTGGACTTTAGCGACGACAGCGGAAATATCCTGATGATGCCTGCTCATATACTCGATGCCGGTCGATACAACGCGAATGGCCCAGCTGCGAAGCTGGTTGAGCGACCGGGTAGCGGCAGCAATATCCTGCAGTTCGTCATGAGGGAACATGTTCTGAATCGACAAGCCCTTTTTATGACCCACATGATATACCATATGAATTAGACCGTAACCCAAAGCTTGCAAGGTTTCCGAACGCACCGCGCCTTGCTGCATCCGAGCTGTAAGTTCATCAATGCGCAGAAGCAGTTCGTCCAGCTTGCCGAGTTCATACAGTAAAAGCCAATCGGTGATTGAAGGAGCCGCCGGCAAGAGACTCCCGGGTACTTCGTCGCGAAGCTGATGCAGCACGCAATTGACCTTGACCACATTATCCCGTTCCATTCTAAGCAAAGTGCCCACCACCTGATTGATTTCGGTAACAGGCGTCTTTTCCCCGATATAACACGATAAGCTGCAGTGAAAGAACCGATTGCAGGCCTGAATGTAGTCGTAACACCTCCTGTCTAATTCCGTGGGAACAGGAGGGCTATCCTGTACATAGAGGAGCACCAGATGAAAACCGTTTTGATCCAGTATGACGCAGCCGGGATGCTCTTGAAGAATCATTTCCGCACCCGCTTTGCGCAAAGCGTAACCCATGATTTCCTCGTCTCTTGCGTTCAAGTCTTCCTTCCATTGTTCCACGCTGATCAGAACGGGAATCACCAAGCTCTGTGCGTTCAGCGGAATGCCGTACATTTCGAAGGCCGCCTGCAGCCGTTCTTGCGTCAAGGGGATTTTGCCGGCCAACACCTCTTGCCAAAACCGCTCTACAAGAATAGGCAGTTGATTTAACCAATGCTTGTAATAGGTTTCGTACGTTTTATTGAAATCCAGCAGCTCCTTCTCCGATTGAATTTGGTGAATCGCCTTGGCGACGATTTCCTTCAATTGGCTATGATCCACAGGCTTTAACAAGTAATTAAAGCTTCCAAGCTGGATCGCTTTCTGCGCGTAATCGAAATTGGCGTGGCCTGTCAAAAAAACGGTTTCTGTAAAGGGAGATTGCTCCTTGACCCATTCCTGCAGCTTCAAGCCGTTGGCATCAGGCATTTCGATGTCGGAAATTAATACGTCAATAGGGCAGGCCGTCAATATACGCTTGGCTTCTTCGGCACCGTAAGCCTCATAAATTTGCCCGATAGGCAGGTCGGACCAATCGATCCCTTGCGTAATGCCTTTTACGGCGAATTTCTCGTCATCCACGACAAGTAAGTTAAACACCCGAATCATCTCCATGTCCAAAATGTTGAAGAGGAAAGCGAATTTTAATTTCAGCCCCCATGTGCTCCCGGTTTGCAAAATGGATTTTGACCGCCCCGGAGCTCATTCCAAGCCGGCGCATCACGTTCCAAATCCCCAAATGCTCCTCTCCGGATTTCTCCGCATAGCCCCCGGAATTCAACTCATGCAGCATCTCCGGCGCAAATCCTTTTCCGTTGTCGGAAACCGTGACAATAAAGTAATGTTCCGGATCATCCGGGTCGGGGAGCGCTTCGATTTCCACATAAAACCGGTCTTGATCCATCCGGTAGCCGTGAATCACCGCATTTTCCACGAACGGCTGCACGGTCAACGGCGGCAACGGATACTGCCGGTACGCTTCTTCGACTCGTATGGCAAACGTCAGATTGTCGGGATATCTCATGACCTGGATTTCCAAGTAATTGCAAATGTGCTGAAGTTCGTCTCCTAGCGATATGGATGTGCGGTTGGTGCGAATGAGATTGCGGAAATAGTCGGCCAAATGAAGCGACATTTTTTGCACGGATTGGTGGTCTTTTAAAGCGGCTAGATTGTAGATGATATTCAAGCAATTCATGTAAAAGTGGGGATTGATTTGCACCTGAAGATGTTTGAACTCGGCTTGCTGCACCCTTATTTTTTCTTCGTATACGGAAATTTTTAAATGCTCGATTTGCTTGGCCATATCGTTAAAAGTCGACATCAGGTACGCAAACTCGGCAGAGTGGCTTTCATTCAGACGGACATCGAATTGACCACGGCCGATTTTTCTCATCCCCTGAATGAGCTGAGCCATCGGCTTAAAAAAAATTTTTTGCAGGAAAGCAAGATATAACGCAAGTACCAAGGCGACTCCTAAGGGGAGGAAATAAATGGCCTTTTGCAAATATGGCAAATTCTGCAAAATGTTCGTCTCGGCTACTACAACCAGGTAACGAATACTCGCATACTGAGACGATCTTCCGACCACCAAGTATTTCTTGTTATTCGTGTCGTCTCGTACGGTTTGATATACCTCGCTATCGGGGGTAAGCTGGCTTTTAATCGCAGCATAAGTTTGAACCGGCAAAGCACGGCTCGTCAACGGCTGTCCGTCGCCCGTCACGATAATCGTTCCGCCTCCTTCCCCCACATCCCACGTGCCAAGCGGCTTCGCCAAGCTGCTCAAATCTATAAGACAGCCTGCATACATATCGGAACCTAAATCTTTCATTTGTGCTATGAAATAAGAATCTTTCGATTCAATGAGCCTCCAGTTGCCCTGATGAGGCGCCGTTCGACTCGAATTTAAGGCTTGCGAAACATATTTCTGTACCGTTTCATAGCGCTCGTGGAAACGCCCGTTCTCCTGCGTGACGATGAGCAGGTCATCGTTGGACTTGGCGTAAACGAAAAAAGTGTTGATCAAGCTGTAATATCCGATGTCCTGGATAAGTTTGTTGTACACTTTTTGTTTGGCCAAAATGTAGTCGTCCTTAAAGGATTTATAAGCTTGCATCGAAACAATATCCGGGTCGCTCTCCATGCGGTAGAAATAGTACTCGAATTCCTTCAACGCATTATCCGTAACATTTACATAATGAGCGAGCATTTTGCTGTAATTCATGGAAACTTGATCGCGAACTACATTTATCGAATATACGTTATTGTAAAAAAGAAAAAATACAAGCGGAGCCACAACCAATATGAATCCGCTTACAACTTTGAATTTGACGGAATTTTTGAAGTTCATGGCATGACCCCTCAGCATGACGGAACAGTTTTTATACCGATATTATACAATTCGTAAGGTTTTCGCTCTAGCATTTTTAATGTAAGATTGACACTTTTGTTACTTTTTTGCCCAATTATGCGTGATCGTTTTGAAACAAGTCATGAAAGTGTCAACGATATCACGCCATGGATAGATGTCCTCCTGCCGAATCGGTAAAATAAAGACAATTTATGGGAGGGAGGTACTTTAACCGTCGGCACGACAACAAGGAGAGAAAAAAATGATGAGGAGGTAATGTTCATATGCTGAAAAGAATGGTTTCGTTGCTATGCGCATTTCTTGTCGCTGTCATGCTGTCCGTGAATTTCGTTCCGGCAAGCGCGGCAATGGCCGAAGCAAGTACGTTCGTCGCCCAAAACGGTCAACTGAGCGTTTCCGGAAGCCAGTTGGTGAACCAGGCGGGGCAGGCCGTCCGATTAAAGGGGATGAGTTCCCATGGGATGCAGTGGTTTGGACAGTTTGTGAACAAAGACAGCATCAAATGGTTGAGAGACAATTGGGGAATCAACGTATTTCGTGCGGCGCTCTATACAGGTGGTCAAGATGGCTATATTAAAAATCCTTCGCTGCAAAAAAATAAGATGAAAGAGGCCGTTCAAGCCGCGATTGATCTTGGCATCTATGTCATCATCGACTGGCATGTACTGGAGGAAAGAGATCCGAACGTCTATAAACAAGAAGCAAAAGATTTTTTCCGGGAAATGGCCTCATTGTACCATAGTTACCCGAACGTCATTTATGAAATCTGCAACGAGCCGAATGGAAGTAACGTCACGTGGAATGGCAGTATAAAGCCTTATGCGGAGGAAGTCATCCCGGTCATCCGCTCCATTGATCCGGACAGTACCATTATCGTAGGGACCGGAACATGGAGTCAGGATGTGCACCATGCGGCGGACAATCCGCTCTCTTACAATAACGTTATGTATACCGTGCATTTCTATGCCGGGACTCACGGTCAATGGCTGAGAGATCGCATAGACTATGCGAGAAGCAAAGGAATAGCTGTGTTCATTACAGAGTGGGGAACGAGTGACGCTTCCGGCGATGGCGGCCCTTTCCTTCCGGAGTCGCAGCAATGGATTGACTTTATGGATAGCCGGAATTTAAGTTGGGTCAATTGGTCGTTATGCGATAAAGCTGAAGTATCTGCTGCATTACTGCCTGGCGCAAGTCCATATGGAGGATGGTCCGATGCGCAATTATCGGCTTCCGGCAAGTTTGTCAAAAGTAAAATGAATCCGGCACCGCCCCGCGACGGCATCATTTCCGGCAAAACCTACAAACTGATTAATGTCGGGAGCGGAAAAGCTCTGGATGTAGCCGCCGGCAGTAACGATGACGGTGCGAATGTACAAATCTGGGAAGATAACGGCTCTGGCGCTCAGCGATGGGTGATTACCGATGTAGGTGGCGGACTGTATAAAGTGGTTAAAGAATATACCAATAAAGCTTTGGATGCAGCCGGGAGTTGGAATGGCGCGAATGCACAAATATGGAATTACGGCGGCGGCGCCAATCAGAAGTGGCGCATTGTCGATGCAGGCGGCGCCTACAAATTAATCGACAGCAACAGCGGCAGAGCTTTGGATGTAAATGCCGGCGGGACCGAGAATGGCACGAACGTTCAAATCTGGGACGATAATGGTTCGAACGCTCAAAAGTGGAATCTGTATAAATTGAATTAAACTAGGAGAGCACATTCCCTGTAACTGAAAAAGCCTGCATCGTTTATTGATAAGCGATAGCAGGCTTCCTCGTTGAAACGACGACCATGCCGATACCCGTACCTTATCCGGGATCTTTCTCTGAAAGCTCTTGAAGCACCTCTCTTACCCGCTCAACCAGCGGAGCCGGCGCTTTCTTTAACGAACCCGTATCAAACGGAGGCTGGGGATCGTATTCCAAGATTAATTGGACCGCTTTACTCACATCTTCCCCGAATTCCCATGCCGCCAATTGAAGCGCCATATCGATACCGGAAGAAACGCCGGCTGCCGTTACGATTTGACCATGGCGAACCACTCTCTCGTCTGTCGGAATGGCTCCAAGAGAACGGAGCAGGTCGAAGGAACCCCAATGGCAAGTAGCCGTCGCTCCGTTCAACAAGCCTGCGGCGCTCAAAATCAAAGAGCCGTTACAAACCGACGTCGTCCATTTCGCGGTCCCGTGAATTTGGCGAATCCACTCCAGCGTTTCTTCGTCGTTCATTGGCGTTTTATAATTAGGCGGACTGCAGCCGGGAACGACAAGAATATCGGCTGAAGTTATTTCGGAAAAGCTGTAATCGGCGTGCAAATAACCCATCTTGGAGTCCATTTGGACGATCCCTTTTTTCTTCCCGATAAACTTCACGTTACATTTCATGGTGGCTGAAAATACTTCATACGGACCAATGGCATCCAAAGCTGTGATTCCATCGTAAAGCATGATTGCGACTTCCATGATGATAATCTCCCCCTTAACCTTAATGATCGATTTACTGCAAATGAAATATACTATACACATGTAGAGTATGTCTGTGTCGGCGTTATGAATCCCCGATAGCTCTAAAGAGCTAAAAAAACCGAAGGCCGCTCTCCTAGGCGGAGGCCGCTTTCGGTTTGTCGTTCGATCATCGACTAAAGCTTGATCATTCTCCACTTCTGGGCGGACGTGTTGTTATCGGACCAAATTTGCACATTGGTCCCATCGGCAGTTCCCGCGGAACTGACGTCCAATGCTTTTCCACTACCGGTATTTATCAGCTTGAAGCTGCCATCGCCATAATCGACAATATTCCATTTTTGCGCGACAGATTCATTACTTGACCATATCTGGACATTGGTTCCATCGGCTGTTCCTGCGTCGGCGACATCCAAGGATTTGCCGCTTTGCGGATTCGTCAGCCTATAGCTCCCGTCTGCATTGCGGATTACTTGCCATCTTTGGGCGGGCGTGTTGTTATCCGTGTAGATCTGCACGTTCGTTCCGTCAGCCGTACCCGCGGCATAAACATCAAGAGCTTTGCCGCTGTTCACATTGATCAGCTTATATACCGCTCCCGGCTCTACGGGCGTAGACCCTGCCTTATACACTCGTACATAATCAACCAGCATCATTTGCGGAAACGTCGTACCGGCGTCCGGATCCCCCGGCCAATTCCCGCCTACGGCCAAATTCATGATCATAAAAAACGGATGGTCGAACACCCATGTTTGCCCCGAGCCAAGCTGACTTTTATTGAATGTGTGATAAAGATTCCCGTCCACATACCAGCGGATTTGCGTAGGTTCCCACTCCATAGAAATCACATGGAATGCGTCTTTAAACAGCTGTCCGTTCGGCAGCGTGTAGGATTTGCCGATTCCGCCCGAACCGGAATAGCCGGGACCGTGCACAGTGCCGTAAATCGTAGAGGAATCATGACCAAGATGCTCCATAATATCAATTTCACCGCTGTTAGGCCACCCTGCCGAATCCAAGTTATCTCCGAGCATCCAGAAGGCGGGCCAGATTCCTTTGCCAAACGGCAGCTTGATGCGCGCTTCAAACTTTCCGTAAGCTTGCGTGAATAATCCTTTTGTGAGCAAGCGGGCGGAAGTATAAGAATTTCCCCCGAAATTTTCTTTAACAGCTTTAATGACCAAGTTCCCGTTACCATCCAAATACGAATTGTTCCTGCTGTCCGTATAGTACTGCAGTTCATTATTGCCCCAGCCGCTGCCTCCGATATCATACTTCCATTTTCGGGAATCCGGCGCAGCGCCGAAGTTTCCGTTAAATTCGTCGCTCCATACCAAGTTCCAGGTTGTCGCAGCCTTAGTCGAAGGAAGCGAAGAACAAAACAGACTGAAGAGCAAAAGGCATACCAGCGTGCGAAGCAAGATCATTTTTAATTTCATCCTGTCCATCCTCTCTTGGAACCAATTGATAAATGTTCCATAGTTTTTTTAAGGTTGGATTCCCCAGACAAGAGTTCCGTTCCGGAAAAGCGTCACTTTGTCCCAATCCGCAAACGATGTCTTGGTCCCATCGAACGAGTAGTCGTTCGATTCGTTCAAGTTTGACCAGTCCGCTTTGGACATTCGGAGCTGGATTTCGCCAGACTGTCCGCCTGCCGGGATAGAACCGGCCCCCGAAGCGAAGCTGAGCTCGACGTAGGTGTCCGTATTGACGCCGCTTGCGCTAACGAACGATTGTTGAATATTTTCAGCTCCCACTTGTGCCCAATCGATCCATGCGTTCATCTCTGATATGCCGTCTTTCGTAAAGTAGTACCGGAGTTTGAGGTCGCTTAATCGAACGGAAGTCGTTCCGTTATTCTTGATATTGAAATGCGCTTTGATCTGGCCATTATTGACGTCGGTATCCGCTGCCCGATATTGTACGATCAAATTCTGAGAAGGCACCGTTCCTTGCGGTGTCACGTTCACTTGCATGGAGTTCGGACTTTCTCCCGAGCTGTTCAATGCGCTCACAACATAGTAGTATGTCGTCCCATTGATCAAGCCTATGTCTTTGTAACCTGTTCCTGCCACCTCGGCAGCCACCGTCGTATACGGACCGCCGCTAGTTATCGCACGCTTAACGTTGTAGCTCGTCGCGCCTTCTGAAGATGTCCAGTTCAGCATGGCTTGCGCGTTACCGGCCGTAGCTGTCAGACCGGTTGGAGCAGCCGGTACCGTTGAATTATCGACGGGGATTTCCGGATAAGCGTTCTGTATAAGTTGCAGGAACTGGTTGTGGAACCAATGACCGGATAACGGGGCATCAGGCAATGCTCCCGTCGGCGTACCATTGCTGCTTATATACGTAGGATCACACATTCTGTCGAACCCCTTGCCCTCGTTATTTGGAATCTCTGAGCTTGAGCCGTCCGACTCCCCCGGAGGTTTTACCCATACGAACGCGTCGAGATGTGATTCAGGGTACCCTGAGGGTGCTGCCGTTGGAGGCTGCCCCATACCTGCACCGGAGGG
The DNA here is from genome assembly GCF_000722545.1 of Paenibacillus tyrphae. Taxonomy (GTDB): domain Bacteria; phylum Bacillota; class Bacilli; order Paenibacillales; family NBRC-103111; genus Paenibacillus_G; species Paenibacillus_G tyrfis. The sequence goes on from NZ_JNVM01000006.1 coordinate 583,577, forward strand.
ATTGCACCAATTTCCGCGGTGAAAACGTTTATCGATACGGCCGGAATTGGCGTATTCGTTAACGCTATTGCCGCTTGCGCCGGTCGGCCGGCCTGGACCGCCCCATCCGTTGCGAGAAGTATCAATCAGGAAGCCGATACTTTCGGGCCAGCCCTTCGCCACAAATCCAGCATATAATGCTGCAGTGAAATCCGCTTCATCAAAGTACGGATTCCATTGATAGAAATTCGCAGACCTCAACTGCTGTCCGTCAATTGTCAAGCTCGGATCGGTCAGATAAGGCTCCTCCAACGGAGTAGTGTTCGCCGTGTTGGTGATAAACCCGTCGACGCTTGCAAGCCCGTCTCTGCTCCCCGCCACCACAGTGGTAAAAAGGTCGATGGCAGGCTGACGGTTCGAATCCCAGCCAAGCCACCCGGAGTGGCCGATGTCCAAGTAGGTGTAAACATTAGGGATCTCATGCAGCTTATCCAGCGCGTACTGATTGGCATCCCGGTAAATATTCGTGGAGTTAGCCTGTGCACACTTCGGATCGTTCAGATTCGTGACGAGATTGGGTAACGAGTCCGGTTCGATCACCGTTACAATCCGGATGTTTCGGTATTTCGGGTTGGAGAATATCTCTGCGATCGGGTCAATATATTGCTTCTTATACGTCTGTAAACCTTCGGGAGTCAACGGTAGTTCTCCGTTCGACGCAAGTGCATGGCAATCTCGCCCCGGCATGTTATAGATAACGAACATGACAGTGATCGGGGTATTGCCATTCTTTTGCGCTAATACGGCATCCATCGTTTCCACAAGGCTCCTGCGGCCACCGTTCGCAGCGCCGCCTTTAATCGCCGCGATACGATCGAGCCATATAGCTGTCGGGTACGATTTAACCTTCCGCATCTTTGCAATCAGCGCGCTATCGCTCACCCGTGCGATCGACGTGTCGATAAGAGCGGCATAATCGGGGTTCACATACTCCGTCGCTCCCAGAAACGGATTATTCACATGTGCTTCAGCCGCAAAAGTGCCGGTTTCATAAGAAATGTTAATAACTAAGGCGAAGATCATAAAAAGCATCGTGGTACGCTTAGCTATAGACAAAGCAATTGTCATGATTTTAACTCCTTCCTTTTTAAATGGCACGAGTTAGGCAAAGGCGGAAATCCTCCTTTCCTTCGCAGGATCTACATTTATACCGCCTCCTTTGTCTATCCGAGAAGGAAATAAGTGGGACAAAATGGGAATGTTATACATTCGGTCGTGAGCCTATTATAAGAAGCACTGGCCCGCTAGCGCTACAATTTTAGTTACCTGATTAACATTTTTGTGATAAATACCTTATTTTCAACAATGATTTTCATGTAAAAAGCAACTGCGAAAACCCGCCAAGTTTTAGGACTGCCCGCCCGGCAGCTAACAAGTCACAATCATGTTCAACGTAGTCATTTTTCGGATAGAACACTTTTTCCCTAATCAGGTAGTATATATAAGCAGGAGGTGATATTTGTTGAACCATCGCAGCAAATAAATGCAGGGCTAAATGAACTTTAGGAAGGAGTGCTTTTATGTACCTTAAGAAGAAGTTTGGACGTGTCTCTTCTGTTATTTGTGCAATGATGATACTGATTCAAATGATCATCCCCCCTCCAATTCGTGCAAGCGCTTCTGCAGATTCAAGTTCGTCATCTTCCATATACTCCATACCTGCCTCCTCCATACCCGCACCGACCGGAAACGGTGTAATGTCGTTTAAGGTCATGAATGGGACCAATGGCGCTTACTCGGATAGTCAGATCTTCTGGGGTGTTCTCGGGATTAATCCGGCGAATGGAAAGTGGAGTTATTTGGACCTAAACGGCAATTTGCTGCCTATTTCGCTTGCGCTTAACGATGCTCCCGGACATTTATCGAAAAACGGCATCAACTATGCAAACTTTTATCATAAAGTTAGCGATGCTCCGTGGGTAAGTCTGCCAAAAATAACCTCCGGAAGAATGTTCCTTTGCGTGGCCACGGAATGCTACATTAAAACTTATGATAACGGGTTTGCCGGACCGGATATTAATAATCCGAATGACCCGAATCTCAATGTATATTTTGACTTTATCGAATTTACGATTGACGCGACAGGATATCATGGAAACACGACCAGAGTCGATATGTTCGGTTTCCCTATTCAACACAGACTTGTAAATGTAGAAGGAAATTATGATCGAACCGTCGGCGAATTGGAAGTTGAAACCCGCTCCGGTTTATTTTCCAAATTTTCCAAAGAAGTGCCTTCACAATTTACATCGCTAGGTACAATTCAAGCTCCCTACCGAATCGTCGCTCCCGTTCGCGGTTCTTTTGCCGCCGGCGGCGTTAACGCCAATTACTTTGCAGGTTATTCCGGCTTTTCCACACAGGACATTCTCAGGTGTGATGGGGCGGTCACCAACGCTCAAACTTGTGCTGCAATCAACAGACATGTCTATACGGATAATAATTGGAACATCGTCGGCAACTATTATCAAGCTGCTCCAGCCAACTATTATTCGAAATTTTGGCATACTCACGCCATTGACGGTTTAGCCTACGGCTTTGCTTATGACGACGTTAACAATCAAGCTGCCTATCTGGAAACAAGCAGGCCAAAAGGTTTAATTATTAAAGTCGGATGGTAGCCAATCCCCCCGACCACCACCAAAAAGGCTATGATGAGGATGTTCATCATAGCCTTACACAATAAATAGATCTGTTTCTTTCTGCAGTTGTTCCGCCATCTCTGATAGAGACCTGGCAGATAAAGAGATATCCGCCATGGCGGCAAGCTGGGTTTCATTCGCTGCCGAGGTTTCTTCGCTAAGGATCACACCTTGCTGGGACACTATCGATACTTGATTCACCACGCCGATGATTTGCTCGCTGCCTTCAACCAATGTTCTAAACAGTTCCGAAACCGCTTCGGCCTGTTCCGTCGCTCTTCGAAACGATTCTTCATTAGAATGAAGGGAATTGCTTACTTGATCGGTCATTTGCACGCCCGTTAAGGCATGCTCACTTCCCGCCTTCATCGACAAGACCACTTCCTTGGTTTGAAGCTGAATTTGGTTTAGCATCTCCCCGATTTCCTTTGTCGCCTTGTTGGTTTGATCCGACAATTTTCTTACTTCCTGGGCAACGACATGAAAGCTTTTGCCGGCTTCCCCGGCGCGTGCGGCTTCGATCGCAGCGTTTATGGCAAGCAATTTGGTCTGCTCGGAGATATCCGCAATCAAGCAAGTGATCTGACCGATTTGCCGAGAGCGCTCCGCTAAAATGTCTACATGTTTCTCCGAAGCGCGAACTTTCTTGTAAATGGCATCCATTTGGTCGCGCATGGCGTTTGCCGAAACGGACCCTTGGCGCGAAGAGAAGGCGGCCGCATCCATCAAGGCCGTCATATTTTGGCTCTGTCGATGAATGAGATCGATATGGCTTTTCATGCGATGGATCGTTTGCACGGATTGCGTCAAGCCTTCTTCCTGATTCCGCAAATCGAGCGTCAGCTTCTCGGAAGAAGCGGCAATGAGATTTGCCGCTTGTGTGCTTTCTTCCGATTTAGAAGCGAATTTCCAGGCGTTGCGCGATAACTGCTCCGCGTTATTTTGCACTTTGTGGATCAATTGTCTTAACCCTCGAAGCATGGAATCGAACGATTGATTCAATTCGCCGATTTCATCATTAGAGCGATATTCGGTCTGAACCGCCAAATCGCCTGAAGCGGCTTTGGACATCAAATCCTGCAGCTGCTGGATCGGCCCGACAATAAGCTCGGTGATCCATCGTCCGAGAAAATAAAACAAACCGATGGAGAAAACGAGGGTGAAGATAAAAATTTGAATCAGGTTCGAATGAAGCCGGCTTCTTTCGCCGTTGCGCTGCATCGCAATAGCTAACCGTTCCTTCTGCAGCCCGTCGATCGTGTGATCGATATCTTCCATGATTTTCGTCATGTGCATTTGATAGTAAAGATAGGCGTCCTGGGTCTGGCCTTTTTGCGAAAAATCGATCACTTGCTGCCGTACTTCGGCATAATGGATCAAAGACTGCTTTAATGCGGCTATTCCAGTTTTCGAATCCGATTCGCTGTTCAGAGCTGCTTCAAGCTTGTCGATCGTCTGGTTCGTTGAAGCTGCCCGACGATGGATTTCATCTTCCAGTGCTTTTTTATTGGGAAGATCAGCAACCAGCACATGCTCCAAAAGCTTGCTGTTCATCGCCTGTACATCGCTTGAAACGGTACCGATCCACGATACCGACGAGTCATCATCATACATCGCATCCGCATTATGATTCGAGCTGACAATAAAGAAGTAGCTGGTGATACCCAGACCAACCAAGAAAACTACCGCAAGTAAGGTGATGATCGAAATTTTGCGAGCTATTTTCAAATTTTTCATGGAATGTTCCTCTTATCCTTCAGTGAAGGCAACCGTTATGTTCCACAGTTTACTTACAACCATTCGTTGAATTTGCGGATGTACCATTTTTTGATCAGTTGAGTTAGTACGCAGTAAGATAACAGCGTCGCTACTAGCCAAGGGAAGTATGACATCGGAAGTGGCTCCAGACCGATGCTTCCCCCAAAACCGCTGAAAGGCAGATAAATGCCCATCGCCATAATCAAGCATGTCAGGAGCACGACGGGAGCGCTCGCCGTACTTTGAATAAACGGAATTTTTTCGGTACGGATCATGTGCACGATTAGCGTTTGCGAAAGCAATCCTTCAATGAACCAGCCGGACTGGAACAAGGTTTGGTGATCGACGGAATTGGCCGAGAAAATATACCACATCAACGCATAGGTCGTAATATCGAAAATCGAGCTGATCGGACCGATGAAAAGCATAAATCTGCTGACCGACTTGGCATTCCATTTTTGCGGTTTGCGCAAATATTCTTTATCCATCTTGTCCCAAGGGATGGAGAGCTGCGAAATATCGTAAAACAGATTTTGGATGAGCAAATGAATCGGAAGCATCGGCAAAAACGGAATAAATGCGCTCGCCACCAATACGCTAAACACATTGCCAAAGTTGGAGCTGGCGGTCATCTTAATGTATTTAATCATGTTGCCGAATGTGATGCGTCCTTGAATGACCCCTTGCTCCAACACCATCAGGCTCTTCTCCAATAGAATGATATCGGCGGATTCCTTGGCGATATCGACGGCCGTATCGACGGAAATCCCGACATCCGCTTCCTTCAAGGAAACAGCGTCGTTGATTCCATCCCCCATAAAGCCGACGGTATGCCCTTTGCTTTTCAGCACTTTCACGATTCTTGCTTTTTGCAGCGGATTTACTTTCGCAAACACCGTTGTCTTCTCCGCAATATCGGCCAATTGCTCGTCAGCTAAGGCATCGATGGAGCTGCCCAGCAAAATGTCATTTACTTTGATGCCTACATCTTTGCATACTTTACGGGTAACCGCCGCATTGTCGCCTGTAATGACCTTGATGTCGACGCCGTTTTCCTTCAGCGCCCGAATCGCCATTTTCGCAGTTTCCTTCGGAGGGTCCAGGAAGGCAAGGTATCCGACGAGAACAAGATCTTTTTCATCCTCCACCCCATAGGCCTCATCCCGGCACTCGGTTTCTTTGATGGCCACGGCAAGAACGCGCAAGCCGTCCAGGTTCAAATTATGGACAAGCAGCTGCACCTTCTCGACAAGCTCCTCCGTAAGGGGGATCAATTGCCCGTTGACGGACACGTGTGAACAGATGCCGAGGACCTCTTCCATCGCTCCTTTGCAAATGAGCGTATGACCGTTGCCTTTTGTCTCCAGTACGACAGACATTCGCCGGCGGTTGAAATCGAACGGGATTTCATCGATTTTCGTATAGTTTTTCTCGACGCCCAAAACATGGGTAAGCTCGGCATGCTCCAGTACGGCCACATCCAGCAGGTTTTTGAGTCCGGTTTGGTGATAGCTGTTCAAATATGCGTATTCCAGCACCTTCTTGTCTTCTTTGCCTTGAACATCGAGATGCTTTTCCAAAATGATTTTATCCTGCGTCAAGGTTCCGGTTTTGTCCGTACATAAAATGTCCATGGCTCCGAAATTTTGAATGGCGTTAAGACGCTTGACGACAACCTTATTGCGGGCCATGGTAGCCGCACCTTTCGCCAGATTCCCGGCAACAATCACCGGCAGCATTTCCGGTGTCAAACCGACCGCGACCGATAGACCGAATAACAGAGCTTCCCACCATTCCCCTTTCGTAAAGCCGTTGATTACGAAGATGATGGGAACCATGATGAGCATGAAGCGGATCAGAACAAAGGTGATGCTTTTGACTCCCTTGTCAAAGCTGGTAAGCGGTGTTTTACCGATAAGCGTGTCTGCCATGGAACCAAAATACGTATTGGCGCCGGTCGATACGACGACAGCCGTAGCCGAACCGCTGATCACGTTGGTCCCCATGTAACACATATTGTTCAATTCAAGAGCATTCATTTGCTTGTTCTGCGACTTGTTTTTTACTACGTCAGGCGGGAGAGTATCGCTTTTCTCAACGGGCATCGCTTCTCCCGTGAGAGCCGATTCTCCGACGTGCAAGTCCTTCGATGCGATCAGCCTTACATCGGCCGGTACCATGTCGCCGGCAGAGAGATGGATGATATCCCCCGGCACCAAAAGCTCCATGTCAATCTCTTTGCGCCCCGACTGGCGGCTTACAGATGACGTCGTTTTCACCATCGCCTTAAGCTTTTCCGCCGTCCGTGTCGAACGGTACTCTTGGGTAAATGTAATGATGACGCTGACGGTGACCATGGTCGTAATGATGACGACGGCTTGGATATCATCGTCCATAAAGTAAGAAAATCCTGCCAAGCACAGCAAAATCAGGATGAACGGATTTTTAAAGCAGGAAAGCAATTGAATAAACCAAGCCGGCGGTTTGTCGTGGGCAACTTGGTTTTTCCCGTGGATTTCAAGCCTTCTTTTGGCTTCGGTTTCACTAAGGCCTTGTGGGCTGGTTTCCAAATCCTTCATTACATTTTCTTCCAGCGAAACCGATGCTTGAATGAGACGCTCTGCGATCTCTTGTGTCACTTTCTCTTTGTCTTTCGTCGGTGTTCTCATTTGGTTTCCTCCTCTCGATTCAAAAACGGCACAAAAAAAGCTCTCTCCGTTTACCAGAGAGAGCTTTGCCGAACCGTGTACTTTGCGCTCACACATCAAATACGCATACTTAAATAAACCCACACGGAATGATTTTTTTGCGGGAATTTAAATATGGAAAAGATTGGAGAGCAAAGAACTTTCAGTTCTCCCTCTGTATAGTCTTGATTGCAGCGACGCGATCGATAACTCGGACTACTGTCCATACAAAATTCCCCCCTTTACAAAATAAAAATCCCTCTAGAACCGCTAGAGGGATAATAAAGCACGCCAAAAAAGCTTCGTTTCCCCCTAGTCGAGTTTTGGCACTATATAACGTAAAGAGAACAAATTTTCTCTTAGCCACTTTATGAAAAGCCTTAATCCGGCAATCCCTGTTCTACCCATGGGCATCTTTCGATATTTCTGGGCAGTGGCCTGTGTTTATATAGGAGCCTCACCTAACGAGGACGTATTCAATTCCTCTGCCATCTTAAGTCGAGAATTTACGATTGTCAAGAAAAATTTATTTTGGGGAGCGATTCTAAAAAAGATTGACATTTCGAAGGACGGGAAGTACGATTCCTTTGTCTATATTTGACGCTTCGAGAGACTGGAAACAAAGGGGGGATGATGCGCCATGGACAGTAGTAGTTGTCTATCTAACCATCTACAACCGCATAAGCGTAGGGAGGAAACGTACACACCCTGCTGCTTCCGATGCCATCTATCCCTTAGTGATATTGCCCCGGTCTTCGGAAAATAGCATGTTTCGCGACCGCTCCCTACGGCTCCCTGCTTCTTGCAGCGGAGTAATTTGTTGTTGCATTCAACCAACAGGAGAGGGAGAACCGAAAATGAACTATTCTACATTCGGAAGACATGTTGTTGCAGACCTGTGGGGGGTCGATTTCGAACGGATTAATAACGCTGAGCTATTGCAAATCCAATTAATCGAAGCAGCCGAGAAATGCGGAGCAACGGTACTGTCCGTTCAAGGGAAGCAATTTAAGCCTCAGGGGGCCACCGTGCTGCTGTTATTGTCCGAGAGTCATCTCTCGATTCATACTTACCCGGAAAAAGGATTTGCGGCACTTGATTGTTACACTTGCGGAGAAACCGCCGATCCCGAAGTTGCCATTCAGCATCTGATATCCGTGCTAAAGCCTCAAACGTGCCATTTGCAAAAACTGGTCAGAGGAATCGGAGAAGTGTTGACAAAGGAGATTTTTGTCACTTATGATGTGGGTAATTGAATACGAACCTCGTTAGGTGAGGCTCCTGCATGGAGAAATGCTGCTGCCCAGAAACGTCGACAGACGCCAATGGGTCAACAGAAGCCATCGACATAAGGTGGTTTTTAATGTAGCTGGACGCAAGCTCCTATGCCATGCAGTGCTAAAACTCAACGAATGGAGGTCGCCATCATCGTGTTTTTTCGCGCGCGTGCACCCTCTTATTTGATGAGGGTGCTTTTTTATATGCCGGCAAGGTAAACGGATGATTTCTGTTCAAGGAGGAGAGAACACGTGAAAGCACTGCAGGTCAGCGAGATGATGTTTAAAGACCTGTTCCAATATGCCAATGACGCTGTCTTTATCACCAGAATTGAGGAAGAGGCCGAAGAGTCGAATGTATTGCTTGAAGTCAATGAAGTGATGTGCAGTATGCTGGAATATTCGAAAGAGGAGCTATTGGCGCTCAAGCCTCAAGCCATCATCAAACCCATGCAGGACGAAAGGCTTCAAGATGCGCAAGAAAGGCCAGCTGCATCCCAAGAGCACAAGACAGAAGCCTGGTTCCTATCCAAAAAGCAGCGAAAAATCCCTGTGGAAATAAACTCCAGAGTGGTCAAGCTGAATCAATCAAAAGTCATGCTCTCGATTGCCAGAGATATTACGGAGAGAAAAGAGGCGGAAAGTAAAATTCGTCAAATGCTCTACTACGACGAGTTGACCAATCTGCCCAATCGGCGATTGTTTATCTCTCGGCTCGAAGCTGCGATTCAAAGAGCGCGTCATAACAATACCATGGTCGGCGTATTATATCTGGATGTTGACGGCTTCAAAAATGTCAATGACACGCTAGGCCACAATTATGGAGATATGGTCATTCGAGCTATTGGCGGGCGACTTGTCGACACGCTGGGTATCCGGCCATTCCCGGCCAGAATCGGAGGAGATGAATTCACGGTGTTTATTCCCGATTTGGGAAGCAAGGAGGCCGCCGTTCGGATTGCGTCAAATCTGAGCCAAATGTGGACAGCCCCGTTTATATTGGACGGGCAAGAATTTTATTTGTCGTCCAGCATAGGGATCGCCTTTTATCCGGACGATGGGGAGCATCCGGGCGAGATCATGAAAAGAGCAGACAGGGCTATGTATTATGCAAAAGAAGGAGACGGAGCCCCGTACCGTATTTTCACGCAAGAGATGGACCAGGAGTTTTATAAAAAAATCGAGATGCAAAATTCATTGCGAAAGGCACTGCAGAGGAACGAGTTTGTCTTGCATTATCAGCCATTGGTGGATGCGACGATGGAGACAACTTCCGTCATCGGAGCGGAAGCCTTGATTAGGTGGAACCATCCGGACTGGGGAATGGTCTCGCCCGGCGATTTCATCCCGCTTGCTGAAGAAACCGGACTTATCGTTCCGATCGGAGAGTGGGTATTGAAAACGGCGTGCAGGCAGTTCAAGGAATGGCAGCAAGCGGGCTTTCCGCCGATCACCTTGAAAGTAAATCTTTCGGCCCGCCAGTTCAAGCAGCCGGACTTGGCAGGAATGATACAAAGAACATTGCTTGAAACCGAATTCGAGCCCCGTTATTTGGGATTGGAAATTACAGAAGGCGCCATGATGCAAAATCCTGAGCAGACTATCGCCACATTAAACGAACTAAAGACGACCGGAATCCGGGTTTCGGTGGACGATTTCGGTACCGGCTATTCATCCTTAAATTATATTCGGATATTTCCGATCGATATTATTAAAATCGACAAGTCTTTCATTCAGGATATTTGCAAAGATGATAAGGATGAAGTGATCATTTCCACTATTATTTCAATGGCGCACAATTTGAACCTGAAAGTCGTTGCCGAGGGCGTGGAAACGGAAGAGCAGCTTTCGTTCCTTCAGCAAGAGCGCTGTGACGCCGTGCAAGGCTACTATTACAGTAAGCCGTTGCCGGCACAACATTTTCTTCATTACTTTGCCGGTCAGAGCCGGAATCATGAATGAAAAAGACGGCCGCAGAATGCGACCGTCCTTGATAACGGGCCCTGAAAATGAAGGAGCTTACTTCATTTCCCAGTCCGTAACTTTAGCAATCTCGGAATCAACGTTCTTCAGATTCATTTTCCCCATATCCACGAGAGTGTCCCATTGTTTTACGCGGTTTTTACCGTTAGGTGGCTTGTTGTATTTGTTGGTATCCACAACCAAGGTACGTTTGGCATGGAAATTTTTCATAAAGGTTTTCTCGTTCGAGCTGCTGCCGGAACGGGCAAGCAGGCCTTGAAGCGTATTCGAGCCGCCGGTAGCACCTTGATTCAGTGCCGTATCGACAAACGATCCGATCGTCACCGCACTGGCAAAGCCGCGCTGGCGCGCTTGTTCAACGCTGTACCGGATATACACGTTATAGAATGTTTCCCACATCGCTTTTCTCCAAGCCGCATCGTTTTGAAGCTTTTTAATCTTGCCGCAGAACACCTTCTCACTATCTTTAATTTCCAGAATCGAGCCATTCATTTTCCCGTTGATGCCAAGGCGCTTCAATGCGCCATCGGCCGACGGGTTGCTGGCTCCTTTGGCGGCGTCATAGGCTTTGAAGAGTTCCGGGCCATCGGGATGGGTATCTCTGGAGCCGCCTGTGGTAGCACCGAAAAGACCGATCGTATACCCGCGCTCATCAGTAATGTCTTCGCAGTACCCGTAGTATTCGATCCAGTTCAAATCGTCCTGCTCCGGTTTATTGATAAGCTTCATGATGTTGTTCCATTGCTCGCCATCGAGCCCCGTATTATTGCGAAGGAATTGCAGAGTTTCCGGGGAGAAATTATCGTCAGGAGAGGCTGCGGCTGCTTTGGATGGCTGGAACAAAGCGGTTGCGCCAAACAAGGAAGCCACTAAGGTAAAACAAAGAAAGGCTAACAGAAATTTGGTCTGGCTTTTGGATGGTCTAGCATTGGACATAGGCATGTAATCCCTCCTAAAAATGTTGACCGCATGGATAAACAACAGGCTGCTTGCCGCTTTACAGGCAATTCAAATCTAATGCTCCTTCTCCTTTCCTTTCAACAAAGTATAAACGCTTACACTTTTGTGCATCAGTTAGCCAGCTCGTTTACAAGCTATACCTTTCCCTCCCTTCTTCGTTTATAACATAAACGTTTATATTTTTGGCCGTCAGTTCCTTATCGGATCTCCAACCCTAAACTTTCCTCAACCTTTTCTGAGGAGAATATAAACGTTTATATTTTTAGGCTAAAAGAGGTGTTGTATTTGAAAAGTAGATCCGTGTTGCGTACAGCACCGAATCACTTTTAACCTCGCGTAAAAAACCGCTTACTTCCAAGATTACCATCATCTTCGGACATTGTGAAGACACTTTTTTAATAAATATGGCTTTCGCTCGATTCAAATATATGCTGCATCACCGCTATTAAACACACCATTAACTCCAAAAAAAGACAACGCGCTCAAGGAACAGGCGTTTCCTGAGCACGTCATCGATACATATGTTACCAGTTGATCAAAGACTCCGCTATAACGTTCTTCTCCTTGTACTTTAACGATGTGCTTGAGCCTTCGCCGTATGTCCGCTACGTTCTTTGCGCAGGCCAACCACCAACACACTAATCCCCGCAGA